>NZ_JBPZSK010000001.1:0-994033 GCF_052038115.1 Bacillus sp. GB_SG_008 | reverse complement strand
TTCACATAATTCCCGTCAGCGGAAGTTAACAATAGTTTCCTTCTTCATCAACTCCAATTGGATAATATGGCATAGATTTTATAATCTCATACAGTTCTTGGTGCGTTCCTGATAACCAATCTACAACAAAATCTCTCGGATTAGCGTACTCATCTTCACCTAGCATATTTAGTTCTTCACATTTCAACCAATATTTCCTTAAGACAGCAATAATGCGTCCTTGAGTAGAGATAGGTCCAAATCTCTCTTGAATCCATTTTTCTAACTCTTGCTTACTTTCGAATTTATCCTGATTTATCTTACGAATTCTTTCAAATCGTTCTTTTTCTTCGATAACAGCCTTCATTAGTTCAAAAACGTAATCTTGAAATAACTCATCGTATTTAGACATTCTTATTTTCTCCTTCTAAAATCGAATCTGTTTAGTTTTAGCTTACGGAACATCTAAGATAAAAAGCCATATAGAATGTATGTATACCCTATACATATCGAGTTAACATAACGCAACATGAAAGGAAGATTTCAACCTTTGCATGACCTTTTCCTAGTAAACTATTGACTTTCAAAGCAAAATCAATGAATTGTTGCATTGGTAAAATAATATCAGGCTCATAGTGCTTCCGTTTAAAAAAACTTTGCTTCTTCACACTGAACACCATCCCTTTTCTAGATTGATAGTATCAGTATGTCCAAGTTTTAGGGATTAATCGCAATTGTGCCCTGTTTTTTGCACAAGAACCGATTTTTGCCATATGATAATTTCTCTATCTAATTGTTGGCTGATTTTTATTATCTGTGGATCTGATAAGCTTTTCTCCTTTGCGAATTCATACATGTCATGGCGATGTTCATCAATACTCTTGTTTAGAGCTAATAATTTTCTCAAATCATTAACTTTACTCACCTCTCAATCTTTACCAATTTCTTCATAAATATAAATAATAGTTCTGGTGCAAACATCGAATTTTATCAAAATATGAACAAAAATATAAGTAATATTATGAATATTAAAATTATTTTACCGTTAATATTTGGTATAAGGTTTTCATTCTGAATAAAAATTGCTGATGGAGTAAGTAATATTCATGTTGAGTTAGCTATCTAATTCTTTTTGCACCTCAATCCTCCTGAGCGGCTGTCTTTTCAAATGTCGTCTCTTTCCTAATGGATTGCATGAAGTATCCTCCAATTCCGAAATTTTTTTCAATCTTGCTCCTCTTCTTTCCTTTGGAGCTTTGAACCCGTTATTTTGATTGACTCTTCAATAGGTCATCCACCTCATTTCATTGTGTTATAAACTTCAGAAGTTACAGTTTATTACGCAAGAATTATGCCAATTTTTAATTAATTGAAATATCCTACTAAACACTGATATTTAGTCAGTTTTTAAGTTGTTTTATTAGTATTGGGCCAGTTTTTAAGTTTCTTTATTGGTTATTGGATAACCTATAATATAACCATTATTATATTTTGATCTCTCCATTGTCTCTCCTCTTAAAACCCTTTTTTTAGAATAAAAATAATCTAAAAACAAACCTAAAACTATAAATAAAAAACTCCTATCAGAGTATTTCAAGGAAACCAGATCGCTATTAGAGGAAGTTTTTTATCCTGATAGGAAAATTCGTTCGTTTTTCACGCTTTTTCTAATTTAAATTTTCCTATGCAAAAAAAAAAAAAAAAAATGCAAGTACCAAACCTGGAGTTGCATTTTTTTTATTTAAATTATAATTTACGAAGAAGGTGGGCAATCAAGGCGGCCCTAACGGGAAGCTGATTGATTTCAATATGCTCATGTTCGGCATGGTTACCTTCTCCCACTGGACCTAACCCATCTAGCGTTGGAATGCCTAATGCGGAAGTGAAGTTCCCATCACTGCCCCCACCTACTGATTCCTCAGTCAAGTGAAATCCTAATTCAGATGAGCATGTTTTTGCCAGATTAAACAATTTTTCATTTTGAGCTGTTTTTTCCATAGGCGGGCGGACAACTCCACCTGAAACCTGTAAGGATATCCCTTCCTGATGCGGCTTTAGCCCATAAATGATTTCCGAAACACGCTCCCCCTCACCGAGCTGGCTGATTCGCAGATCCACAGCCAGTTCCGCTTGTTCTGCTACCACATTTTCGGAGCTTCCGCCTTGTACCACGCCGACATTTAGAGTTGTATCCGACTCATAATCGGTAAGTGAGTGCAAGAATAAAATCTGATGAGCCATTTCCTGTATCGCGCTAATTCCATTCTGATGATCCTGCCCTGCATGCGCTGCTTTTCCTTTAATCTTGATAGAAAACTTGCCAACCCCTTTTCGGACTGTTTTAAGTGCACCTGTATGTGGTGCTGCTGGCTCCGGAACGAGAACAACCTCGCTCTTTAAAGCTTCACGTTCAATCAACGCCCTAGACATTTTGCTTCCAAGCTCTTCATCGCTGGTGCAAAGGAAAACGATCTTTTTGTTTAAGGAAATTCCCAACTCACGGCAGGCTTTCAGCGCCCAAAGAGCTTGGGTAATTCCTCCTTTCATATCCAGGATGCCTGGCCCATACGCCTTGTTTCCCTCTACTCGGTAGGAAAGCCTTCCCACCTCCCAGACAGTGTCAAAATGGCATATGATTAAGATTTGGGCATCGCCTTCCCCATAACTAAACCGCAGCTGATTCCCCGCATGCTCTTGGGGAATCACTTCCGCCTCAACGTCAAGATACTTCTTAAACAGCTGTTGAATCACTTCTCCACATTGATCCACCTGTACTTTCGAATGCGAAGGCGATTCAGCTAGCACAAGTGTTTTTAGATCCTCCATAATCTCTTCTTGGTGTTGTTTTAAATATTCTAGTACTTTATCCATATTTGGAGTCTCCTTTATTTATCGTTAATTTCTTAGAAAGGTCCCCAGTTGATCATCATACCGATAATGATGAAAATACATGAGAGAACAAACCAAACTGCCGTTAATGGAAGCATGAACTTCAGCCATTTTCCATAAGAGATGCCGCTCATTGCTAGTACACCCATCAGCACACCGGATGTCGGATTGATTGTGTTTACTACCCCTTCCCCAAACATAACCGCCTGGACAGTTACTTGACGCGTAATATGCATCAAATCTGCCAAAGGGATAAGAATCGGCATCAACACAGTAGATTCCCCAGAACCGGAAGAAATCAAAAAGTGCAGAGCCGCACTTCCAATAAACATTCCAATCGAACCGGCAATCGGAGATAACGGTTCAAGGAGTTTTGCCAATTCATTGACGATGGTATCTAATATCTTTGCATCCTCAAGGATTATACCTACTGCTCTGGCCATCCCCACAATGAGAGCTCCATAGACCATTTGTTTACAGCCTTGAATAAATGTAAATGCAATATCATTTGCACTCATTCGCGCGATTAAACCAACGCCGATGGCAATAAAAATGAAAAGACCAGCCATTTCATTTTCCGTCCATTTAAATACCTGAGAGAAAATCATAAAACCTAATAAGGATAATCCCGCAAACGATAAAATTAGCTTTTGCTGCAAGGAAACCGTTACCGTAGTCGCTACTTCATCACCTTTCTCTGCAATCTCAGAAGCGAACGATTCTGGACCGAGGATACTCTTGTTTGGGTCTTTTCGAATTTTGCGTGCATACATATATATATATATAATAGTAGCAGCCAGAAACGCTAGGTAGATAATGACCCGGTAGCCCATTCCCGAGAAAAGCGGAAGGTGGGCAATACGCTGGGATAGCCCAAGCGTTTGAGGAGCAAAAACAGGTACGTTCCAACCAGCATAGGTTCCTAGATAAATAAGGGCAACGCCGAAAATAGGATCCAATTTCAACTCACGTGCGACAAGTAACCCTAACGGGATGAAAGCGATTACAGCATTGGTGACAATTCCAGTTGTTCCTAAAACAGAAAATATCAATCCTACAGGGATAATTAAAAATAGCAAGCGATTTTTCAATCGGATAAGGGTGGACTTAAGAAACGCATCGAGCGCACCCGATTTTTCAATGATAGCTAAAGCTCCGCTTGTAAATAGGATAAGGAAAATAATCGGTGCGCCTTTCACCATTCCGTTTTGAATCGTAGTAAAGAAATCTACGAAACCAGTGGGATTTGAATGAACATGGTGATAACTTCCAGGCACCGTCATGGAAATATCTCCCTTTTTTATCTTTGTAAATTGACCTGCCGGTAGAATGTATGTCGCAATAGCGCAGATTAATGCAACGAAAAATAATAAAACATAAGCGTCAGGCTGTACGAATTTTCTTTTCTTCTCCGCTTTCTCCTGACCGGCTGTCTTTTCAACTGCTATCTCTTTCCTAATAGATTGCATGAAGTTTCCCCCAATTCCAAAATTCTTTTTTCATCTTGCTCCTCTTCTTTCCTTTGGAGCTTTGACCCCCTTATTTTGATTGACTCTTGAACAGGTCATCCCCCTCATTTCATTGTGTTATAAAGTTTAGCGCTTACATTTTCTTTTAAGCAAGAATCATGCCAACTTTAAATACTACAAATAATCTATTAAATACTGATCTCCGGTCAGTTTATAGGATGTTTTATTGGTTATTGGATAACCTATAATATAACCATTATTATATTATGAACAAATTTCATAAAAATAGATTATAAAAAAGTCGTAAAAATAAAGGGTGATACATATTAGTCACGCATAATATGTATCGCCCTTTTAATTGTTGTTCAACAATCGCACCTAGAGTTAGTATAGTCATATGGACACAACTTAGTTAAGTCCTTACAATGGGTTTCATGGAAGAAGTGTCGCACTTAGATTAATAAACCGTCATTTAATAATACCCGTCCCTGTTATTTCTGTTTCGATTTTAGTGTTTATATCAATAGTGGGGAACGTATCTGTCCAATCAATCTCCTTCCATGTTTCAGGATGATACGCCATCACTTTCCTGCCTATTCCAAAGTAATCACAATTTGCTTGTTGTAGTTCCTTTATGACAAATTCAGCTTTTTGTGTTAATTGCTTGGAGATCTCTTTATTCAATTTCTTTATTACAGTTTGCTTGTAAAAATGATCTAGCGGATATTCCATTGCCGTGATATTAATTTTCAAGGTAATTTCAGCTGAGATTTTATGAAGTTTATCTACTTTCACTTTTAAAGTATGATCCTTTAAAAAAGTGCTGGTCGATATGAATTGATTCTGATGCCGTGCCTCTTCCGGATTAACCTTAAGGGTAAATCTTGCAACATCCCCTTCTTCTCCATTTAGATATAACAAGGTCGTCGCATCTTCACCTTTCAATACCTTACCCGTAAACACCCTATCATGAAAAAGGGCCATTCCCAGTATTTTAAAAGAGTCTGATCCTTCTTTAATAATATATGGCAATGCAAAGTCTTTCCCGGGATCAAATAAATCCGGGCAAATCGATTGAATGGTTTCACTTGGAATAAGGGTATGTTCTTCTGATCTATTGACAGCTTCCAGCAGTTTTTGACTTATAAAAACTTCTTTTGACTTCTTAATGCTCAAAAGTTCTTTTGCCGTACCTCTGGCAATCAACAGTTTCGCCGATAAAGAATTCCTAGGATCTCTATAGAGAATATCTAAGTTAGGATAAATATCCTTTTTAGCTAAATCTTCTCCCATGACAAGAACCCTTAATTTATTTGGAGCATATTCTCCGCCTAATTGTTTTTCGATACCTGCCCGTGTTTCTCGAAATGTATTTCCAATTGCACTATAAATGACGTTTGTTGAAGAGGGTTTTCCAGTCCCGCCACTTTCTGCTTTAGGGGCCCGAATGACTGCCGTATTGACTACTTTCTCGCCTTCGGCTGCGTCAAGACCGATTCCCAAAACTAAGCTATTATCCTTTAATAGATGCTGATCCCAACACCCTGTTAATAACCATAAGATGCTAACGAAGCAGATGGCCGTTTTTTTTCTCATATAGATGAACTCCTATAGCTGAACTTCTTCCTTACTATGGATATGAGTAACGTAAGTAGTGGAATAAAGAGAAGAAAGGCATAACTTCCAAAAGAAACATATTTTCCAAATTGTTCAATTTTGAACTCGGAGGAAAAAAATAACCCAATCAGAAACGCAATCAGCGGCAAGTACCATACGGGGTACTTTCTTTGTCCTTTATGAAGCATATTCGCTGCTCCTGTACTAGAAAGATATAAATAGGTGACGAAAGATGTAGACATAGGAATAATCCAAATAGATAAAAAGATTAAATCCAGTCTCTCTGTCCATTGAAAATTGACTGCTTTCAATATATATAAAACAGGTTCTGGAAGAATCTTGATCTCCTCAGGGCTAAATATCAAATAACAGCTTACCGTAAAATAGACATATAACAAAGTGACCATCATATTTGCCAACAAAATGCTTTTTAATGATTGTTTATATGTACCTTCAACGCAGGGTAAAATCACCAGCATTAATTCGAATCCTATCATGGCCACCATCGCATCATGGGCACCTATAACCATATTTCTCAATCCTGATTGGCCAATTGGGAATAGGTACGCGAATTGAATATTAGTCAAAAATGAGAACCAAGGAAGTGCAGTGGATAAAATGATTAACCCAGTAACAAGTGTGTAAAACCGGGCTAAGACCCGCAAATTGTTTTGACCAATATAGATCCCCGTTACAATTAATAGCAATACGAGAATCGAAAAAGGTGTATAATCTAAAATCCATTTTTTTAAAAAATTTGAAAACCTAAGAGCCAATAAAGACATAACAAGCACAAAGAAAATGATATATAAAAAATTAATAAACTTCCCCAGATACTTACCAAAAACAATAACCGTAATCTCATAGAAGTTCTTTCCTTTAAATCCCCAAAGTAAAATCCATAATAGTAAAATCAATAGTTGTATACTAGTGCCAGCGATAAGAATAGATATCCAGCCATCACTTTTGGTATGTTTATGAACACTAAATGGTAGTGATAGTAGCCCGCTTGCTACTTGGGATTGAAAAATCATAAAAAATAATTGTTTTTGGGTAATACTCTTTTCATTCATTTCGTTTCCATCCTCTAAGATTGCCTATTCTGATGATATCCTTTGGCCGTGTACTGGTAGGTCTTTTAATAAATTTCCAAAGCGGAAGGCGGATAATAGTACCTTTATTTTCTGATAACTTAAAAGGTGCTAAGGGCGAAAAATAGGGTGTACCAAAGGATTCTAACTTACATAAATGAACGAGAATCATCATTAACCCGATCACAATCCCGATAAAGCCAAATAAAGAAGAAGCGACCATAAGAGGGAAACCAAGCAAGCGAATCGATGTTCCCATCTCAGTTACTGGAACGGTATAGGAAGCCACTGCTGTTAAAGCCACAACCACAATCATGGAATTCGATACTAAATTAGCCTCCACTACCGCAGTCCCGATGACTAAACCGCCAACCACACCAATCGTTTGGGCAATCGGACTTGGCAAACGAGTAGACGCCTCAGTTAACAGTTCCAAGATAATAAGCATGGACATGGCTTCCACAATGGGGGCAACGGGTACATATTCTAATGTTCCTTTTAAAGCAAATAAAAGTTCAAATGGGATTACCTCATAATGAAAGGAAACCACTGCAATGTATACAGCAGGTAACCCAATCGCAATCATAATACTTAATATACGGAATAACGTAATGAAAGAACCAATCAGCCAACGATTATTATAATCGTCAGGTGATTGTAAAAAAGCAAAGAAATTAATGGGTGCAATAATGGCCGTTGGACTCCCCTCTGATAAAATGGCAAACCTTCCTTCCATCAGGTTAGACGTCACCCGATCTGGCCGTTCCGTATTTAACATTTGCGGAAAAGGGGAAAATGCTTCATCTTCAATACATTCCTGGATGTGTCCAGGTGATTGAATATAATCAACTTTTAAGTAAGATAATCGGCGAAACAATTCATTGACAATGTCGTTGTTGATCAAACCCTCTAAATAGATAATCGCAATCTTCGTGTGGGATCTCTCTCCCAGCGTCATATACCTTACCATTAGATTCGGATTTTTAACGGACCTTCGAACTAATTGAATGTTCGTTTCTAAACTTTCAATAAAGCCATCATGTGAACCCCTTAACACTTTTTCACTTAAAGGCTCTTGAATCGCTCTCTTTTCAAAAGCTGAAGTATAGAAAACAGCTGCGTAGTTCTTACCTTCAGAAATGAAAATAGAATATCCATCTAAAAGTAAACTAGTGGCATCATATAAGTTAACGATTTTCTTGTCGCATATGATTTCATCGTTACTGCTATTAATGCGAGTTAAAACTTTATCGGAGATTTTCTCTAAATCGACCAGGGATTCAATAAAAAGCAGACAACCATGTTCAGATAAATCATGAATAATGAGATCTTCTGTATGAACAAGTGAACTTTTGATAAAGAGTATGTCGTCATCTACTTTGGCAGAGAAAGATTTTACTTCTTTGTTTTGGAAGTTTTCACATTCATTCGAAGTTTTCACTTTTTTCATCCATTTTCTAAGCATGAAAAAACATCCTTTACTCACTTTTTAACAATTTATATTAGCATTTCCAGTACAAATAAGGATTATTCTATTTAATGACTATCACGGATGTGTTTACCTTACTTTTACTTTTCAAGAAATATATAAAAAAAGAAGTTAGTACTTAAACCAACTTCTTTCCATTATTCATTTATCGCAAAAGAATTTGTCCACAGTAGAGTTTATAATCATAAGGACACAACTTAGTTGAGTCCTTACAATGGGTTTCAAGGAGGAAGTGTCCGTATGATAACACTTGTATCGAGTCATTTCACGCTATTTTAAAGAAAGAAGAAGTATATCGCACAAAATATGTCACATTTGAACACGCAAACTTAGCACTATTTCAATACATCGAGGGATGATATAACCGCAAGAGGATTCATAGTAGCATTGGTTATAAAACTCCCCAAGCAATAGAAGATCTGGTTAAGAGGTAGCTTAGATTTAACTTTTTTGTGTCCAAAATATTGACTCAAATCCACTCTACCATTAGTAGTCTCTATACGTACCACAAAACATCGAACCTATAAATTACGGATAACTAACAAAAAGCATGACATACAATTGTCATGCTTTTTTATCTATTAAAATATTCTTCTCTTACATTATCATTTTTTTAGTATAATAACGTAAAAATTCATTAATTCAGTAGTACTTTTCATTCTTTATACTAACTTTCAACAGTATAAACAATTTTCATTACTCAGTAGCGAACTTTTTTCCCTTTTCACAAAAATCCTACATCACCCGCTTAAACATCTTCTCCAGTTCATAAGTCGAATGATGCACAATAATCGGTCTGCCATGCGGACATGTATATGGATTTGTTGTTGTTCGCAGTTCTTCTAATAAGGCGAAGATTTGATCGTTCGTTAAATATTGATTTGCTTTAATAGATGCCTTGCAGCTCATCATAATAGCTGCTTCTTCGCGCAGTTTTTTAATATCAACCTTTTTCAATTTCAATACTTGCTGCATCATTTCATCAATGATTTCCATTTCTTGTCCTTTTGGAAACCATGTTGGATGTGAACGTACAATGAACGATTGATGGCCGAATTGCTCTAGGAATAATCCTACTTTTTTCAGTTCTTCTAGTTGTTCTTCTACTCGTAAAAATTCATTGAGTGATAGATCAATTCTATATGGAACGAGTAATTCTTGTACCTCTGGTGCAACTTGTCCTACTTTATCACGGAAATATTCATAGTTAATGCGCTCCTGAGCTGCATGCTGGTCAATCATATATAAACCTTTATCATTTTGAGCAAAAATATATGTTCCGTGCATTTGCCCAATTGGATAAAGCGGTGGTAAATCGTTTCCGTTCATTTCGATTTCTTGCATTTCTTCCAGTTCTTCTAACTCAAAATCTTCCTCACGCTCTTCCCACTCATTCTCTTGTGGAAGCGGTTCTTCTACAATTGGCTTGGACGGTTGCCAATTGTTTTCTTCTTTTACGAGAGATTGTGGTGGCTGCCATTCTTGCTTTGGTGGATTCCAAAGCGGTGACTGTTGCTTTGGCTTTTCTTCTTCTTGCTCATCCATTCCACTTGGTAAAACAATATTTGGCATCGATGGTTCTTTCGGTTTTGTATGCTCAAATTGAAACTGTTCCTGAACACTTTCATCTTTTTCTTTTTTCTTTGTCGTAACACCAGCATCAGGAATGAGCTGAATTTTTTTAAAGGCATCTTGCAATGCTTTTTCAATAAGCTGCAATAGTTCCTGTTCTTTACTGAAGCGAACCTCTAGTTTTGCTGGATGAACATTCACATCAACTAACATCGGATCCATTTCAATCGATAAAAAGCCAATCGGATAACGTCCAACAGGTAGCAATGTGTGATAGCCTTGCTGCACAGCTTTCATTAAGACATAGTTCCGAACGTAACGACCATTCACAATCGTTGACATATAGTTACGAGATGCACGCGTTACTTCTGGCAACGTTACATAACCACGAATCGTAAAGTCTAGCGATTCTGCTTCAATTGGAATTAGTTTTTTCGCGACTTGAATGCTGTAAATTGCAGCAAGAACTTGTCTTACATCACCATTTCCTGATGTATGAAGCAGTTTTTTCTCATTGTGAAACAAACGCAGAGAGACCTCTGGATGTGATAGAGCAATGCGGTATACAATATCCGTTATGTTTCCAAGCTCTGTATGAATCGTTTTCATATATTTTAAACGTGCTGGTGTGTTAAAAAACAGGTTTTGAACCGTAATATCTGTTCCTTTACGGCTCGCTGTTTTTTCTTGTTTCAAAATCTCGCCACCTTTAATAACAAGGTGTGTTCCTGGCGCATCCCCTGTGCTCGTTACTAACTCTAATTCACTAACAGACGCAATACTCGGCAATGCTTCACCACGAAAACCAAGCGTCCGAATACGAAACAAATCATTTTCATCTTTAATTTTACTTGTTGCATGTCGTTCAAAAGCAACGATACAGTCTTCTTCAGCAATTCCATCTCCATTATCGATGATGCGAATTTTCGATAATCCAGCTTCTTCTAAGTGGATTTCAATAGATGTACTATTCGCATCGATGGAATTTTCGACAAGTTCTTTTACAACTGAAGCAGGTCGTTCTACTACTTCTCCCGCTGCAATTAAGTTAGAAAGTTGATCATCGAGTTTGCGAATTTTCCCCATCTACTTACTCATCCTTTCTTCAACTTTTTCTGTAAACGGTACAGTTCATTTAATGCTTCTAGCGGTGTCATATCTAGTAAATCTATTTTTTTGATTTGTGTTAATACTGCTGTTTCTTTTGAATCGAGTACAAACTTATCTTCTTTTTCCGCTGTTTGTTCCACCGCAAAGAAGGATAGCTGTGATTCTTCTTCCACTTCTTCTTGCGGCAATGCCTCTAGTTCTTCTTTCACGACTACAGGTTCTTGTACGATTTCTTCTGGAACTTTGACTTCCGTTCGTTTTGGAATGGTTACTTCCTCTTGACCTTCAAGCTGCGCTAATACTTCTTTGGCACGAGCGATTAAGCTATCTGGCAGCTCTGCAAGCTGAGCAACGTGAATTCCGTAACTCTTATCTGCTGCTCCTTCTTGAATTTTATGCAAGAAGACAACTTTTCCGTTTTCTTCAATCGCTGAAACATGCACATTTTTCAGTTGATCTAAACTTTCTTCTAACACTGTTAATTCATGATAGTGTGTTGAAAATAACGTTTTCGCACCAATTTGATCATGAATATGCTCAATGATTGCTTGCGCTAATGCCATACCGTCATACGTAGATGTACCACGACCAATTTCATCAAATAAAATTAAGCTTCTTTCCGATGCATTCGCAATCGCATTTTTTGCTTCTAACATTTCAACCATAAACGTACTTTGTCCTGAAATTAAATCATCTGCTGCCCCAATTCTCGTAAAGATTTGGTCAAACACAGGGAGTACAGCTTCTGCTGCTGGTACAAAGCAACCGATTTGCGACATAACAGTAATAAGTGCTAATTGACGCATATACGTACTTTTACCGGACATATTTGGACCAGTAATTAAAAAAACATCCATATTTTCAGGCATTATACAATCATTTGGAACATACAACTTGCCGTTTAATACTTTTTCAACGACCGGATGACGGCCATCTTTAATAAAGATTTCTCGTTTACTCGTTAATATTGGTTTTACAAATTGTTCTTCTTCACTTACAGTTGCAAAGCTTTGAAGGACGTCTAGTTCACTAATAATTTTCGCTAATTGCTGTAACTTCGGAATAAACACTTTCACTTCTTCGCGAAGAGCCGTGAATAAATCATATTCTAACTGAACGATTTTTTCTTCTGCTTCTAAAATCAATGTTTCTTTTTCTTTTAATTCGTCTGTAATAAAACGCTCTGCATTCGCAAGTGTTTGTTTTCGTTCATAGCGTCCTTCTGGAAGTGCGGTAAGGTTTGCTTTTGTAACTTCAATATAATAACCAAAAATACGGTTGTAACCAATCTTTAATGATTTAATTCCTGTTATATCACGCTCACGTTTTTCAAGCTCTGCAATCCATGTTTTTCCGTTTTTACTTACGTAGCGATATTGATCTAATTTCTCACTATAACCGTCTTTTATAATGTCACCATCTTTTATAGAAAGTGGCGGATTTTCTTGAATACTTCTCTCTAATAACGCCGTTAAGCTTTCACAAGGATCAGCACCTTGAATTAAGTTTGCAGCATAAGAATTATCTAACAGACTAACTGCCTCTAAAATAGCCGGAACTTGCATTAAGGAACGCTTTAATTGCAGTAAATCACGCGCATTGACATTTCCATATGAAACTTTTCCTGCTAACCGTTCTAAGTCGTATACTTCTTTTAATTTTTCTTTTAAATCTTCACGTAAGAAATAATCGTTCACAAACGTTTCAACCATCTCTAAACGTTCTTCAATTTTTTCTTTTTGAATGAGTGGGCGTTCCATCCACTGCTTTAACATTCGTCCACCCATTGCTGTTTTTGTTTTATCTAACAACCATAATAGGGAGCCTGTTTTTTCTTTTGTTCGAATGGTTTCTGTTAGCTCCAAATTACGTTTAGAGTGAACATCAATCTTCATAAATTGATTTGTATAATAAATTTCAACCGGTTGCAGGTGATCTAGTGAACGTTTTTGTGTTCGTAAAACATAGTTAAATAAACGTCCAACTGCTGCAATTAATTTCGTTTGCGTTACATTTTGAACGAGGTGTCTAAGACTCTCTGGAATTTTCGTTTCTTCCTCATATGAAACCGTCATTTTTAATGTTGCTAACATCTTGTCCAATTCTTCCTTAGAGAACGTGGAAGATACGACAATCTCTTTCGCACCCGTTGCATATACTTCTAGTAATACATCTTCAAGTGTTCCAGTTAACAATGTTACTGTATTTTGACCTGTTGTTAAGTCATTACATGCTAATGCATAGGAACCATCTTCAAAATGTGCTAGTGCTGCGAGAAAATTATTTTCCTTTTCATCTATTGTACGACCTTCCATCATCGTTCCTGGCGTAATTAACTGAACAACTTCACGGCGCACAACACCTTTTGCTGTTTTTGGATCTTCAACTTGTTCACAAATCGCTACTTTATATCCTTTTTCAATCAGTTGTTCAATGTAGTTTTTCGCAGCGTGATACGGTACCCCGCACATCGGAATCCGTTCGCTCCCGCCCCCATCGCGACTCGTCAATGTAATTTCAAGTTCATGTGCTGCTTTTACAGCATCCTCAAAAAACATCTCATAAAAATCGCCTAATCGAAAAAATAAAAAGGCATCTTGATAATCTGCCTTGATCTTTAAATATTGCTGCATCATCGGCGTGTACTGTGCCATTTTGATCCCCCATACGTCTTTCTTTTTCACTTTAAAAATATATTATAACACAATTATACACGAATGATTTTGTTCCATCATCTGAAACATATACAAAAAGCTAGGAAGAGATTCTCCCTAGCTTCAACTTATTCTTCTTCCTCTATGATAAAGTTCGGATCAAGTTCTTCAAACTCATCATCATCTACTTCAACTTCAACTTCAAATTGCTGATCATCTTCTTGACAGCCCTCCGGATTCACACTCACACAAATTTTTGTTTCACCCACGACTTCTATTACAAATTCCCGTTCCACAGTGACAGCCATTTTGTTTCCATTTGGTGAAATAACAGCTTCTAAACAATTTGGATGTTGTACGACACGTGCAACAATTTCTAAATCTTCCCCAGAAAAGTTCTTATCACGATAACCAATGTTCACATCATCTGTGTAATGCACACGCTCTGTCACGACTTCTGTTTTCGTATTTTCTTCATACGAATACCATGTGTTAATATCGTAGAATCCTTCGATTTCTACATACTTTCCATTTTTATTTGCTTCATATGCATGGTTAATAACCCAACACCCCAAAATACTTGTCGGCGGATGATTCGGTGTAACAGTGTGGGTTGTTTTCATATACTTACGCCCTTTTCCCACAACTGCTTTCGTAATAATTTCTCTAAATTCAGACATACGAACCCCTCCTCAATGAATGTTCAATTCATTATATGCGGGACAAATGCGGAATGTGTTATTCTTTTTTGCAAATGCTCTGTCCTGCTCATTATGTAACGTGAAACTTCTACTTTCTAGAAGGAGATAATACATAAAATGAAACAAAAAGAGATGTCGAATTCGACATCTCTTTTAACAGCCACATGTGCCTTTTTTATTTGCTACTTCAGCACCTGTTTCTCCTTTTAATACATCGCCGCCAGTTGAAATTAAAATTTCATCTGTGACCTTGTTTGAAATTGTACTTGCGACAAGCTGCAATAAATCATTTACATATGTTTGAGAAGATTTGAACTGCTGTACAACTGGAATTTCATCCAGTTTATCTTGCAACGCATCAATTTCTGATTCTACTTTTTTTAGCGCTTCCCATTTCCCATAATGTTGTAGATTGACTGCTTGTTTTTGCAAAGCTTTAATTTCATCAATCGTGCGTTTTACATTCTCATTTTTATGAATTTGCGCTTCTGCACGTTTAAAGAAATCAACTTCTTCTGTTTCAGAAATCATTTTTGCTAATTCCTTCGCTTGCTCTACAATTTCATCTTTTGTAAAGATTTTCATCTATTATTTCACCTCGATCGGCTCCTCAACCAATTCCCCGTTTAGAGACCAAGTTTTTGCTTTTGTTATTTTCACTTTTACAAGCTGACCGATTACAGATTTTGGAGCTACGAAGTTTACAAGCTTATTGGCACGTGCATAGCCTGCAAGTACATCAGGATTATTTTTACTCTCTCCATCAACAAGCACTTCAACAATTTGTCCTTCATACGCTTTATTCTGCTTCGCAGAAAATTCATTTACTAACGCATTTAAACGTTGCAAGCGTTCTTTTTTCACTTCCATCGGTACATTATCCTGCATTTTAGCAGCTGGTGTGCCTTCACGTGGTGAATAAATAAATGTATATGCACTATCGAAACCTACTTCGCGATATAACGACATCGTTTCTTCAAATTGTTCATCTGTTTCATTTGGGAAACCGACGATAATATCAGTCGTTAGTACTACATTTGGAATCGCTTCTTTAATTTTACGTACAAGTTCTAAATAATGCTCACGTGAGTATTTACGTGCCATAATTTTCAACATATCCGTACTTCCAGATTGTACTGGTAAGTGAATGTGTTCAACTAAATTGCCGCCTCTTCCAAGTACTTCAATTAAACGATCATCAAAGTCGCGCGGATGGCTTGTTGTAAAACGAATACGTGCTACGTCAATCTTACGAAGTTCATCCATAAGATCTCCTAAACCATATTCCATATCTTCAAAGTCTTTTCCGTATGCATTTACGTTTTGACCAAGTAGTGTAATTTCTTTATAACCATTTGCCGCTAAATGACGTACTTCTTTAATAATGTCCTCTGGACGACGGCTACGCTCTTTACCACGAGTATACGGTACAATACAATATGTGCAGAATTTGTCACATCCGTACATAATGTTTACCCACGCTTTAATATCCCCACGGCGTACTTTCGGAAGATTCTCAATGACATCTCCTTCTTTTGACCATACTTCAACAACTGTCGCTTTCGAGAACATAGCATCTTTTAAAATGTATGGTAAACGGTGAATGTTATGTGTACCGAATACCATATCTACATGCTGATGTTTTTGCATAATTTTGTTTACGACAGATTCTTCTTGTGACATACAACCGCAAACACCGACTAAAAGATCAGGATTTCTTTGTTTTAAAGATTTTAAATGTCCAAGTTCCCCGAATACTTTATTTTCAGCGTTTTCACGAATTGCACATGTATTTAATAAAATCACATCTGCATCTTCTGTAGAGAATGTTGGTTCATATCCAAGAGTTGTAAAGATACCGGCCATTACTTCCGTATCATGCTCATTCATTTGACATCCATAAGTACGGATATAGAACTTTCTTCCTGTACCAAAATTGCGAAACTCTTCAGGTAAGCCAAAATCACGCTCAATTTTAATTTCTTCTTTTCCGCGTGTTTTCGCATCCTTTAAAGAAGGTGGCTGATATACACTTTCAAAATATTTACTGTAATCTTTTTCTGCTTTTTTAGTAGTTGAAGTTGCTTGTTGACCTGCTAATCGTTGCTCTTCGTTCATGAATAATCTCCTTTCAACCTTACATATACACAGTTTTGACTTTTAGTTGTTGTTTATTTTGTCTTTATAAAAAGCCTATCGCTTCATTCCTATACACATTATTATAGTATAAAGCGTTCAGTCAAATTAAACAATAGAGAGGCCTTGCATTCATGAACGATTTTACCTGATACTAAAGGGAGGTGAAGAGCTCGTATATAATGTAACTCTTATTTATTATTCTATCATTCTGAATTTTCTTAGTAAAGGAAGTATACCCCATCACAAAGATACTTTATCATAACTTTGCATTAGAAAAGGCTATCGAAATTTCGATAGCCTTCATATATTACATAAATTCTGCTACAAGTTCATCAAACATTTTTTGGTCCATTTGCAAATCAGCATGAACTAATGGTTTTTCACTATATCCTTTTACAAGCTCTTGGTAAGAAGGTTGCACTGTATTTTGATAAATTAAACCTGTTACTAACCCTTTGTTTTCCATTAATGTTTGCATAGCAACCATACGATTAGATGGATCATATCCTTCTACTTCGCTAAGCTTTGTTAAATTCTCTTTAAACCAATCATACGTATTTACCTTGTTATAAGTTACACATGGGCTAAATACGTTAATAAGTGAGAACCCTTTATGTTGAATACCAGCTTCAATTAGCTGTGTTAATTCTTTTAAGTCACTAGAGAAACTTTGTGCTACGAACGTTGCTCCAGCAGTTAATGCCATTTCCATTACAGATAGTGCTGGCTCAATCGACCCTTGCGGCGTACTTTTTGTTTTAAAGCCCGCTTCACTACGAGGAGAAGTTTGGCCTTTTGTTAAACCGTAAATTTGGTTATCCATAACAATGTACGTAATATCAATATTACGACGAATAGAATGAATTGTATGTCCCATACCGATTGCAAAACCGTCACCGTCACCACCAGAGGCAATAACTGTTAAATCACGATTTGCCATTTTTACACCTTGTGCAATTGGAAGGGCACGTCCATGAATACTATGAACACCGTAAGAGTTAATATAACCAGAGATACGACCGGAACATCCGATACCAGAAATAACCGCTAATTCATCAGGATTCAAGCCTACATTTGCAGCCGCACGTTGAATTGCCGCTTGCACTGAGAAGTCCCCACAACCTGGACACCAGTTTGGCTTTACACTATTACGAAAGTCCTTAAATGTTGCCATTTAAAACAACCCCTTTTTTGCATTCGTTGTAAATTTCTTTCGGTAAGAATGGATTTCCGTCATATTTCAATAGGTTAGAAATTTTCTCACCGTGGCCAAGATTCATCTTCATAATATTAGCAAGCTGTCCAGTTGCATTGTTTTCTACAACGACAACACGTTTTGCACTCTTCACAAGTGGCAGCATTTCAGCTGTTGGGAACGGATGAATTAGGCGAACATGAGCATGGTTTACTTTTAACCCTTCTTGCTCTAAACGTTCCATCGCTTCTTCAATTGCACCACGAGTTGAGTTAAAGCCTACTAATAATACATCAGCGTCATCATATTTAGCATTTTTATATACAGGGGTATTGAATTTAATATTTTCCATTTTTCGGAAACGTTTATCCATTTGTGCATTGCGATTAAGTGCTGACTCTGATGGTTTACCTGTTTCATCGTGCTCTACGCCTGTTACATGGTGAATACCATTTTTCATACCAGGTACAACACGTGGTGAAATGCCATCTTCTGTTACTTCATAACGTTTGAAGTATGCTTTATTTTCACGCTCTGGTAACTCCGCATGTAAATCAAGTTTACCACGGCGAATTTCAACCTTTTCTAATTGAAGTGGTTCTACTGTTTGTTTGCCTAAAGAAAGTTGTAAATCTGTTAAAAAGATTACAGGAACTTGATATTCTTCCGCTAAGTTAAATGCTTCTACAATATCATAGAACGCTTCTTCAGCAGTACTTGGTGCCATGACGATTTTCGGAATCTCGCCATGCGTACCGTAAATCATTGCCATTAAATCAGATTGTTCTTGTTTTGTTGGCAAACCAGTACTTGGCCCACCACGTTGTGTATCAATGATAACAAGAGGTGTTTCTGTAATCCCAGCTAAACCAATTGCTTCCATCATTAGAGACAAACCAGGACCTGCTGACGCTGTTAATGTACGTACACCAGCATAGTTTGCACCGATTGCCATCGTACAAGCAGCGATTTCATCTTCAGTTTGAATAACAGTTCCTCCTACTTTTGGAAGCTTCTTAATTAAGTATTCCATAATCTCAGAAGCAGGCGTAATTGGATAAGCAGACATAAAACGAGCACCACCAGCTACTGCGCCAAATGCGATTGCATCGTTTCCAATCATAAACATGCGTTGTTTTCCATCTGCTTTTTCAAGTTGCATCATATTTACTTTTTCGCCTAGCAATTCTTTCATATATTGAGAGCCGCGTTTAATTGCTTCCATGTTTTTCTCAACAACTTGCTCTCCTTTACGACCAAAAATCTCATCAACAACTTCTAAATATACATTTTCGTCTAATCCTAATACAGCACTAGACGCTCCTACCGCAACCATGTTTTTCATTAAAGATGTACCAAGTTCAGAAGCAATATCCGTAAACGGAATCGCATATAAAGTTGCATCTGCTCCCTCTGGAATGCTTGGATTGAATTTTGCATCTGCAACAACAATCCCACCTGGACGTAGTTCGTGGAAGTTAAAGTCAATTGTTTCTTGATCAAACGCAATTAAGATATCTAAATCATCTGATATTGCGCGTACTTCTGTTGTACTTACGCGAATTTTATTGTTTGTATGACCACCTTTAATTCGTGATGAAAAGTGGCGATAACCATATAGATAATAACCTAATCGGTTTAATGCAATACAAAAGATTTCTCCTGTACTTTCAATTCCTTCACCTTGTTGTCCTCCAACTTTCCATGAAAGTTGACTAATCATCTCCTACACCCCTTTAGCTTCATACATTGTAGTGTATTTTTTTACAGTACTAGTTTAGCACTTTTTGAGCCAAGAAACTACAATGGACACAAATTATACCTCTTCTGATTTCAGTAAATGTTTTGCATAATCTTAATTCGTTTACAATTCTAGCTCTACCACTGTAAAAATGCAAGAATTTGATACAATTTTATCGAATATTTTTCAAATTTTCTAATATTTATTTTTCCTCTATAACCTCTTGTATAAGAGATAACTTAGAATGAAATGTGGTGTATAAAATTACGATATGTGAAATTGTTTACTTGTTCTTCTTTATATCGTTTTAATAGTTCATTTATGACATATTCATAATGTTCATACCGTTCTACATGTACCACTGTTTCTGTTATTCCATCAAAATCTGATCCAAATCCAACATTCTTTTCTCCACCAAGCATACATACATGCTCAACATGGCGCAATATATCATCCATACAAACAGACTTATTTGCAGCTAAAAACATCGGTACAAATGTTATCCCAATCATTCCATCTTTTTGGATTAATGCTTTTATTTGTTCATTCGTTAAGTTTCTTGGATGCTGACATAACTCGTAGCTATTCGAATGAGAAGCAATGAGATGATTTGCAAGTTCTATCACATCCCAAAATCCTTTCTCTGACAGATGTGAAACATCTGTCCATACTTTGTAACGGTTTAACTCGTCCACTGCTTTTTTTCCAAACAGTGTTAGACCACCGCCTCGAGACTCTAATGCTCCGTCAGCAACTAAATTCGCATAGTTCCAAGTAAGCCCAACAGAACGAACCCCAAGATAATACAACGTTTTCAGCTTCTCTAATTCATTTCCAATTGCATCGCATCCTTCTAAAGTTAAAAGCGCTCCAATTTCATCTTTTCCTAATTGCTGAATATCTTCTTTTGTCCTGATCCATTTTATATTCGGCAGTGCCAAGATTTGTTCGTGAAATATATTTGTCATCTCTAATGCAACTGCAAATCGTTGTCCATATGGCACTTCTTCCGGCACATAAATCGCAAAACATTGAACACTGCCGCCATTTTGTTTTAACTGATCGTACGTAATATGTAAAGATGAATCATTTTGAAAAGATTTTTTTCCTTTTCCCATCCATAACTGCCATAATACATCACAATGCGCATCAAAAATTTTCAATGTTCTTCATCCCTTCTTCTAGAACCAGCCTCATTTACTATTCAATTTGAAGCGAAGCTCTTCTTACAGAAAATGATAAAGTGAAACTTTAATCAGTGAGGATTTTTTCAGCCCCCACTGATTATTAGTTAAACCAATCGGGCGCATGCCAGCAGTTATCCCCCATCTATCTTCTTCGATTTTCTCTGAATCTTGAGGTGGGCGTCTTACTGCCCGTTAATGTGGGATAAAAATGACCTGTTTGCAAATGCAAACAGGTCATCCAATTTAACGAGGTTCTACAATTAATTTAATTGCTGTGCGTTCTTCACCATCAATCATAATATCTGTGAAAGCTGGGATACAAATCAAGTCCACACCACTCGGCGCTACAAATCCTCTCGCAATTGCTACTGCCTTCACGGCTTGATTCAATGCACCAGCACCGATTGCTTGCATTTCTGCTGAACCACGCTCACGAATAACTCCAGCAAGTGCACCAGCTACAGAGTTAGGTACCGAAGTTGCTTTAACTTTTAATATTTCCATTGCTCGTTTCCTCCTCGTTTCTTAAAAAAAGTATTAGCGATTGAATTCACTTTTAACTTATATTCACGAGCAATGATTCATATTCCTGCTAAAATTCTGTAATTTTTCTAAAAATTAAAATATTTTTCCTTTTCTAGCCTTTGTGTTTTTTACTCAAAAAATGGCTGGTCATCATTAATTAAAATACGATCAATTTTCTTAGCTTTTCCTGTATTTGGATCCACATCAATTAACACAGCACTTAACTGTGTTCTTCCATTCGTTACTTCAAATCGTACTGGAAGATTTGTTAAAAACTTCTTCAATACCGCTTCACGATCCATCCCTAAAATCCCATCATATGGACCTGTCATACCAACATCCGTAATATAAGCTGTTCCCTTTGGTAAAATACGATTATCCGCAGTTGGAACATGCGTATGCGTTCCAACAACCGCTGTAGCGCGTCCATCTACATACCAGCCAAGCGCTTGCTTTTCACTCGTTGTTTCAGCATGAAAATCAATAAAAATAATATTCGTACGCTTTTTCGCAATCTTAATCAATTCATCCACTTTACGGAATGGACAATCAATTGGTGGAAGGAATGTGCGACCTTGTAAATTAATCACTGCAACTTCTATACCATTACAATTTACAAAAATAAGCCCTTTTCCTGGTGTTCCTTCCGGGAAATTTGCTGGTCTTGCAAGGTACTTTGCATTATCGATAAATTCAAAAATTTCGCGGTTATCCCATGCATGGTTTCCAAGTGTAACTGCCTGTGCACCGCACTCTAAGAAGTTACGATAAATTTTCTCTGTAATTCCACGTCCACCTGCAGCATTTTCTCCATTAATAATCGTAACTGTAGGTGTATATTTTTTCTTTAATGCAGGCACGTAATCTTGAATCATGCTTCTTCCTGGCGAGCCTACTACATCCCCAACAAATAAAATTCTCATTGTGTTTACCCTTTCCATCTATACTTTCCTCGTAGTTTAGTTTTATAAGTAGCAATCTCTACTTATGAAAAATACGAATTTACTTACATTATTCTATTTCATGAATCGTTTCCGATTCTACATACTTTTCTATATTGTGTCCATTCCCGACACAAAAAAATAAAGTGGTGTAACACCACCACTTTATTTTGCGTATTCAACTGCACGTGTTTCACGAATAACAGTAACTTTAATATGACCTGGATAATCAAGTTCATTTTCAATACGTTTTCGAATATCACGCGCTAAACGATGAGCCTCTAAATCATCAATTGTATCTGGTTTCACTAAGATACGAACTTCACGTCCAGCTTGAATTGCATAGGATTTCTCAACACCTTCATAAGACTCAGAAATCTCTTCAAGCTTTTCAAGACGACGAATATAATTTTCAAGCGTCTCACTTCGTGCTCCAGGTCTTGCTGCTGACAGTGCATCTGCCGCTGCCACAAGAACTGCGATGATAGAAGTCGGTTCAGTATCGCCATGGTGAGATGCAATACTATTGATAACAACAGGATGCTCTTTATATTTTGTCGCCAGCTCAACACCAATTTCAACGTGGCTGCCTTCAACCTCATGATCGATTGCTTTTCCGATGTCATGTAATAAGCCAGCACGACGAGCAAGCTTTTCGTCTTCACCAAGTTCAGCTGCCATTAGTCCAGCTAAATAAGCAACTTCCATAGAGTGCTTTAAGACATTTTGACCGTAGCTTGTTCTAAATTTCAAACGACCTAAAATCTTAATTAAATCTGGATGTAACCCGTGTACTCCTACTTCAAAAGTCGTTTGTTCTCCAACTTCACGAATATACTCATCCACTTCACGTCTTGATTTTTCAACCATTTCTTCAATACGTGCTGGGTGAATACGGCCGTCTTGTACAAGTTTATCAAGAGCAATACGAGCAGTTTCACGACGAATTGGGTCAAAGCCTGATAAGATTACTGCTTCTGGTGTATCATCGATGATTAAATCAATACCTGTTAACGTTTCTAGTGTACGAATATTACGACCTTCACGTCCGATAATACGTCCCTTCATCTCGTCATTTGGAAGATTTACAACTGAAACCGTAGTTTCAGCAACGTGATCAGCAGCACATCTTTGCATAGCTAAAGATAAAATCTCTTTCGCTTTCTTATCTGCTTCTTCTTTTGCACGTATTTCAGTTTCTTTTACCATAACAGCGATTTCATGCGAAATTTCATTTTCAACTTTTTCTAGGATAATGGCTCTTGCTTGCTCACGCGTTAGGCTAGAAATACGCTCTAATTCATCTTGCTGTTTTTGTACTAACTCTCCCACTTTGCTTTCCAAATCTTCAATCTGCTGTTGTCTTACTACAAGAGATTCCTCTTTCTTCTCTAACAATTGTTGACTTTTCTCAAGCGATTCGTCTTTTCGATCAAGGTTCTCTTCTTTTTGCATTAAACGATTTTCTTGTTTTTGTAACTCGTTTCTTCGGTCACGAATTTCTAATTCCGCTTCTGTACGAAGTGTATGAATTTCATCCTTTGCTTCTAACAGCGCTTCTTTTTTCAGTGCTTCTGCTTGACGATTTGCATCTTCTACAATACGCTTCGCTTCATTGGCCGCACCGTTAATCTTCGCTTCTGCAATGGACTTTCGAACAAAAAATCCAACAACTGCACTGATGATGGCCAGCAAAATGGAGATGAGTATCCAAACTACATTACTCATAATTTCACCTCCTCTTGCTATGAATGAAAAAAGACTGCATGGATGTACATTGTTTGCGCTTGCAACGTACAGCAATGACTGTCGTCCCGCCTTTTCAAGGGACTTTCTTCATTTCACAATTAAAATAGACATATGCTTATTTCGGAAAGTATCAGTCCTATCCGAATGTCACTTCTCTTCTTGAGAAGAGTGTATCGTATATAATATAAGAAAAAATATACATTATCATTGTATCTACCGCTATTTTCATTGTCAAGCGTTGTCTACTTTTACTTTCTTTACCTCTGATGAAAAATAAAAGACACGAAACCGTGTCTTTTAATCATTAAGAAGATTCATATCTTCTCCACTTCCAGATGCCGCTTCTTCACCAATGCCATGATGCTCACGAATAAAGAATGCAATTTCATCTGTAATTTCTGGATTTTCTTTTAGGAATTGCTTCGCATTTTCACGCCCTTGTCCTAAGCGTTCTTCATTATAAGAATACCAAGCTCCGCTCTTTTGAACGATATCAAGTTCAGAAGCCATATCTAAAATTTCACCTTCTCTTGAAATCCCTTCTCCATACATAATATCAACTTCTGCTACGCGGAAAGGAGGTGCTACTTTATTTTTTACTACTTTCACTTTTGTTTTATTACCAACAATGTCATTACCTTGCTTTAACTGCTCAGCACGACGCACTTCAAGACGTACTGTTGAATAGAATTTCAACGCACGACCACCTGGAGTTGTTTCTGGATTTCCAAACATAACCCCAACTTTTTCACGAATTTGGTTAATAAAGATTGCAATTGTTTTTGACTTGTTAATCGCACCAGATAATTTACGAAGAGCTTGTGACATTAAACGTGCTTGTAAACCGACGTGAGAGTCACCCATTTCTCCCTCAATCTCCGCTTTTGGAACAAGTGCTGCTACAGAGTCAATAACAATAATATCAATTGCACCGCTTCGTACTAATGCCTCTGCAATTTCTAATCCTTGTTCTCCTGTGTCTGGCTGAGATAATAGTAATTCATCAATGTTAACACCTAATTTTTGAGCATATACAGGATCCATTGCATGTTCTGCATCAATAAACGCCGCTTGTCCGCCTTGGCGTTGTACCTCTGCAATCGCATGTAAGGAAACCGTCGTTTTACCTGAACTTTCAGGTCCATAAATTTCAATAATACGGCCACGTGGATAACCACCAACTCCAAGGGCAACATCAAGTGCTAACGAACCACTTGGTATAGTAGAAATTCTTCGTTCCGCTTGCTCTCCTAGTTTCATAATAGAGCCTTTACCGAATTGTTTTTCTATTTGTTTTAACGCCATATCTAATGCCGCTTGACGATCACTCATTCAAAAATTCCTCCTTAACTTAAATGCTAACCTTATTATAATATTTTCTTTCCGTTATGCCAACAAAAATCGAACGTTTATTCGTTTTTTTATTTTCCAGTAGATGAAAACCTTTATTTTTCTATATAAAGTGAGACTTCCATCAATGTTTTTTTCTTCATCCTCCACTGATGGAAAGCACATCCAATCGTGCTTTTACGGACAGTGAGACCCCACCTATCTTCTTCGCTTTCTCTGAATCTTGAGGTGAGGTCTTACTATCCACAAATAGCGGGATAAAATAGCAGAAGCTAGAAGAGACTTATATCTCTTCTAGCTTCTTATACAGATGATAAAATCCATATTTGACAGTTCGTTCACGAATTTGCTGGCGACTTCCACTTAATGCAAGCGGAATAACAATCGTCGGCTGTTCATCCATTGCTAATCCAATAAATACTGTCCCTGGTTCTTTCCCTTCAGAGGCATCTGGACCAGCTACTCCAGTAAAACTAATTCCGATATTGGCTTGCATAAGTTTTTTCACATTTTCTGCAAGATAGCGAGCACAGACTTCACTAACAGCTCCATCCGTTTGTAAAATCTCTTCTGGAACATGTAAAATATGTTGCTTTACATCATTGCTATAACAAATTATGCCGCCTGTAAACACAGAAGACGCACCAGCTACTTCGGTAATACGATCACCAAATAATCCGCCTGTTAAACTTTCAGCACACGAAATCGTCAAACATTTTTGTTTTAACAAGGCAATTGCTTTATTATGAAGAAGATCTTGATTATATCCGTAAAAAAATTGCCCTACTCTTTGTAAAATCAATTCTTCTATATCATTTATTAGCGTTTCCGCCTCTTTTGCATCATGATGCTTTGCAGTCAAACGAAGCGTTACTTCTCCTTCAGAAGCAAGAGGAGCAATCGTTGGGTTCGTTTGAGCATCTATTAAGTCTTGAATCGTTGTCTCTAATTGTGATTCTCCAATTCCAAAGAATCGAAGAGTACGAGAATATAAATTCTCACCCGATGTAAAAGGGAGTAGCCAAGTCTCTACATAACTTGTATACATTGGATTCATTTCTTTAGGTGGTCCTGGAAGTAAAATATACACCTTGTTATCTTTACATAATCCCATCCCTGGAGCCATACCATGATCATTAGCGAACACAGTTGACCCCTTTAAAACAAGAGCTTGTTTTTTATTATTTTCCGTAAACTCTCTTCCCGTTCGTTTATAGTAGTCAGCAATTGAAGCGAGCGCTACTTCATCATATACAAGCTCTTCCTGCAGAGAAGAAGCAATTGTTTCTTTCGTTAAATCGTCTTTTGTCGGTCCTAATCCACCTGTAAAAATTAACATATCTGCACGTTTTTGAGCAATTTCAATTGCTTGACGCAAGCGATTATTGTTATCTCCTACAACAGTATGATAATATACATCGATTCCAATAGATGCCAGCTTTTCTGATAAAAATTTGGCATTCGTATTCGCAATTTGTCCAAGTAATAACTCTGTACCAACTGCGATAATCTCTGCATTCATCTTCCATTCCCCCATAAGCCGTTATTTCGAATTGACAAAAACCTCTCTATTTTTCCAGAAATAATCCCATCCTGAAATAATCGTAAAAATAAGCGCAATCCATATTGAAATTTCCGCAATTGGAATATGAATTAAATTGAATGGAACATCATGCAATAAGTACGCAGAAATTGCAATAACTTGCATCCACATTTTAATTTTCCCAGGCATCTTTGCAGCCGCTACTTCCCCTGTACCAGCTAATACAAGACGCAAGCCTGTAACGGCGAATTCTCGGCTAATAATAACAACAGCTATCCAAGTTGATACAAAATGTAAATCTACAAGCGTAATTAATGCTGCAGATACCAATAATTTATCCGCCAAAGGATCTAAAAATTTCCCTAGATTTGTTACAAGATTATGTTTTCTTGCATAATGGCCATCAATCCAATCTGTAGCAGAAGCAATAATAAAAACGATAGCTCCAGCTAAGTGCTGAATCGGTAATTCTACACTTCCAATTGTGTATGCTCCCCAATCAAATGGAACAAGCATAATAATTAAAAATATAGGAATTAAGAAAATTCTTGATACAGTAATTTTATTTGGTAAATTCACAGCTATTCCTCCATCATGTCAAAAACGGTTTGTGCATTGAAAAAAGTCATCGGAACGATGACTATTATTGCGCAGGTTGTTCTCCTAAGTTTTTAATCACCCAAATTTGATGATACATTTCTTCTGGATTAACTGGGAAAGCAACAGTTTGCCCATTAATTTTAATTTCAACATTTGGCGCACTACCAATGTTTAACCGCACAACATTTTTTGACCCTAAATCCTGTTGTTGTGTTTGCCCTTCCGTTAAAGTACCCGTATAGAGTACATTATTATTTTCGTCTTTAATATCTACATAACTTGTACCTTTTGCAATAACTTCTAATTTGAACTCTTTGTTATTGTGAATTTCCAATGTAGATACGTTCTTATTTGTCTCAACAAATTTAACATCTTCTTGAGATGCAGTTGGTTGTGACTGAGGTTGTTGAGGTGCTTCTTCTTTTTTATCTTCTTTCTTTTCTTCTTTCTTTTGATCAAGAGGTGAATTTTTCGCTTTCTCTACTTCTGTTTGTGCACTTTCTGTTTGCTTTACATGGCCGTCATCTTTCCCTAGCACAAATTGAAAAACAAACCAAATTGCAACACCAATCGCAATAATAAGCACTGTAATTAAAATTTTAGGCATATGATCTGCAATCGGTGATGAAGTTGCTCTTTGTACAGTTTCCTGCGTTTTTTGTCCTCTTGAAATTTGCGGAACATCTTGAGAAACTGACTGCGGTAACTCATGTTTATACTCTTCTAATACTGCCTCTCCATTTAGACCAACCGCTTCTGCATATTGCTTTATAAAGGCACGTGCGTAAAAATCCCCAGGCAATATGCTGTAATTTCCTTCTTCGATACTAATCAAATAGCGTTTTTGAATTTTCGTAACTTCTTGCAGCTGATCGATGGAAAAACCCTTCAGTTCTCTTGCTTCTTTCAGCTTTTGTCCTAATTCCGTCAATGCTAACACCTCAATATTTCTTTAAAAGTCAAACATGGAAAAATTATTCTGATTTCCTTGTTCAATTTCATCTACTAGGCTGTATTGAATTTCTTCATCGTAATCATTTCGTAACTCAATAATGTAATCAAAATCATCAAGTGTATATTCTGACTGACTCACAAATATATCTGGATGCTCTACAACTTTTGTTGATGGCAATCTCATAATTTCGCGAACAAGCTGCCAATGTCGTTCATTTGCGCGCTTCGTTGAAACAATTCCATCTAAAATAAAGATATTATTATCACTATATTCATCTTCAATTAATTGACTACGAACCGTCTGTTTAATGAGCGTCGATGATACAAAAAGCCACCGTTTATTTGCACAAACACTCGCCGCAACGATAGACTCTGTTTTTCCAACGCGCGGCATTCCGCGAATTCCAATTAATTTATGGCCTTCTTTTTTCATGATTTCCGCCATAAAATCCACAAGCAAGCCTAATTCATCACGAACGAAACGAAATGTTTTCTTATCATCCGCATCCCGCTGTATATACCTTCCATGTCGAACTGCTAACCGATCACGAAGCTTCGGTGAACGATATTTCGTTACGGTTATATTATCCATCGTATTTAGAATTGATTCAAGTCTAGAAATTTGTTCTTGATTATCACACATTAACAATAGTCCACGCCGAGCATTATCTACCCCATTAATTGTTACGATATTAATACCAAGCATACCGATCAACGAAGAAACGTCGCCAAGCAAGCCAGGTCGGTTTTTATGTATTTCATATTCAAAATACCATTCAATCATTTGATGACACTCCCCTTGCTTACTTTACACCTATGTACTATATTATATGATTTTTCCCTAATAGGAAAGCGAAATGTATAATAGAACTCGATTTAATCTAGAGATTTTCAACATCAACAAAAAAGAGAGGATTCCTCCTCCCTTTTTCTTACTTAGTGTTTTACCATTTTCACCATTAAGTTTGCGATTGTGTGTTGCTCTTGTTCATCTGCAACTTTCCACAGCTCCATCAATAATTTTTCTTGGTCATTACGCGCTTCTACTTCATTTGCTAAATAATCACCAATGCGATAAGCCATGTCATTAATCGCACCGCCATCTAACCCTTTTCCTTGCGCTTGCTCTAAACGTTCTCCTAAAAAGCCTTTCCATTGTTCAAAGTTTTCTAACACTGTCATTGTTAAGCACCTCACTATAAAGTAATGGAGTCATGTTTACTATTTGTTATTATGTCCTTTTTTATGTATGAACAGAAAACAAAATACAATGCTCCTTACTTTAAGCGCTTAACAATGCCAGCCCCCATTAACCCCAATGATTTGACCTGTTATATAAGATGCTTGAGGAGAAACTATAAATGCAACTGTGTTTGCAACTTCCTCTGCCATTCCTAATCGTCCAAGTGGAATTCCTTCTGCAATATCTTGCTTTTCTTCATCTGAAAATACACGTAGCATCTCTGTTTCAATTGCGCCGGGAGAAACAGCATTCACTCGTACACCACTTAATGCAACTTCTTTTGCCAGAGCTTTTACGTACGAATTTTGTGCTCCTTTTACCATAGAATATAACACTTCACATGAAGCACCTATTTGTCCCCATATGGAGGAGATAATGACAATATTTCCACTCCGATTTCGAATCATTGAAGGAAGTACAAACGAAATAAGTTTATATACATTTTTTACTTGCAGCTCCACCATCTCATTTAATTGTTTATCGGTAATATCTGTCGTTAATCCAAAGATACTTTTTCCAGCTGCATATACTACAGCATCAATTGGATGATGAATTTGAGACCATAGACGCTCAGCACTATCCACTTCTGATAAATTAGCTTGAACTGGAATAATACCTTCTAGTTCAAGCTGTAACTCCAAAACTTTCTTTTCACTTTGGTTATAATGGACATATACCGTATACCCATCTTTCACTAGCCGCCTTACAACGGCAGAACCGATTCCTCCACTTCCCCCGGTAACTAACGCATATTTCTTCATCCTGTTCCTCTCTCTACTACATTATTTCTTTGGAAGAACTTGACAAACACTTACTCTTTCTTCTTTTAAAAAGCTCTTCGCGACTGTTTGTAAATCTTCAATTGATAAACTTTCCAAAACAGATAATGCATCAAACAAACTAGAACCGTTAAATGCATATCGTGTGAATTGATTCGCAATATATTCCGATGAATTTAACGAACGTAAAAAACCACCTATTTTCTTCTTCTTCACACGCTCTAATGTTTCACCGCATAACTCATCATAATTTGTTTGCAATAAAATATCAGTTATTTGCTTCGCTAGCTTATCCGGCTGTTTCGTATCTCCGCCAATCATTGCAAAACCGAAACTGCTTTCTTCTGTATAATCGTACGAAAACGTATCATCAATTAAACCTTCATTATATAACGTCTCATAATGAGTAGAACCTTTTCCAAATAAATAATCTAACAGAAGAGTTAAGGCAATTTCTTGTTTTAGCAGGTCTTTTCCTTCTTTCTTTAAGTCCTGTGTTTTCACACCAACTAAACATTTTGGTGTTTGTACTGGCATTGTAATAACCATTTTTTTCTCGTTTACTTGTTCTGGTTCTTCATCAAAAGACCGAACAATTTCAGATTGAGCGGTATAATTTTTCTTCGCTTGATTTTCACGTACTAAATCCATTGTCTTCTCTGGGTCAATAGAGCCAACAATAAATAATAACATATTGCTTGGGTGATAAAATGTATGATAGCATTCATACAGTAAATCTTTCGTAATTTTGCTAATAGAATCAATTGTTCCAGCGATATCAATCTTTACAGGATGTTTCCTATATAAGCTGTCAATTAATCCAAAATATAAACGCCAATCAGCATTATCTTGGTACATTTGAATTTCTTGACCGATAATTCCCTTCTCTTTCTCAACCGTTTGTTCAGAAAAGTACGGCTCTTGCACGAAATCCAACAATGTTTCTAAGTTTGTTTCAACGTTTGATGTGCAAGAAAATAAATATGCAGTTCTTGTAAAAGATGTAAATGCATTTGAAGAAGCTCCTTGTTTACTAAATAATTGAAACGCATCATGATCCTCTTTTTCAAATAATTTATGCTCTAAAAAGTGTGCAATCCCATCTGGTACACGGAGCATCTCACCTTTTCCAAGCGGCACAAACGCATTATCAATCGAACCATACTTTGTCGTAAATGTTGCATACGTTTTATTAAAGCCTTGCTTCGGAAGAATATATACTTCTAAACCATTCGAAAGTTTCTCGTAATATAGCGTTTCTTTTAATTGTTCGTACACGATTCTTTCCATCTTAAACACCCTCCGTCCCGTGTAAGAAATAAATTGTATCTAGCTGGATATTATTAGCCACGTTCACGATTGCATCTTTCGTTACCCGTTCAATCCCTGTTAACCATTCTCCTACAGGGCGATTATAATTTGCAATTATTTCATGATACAGAAGTTCTACAAGACCGCGCGGCGTATCAATTGTTTCTAAGATTTGATTTTTAATTACACTTTTTGTTTGTGCGATTTCCTCATCAGTAAAATCACCATTTTGCATCGCTGTCATTTGTTCTTTAATAATCGTAACAGCTTTTTCATAATTTTTGCCCTCAATTCCAGACATCACGAACAGAAGTCCTTTGTGACTTTCATAACGAGAAGCAGCATAGTATGCCAAACTGTTTTTCTCACGTACATTAACAAATAATTTTGAATGTGAAAAACCACCAAACAAACCGTTAAATAACTGCAAAGCAAAATAGTCTTCGTCACGATACGTAATATATGTGCGGTATCCAACATTTAATTTACTTTGTTTTAATTCTTGTTTTTCTACAACTTCTTGCTCTTCTTCATTTTTCTTATGCAACATTACATTTCTTTCTTTCACTTCACGTTTAGAAACAGAGAAATATTGTTTCACAAGGTCAAGAGCCCCCGCTTCAATATCACCTATAATATATAAATCCATTTCATCTTCTTCTAAGACTTTTTTATAGTATTGATACAGCGTCTCGCTTGTAATAGCAGAAACACGCTCTTTTTGACCATTTGCACTTAAGCGATATGGCTCTACTTTACACATTTCTTCGATGAGGCGTTCATTAGCATAACGCATTTTATCATCAAACGTAGATTCGATACGCTGCACAAGCGCACGTTTCTCACTTTCCACAACCGTTTGTAAAAAACCATTACCTTCTGTTGCTGGTCTTAGTAAAATATCAGCAAGCATAGCAAGCGCTTTTTCAAAGAGCGGAGGCGCTTCTTGTAAATACGTTTCATTAGCAACATCTATATAAATAGAAATAATATGATCTTCACCTTTTTTACTTACATCTACAGCTAATGAAGAGCCATATAACTCCTCTAAATATTGACGAATACGAATAACAGATGGGTGTGTTTGTGTAGCACTTTGTAATACATAAGGAAGTAATGCCCGTTCTGTTACTGTTTCTTCACATAACGGTGCCTTCAAGCGCAATACAAATGTATTCGTTTTATATTTTTCTGTTGGAATAATATGTAGGCGTAATCCACCTAATTCATGTGTTTCTTGTTTTATAAGCTCCATTGGTAAACCTCCTCTAAAAAGGAATTTTCTTCTTCAATATACAGTTTTCACAAAAGAAATTGCAACTTTTCTCATGTATTAACGTTATTGTATGTAAAAAAACTCGCACTAATGTGCGAGCTTTTTAGCTTTTAGCGTTTTCCTTTTTCATATGGTGTTCCAAGCGCTTTCGGAGCTTCGGAACGCCCAACAAAACCGACAAGTGCAAAAATTGTTAATACATATGGTAATATCGTTAAAAAGACACTTGGAATTTGATTTAAAACAGGAATTGTACCACCTGCAACGCCTAGTGACTGTGCAAATCCAAAAAATAACGCTGCACCTAGAGCTCCAATTGGATGCCATTTTCCAAAAATCATTGCTGCTAACGCTAAAAACCCTTGGCCTGTAATTGTAGCGCCAGAAAAGTTATTTGAGATAGATGTTGAAAATACAGCACCGCCGACACCTGCAAACATACCTGATAAGCAAACAGCAATATAGCGCATTTTATAAACATTAATACCCATTGTATCAGCTGCCATCGGATGTTCCCCAACAGCACGTAATCGTAAGCCAAATGGTGTTTTATAAATCACATACCAAACTACAAATGCTAAAATGATTGCAATATAAGAGGTTAATGGTACATCAGAGAAAAACACTTTTCCAATAACAGGAATATCAGAAAGGCCAGGAATATCAATTTTTTCAATACGATATTGGATAAAATCAGTTTGACCTTTTCCAAAAATCTTTTTAATCGCAAACACTGTTAATCCTAACGCTAAAAAGTTAATCGCTACTCCGCTGACAACTTGATCAGCGCGGAATGTAATTGATGCAACCGCATGAAGAAGTGCAAATAATCCCCCGCCAATCGCTGCAAAAATAAGCGCAATCCACGGCGTCATTGCTCCCCATGTATCCCCCATTAATAAAGTTGTAACAACTCCAACAAACGCACCAAACAACATTAAACCTTCTAATGCAATGTTAACAACACCAGAACGTTCACTAAATACGCCTCCAAGTGCTGTAAAAATAAGCGGTGCTGCTGTATATAACGTACCCGTGACAAGAATGGCTACAATATCTAGGAAACTCATTTATTTCCCCTCCTTGCTAAAACGAGAAAGTGCCCATCGTAAAACGTAGCTACATGCTACAAAGAAAATAATACAAGCAACAATGACATTAATTAGTTCAGATGGAACATTCGCTTCAAAGTTCATTTGCGGTGCTGCACTTTTCAGACCACCAAATAAAAGTGCTGCTAATAAAATACCAAATGCATTATTTGCACCAAGAAGAGCAACAGCGATACCATCAAATCCTATTCCTGTAAAAGAAGACATCGCTGTCATACTTTGGAACGTTCCAAGCCCTTCCATCGCACCGCCAATTCCAGCAAACGCACCAGCAATTGTCATTGACAATATAATATTACGCGACACTTTCATCCCTGCATATTTGGAGGCATGTTGATTAAATCCAACTGATTTGAGCTCGTAACCTAATGTTGTTCGTTCTAATAAAAACCACATAATAATCGCCATAATAATTGCTACAATAATTCCCCAGTGCAGGCGAGAGCCTCCTGTTAAAGATGATAACCAAGAAGAAGCTAGAGACGCGCTTGCTTGTATATCATACGATTTTTCATTTCCTTCATGTAAAAAACGTTTAATAATATCATAAGTTACGTAAAGTGCGATATAGTTCATCATAATTGTAACGATAACTTCGTTTACCTTGAATTTCCCTTTTAAATATCCAGGAATAAATCCCCACAGTCCGCCAGCAAGGGCTGCAACTAATATCGATAATGGAATATGGAGAAAGGCTGGTAGAGAAACAGCATAACCGAACCAAACAGCAGCGAGCCACCCAACTAATAATTGTCCTTCTACCCCGATATTAAACAAACCTGTACGGAACGCAAATGCTACCGATAAACCCGCAAGAGCAAGCGGAATCATCGTTCGAAGTGTTTCCCCTATCGCACGTGGATTTCCAACCATTCCATCCCATAATGCAGCATAGCCGGCGATTGGATCGTATCCGCTCGTAATCATAATAATGGCTCCAACAAGTAAACCAAAAATAACGGATAATACAGGTACTACCATATTAATTGTTCGCTCCGTTAAAAACTTTTTAGCCATTTGTATTCACCTTCTCTTTCTTCTTTCCCCCAGCCATTAACAGACCTAGTTGTTGTTCATTTGTTTCTTTTGCATTCACAATGTCCACAATTTTCCCTTCATAAATAACAGCGATACGGTCACTTACATTTAAAATTTCGTCAAGCTCTAGCGAAAGTAGTAAAACTGCTTTTCCTTTATCACGCTGTTCAATTAGCTTTTTATGAATAAATTCAATTGCCCCGACATCTAAACCGCGTGTTGGCTGTGCAGCAATCAATAAATCCGGATCACGGTCCACTTCACGAGCAATAATTGCCTTTTGCTGGTTCCCCCCAGATAGCGCCCGTGCCGGTGTATGCTCACTCGGTGTACGAACATCAAACTGTTGAATTAACGACTTTGCTTTTTCATATACTTTCGAAAAATTCAAAATACCTTTTTTGGAATACGGATTTTTATAATATGTTTGAAGTACCATATTATCTCCAATAGAAAAATCAAGAACGAGCCCATGTTTATGACGATCTTCTGGAATATGTCCAACGCCTTCTTCTGTAATGCGTCTAACTGGCCAATTCGTCACGTCCTTCTCTCTTAACGTAATAGAGCCTGACTCAACTTTTCGTAAACCAGTAATCGCTTCTATTAATTCACTTTGTCCATTTCCATCGATTCCTGCAATACCAACAATCTCTCCTCCACGAACAGTTAAGTCAAGTCCTTTTACGGTAGGTAACTGACGTGCATCGTGCACAACAAGATTAGAAATCGTAAGTACATTTTCACGTGGTTTGGCGTCTGACTTTTCTGTTTTAAAATTCACTTGACGTCCGACCATTAATTCTGCAAGCTTGTTTTCATCTGTATTTGCAACGTCTACCGTACCAATTCCTTTTCCTTTACGAATAATTGTACAACGATTACATACTTCCATAATTTCTTTCAACTTATGTGTAATAAGAATAATAGATTTCCCTTCTTGTACAAGCTTTTTCATAATATGAATAAGCTCTTGAATCTCCTGCGGTGTTAATACAGCTGTAGGTTCATCAAAAATTAAAATCTCCGCCCCGCGATAGAGCGTTTTCAAAATTTCTACACGTTGTTGCATTCCAACAGAAATATCTTCTATTTTCGCATATGGGTCTACTGCTAGTCCGTATTGCTCAGATAATTTTTTAATTTTTTCCGCCGCTTCATCAATAGCAATTTTACCGTTTTTCTTCGGTTCATTTCCTAGAATAATATTTTCCGTGACTGTAAAATTATGAACAAGCATAAAGTGCTGATGCACCATACCAATTCCAAGATCATTCGCTACATTCGGATTCGTAATTTTCACAGGCTGCCCTTTAATTTTAATTTCTCCTTGTTCTGGTTGATACAATCCAAACAAAACATTCATAAGTGTTGATTTTCCAGCACCGTTTTCTCCAAGTAAAGCATGAATTTCTCCCTGTTTCACTTGCAGCGTAATATTATCATTCGCTACAATCCCCGGGAATACTTTTGTAATATTGTTCATCTCAATTACGTATTCCATGTTATTCCTCCTTGACAGGACAAAGTTCTTTATATATACAAAGGTTAGTTCTAAGAACTAACCTTTGCTATTTCTCTAACATTATTTTTTAAGAGAAGCCTCATATGTTTTGTACTCATCTGGAGTAGATGGCACTTTAATTTCACCGTTTATGATTTTCTTTTTATAATCTTCTACTTTTGTTAAAATCTCTGGATTTACTTTTTTCACGTTATCAGTTGTTTTTGCAATCCCGACACCATCATCTTTTAAGCCAAACTCTTCTGTTTTACCACCTTGTAATTTACCATCTTTTGCTTCTTGTGAAACTTTTTCCACTGCAACATCAACACGTTTTACCATTGAAGTTAATGTTACATTCTCTGGCATACCTTCTTGTGTTTGATCACGGTCAACACCGATTACCCAAACATTTTCACCTTTTTTCTTACGGTTTTTCGCTTCTGTAAACACACCGTTACCCGTTGCACCAGATGCATGATAAATTACGTCAACGCCTTGGCCGTACATAGCAGAAGCTAATACAGAACCTTTTTCTGGCTTATCAAATGCTTCAGCATATTGAGATACAATTTCAATGTTCGGATTTACTGCTTTTACCCCAGCTTTAAAACCAGATTCAAACTTTTCAATTAATGGACTCTTTACACCACCGATAAAGCCAACTTTGTTTGATTTCGTTGTCATTGCTGCCACTACACCAACAAGGAAAGAACCTTCATGGTCTTTAAATGTAATACTTGTTACGTTCGGTTTATTTACTACAGCATCAACAATCGCGAATTGATTTTTTGGGAATTGACCCGCTACTTTTTCAATTGATTTTTGCATTAAGAATCCAATTCCGAATGTCAAGTCGTAATTTGTTTCCCCAAACTTTGTTAAGTTAGGAACATAGTCTGATTCTTTAGAAGATTGCAGATAACGATATTCTTCGTTTTCTTTTAACTTATTCTCTTTACCAAATGCAGTTAAACCTTCCCAAGCAGATTGGTTAAATGATTTATCATCTACTCCACCAACGTCTGTAACCATACCAACCTTAAAGTTATTATTTCCTTTTCCCTCTTTTTTGTCACTTTCCTTATTAGTGTTACCGCAAGCCCCTAAAATCGTGCTTGCTGCTAACGTTAATGATAATAAAATCCCCGCTTTTTTCTTCATACTAGAAACCCCTCCTAAAATATGTATCATTCTACCTATATGACCATGTCCCCGTTTTCTTGCTGTCACCCCCCTAAAAAGGGGACATTTTACATCCGTTTTCTTAACACGTGAAAGCTAAATTTATCTGCTCGAAAATAGTTAATAGAATATAAAATTGGTTCATCATTTTGATCATAATGCATTTGCTTTAATACAAGTAGTGCTGTTTCTGGCTCACACTCTAGAATCGGTGATATCTTCGGATGATAACCGAGCGGTTCAATATGAGCAACAGCATACGTAATGCGTTTATTTGTGTTTTTATGAATGACAGTAAGTAATGATTCTTCTTTGTATTCTGACAAATCAGGAAGAACTTCTTTTGGCAACTTATCAACACAATATACAACAGGTTCCCCGTCTGCTGTACGAACGCGTTCAATCATAAGTGTTTCAAAATCATCTTCACTATGAAACTTCTCTTTTTCCTCTTCTGTTAAATTGCCTATTGATGATGATAAAAACACTGTACCTGGCGTTTTCCCTGCACTAGCAATCATATCTGTAATACTAGATAATTGTTCAATTCCTGAAGAAAACAAAGGTTTTGCATTTACAAACGTCCCTACACCGTGCCTGCGAATAACAACGTTGTCTTCTTCTAAGATTCGAAGTGCTTCTCGTAATGTCGCTCTACTGACGCCTAACTCTTTTGCTAGATCAAATTCGGATGGTAGCTTTTGTTTCTCTTTATACTCCCCGTTTTTAATCTTTTCTTTAATGTGGTCAATCACTCGTAAATACAAATGTCGACTATCTGACTTTACTGACATAAGACTCCCCTCGCACTTCACTTATTCGACCTCTGATGTAAGACCTCTTTTCTCTTTTTTCCACAATTAATATACCATGGATGCCCCTGAATAAAAATAAGAAAATTGTAATTTGTCGAATAAATGCTAATAATTTTTTTAGGTTAAATTTTCTTTCTTTAACCCATAAAAAAAACTTTGTACACCTACATTTCTCATATGCTGAAAAAGTCAGGGACAAAGTTATGATACACCTTGTATTTACACTTTTTTCTCATAGTCTAGCTAATTTATGGTTGCTAGGTAGAAACTTATGGACCTTATTTCCAAGATTATATGAGGTTTATTTTGATTTCGAAGTAATCGTACCACTTGATATGATTACTGTCAATACAATCCAACAAAAAAATCGAACGTTGAAATAAAAAGATATATAACCATTCGTATTCTCATCGAAACACAACGATAGTAAGCGTTGTCATTTTTATTTAATAAAGAAACCGGCTAGAAGTGTTTCTAACCGGCTTCTTTATCTCACATGAACAGACACATGGAAGTTTCACTTTATCCCGCACTAACGGGCAGTAAGCCCCACCTCAAGATTTAGAGAAAGCTAAGAAGATAGATGGGGAATAACTGCCCATAAGAGCCTGATTGGGCGGGCTTTCCATCAACGGGGAATAAAGCCTCCCCGGCTGATGGAAGTTTCACTTTATTACGAACTTTTCTCTTGAATATCTTTTACTAATACTTCACGGGGCTTACTTCCTTCATACGGTCCCACGATACCATTCATTTCCATCGCGTCAATTAAACGTGCCGCCCGCGTATACCCAACACGGAACCTCCGCTGTAACATAGAAACTGACGCTGTCTGCATATCGACAACAAGCTGAACTGCTTCATCATATAAACTATCCTCTACTTCTTGCGTTGTTTCTGGTACATCTTGCGGGATCATATCCTCTTGATACTGTGCTTTTTGCTGCGTAACAACATATTCTACTACTTTCTCTACTTCCTCATCTGATAGAAATGCTCCTTGCACACGAACTGGTTTAGAAGCACCAATTGGTACAAACAGCATATCACCGCGTCCTAATAATTTCTCTGCTCCCCCTGTATCAAGAATAGTTCTTGAATCAATTTGAGAAGAAACTGCAAAGGCAATTCGCGATGGAATATTCGCTTTAATAACACCAGTAATAACATCCACAGATGGACGCTGCGTTGCAATAATTAAATGAATACCAGCTGCACGTGCCATTTGTGCAAGACGCATAATCGCATCCTCTACATCGGAAGAAGCAACCATCATTAAATCTGCCAACTCGTCCACTATAACAACAATATAAGGAAGTTCGGGTTGCTTCGCTTCAGAATGTTCGTTATGTTGCTTTATATATTCGTTATACCCTTCAATATTACGCGTTCCACTATGAGCAAACAATTCATAGCGACGCTCCATTTCATTGACAACTTTTTTTAGCGCCTGCGATGCTTTCTTCGGATCTGTTACAACAGGCGTTAATAAATGCGGTACACCGTTGTATACATTTAACTCTACCATTTTCGGATCAATCATCATGAGTTTCACCTCGTGCGGCTTAGCGCGCATTAAGATACTTGTGATAATTCCGTTTATACATACACTCTTTCCGCTACCAGTTGCTCCTGCTACAAGTAAATGAGGCATTTTATTCAGACGGGCTAATACAGCTTCTCCTGTAATGTCACGCCCAAGTCCAATTAATAACTTTTCTTCTGGATGATTATTAGCTTTCGAATCTAACACTTCTCTTAACGTAACGATTGCAACTTCTGAATTTGGCACTTCAATCCCAACAGCTGATTTCCCAGGAATTGGGGCTTCAATTCGAATATCTTTTGCCGCTAAAGCTAATGCCAAATCATCACTTAAACTAACAATTTTACTTACTTTAACTCCCATATCAGGATACACTTCATATTTTGTAACAGCTGGTCCTCTATGAACCTTTGTTACTTTCGCTTTCACACCGAAGCTTTGGAATGTTCGTTCCAACTTACGTGCATTTTCATAAATCGTTTCATTTTCATTGGTCACTTGCTTATTCTTTGGAAACTTTAATAGTTCTAAAGAAGGCAACTTATAATCTTTATTTTCAACATCTGAAAAATGCATTGGTGGCGCCGCTGTCTCTCCAGCAAGAGATTCAACAATTTTCCCACCTTTCTGCCGCTTCGGCTGCTCCTCTTGCATAGGCAGAGATTCTTCTAGATTTGTTTCAGAAGTAAGCGATTCATTTCTTATTGGATCTGGTGTTGTATAGTTTTCAGTAAAGTTTGATATAATCGGCGGCACTACTTCAACCTCTTCTACACTCTCTTCTAACTCCGGCACTTCTTGCACATGACGTTCACTTCGCGTACGAACGGTCTTTTTCTTTTCCGTTTTCTCAGCAGCACGTTTTGTTTGCCACTCTTTGTAATCACCTTGCATCGATTCAAATTGCCCTCTGAGTATTCGCCCAATCGGTGCAAGCACCTCGCCTATATGTTTATTTGTAATACATAGTACACCAAGTAAAATGAGAATCATTCCAATTATGTATGCGCCAACTTCATCAAATAAAAAGTAACATGTCGCAAACATAATAGCCCCAAACATCCCTCCGCCTAAATGAACCGTGTCGACTCCTTTTTTCATTTCATGAAAAAACAAATCTTTCGTAGTCACAATAACAGATGAACTTTGTACCGCCCCATCTTTTGTTAGAAGGTTGACTAATGTAATATGACTAAACATGAGCACAGCTAATGTGATTAAATATATACCAATCAATCGTTTGTGCAATAAATTTGGCCACTCTCGTTTTATAACAAACGCTATAGAAAGAGCAATAACTCCAAGTACTCCAAGTATGTACCATTCCCCAAAGAAAAAGCGAAAAAATAGCACGAATGCTTTTCCGACAACACCTAGCTGCATAATTGTAATGATGGAGAGCGCAAAAAGAGCCAAACCGACGATTTCGTAGTACAAAGTTGGCTTTATGGTACGTCTTGCTTTTGTTTTCGTCCCTCTTTGCTTTTGTTTTGCCATTTCTTCACCTCAAATTCCAATTCAAAATATAACTTTTGTAAAACAAGTGTAGTTTCAATCCCGCTCTAATGGCAGTGAATTTTCTTCACATTATCTTATCAGTGGATAATTTAAAGCCGAATACTAATAAAGTAAAACCTCCATGAATGCAGGGTTTTCATCCCTCACATCGTTAGCCCGACCAATCGAGATTTTACGGGAAATTATCCCGCTCCTATCTTCTTTGTTTTCTTAAAATCTTGAAGCAGGTGATAATTTCCCGCGAATAGCGGGATAAATTGAAGAAAGCAGCCTATACACGGCTGCTCCACCTTCTTGTTTTTTATATTATACCATAGCTCATAAACAAAATCCTGCTTTTACGAAAAGGATATTTTCTGCCCCGGTTCATATTGTAAAAAATGCTGGGGATTTGTACTTAATACTCGTACAACAGAATAATCATTTTCATTCCCCATTTCAACAACCATATCAATACCATCTACATGTACAATTTTCTGCCTTGCAAATTCTGTATGATCCATTGGATACACGAGTTGCTCTGGCATAATGGTATATAAAATCATTGTAATAACGCCCCGCTTTGTTCAGATGATGCTTTTGCGTCAATTAATTCATTTAATTTTTTGACCGCTTGGCCAATCCCTCCAACATCATCAATTAAACCATATTTCACCGCATCTCCACCTACAACATTCGTACCAATATCTCGTGTTAAATTCCCTTTCGCAAACATTAGCTCCTTAAAACGATCTTCTGTTACTTTTGAATGCTTTGTGACAAAACGAATGACACGCTCTTGCATCTTATCTAAATACTCAAATGTTTGCGGAACACCTATCACAAGACCTGTAAGACGAATAGGATGGATCGTCATTGTTGCTGTTTCTGCAATGAATGAATAATCTGTTGACACAGCAATCGGCACACCAATTGAATGACCTCCACCAAGAACAATCGATACTGTTGGTTTCGAAAGCGAAGCAATCATTTCAGAAATTGCAAGCCCAGCTTCTACATCTCCTCCAACTGTATTTAACAAAATTAATAGCCCTTCAATTTTAGGATTTTGTTCAATTGCTACAATTTGAGGAATAACATGTTCATATTTCGTTGTTTTATTTTGCGGCGGTAATTGTACATGCCCTTCAATTTGCCCTACAATCGTTAAACAATGAATACGCGATTCATTTAATTGCGGGACATTTGTCTGTCCAAGTTGCTGAATTTTCTCTAGCACAGAAGCTTCTTTCGTTTCTTCTTTTGTCTCGGCCTCTTTTTCTTCATTTTTCATTTCATCACGCTCTACCATATCGAATCCCCTTTCTCACGTATACAACTATTATTTGTTAAGTTGTAAATTTCATTCGAAAGAGGACAAAAGAAAAAGCCGCCTACAAATAGGCAGCCATCTCTTATACTTCCATGATAATTGGTAAAATCATCGGTTTTCTCTTTGTTTTTTCAAATAAAAATTGTCCAAGTAGCTCACGAATATTTTGTTTTAACGTTGACCATTCAATAGAATATTCTTTGATAGATTGTTCTACAATTGTACGTACAATATCAGTTGATTTTTCAATTAACGCCTCTGATTCACGAACATAAACAAATCCTCGCGAAATAATTTCTGGTCCAGAAATAATCTTTTTCTCATCTTTTCCAAGCGTTACAACAACGACTAAAATACCATCTTGTGATAACATTTTACGATCACGTAAAACGATATTTCCAACATCACCAACGCCTAATCCATCAATCAATACATTTCCTGCAGGAACCTTACCGGCAGGTTTTGCCTCTCCATCTGTGAAGGAAATCACTTCACCTTTTTCCGTGATAAAAATACGATCTGAGTGAACGCCAACACCTTGAGCTAAACGGGCATGCGCCTTTTGCATACGGAATTCACCATGTACAGGCAGAAAATATTTCGGTCTCATTAAGTTTAACATTAGTTTCAATTCTTCTTGACTACCATGCCCGGAAACATGGACTTTCTTTTCTCCGTAATATACGACATCCGCACCTGCTCTAAACAGTAAATCAATTGTTCTTGAAACAGATGTTTCATTCCCTGGAATTGGGGATGCAGCAATAATGACTGTATCACCTTTACGAATTGAAATTTGTTTATGGGCTTGTCTTGCCATTCTAGAAAGAGCAGCCATTGGCTCACCTTGGCTACCAGTCGTTAAAATCGTCACCTTTTTCTCAGGATAATTATCAACATCCTGAAGTGAAATTAACATACCGTCTGGAATATTTAAATACCCTAGATTATACGCAATATCAACAACTTTTACCATACTTCGTCCAACTACCGCTACCTTACGCCCAGTTTCATACGCTGCATCAAAAACTTGTTGAATACGATGAACGTTAGAAGCAAATGAAGCCACAATAATACGACCTTCTGAATTATAAAATACTTTAGAAATCTCCAAACCGACTTCTCTCTCAGATCCTGTATAGCCAGGGCGCTCTGCATTCGTACTATCAGATAGTAAACAAAGCACACCTTCATTTCCAATTTGCGCCATTTTTCCAATATCTGAACCATTATTCCCAACAGGAGTTTGGTCAAATTTAAAATCACCAGTATATACAATTGCACCTTGTGAAGTATGGAAGCAAACCCCTACTGCATCTGGAATACTGTGTGTTGTTTTAAAGAAGGAAACAGTTGTTGTATCGAATTCTACCGTAGCATTAGAATCAATCGTTTTTAAATCAACGCGACCTAACATACCCGCTTCCCCTAATTTTTCTTTCACGAGACCATTCGTCAGCTTTGTTCCATAAACCGGAATATCTAATTTTCTTAACACATAGACAATACCACCAATATGATCTTCATGGCCATGTGTTAAAAATAGTCCTTTTACTCGCTCTTTATTTTCCACTAAATATGTGATGTCAGGAATAACAATATCTATTCCAAACATCTCTTCTTCCGGAAACATAAGTCCCGCATCTACAATAAAAATTTCAGAGTCAATTTCAACGCAGTACATATTTTTTCCAATTTCGCCCACTCCACCGAGAGCGAATACTTTTACAGTATCTATCTCTTTTTTCTTCATGTTGTTGCCTGGTTTAAAAATGTTGTAAAAACTGATCCCACTAACATTGTAGAGAAACCAGGGGAAACTCCACCATCATTTTTCAGCATCTAAAACGAAGGTCTTATCGCTATGCGATATCACGTTTTTTCGTTTTTAAACCAGGTTCCACCTCTCTTTCATTATATAAATCAAATGTTTTATGTAATTTCATACAAAATCCGATAATCCGTAAAGTTTTCCCATTTTTGCTAAGCATACCCGTACTAAGCTACTTAGCCATATTATAACTGATACAAGAAATAGAACACAAGTTAAATTATAAGAAAGAAAAGAGAAGAATGTGTACACGATGATAAACTGGATTCATTTCACCACTTCATCTAAGCAATAAAGTGAAACTTCCACCCGTGGGGATTTTCTTTGTAGATAGGGGGCTTACTGCCCCAAAATAGTGAGATAAAGTGAAACTTCCATCAGTGGGGATTCTCTTCATCCCCCACTGATGGTTAGAACCAATCGGGTTTTTACGGGCAGTTATCCCCCACCTATTTTCTTTGCTTCTCTCTCCATCTTGAGGTGGGGGTCTTACTGCCCGTTAATGCGGGATACAGTACGAAACACAAAAAAGTGACTTAGTACAACACTAAGCCACTTTTCTTTTCTATTAACGAGGAATAGATTGTATAACTTCAAGTAATTGCGTTCTTTCTGCCTCAGTTAATGGTAGAAGAGGTAAACGAACAGAACCAACATCTAACCCTACGATTTGCAGTGCTGTTTTGACAGGAGTTGGACTCGGTGCCATAAATAGTGCATTCGTCACTCTTACTAACAATTGATGAAGCGTTTGTGCTGTTTTCATATCGCCAGTTTGGAATGCTGCAATCATGTCTTGCATTTCGTTACCAATAACATGAGAAGCAACAGATACAATACCTTTCGCTCCAATTGCCATCGCTGGCAATGTTAAGCCATCATCACCGCTGTATACAGCAAAATTATCATCTGTTTTTTCAATGATTTCTGTCATTGTTAATACATCGCCGCCTGCATCCTTGATTGCAACAATGTTTGGAATTTGTGATAAACGAACAACTGTATCAACAGAAATTTGTACAATAGATCGGCCTGGAACGTTATATAACATAACCGGCAGTTTTGTACTTTCAGCAATTGTTTTAAAGTGCTGATACATACCTTCTTGACTTGGTTTATTATAATACGGTGCAACTAGCATAATCGCATCTACACCTACTTCTTCTGCTTTTTGCGTAAGCTCCGTAGAAGCATGTGTATTATTGCTACCAGTTCCAGCAATTACAGGCACTCTTTTATCGACAACAGATACAACATGGCGATATAACGCTACTTTTTCTTCAGATGTTAATGTAGGAGACTCACCTGTTGTTCCCCCTACAACGATTGCGGTTGTACCGTTATCAATTAAATAATTTACCAATTTTGTTGTCTTTACAAAGTCGATATTTCCATTCTTATCAAATGGTGTGACCATCGCCGTTGCAATTGTCCCAAAATCTATCATGGTCTCACTCCTTATAATTCCAGTTGCTTTTCTTTTGAAAGCTCAAATGCACGATGAAGCGCATTTACAGCATCTACTAGTTTCTCTTCCTTAACAAGCACCCATATTGTTGTATGGCTATCTGCAGATTGTAATATTTGAACACCATTTTCAGCTAATGCTGTTACAATTTTTGCAGTAACACCCGGAACACCTGCGATACCAGCTCCAACAATGGATACTTTCGCGCAGTGCTCAGTTACAATTGGATTATATCCAAGTTTATGCAGTACTTCGACAGCTCGGCCTGTAACCTCATCACTAACTGTGTATGCTACACCAGTAGGAGAAATATTAATTAAATCTACGCTAATCTTTTCATTTGCCATTTCTTTGAACACTTCTGTTTGTAAATCGTATGCCCCGTCCTTGGCCAACACTTTAATTTGCGTTACATTAGAAACATGAGCAATACCAGTTACAGGACGCTCTTGTACATCGCGACCTTTTGTCGCACCATCATACGCTGCAATCAGAGTTCCTTCGCTATCAGAATATGTTGAACGCACACGCAGTGGCACTTTTGCATGCATCGCAATTTCAACTGCACGCGGATGAACGACTTTTGCACCTTGATATGCCATATTACAAATTTCATTATATGTTACATTTTCAAGGTGACGCGCATCTTTTACAATACGTGGATCAGCAGTCATTACACCTTCTACATCTGTAAAAATATCAATATACTCAGCATGAAGTGCAACACCCAACGCTGATGCTGATGTATCACTACCTCCGCGTCCAAGTGTTGTCGTATCGCCTTCTTTCGTTCGGCCTTGGAATCCCGTTACGACGACTACATCAACTTCTTCTAATTCCTTCAAAATGCGCTCACAATCCATCTCAATAATCTTTGCATTGGTAAAGTCATCATTTGTAATGAATCCAGCTTGTGCACCGTTAAACGCTGCAGCCTTCACACCATTTTCATTTAGCATATTTGAAAACACAATCGCCGAAATTAGCTCACCGCAAGACAACAATAAATCTTGCTCGCGTTTTGAAATAAACGATTGCTTCTCATTTACAAGGTTTAATAATGTATCCGTTGCATAAGGCTCACCTACACGGCCCATCGCAGATACAACAACTACAGTTTTATAGCCTTCTTTCAATGATTTTTGAATGTGATGAAGAGCATGCTTTCGACCGTTTTCATCACGCACAGATGTTCCACCGAATTTTTGGACAATAATTTTCATTTTTGCACCTTCTTTTAGCCGTTTACACTAATTGTAATTTCACTAATCGTTCTGCAATTTGAACAGAGTTCCATGCAGCACCTTTTAATAAGTTATCAGATACGACCCAAAGATGGAATCCTTTATCATTGTTTAAATCTTTACGGATACGACCAACGAATACTTCGTTTTTACCAACTGCAGTTGCCGGCATTGGGTATACTTGTTCTGCTGGATTATCTTGCAGTACAATTCCTTCTGCGTTCGCTAACAGATTACGCAGTTCTTCTACTGTTACACCTTCTTTTTCCACTTCAATGTAAACAGATTCAGAGTGACCTGATACAACTGGTAAGCGTACGCATGTTGCCGCTACTTCAAGCTCTGGCATATGCATAATTTTCTTCGTTTCATTAATCATTTTCATTTCTTCAAATGTAAAGCCATTATCTTCGAACTTATCAATTTGTGGAATCGCATTGAATGCAATTTGATAATGTTTTTCATCACCTTTTACAGGTAAAACATTTGCTTTTACTTCTTCGCCGTTTAAAATGGCTTGTGATTGTTCATGAAGCTCTTCAATTGCAGCAGCCCCTGCACCTGATACAGCTTGATATGTGGAAACGATTACTCGTTTTAAACCAAAGTGCTGACGAACTGGTTCGAGAGCAACTACCATTTGAATTGTAGAACAGTTTGGATTTGCAATGATTCCGTTATGTTCTAATAAGTCTTTTTCGTTTACTTCTGGTACAACAAGCGGAACATTTTCTGTCATGCGGAACGCACTAGTATTATCAACAACGATTGCACCGCGCTTTGCTGCTTCTGGTGCTAATTGTTTTGATACAGATCCACCCGCACTAAAGAGTGCAATATCCACTCCTTCAAAGCTTTCAGGAGTAGCTTCTTGTACTGTTACTTCTTCTCCTTTAAATAAAAGCGTTTTGCCTGCAGAACGTTTAGATGAAAGTAACGTTAATTTTCCAATTGGAAAATCACGTTGCTCTAAAGTATTTAACATTTGTTCACCAACTGCGCCGGTTGCTCCAACTACAGCGACATGAAAAGATTTTTTCTTTTCCATCACCATGCCCCTTTCTAGGTACCAATCCTTCTATACTTAGAATAAAAAGGAGTAACAAATACTCCTTCTAATTCTTAATAGAATTAATTTTATCATATTCTGCGAGAAGAATGATGGTTTCATGAAAAAAATTGTCTGTTTTTTGTTTTTTAATTCATGTATCTGAATTTTTCTACAACAACAGGTTGCAGCTGTTTCCCTTCCATCGCTTCAATCATTGTATCTTGCAACAATTCCATACGCGCTACCATAGAATTCGGTTTATTATGCGGTGCATCTTGCCCAAACGGTACAAAATAAATATTTTTCGTTGCCATCAAACGCATCATATTCACTCCGTTTAATCCGAGAGCATCATTTGTTGAAACAGCTAATACAACAGGTTTACCATTTCTTAGTGTCGCTTTCGCTGCCATTAATACAGGAGAATCTGTCATTGCATTTGCAAACTTACTCATCGTATTCCCTGTTAACGGAGCTATAACCATACAGTCTAGCGGAATTTTCGGACCAAGCGGCTCTGCTTTTACGATAGAGTCAATTACTTTATGACCTGTAATAGTTTCTATCTTTTCAACCCACTCTGCCCCTTCACCAAACCTCGTATTTGTCGTTTGCAATGTGTACGATACGATAGGTAACACTTCGGCTCCATCTGCAACAAGCTTCTCTAAATACGGCATGACTTCTGCATACGTACAATGCGAACCTGTTAATCCAAAACCAATTCGTTTGCCTTTTACACTCATTTTTTCTTCTCCTTTCTCACTTCTATATCTGCCATTAATAAATTAGAAAGGACGTTCGCAAGAATTTGCCCTGCTGTTTTTGGTGCAACAATTCCTGGCAGTCCAGGTGCTAACAATGCTTTAATGCCTCGCTTTTCCGCATACCGGAAATCTGTTCCGCCTGGTTTAGAAGCTAAATCGATAATCAATGTATGAGCTGGCATTTTTGAAATTACACTTGCTGTTACAACAAGATACGGAATTGTATTAATTACAATATCGGCCTCTTGCACCTCTTGCTCTATATCTCGCATTTGAAATGGCGTAAATGTCATCTCTGTGATACGAGCGATATGTTCAGAGCGCCGAGCACCTACCTTCACTTTTGCTCCTAGCGACTGAAATGCTCTCGCTACACTCATTCCAGTTCTCCCAAACCCCAATACCATTACTTTAGAGCCATGAATTGTATAATCTGTATGTTGAATAACCATCATGATGGTCCCTTCAACCGTTGGAATTGAATTATAAATTGCCACATCATCACGATCAAACAATTTGATAAGTTTTCGATTCGTAGAAGAAGCAATTGTATCTAAGTAAGTGTTACTAATACCTGAATATATCGTAAAATGTGCTGGTGTGTTTTCAATTTGCTCTTTCGTAATTATCACTTTTTTATTAGAAAAAATTGTATCGATTTGTCCGTTTGCATCAGTTCCAGCTACCGGCAAAATGATGGCATCTAAAGAAGTAAAATCAAGATTCTGCATACTCTCTTTTGCTGCTCCTGTAAATCCATGATCAAGTTGATCAAAGCCTACTAATGAGAGTTTTGCATCAAGCTCAACTAGCTTACGAATAACTTCAAGCTGCCGTGCATCTCCTCCTATGACAGCAATATGGATATCAGTCAACATCCTTTACTTCACCTTCTTTTTCTCTCATTATAAGAAAAGCGCCTACTTTTTTCGTTTTCCTCCACATCATATGTAATATACGAGTATAAGGTGATTGAAAAACCAAAAGTAAGGATGATTTACATCTATGGATTTCCACAATAAAAAAAGACAACCACAATGGTCATCTTTTAAACAGGATCTGAATAATTAGCAAGATCAAAAATAATCATATCCTGCCCTACTTTTTTAATTCTACTCCACTCCACACGCACTTCTTGTTGCCCTCGTTTGAACCCTCCCCATTTCCCAACAGGAATAATGAGCGCTTGAACTTTACCATCTCTCTCATCAATCTCTAAGTCCGCATGCCCAAGTACTCCCATTCTTTCCGCACGCTGTAAATCAACAATTTCTTTCCCGCTCAATTCACTTAATCGCATTCCATCCTCTCCTTATAAAACGTTCTAATTTGAAGATTTCTTTTATCCCGCATTAACAGGCAGTAAAACCCCCACCTCAAGATTGAGAGAGAAGCAAAGAAGATAGGTCGGGTATAACTGCCCGTAAATGCCCGATTGGTTCAACTAACCCTCAGTGGGGGAAGTTTCACTTTATATTAAGTACCTATTCTAGTCTTGTAAAAAAAATGCCTACCAGTTTTGCCCCCATGTATATAAAAAACCGTTTCTCCTTAATAAGAAACGGTTTCATAAACATATTTATTTTTTACTTATTCCTTTTGGAAGCTCTCCATTTGGACTAATAAGCGCTGCAGAAAACTCGTCTGTAAACATATTACGAATCAGCGTATCTACATCCGCTTTTGTAACCCTGTTTACACTTTCAATAATTTCATCTAAAGAGCGGTGTTTTTTCAGCAGCAACTCATTTTTACCATTGCGGCTCATACGACTATTTGTACTTTCTAAACTTAACATAAGATTTCCTTTTAGTTGCTCTTTACTGTTAAGTAATTCTTTTTCTGTAATTCCTTTATCTTTTAGTATATCTAGTGTTTGCTGAATAGTTTCGTACAGCGTATCTAGCTGCTGACTACCCGTTCCTCCGTAAATTGTTAACATCCCTGTATCTTCATAAGAAGAATGATAAGAAAATACAGAGTATGCTAATCCACGTTGCTCACGCACTTCTTGGAACAGACGGCTACTCATACTGCCACCTAAAATATTATTTAATACAATTAAATTATGAATATTTTCGTCACCCATCTGTAATCCATTAAATCCTAAACATAAATGAGCTTGTTCTGTTTCTTTTTTGCGCGCTACTTTATTCGGGTGAAAAACAGGCTTATGTACTTGTTCGCGATTTGTCGTTCCTTCATAATTTCCAAAATATTGTTCGACGATTTGAACAAAGGATTCGTCAATATTACCAGCGACGGAAACAACGACATTTTCTGGCGTATAATGATCTTTTATATATTGACGAAGCGTATCACCTGTAAATGTGTCAAGGGTTTGCTCTGTTCCTAAAATCGGATATGCTAGCGGATGCGTTTCATACGTCGCCTTCGTTAACATATCGTGAACAATATCATCTGGTGTATCTTCATACATTTTAATTTCTTCGAACACAACGTTCTTTTCTTTTTTCAATTCTTCTTCAACAAACGTTGAATTAAAGAACATGTCCGCTAAAATATCAAGTGCGTATTTCGCATGCTCATCTAATACTTTTGCATAGTAACATGTGTATTCCTTTGATGTAAACGCATTAACTTGTCCGCCAATGCTGTCGAAGGATTCTGCAATTTCTCTAGCACTACGTGTTTTCGTCCCTTTAAAAAACATGTGTTCTAAAAAGTGAGAAATCCCATTATTCTTTTCATTTTCATTTCGTGATCCCGCATGAATCCATACTCCAATTGCAACAGAACGTACTGTTGGAATATTCTCCATTACGATTCTTACTCCATTTTTACACGTATATTTTTTGATCAAATGCCTTCCTCCTATTGACAAATTCTCTGTAAAAAGTTTCTATTATATAATCATAACAAGTTTAACAGCGAATGTCATGCAAATGTGTTTAATCAATACGCTTTTCGTCTACTAAAGCTGATACATTCCCTATCGTATACCCTCTCTCTTTTAGCTTTGAAATCAATGTATCAAGTGATTCTGCTGAAGAAGAAGTAGGATGCATTAAAATAATGGCACCGGGATGTACTTTACTTAACACTCGCTGTAGCAACACATGCGGTTCTGGTCGTTTCCAATCAATTGTATCTACCGTCCACATAATCGTTCCCATTTTTAGTTTTGCAGCAGTATGGACAACATCATCACGAAAACTACCACTTGGCGGTGCAAACCAGCGTACCTTTTGATTCGTCGCTGCTTCAATGACTTGATTCGTTTTTTGCAATTGTTCATAAATTGCATCAACCGACAAAGTGCTCATATCAGGATGCGTATACGAATGATTTCCCACTTCCTGATTTGCATCTGCGATCATTTTTGCAAAACGCAAATTTTCTTTTACCCATCTTCCTTCTAGAAAAAAAGTTGCTGTAACCTGATGTTTTTGCAGTACTTCTAACATCCGAGAAAGATATTCGTTCCCCCAGGCAACATTAATAGTAAGCGCAACCATTTTTTTACTTGGATTCCCTCTATAAATAGGAGCGGGAGATAAATCTTCTAAATGCACTTGAGGCGATACCTCTCGATATACCAACTGTTTCTCATCAAAGCTACCCTTCCTCTTCATGTTATCATAGGAAGCTCTTATATCTACTGCTTTTCCATTGTAACCTGGCGTTGCTTTCCATACTTTATCAATACATGCATTTTGTGCTGGAATCGTATATACTTTCGCTTTTTCTTCAATCTCTTCGTACAAATGGTCTTTTGCATATGATATATGCGAAAAATGCTGAGCTGAGAACAATAAAATAACTATAAGTAAAATGATGCGAGTTTTCATAAAAGTACCCTCCAGTAAAATGAAACTTCTATCATTAGGCGTGCTGTTTAGTCCAATCTCACTTCTTCTCTTTCCCTAAATGCTAAGACTGGATTTACAGCTCGTTAAAGCAGAATAGTAAAAATCTCCTTTTCTTATCATTGTTAATTTAAACGTTCTCGTTAAAACTATACTCTGTTATATACAAAAAAACCTCGAGATATATCCCAAGGTTTTATACATAATAAAAAAGCCAAGGAATTCCTTGGCTTTTAGCTTATTCTTGTTCTTGCTTTGCTGCTTCTTGTTTTGCTGCTTCTTTTTCTTGCTCTTCTTTAAGCAATACTTTTCTAGACAAGTTTACACGACCTTGTTTGTCAATCTCGATAACTTTTACTGAAATCTCATCACCGATTTTCACAACATCTTCTACTTTGCCTACACGCTCAAGTGCTAGTTCAGAGATATGAACAAGACCGTCTTTCCCACTGAATAATTCAACGAAAGCACCGAATTTTTCAATTCGTTTTACTTTTCCTAAGTAAATTTCACCTACTTGTACTTCACGAACGATATCTTCGATAATTTTCTTCGCTTTTTCATTCATTTCTTGATCAATAGATGAAATAAAGACTGTACCATCTTGTTCAATATCAATTTTCACGCCTGTTTCTTCAATAATCTTGTTAATTTGTTTTCCACTTGGCCCAATAACATCACGAATTTTATCCGGATTGATTGTCATTGTAACAATCTTAGGAGCATATTGAGATAACTCTGTACGAGGCTCAGCAATAACAGATAACATATGATCCAGAATGTGCATGCGTCCAACTTTTGCTTGTTGCAATGCTTCTTCTAAAATTTCACGAGATAAACCTTCAATTTTAATATCCATTTGAAGTGCTGTTACACCTTTAGCTGTACCAGCTACTTTAAAGTCCATATCACCTAAGTGGTCTTCCATACCTTGGATATCTGTTAAAATTGTGTAGTGTTCACCAGACTTCACAAGTCCCATTGCAATACCAGCAACTGGTGCTTTAAGTGGAACACCTGCATCCATCATCGCTAATGTACTTCCGCAAATACTTGCTTGCGAAGTAGAACCATTTGATTCTAATACTTCTGATACGAGACGAACTGTATACGGGAAGTCTTTTTCAGATGGAATAACTGGCTCAAGAGCACGCTCACCTAATGCACCATGACCGATTTCACGACGACCTGGACCACGCATTGGTCTTGTTTCTCCGACACTAAAGGACGGGAAGTTATAATGATGCATAAAACGTTTTGATTCTTCTACACCAAGACCATCTAAAATTTGTACATCGCCTAATGCACCTAACGTACAAATACTTAGTGCTTGCGTTTGTCCACGTGTAAATAAACCAGAACCATGCGTACGAGATAAAATTCCTACCTCTGATGCTAAAGGACGAATTTCATCAGCTTTACGACCATCCGGACGCACTTTTTCAACTGTAATAAGACGACGTACTTCTTCTTTTACAATTTTATATAAAATCTCACTTACTTGTCCTAATGTTTCTGCATCAGCTTCATTCGCTTCATAATGCTCAATTACACGTTTTTTCACTTCATTAATTGCATCTTCACGTGCATGTTTCTCATGAACTTGGATAGCAGCAAGCATATCTTTTTCTGCCATTTCACGTACATCTTGGTTGATTGTAGCGTCAACTTCATACAGTTTAACTTCTGTTTTCTCTTTACCCACTGCTTGTACAATCTCTTCTTGGAAAGCGATTAAGCGTTTAATCTCATCATGACCGAACATAATTGCTTCTAACATTGTTTCTTCAGGTACTTGATCTGCACCTGCTTCTACCATGTTAATAGCATCTTTTGTTCCAGCAACAACAAGGTGAATATCACTTTTCTCTTGTTGTTCAACTGTTGGATTAATAATAAACTCTCCATCAATACGGCCAACTGTCGCACCAGCGATCGGACCTTCAAACGGAACATCTGAAATCGATAACGCTAATGAAGAACCAAGCATAGCTGCCATTTCTGAAGAGCAATCTTGATCCACACTCATAACGATGCTGACAACTTGCACTTCATTACGGAAGCCATCAGCAAAAAGAGGACGAATTGGACGATCAATTAAACGGCTTGCTAAGATCGCTTTTTCACTTGGACGACCTTCACGTTTAATAAAACCGCCTGGAATTTTCCCTACTGCATATAAACGCTCTTCATAGTTTACTGTTAGTGGAAAAAAATCTACATTTTTTGCCTCTTTTGATGCAGTTGCTGTAGATAGAACCGCTGTGTCGCCATATCTCACTAATACTGCTCCATTTGCTTGCTTTGCAAGCTGACCTGTTTCAATTGTTAGCTGACGACCAGCCAAATCTATCGAGAAGACTTGCTTTTCGTGACTCATTTAAGTACCCCTCTCAATTTAAAGTATTCAGTTCTTCTATGTAAATGAATAATATATCACAATATTCTTCCTCTAGTATTACCGAAAATTCAGTAAGCTATCAAGAGTCGAAGATATATTTTTACCTAACAAAAAAGCGGGAATATTCCCGCTTTTTTGACTATCGACGTAATCCAAGCTTTGTGATTAGTTCACGGTAGCGAGTGATGTCGTTGTTACGAAGGTAAGTAAGTAAGTTACGACGTTTACCAACCATCTTTAAAAGACCGCGACGTGAATGATGATCTTTCTTGTGAGTACGTAAGTGCTCATTTAGAGTGTTAATTTGCTCCGTTAGGACAGCAACTTGAACTTCTGGAGAACCAGTATCAGTCTCATGAGTTCTAAATTGTGCAATGATTTCATTTTTACGCTCTTGTGTTAAAGCCATCCTATTTCACCTCCTAAGTAATAAATCCCCAATTACCTAGCAAACGTCGGTGAGTCGTAATGCCAAGCAATGGTTATTTTAAAGTACATAAGATAGAATACTACTTTTCATTCGAAAAAGCAAGTATATTATTTGCACGGTTAAAATAATCTTCTGCTACTTTTTTATCTTTTGCAATTTGTGCAACTAACTCATTAATACCATTAAATTTCTTTTCTTCGCGAATTCGCATATGCCACTCTACAACAACAGACTCATCATATATATCACGCTGAAATTCAAAAAGATGCACTTCAATAGAAAGCTGCTTTTCACTTTCCTTAAAAGTCGGTTTATATCCGATATTACATACACCTTCATGCCACTCATCATTTACTTTCATTCGAACGGCGTATACACCAACAGGCGGTAAAAGATATTCATCATTTAGAGCAATATTTGCTGTCGGAAAACCAATTTGGCGTCCGCGCTTATCTCCATGAACAACTGTTCCTTCAACAGTATATGGTCTGCCTAAAATAGATGGTATTTGTTCCATTTCTCCATTGCGAATATGTTTTCGCAATAATGTGGAACTTACTTTTTCTTCTTGAAATTCTACTTTTTCAATCACGGTTTGTGTAAACTCCCCTCTTGCATGAAATGGCAAAGTTTCCATCGTCCCTTTTCCTAAACGTCCATATGAATAATCAAAGCCTGCTACAACATGCTGTACATTCAGCCCAATGATATAATCATCTACAAATTGTTGTGGCAATAGATTTGCAAATGCTTCGTCAAATTTCACAACATATAAAATATCAATTCCTAAACTTGCAATTACTTTTTCTTTACTTCGTAAAGGCGTAATATACTCTACATGCGCTTCCTTTTTCCCTAATACAACAGACGGATGTGGATGAAAAGTCATAACAGCACTTTTAAATCCTCGTTCTTCCGCCACCTTTTTTGCAGTATGAATGACACGTTGATGACCTAAGTGAATACCATCAAAATACCCTAATGCCATTACAGTAGACTCTATTTCCGCTTTATTTAATGCATGAGGATGAGTTAAATGAATGAGTTTCACGCTTGAATTCACCTTTTTTCTATAATAATCCTTCTAATTATTCATTATAGCTGTAATTCTTGATTATTCACAAGTACTTTCATTGGTTTCAACATCCCTGGACGTTTTGGATGATGCTCATAAATCGCTAAACAGCGTTTATTTTCATCAAAGACTGTAATAAATGGCGCGATCAATTGCTCTTTATTCGGTAAGAACATACCATTCTTTACTTTTTCTGCTTGTTCTTCATTAACAACTATTTTTGGAAACTTATGTAATGCTTCATCAATGGAAATAAAGATAGATTCCACTGTTCCATTGTGCACGTTTTGCTCAATTTCTTCAAATGATATGCAATCTTCTAAGTGAAACTCTCCTGATGCTGTTCGTACAAGATCTGACATATGCGCTGGAAATCCAAGCTTTTCCCCAATCATCACAGCTAATGTTCTCACGTATGTTCCTTTGCTACAAGTCACTCGAAAACGGAAGGAAACTGTTGCACCCTCAAACATCTCACGGTCATCAAGTAAAGTAAAGTCATGAATTGTAATTGTACGAACTGGACGCTCTACTTCTATTCCCGCCCTTGCATATTCATATAATTTCTTTCCGTTCACTTTTACAGCTGAGTACATCGGTGGTACTTGTTCAAGTGTTCCCGTTAACTCTGCTAATACAGATTCTACTTCTTTACGTGTAATAATACGATTTACAGCCTGTTTTTCAACAATTTCACCTGAAGCATCTTCTGTAGTTGTCGAAAAGCCTAGCGTGACTTCACCTTCATATGTTTTTGTTTCACTCGTTAAAAACTGTGCAATTTTTGTAGCACGTCCTACACAAATCGGTAATACACCTGTTACATCCGGGTCTAAAGTTCCTGTATGCCCTATGCGTTTCTCTCTTAATATTTTTCTTAACTTAAATACGCAATCATGCGATGTCATTCCTTTTGGTTTATGTAATAACACTACACCTTCCATATGTTCACCTCATTGTTATACTTTTGTATGTCAAATTTACTTCAGATTGAAAAAAATGGATAGACAAGTGTCTATCCATTATTCTTCACGTTTACCATCTTTATTAATTTCGTGTAAAAGCGTATCAATTCGATGACCATATCCAATCGATTCATCAAATTCAAAGGAGATTTCAGGTGTTTTACGAAGACGAATACGTTGTCCAATTTCGGAACGAATAAAGCCTTTCGCCTTTGCTAAGCCTTTTAACGTATTTTCCTTCTGCTCTTCGTCTCCTAAAACAGAAATATATACTTTGGCAATCTGTAAATCCCCACTTACTTGCACATCTGTTACCGTCACAAAACCGATACGTGGATCTTTAATTTTGCGACTGATAATTTCGCCTAATTCTTTCTTCATTTGCTCGCCCACGCGATTTGCACGTAGCTTCATAACTAATCACCTCATTCAATACCATTCCAATTGTGTTATCGTACGTTCAATCTCAGGAAATGAGTCAATATACTCAAGTACACGATTCATTTCTTTTTCGCAGACAACACGATTTGAGGATACGGAAACGATTGCAATTTCTGTACGTTGCCATACATCCTGGTGTCCAACTTCTGAAACAGATACATTGTAACGCTGTTTCACACGAGTTAAAATACGCTGTAAAATTGCTCGTTTCTCTTTTAAAGAATGCACATCATAAATCATACATTCGAATGAGAGCGAAGCGATAATCATCGCTTCACTTCTTCCATAATGTACGCCTCAATGATGTCCCCTTCTTTAAGATCATTATATCTTTCAATTGTAATACCACACTCATAGTTTTGTGCAACTTCTTTTACGTCATCTTTGAAACGTTTTAACGTATCAAGCTGTCCTTCGAAAATAACTACGCCATCACGAATGATACGTACGCCGCTATCACGTGTGATTTTACCATCAGTTACGTAACATCCTGCAATTGTTCCAACTTTCGTTACTTTGAATGTTTGACGAACTTCTGCTTGACCGATTACTTTTTCTACGAATTCAGGATCTAGCATACCTTGCATTGCTGCTTCAATTTCTTCGATTACTTTGTAAATAATACGGTGTAAACGAATATCAACATTTTCTAATTCAGCTGTACGTTTCGCGTTTACATCAGGACGTACGTTAAATCCGATTACGATTGCATTTGATGCAGAAGCTAAAATAATATCAGATTCTGTAATTGCACCTACGCCAGTATGGATGATTTTCACTTTTACGCCTTCAACATCAATTTTACGAAGTGATGCTGCCATTGCTTCTACAGAACCTTGTACGTCTGCCTTCACAATTAGGTTAATTTCTTTTACATCGCCTTCTTGAATTTGTTGGAATAAATCTTCAAGGCTTAGTTTAGATTTTTCACCGCGCTGTGCAAGCAATGCTTGTTGTGCACGTGATTCACCGATTTGACGTGCTTTCTTCTCGTCAGCAAATGCCATAAAGCGATCGCCAGCTTGTGGTACTTCGTTTAAGCCTGTAATTTCAACAGGAGTAGACGGACCAGCAACTTTTACACGACGACCAATATCATTTACCATCGCACGAACACGGCCGAATGATGTACCAACAACGATTGGGTCTCCTACTCGAAGTGTACCGTTTTGAACAAGTAATGTCGCGATTGTTCCTTTACCTTTATCAAGCTGTGCTTCGATTACTGTACCAGTTGCATAGCGATTTGGATTTGCCTTATATTCTTCTACTTCACTTACAAGAAGAATCATTTCTAATAAGTTGTCAATTCCTTCGCCTTTAATCGCAGCAATCGGTACGAAAATTGTATCGCCGCCCCAAGCTTCTGGAACTAACTCATATTCAGTTAACTCTTGCATTACGCGGTCTGGATTTGCTGATGGTTTATCCATTTTATTCACAGCAACGATAATTGGTACTCCAGCTGCTTTTGCGTGGTTAATCGCTTCAACCGTTTGTGGCATAACACCGTCATCAGCTGCTACAACTAGAATTGTAATATCCGTAACTTGCGCACCGCGTGCACGCATTGTTGTAAATGCTGCGTGACCTGGTGTATCTAGGAACGTAATTTTTTTGTCGTTTACTTCAACTTGGTATGCACCAATATGCTGTGTAATTCCGCCCGCTTCACCAGCAGTTACTTTTGAATTACGAATAGAGTCAAGTAATGTTGTTTTACCATGGTCAACGTGTCCCATAATTGTAACAACAGCCGGACGTTCTTTTAAGTTTTCTTCATCGTCTTGCTCGTCCATAAATGTTTCAAATTCTGTTTCACTAACAATTACTTCTTCTTCTACTTCAATACCGTAATCACCAGCAATTAGCTCAATTGTATCTTTGTCTAAATCTTGGTTAATTGTTGCCATGATTCCAAGCATAAAGAGCTTTTTAATAATTTCAGACGGCTCTTTGCTTAATTTTTTTGCCAATTCGCCTACAGCAAGCGTACCAGAGAAAGTGATTTTATCTGGCGTTTCTACCGTTTGCGTTTGTTGTCTTCCAGCAAAGTTTTCTTGACGTTTGTCTTGATTCCCTTTACCTTTTTTCTTATTCTTATTGCTATTCTTTTTGCTACGAACAACTTTTTCCTCTACTTCAAACTCATCTGCAACAGAAGGTTTTTCTGCTCCATCATTATATTGATTATCTAACTTGTTTACTACTTCATCATCTAACATCGCCATATGATTCGATACCTCAATATTCATTTCTTTTAGTTTTGTAATAATATCTTTACTTGAGATATTGTGTTTTTTTGCATATTCATATACTCGAATTTTACTCATACCTTCACCCCCGGTAAGTTGTATCGAGCATGCTAAGCAGCTTCTTAGCAAAGCCGTCATCTAACACCGCTACAACGACTCGTTCTTCTCTCCCAATCGCATGCCCTAACTCTTGTCGATTTTCGACCTTTCTCATTGGTACGTTGTAGAACGTTGTTTTGTCCGTAATACGCTTTGTTGTATTTGCTGACGCATCTTCAGAAAGCAATACGAGCTTTGCCTTACCGCCTCGAACTTCTTTTAAAACAAGCTCTTCACCCGATATAATCTTTCGGGCCCGATTAGCTAGCCCTAAAAACGATTTCCAATTGGACACTTACTTCGACTCCTTCTCAACAAGCTCAATTAGCTCTTCATAAAGAGAGTCATCAATTTTCGCTTTTAGGTGATGTTCCAAGACATTCTTTTTTTTCGCCTGAGAAATGCATTCTTTATCTTTTGACAAGTATGCACCGCGTCCTGATTGTTTGCCTGTTAAATCAATAGACACGACTCCCTCTTTGGAACGAACAATGCGAATGAGCTCGCGTTTTGATTTCATCTCTTGTGTTACAACACATTTTCGTAACGGAACTTTTCGATTGCTCACGTTCATCACCTCTATTCGATTTCGTCTTCAGCAGAATCGAATGCGATCATCATATCTTCTTCTGTTAAAAGTCCTAGTTGTTTCGCATCAGACTCACTTTTAATATCAATTTTCCAGGCAGTTAACTTCGCTGCAAGTCGTGCATTTTGACCACGCTTACCAATCGCTAAAGAAAGCTGATGATCTGGAACAATTACAGTGGTTGCTTTTTCTTCTTCGTTTACAAGCACTTTTACAACTTGTGATGGACTCAATGCATTTGCTACATATTCAACTGGATCATTTGACCAGCGAACAATATCAATTTTTTCACCTTTTAGCTCATCTACAATGCGTTGTACACGTTGTCCTTTCGGCCCTACACAAGAACCTACTGGATCTACATCTATGTTTTCAGAGTACACAGAGATTTTAGAACGATCTCCAGCTTCACGTGCTACAGAACGAATTTCTACAGTTCCATCATAAATCTCTGGCACTTCAATTTCAAACAGACGCTTTAAAAGACCTGGATGTGTACGAGATACATAAATTTGTGGCCCTTTTGTTGTTTTCTCTACTTTTGTAATGAAAACACGAATGCGATCATGCGGTTTATATTGTTCGTTTGGCATTTGCTCACTTACAGGTAAAAGCGCTTCTACTTTTCCTAAACTTACATAAATAAAGCGAGCATCTTGACGTTGTACAATACCAACCATAATGTCTTCTTCACGATCGCTAAACTCAGAATAAATAACGCCACGCTCTGCTTCGCGTACACGTTGCGTCACAACTTGTTTTGCTGTTTGCGCTGCAATACGTCCGAAATCTTTTGGCGTAACTTCAATTTCTAATACGTCGCCCTCTTGATAGTTCGGATTAATTTGTCTTGCTTTTTCAACAGAAATTTCAAGACGTGGATCAAATACATTTTCCACTACATCTTTACGCGCTAATACTTGAATAGTTCCAACTTCAGGGTTGAAGCTAACGCGAACATTTTGCGCCTGGTTAAAATTTCGTTTATAAGCAGAGATTAAAGCTGCTTCAATAGCATCAATAATAATATCTTTGCTTATACCTTTTTCTTGTTCTAATACGAGCAAAGCATCTAACAACTCAGTGCTCATGAGGATCCCCCTTCTTACTAAAACGTAACTGCAAGTCGCGCATTGGCAACTTTATCCATTGGAATTTGGATTTCTTTTTTACGTGTTTTAATTGTTAATAGTAATGTGATTGTTGTTCCATCGTACGCGAGTAGTTTTCCTTCAAACATTTTCTCACCATCGATTGGCTCATATGTTTTAATCGCAACTTGTTTTCCTACTGCTTGCTGGAAATCTTTTTCTTTCTTTAATGGACGCTCCGCTCCTGGAGAGGATACATCTAAAAAGTAAAGATGAGGAATTGGATCCTCTTTATCTAAAGCTTCACTTAATTGCTCACTTACCGCGCCGCATTCCTCAATATCTACTCCTGTATCAGAGTCAATGGATACGCGTAAAAACCAATCTTTTCCTTCTTTCACATACTCTACATCTACAAGCTCAAGACCAAGCTCTTCGACAATTGGCTGCGCAAGTGCTTCAACAATTTCTGTAACTTTCTTATCCATAAACAGCCTCCTTTCTGCCGCCATGTGCCGTCTGAAAGATTTCACTCTGCGTATAGTTAACCAACGCAGCTTATATATTCTTTCTCGTTAGCTAACAAAAGCCCCTGCCAATAAGCAGGGAATATCTGTCTTAGTATTACCAAATTTAAGAAGTAAAACTTGTAACAAAATATGTATATACGACAGCAGCGCCTCATCTATCATCTCGGCGCAGAAACATAGATAGTAACACGAAAGAGTGGGTTTCCCCACTCTTTTTTTTAAAAAAATATACATGACATGGTTATCTCGCTTACTAGTATATCATAGCAACCATGGTTTTGCAAAGACTTTTCCTGCCTATTAGAATAGAGATAGCTGGTTTTGATCCGGTAGTTCTCCTAAACAACCTTGACTGTCTAAATACTCAATAATTGTTTTTGAAATCTTACTGCGCTGCTGTAAATCCTCTTTCGATAAGAACTCGCCATTTTCACGTGCTGCTACAATATTCAGTGCAGCATTTGTACCAAGACCAGGTATTGCATTAAATGGTGGAATCAATGTATTTCCATCAATAATAAAATCAGTTGCACTCGAGCGATATAAATCAACTTTTTGGAATGAATAACCACGTTCACACATTTCAAGTGTCATCTCTAATACTGTTAGTAAACTTTTCTCTTTCGGCGATGCATCTAATCCTTTTTGCGTAATTTCATCAATTTTAGCGCGGATGGACGCTGAACCTTTTACCATCGCATCTAAATCAAAATCGTCTGCACGAACTGTGAAATATGCTGCATAGAACAAGAGTGCAAAATGAACTTTGAAATATGCAATACGCACAGCCATTAATACATACGCTGCCGCATGGGCTTTTGGGAACATGTACTTAATCTTTTTACATGAATCAATATACCATCCTGGCACATTATTATTACGCATTTCCTCTTCCCACTCTGGAGGCACACCTTTCCCCTTACGTACAGATTCCATAATTTTAAACGCTAAAGATGGTTCTAAACCTTGGTAAATTAAATATACCATAATATCATCACGACAACCGATTACTTCACTCAGTGTACATGTACCATCATAGATTAACTCATTTGCGTTTCCGAGCCATACATCTGTGCCGTGAGATAACCCCGAAATTTGGACAAGCTCGGAGAATGTGGTTGGCTTCGTTTCTTCTAACATTTGACGAACGAATTTTGTACCAAATTCCGGTATACCAAGCGTACCTGTTTTACAGTTAATTTGCTCTTCTGTTACGCCAAGCGATTCTGTACCTGAGAAAATTTTCATTACTTCTGGATCATCAGTCGGAATTGTCTTTGGATCAACTCCACTTAAATCTTGAAGCATACGAATAACTGTCGGATCGTCGTGTCCAAGTATATCAAGTTTTAATAAATTATCATGAATAGAATGGAAATCAAAATGTGTTGTTCTCCATTCTGCATCTAAAGAATCTGCTGGAAATTGAATAGGTGTAAAATCGAAGACATCCATGTAATCTGGGACTACGATAATACCACCTGGATGCTGTCCCGTCGTTCGCTTAACACCTGTACAACCCGCTACAAGACGATCCACTTCTGCTCCTCGTATCGTTAAATTATGATCTGATGCATAGCCTTTCACATAACCATACGCCGTTTTTTCAGCAACTGTACCAATTGTTCCGGCACGATATACATTATCTTCACCAAACAGCACTTTCGTATAGTTATGAGCGCGAGGTTGATATTCTCCCGAGAAGTTTAAATCAATATCCGGAACCTTATCCCCTTTAAAGCCTAGGAACGTTTCGAACGGAATATCATGTCCATCTTTTTTATATGCAGTTCCGCAGTTTGGACAATTTTTATCAGGTAAATCAAATCCAGAACCGACCGAACCATCATTAAAAAACTGTGAATGTTTACAATTTGGACAAACATAATGCGGCGGCAAAGGATTTACCTCTGTAATCTCCATCATTGTCGCAACAAATGACGAACCAACCGAACCACGTGAACCAACAAGATAGCCATCAACAAGAGATTTCTTTACTAACTTATGTGAAATCAAATAAATAACAGCAAATCCATGTCCAATAATACTTTTCAATTCTTTTTCTAAACGGGCTTCTACAATTTCTGGAAGTTCATCCCCGTAAATACTCCGCGCCATTTCGTAACTCATATCCCGCGTTTCATCGTCTGCACCCTCAATTTTTGGAGTGTAAAGGTCATCTTTTACAGGCCTCACTTCACCAATCATCGATGCGACTTTTTTCGTATTTGTTACAACAATTTCTTTTGCTTTCTCTTCCCCTAAGAAGGAGAAGCAATCCAACATTTCATCTGTTGTTCTGAAATATACAGGCGGCAATGAATGACGATTTAATGGGTTTGCTCCTCCTTGCGAACTTACTAAAATTTTACGATACATTGCATCTTCAGGATTTAGATAGTGTACATTTCCTGTTGCAACAACAGGCTTGTCTAATGTCTCACCTAACTTTACTAAGTTGGAAATAATTGTTTTTAATTGACCTTCATCACGAACGAGCTCAAGCTCCACCAAATGTCGTAGCACTTCTGGAGGCATAACCTCGATGTAGTCATAAAACTGTGCAACTTCCTCTACTTCTTCTGGTGCCTTTTGCATCATTGCTTCAAATACTTCGCCTTTATCACAAGCTGTACCAACTAATATACCTTCGCGATATTTCTTTAATAAAGAGCGCGGAATACGCGGTACACGGTAGAAGTATTGAAGATGCGCGTAAGAAACAAGTTTATATAAGTTCTTCAGCCCTTCATCCGATGTTGCAAGCAGCGTCACATGACTTGGACGTCCACGTTTATACGCATCACCTTGTCCCATACTGTCATTTAGCTGATCGTGATATTCAAATCCCTTTTCGATTACACTTTTTAGCATTTTCACAAGCAAATAACCAGTTGCTTCTGTATCATAAATGGCACGGTGATGTTGTGTTAATTCAATATCAAGCTTTTTACATAACGTATTTAAACGATGATTTTTCATCTCTGGAAATAAGAAACGCGCCAACTCTAACGTATCGATAACTGGGTTTTTCGTTTTTTCTAGACCACTTTTCTTAAATCCAACATTTAAGAACCCCATATCAAAGCTTGCATTATGAGCGACAAGTGTATGATTACCAATCCACTGTTCAAACTTTTTAAACACTTCTTCTACTTCTGGTGCATCCGTTAACATATCGTCTGTAATGCCTGTTAATTCGATGATTGTTGCTGATAAAGGTTGATGTGGATTTGCAAAGGATTCAAAACGATCGATAATTTCTCCGCCTTTTATTTTCACAGCAGCAAGCTCAATAACCGTATCATATACGGCTGATAACCCTGTCGTCTCAACGTCGAATACAACATATGTCTCATCAGCAAGTAGTCGATGTTCTTCATTATACGCAATTGGTACACCATCATTAACAAGGTTCGCTTCTACACCAAAAATCACTTTAATTCCCGCTTTTTTCCCAGCAGAATACGCCTCAGGAAAAGCTTGTGCAATAGCATGATCAGTCACAGCTACTGCTTCATGTCCCCATTTTGCCGCCTGACTCACAAGTGTAGATACAGATGTTACAGCATCCATTTGGCTCATCGGTGTATGCATATGAAGCTCTATCCTTTTTTCTCCCTCAGGTGCTTTATCTTTCCGAGACGGCCCTGTTATTTCGTTAATATCGTTTGCAATCATGACCAAGTCTCGAACAAACGTATCGTTTTGAACGGATCCACGCGCTTTTACCCACATTCCTTTTTTCAATGATTGCAAAAGCGGAATATCTTCTTTATCGCGTGAGAACATTTTAATCATAATGGAATCGGTATAATCAGTTATCTTTAATGTCAATAACGTACGCCCGCTTCGCAGTTCTTTCGTTTCAACATCAAATACATAACCTTGTACTGTTTTTCTTCTTTCCTCATCTTGAATTTCACGAAGTGGTGTAATTTCTTCATCAGGCTTAATGAGATAACCGAGTACAATCGGCCCCTCGTGTACAACATCACTTTCTTCCGCTTGTTTCTTGGCCATTTCTTCCATGGCTTGTATAACACGCTGTCGATCCTCTTGCTGTGTTTGTTCACGAAACTTTTGAACTTCCTCTTCATTTTGTTTTATATTTGTTTCTAGCTGAAAACGAGGAAATCCAAAAACTTCATATTGGTCTCCGACTGACTTCGCAAGATTTTTCTTTAGCGCCGTAGATTCTAAATCATTATTCACATCAAGTAACAACTTCACTCCGTTTACATGCGGAAGTTGCTTTTTTAAATACGCAAACATAGGCGAGAAAGTAATTCGATCTGTACAGAGCGGCCAATACGCCTTGACCTCTTCTTCCGTAAATTGCTTATTCTCTGTTTCTAGTGAAAATGACGTTTTTGCAATATGAGAAAATGACTGCTTAAGCTGTGTTTCAAGCAATTCATATAATTCTGTTGGTAAAATACGTGGTACTTGTAAATCAAAATGCCAACTCTTATTTGCTTTATCAACAACTAACCTTTGAATGCCACCACCTTGTAAATATTGATTGATAAGGTCTTCAGGCATTTGTAACTGTTGGAGCAAAATTTGAAATCGCTCTTGTTGTTCGTTTGTTAATGACATAAGCAACCTCCTTCCATCTGCTATTATAAATTGAAACGTTCCACAAAGAAAGAGAAGGTACCTCACCTGGAGGTACCTCTTCTTATTTTAAAATATTTGCAATATATGCGTGAAGTTCTTCTACTTTTACTTCTGCAGATTCACTTGTTGCACGTACTTTTACTTCGACAATGCCTTCATCGGCTTTTTTACCAACTGTTACTCGAACTGGAAGACCAAATAAGTCTGCATCAGCAAATTTTACGCCTGCACGTTCTGCACGGTCATCTAATAATACTTCATACCCTTGTTCTCGTAATGAATTGTAAATATTTTCACCGACTTCACGCTGTGCATCAGATTTCATATTTACTGGAATCACATGTACATAGAATGGTGCAACTGCCTTTGGCCAAACTAAGCCATTCTCATCATTAAATTGCTCAGCGATCGCAGCAACTGTACGAGATACACCAATTCCGTAGCAACCCATAATAATTGGTTGTGTTTTACCGTTTTCATCTAAGAATGTCGCATTCATAGATTCACTATAGCGTGTACCAAGTTTAAATACATGTCCCACTTCAATACCGCGAGCAAAGCGAATTGTTCCCTTGCCGTCTGGAGAAAGGTCCCCTTCTTGGATGAAACGTAAATCTGTGTATTGGCTTACTTTAAAGTCACGTTCTGGGTTTACATTCACGTAATGGAAACCTTCTTCATTTGCTCCGCAACATCCATTTACGATAGTTTGTACAGCATGATCAGCAATTACTTCTACTCCTGTTACACCAATTGGACCTAAAGAGCCAACTTCACAGTTTAATAATTCTTTTACTTCTTCATGAGATGCAAGTTCGACAACAGAAGCACCGAATAGGTTTTTCACCTTAACATCGTTTACTTCATGGTCTCCGCGAACAAGAGCAACAATAAATTTCTCATCTACTTTAAAGACCATAGACTTAATACAATTTGATGCCTCAATATTTAAGAACGCAGATACTTCTTCAATTGATTTTTGATCTGGCGTTGCTACTTTTTCAAGCTCTTTTTCTACTTCATCGCTCTTTTCACAAGAAGCAATAACAGGTGCCATCTCAATATTTGCAGCATAATCAGATGTATCAGAATATGCAATTGTATCTTCTCCTACATCTGATAACACCATAAATTCATGTGTATCCTTTCCACCCATTGCTCCAGAGTCAGCGATAACAGCACGGAAATTTAAACCACAACGTGTGAAAATGTTAGAGTACGCTTGGAAAAGACGGTTATATACTTCATCTAAACTCTCTTGCGTCGCGTGGAAGGAATATGCATCCTTCATTAAAAACTCTCTTCCGCGTAGCAAACCAAAACGAGGTCGCTGTTCATCACGGAATTTTGTTTGAATTTGATAAAGTGTTAAAGGTAATTTTTTATATGACTTAATCTCGTCACGCACAAGATCCGTAATAACTTCTTCATGCGTTGCTCCAAGAGCAAACTCACGATTATTTCGATCGTTCATACGCATTAATTCTGAACCATATGAATACCAGCGTCCAGATTCTTGCCATAATTCAGCTGCTTGAAGAGCTGGCATTAATAACTCTACAGCACCAGCTTTCTCCATTTCTTCGCGAACAATATGCTCTACTTTATGCAAAACTTTCAGACCAAGCGGTAAAAAGCTATATATACCCGAAGCATTTTGACGCATAAATCCTGCGCGTAATAGAAGCTGATGGCTTTTAATTTCCGCATCAGCTGGTACTTCACGCAATGTAGGACTAAATATCATACTTTGTTTCATTTCATAGCACCTCTTTTATAAGAAAAACTTCCGTATATCATTCCATGTCACAACTAACATAAGTAACATCAATAAAGCAAAACCAATAAAGTGAACCATTCCTTCTTTTTGACGATCAATCGGTTTTCCGCGGAGCGCTTCAATTAAGAAGAAGAAAAGGCGTCCCCCGTCTAGTGCAGGAATAGGTAATAAGTTAAACAAACCAAGATTTATACTTAAAACAGCTGTTAAACTAAGAACACGAATAGTACCATACTCTACAACTTGACCTGTTAAATTATAAATCCCCACTGGGCCAGATAAATCATTAATAGAGAAATGTCCTGTAATTAGCTGCATAAGGGAACCAAAAATGAGTTTTGTCCACTTATATGTTTCATCAAATCCTGCTTTAATTGAACCAAATAGAGACTTCTCAACAGGCGATTGCACTCCAATTCTACCAACTGTAACGTCCCCTTCTTTTTCAGCAGCAGGAGTAACTTGTATCGTTACTTTTTGACTATCACGTGTTACATTCATCGTAATTTCTTTTCCAGGATTTTCACGAACGATATTCACTACATCTTTCCAACTATTTGTTGGTTCATTATTAATGGACGTAACGATGTCATCTTCATGTAATCCAGCTTTCTGCGCCACGCTACCAGATACCACTTTTCCAATCATTGGTTTATCTACAGGAATTCCTTGTACAAAACCAATGATAATAAATAAAACGAAAGCAAGAACAAAGTTCATTGCTGGACCAGCAACAATAGCAAGCGCTCGTTGTCCTAACGTTTTTGAGCCAAATTGCCTATTAAACGGCGCAATCTGTGTCTCCTCTCCTGCTGAAACGTAACGAGCTTTCTCGTGAACCCGAAATGTTTGTAAATCTTCTTCATACTCTTCATATCCAGATATGATTAGCTTATGTTCCAAGTCAGCTTGTTCCACTTCAACAACACGAACATTTGGATATTTTTCACGATTATCCAAAACAATTTTCGTAACCTCTTCTTTTTCGTTTAACACAAGTCCAACTTTTGTACCCGGTTTTAGTTCAATTGTTTCTGGATCCTCTCCAGCCATTCGTACATAACCACCAAGTGGAAGTAAACGAACTGTATAAACTGTTTCATTTTTTTCAAACGAGAACAATTTTGGACCAAAACCAATGGCAAATTCACGACACAAAATGCCAGCACGTTTGGCAAAGTACAAATGTCCAAGTTCATGGAAAAACACGAGTGCACCGAAAATTAAAATAAAGGTAATCGCTGTATTCAAGTTCCATAACCACCTTTGCTAAATTTGTTCCATCACAAATCGTCTTGTGGCAGCATCGATTTCCTGAATTTCTTCTAAGCTTGGACGCGCAATGACATTGTGATGGTGCATTGCTTTTTCAATGAGGTCTTCTACTGTTAAGAAACTGATTTTCTTTTGCAGAAAAGCTTCTACAGCGGCTTCATTAGCTGCATTCATCACAGTTGGCATACTTCCTCCCGTTTTCCCAGCTTCATATGCGAATCGAAGGCAACGGAAACGTTCCATATCCATTGTTTGAAAATGTAATGTTCCAATTTCCCATAAATTCAGCTGTTTAGCGTTTGGAAGTGAAAAACGATCAGGGTAAGTAAGTGCATATTGAATTGGAACACGCATATCTGGTGTACCAAGCTGCGCCATTACACTGCGATCTTCAAACTCAACCATTGAGTGAATGATACTTTCTTTATGTAATACAACATCGATTTGCTCATAAGGGATATTAAAAAGCCAATGCGCTTCGATAACCTCTAGTCCCTTATTCATCATTGTAGCAGAATCAATTGTAATTTTCGAACCCATAGACCAGTTTGGATGACGAAGTGCATCTTCTACTGTCACATGCTGAAGTTCATTCCTCGTTTTATCTCGGAAACTTCCACCTGATGCTGTCAAAATTAATCGAGAAATACGCTTCTCATTTTCTCCGTTTAAGCATTGAAAAATAGCAGAGTGCTCACTATCTACAGGAAGTAAAGGTACGTTATGCTTTTTTGCAGCTTCCATAACTAAATGCCCTGCTGTTACTAATGTTTCTTTATTTGCAATTGCAATCGTTTTTTTCGCCTCAATTGCTCGTAATGTCGGTAGTAATCCGACACTACCAACAACAGCGTTTACAAGTATTTCTGCATCTGGATGAAGTGCAACTTCAAGCAGCCCTTCATCTCCATATACAATTTTCGTATTTCCACAAACTGTTTGTAATCGCCAAGCATCTTCCTTTTGTTGTACAGACACAATCTCAGGAGAAAACTCTTGAATCATTTGCTGAGCAAACTCAATGTTTCTCCCAACAGAAAAAGCAACGAGACGGAATTGGTCTTGGTGCGAGCGCAATACATCTAATGTTTGCGTTCCAATTGATCCACTTGCACCTAATAAACTAATGGTTTTCATTACTCCAACTCCTCGTTCGTTCATTAAATGAAATGTAAGAAATGTAATAACGGTAATACAAATAACCAGCTGTCAGTTCGATCGAGAATACCACCGTGTCCTGGTAAAATTGTACCTGAATCTTTCACACCATAATGACGTTTAAATGCCGATTCTACTAAGTCTCCAATTTGGCCAAATACCGATATTGCAGTTGTAACTGCAATAAGGACACTTATATTTGAATGAACCGGTAAAAATACATTATACACAAGAGCAACAACAATTCCACATAAAATACCGCCGATAGAACCTTCTATCGTTTTATTTGGACTAATTTCTGGCCAAAGTTTGCGTTTCCCGATTGCTTTTCCAATAAAGTAAGCACCAGAATCCGTTGCCCAAATCACAAACAATGCATAAAATACATATTGAATTCCTGCAATACGAGTTTCATTCAAATAAAGGAACCCCATTGCAACATAAGTTGTTGCCATCAATAAAAATGCAGCATTGTCAAAAGTAAATGTATTCTTAGAAAGGACAGTATATGATAAAAGCAATAAGACAATTACAAATGTAATGTCCCCTTTCGTTAAACCAATTGTTTCAAATACGCCCGTTACATTACTTGGAACTAAAATAGTCCACAGCAATAATGCTGCTAAAACTGTTGGCACAGAAATAATCGTTAGCTTATTCATTCGAATTAATTCATATAATCCAACAGAAGCTAATGCATACACTAAAATTGTAAAAGGCACGCCACCGTAAAATACGATGGGAATGAATAGCGCGGCAGCAATCACTCCAGTAATTATTCTCTGTTTCACTACCAAACCCTCTCTTTCTACACGCCTCCAAATCTGCGACCTCTATTTTGGAAGTCAGTAATAGACTGTAATAAATGTTCTTCTGTAAAATCCGGCCAATTTACATCGGTAAACCAAAGTTCTGTATAAGCAATTTGCCATAGCATAAAATTACTAATACGGATTTCACCGCTTGTTCGGATTAGTAAATCAGGATCAGGCAATGTTCTTGTCATTAAATACGAAGAAATAGTATCTTCTGTTATTTCTGCAGAACGAAGTTTTCCTTCTTCACTATCCCTAACCATATTTTGCACAGCAGACACAATTTCATCACGACTTCCATAGTTTAACGCAAAATTTAAGATTAAACCCGTGTTATCTTTCGTATCTTCAATCGCTTTTTCCAGCGCCCTGCGCGTGTGAGTTGGAAGACGATCCTTTTGTCCTATCACACGTACTTGTACATTTTCTTCAATGAGCTCTGGCAAAAATGTACCTAAAAATTCTTCAGGAAGTTTCATTAAATAATCCACTTCTAATTTCGGTCTTTTCCAGTTCTCTGTAGAAAAGGCGTAAAGGGTCAGTACTTTAACACCGAGCTTACTAGCAAATTTCGTAATTTTCTTTACGACTTGCATTCCTTCATGATGACCTGCAATACGAGGCATCGCCCTTCTTTTCGCCCATCTTCCATTACCATCCATAATGATTGCAATATGCGCTGGAATTTCTCCTTTTTTTGCTTCTTCTACGAGATGATCAAACGACGCGATCTTATTGCCTTTAAAAAAAGGAAGTTTTTTAAACATCATTCAAACCCTCCAACGAGCAGACATATGCCTAAAAGTGTAAAAAGACCCCCTTAAGAAGAGGGTCATATTTGCGAAAGCTTCGCGATTACACTTCCATAATTTCTTTTTCTTTGTTTTTTGTAATATCGTCAACTTTTGCGATATATTTATCCGTTTCTTTTTGGATATCTTCTGTGTACCCTCTTAAATCATCTTCTGTAATTTCACCGTTTTTCTCAAGTTTTTTCAACTCATCATTTGCATCACGGCGAACGTTACGAACAGCTACTTTTGCATCTTCAGAATATTTTTTCACAACTTTCACAAGTTCACGACGACGTTCTTCCGTTAATGCAGGGAATGCAATACGAATGACAGAACCATCATTAGAAGGATTTAATCCTAAGTCAGCTTTTAAAATTGCTTTTTCAATATCACCGATAGATGTCTTATCGTATGGCTGAATAACTAGTAAACGTGCTTCTGGCACTGTAATATTTGCTAATTGTACAACAGGTGTTGGTGCACCGTAGTAATCTACTTGTACTTTATCTAATACAGAAGCACTTGCGCGTCCTGCACGAACTGTTGAAAGTTCACGAGAATATGCAGCGGTTGCTTTTTCCATTTTTTCTTTTGTATTGCTTAAAACTTGTTGTCCCATTATTATTTCCCCCTCACAATTGTTCCAATATTTTCGCCCAGAACAGCGCGTTTAATGTTGCCTTCTTCCATAATGGAGAATACAATTAACGGAATATCATTATCCATACATAAAGAAGAAGCTGTAGAATCCATTACACCCAAGCCTTCTTTCAAGACATCTAAATATGTAAGTGATTCGTATTTTGTTGCTGTTTCATCAACAGTTGGATCTGCACTATATACGCCATCTACATTATTTTTCGCCATTAAAATAACATCTGCCTCAATCTCAGCTGCACGTAGTGCTGCTGTTGTATCAGTAGAGAAGTAAGGGTTTCCTGTACCTGCAGCAAAAATAACAACACGTTTTTTCTCTAAATGACGATTTGCTTTACGGCGAATATAAGGTTCCGCCACTTGACGCATTTCAATAGAAGTTTGTACACGTGTTTGAACTCCTAAATTCTCTAAGCTGTCTTGAAGAGCTAAAGAGTTCATTACCGTTGCTAACATTCCCATATAATCAGCCGTTGCACGATCCATTCCCATTTCGCTACCAATCTTACCGCGCCAAATGTTACCACCGCCAACAACAACTGCTACTTCTACGTCTAACTCAGCAATTTCTTTCACTTGCTCAGCAACCGACTTAATAACAGACGGATTAATTCCAAATCCTTTATCTCCAGCTAAAGCTTCCCCGCTCAGCTTTAATACTACACGATTATATTTTGGCTTACTCATAATGAACCTCCATTGCCTACATCTTTATTTTAAAAAAGGGAACACAATGTGTCCCCCAATCTTTATTAGTTGCTGCCTTTTACTTGGTTCATTACTTCTTCAGCAAAGTTGTCTTGACGCTTTTCAATACCTTCACCAACAGCGTAGCGAACGAATCCTTTTAATGTGCCGCCTTTAGACTCAACGAACTGACGAACTTTCATATCAGGATTTTTAACGAATGCTTGGTCAAGTAAGCAAATCTCTTCGAAGAATTTGCCAAGACGACCTTCAACCATTTTCGCAACGATTTTTTCTGGCTTGCCTTCGTTTAAAGCTTGTTGTGTTAATACTTGACGCTCATGCTCAACTTCTTCAGCTGTTACAGCATCGCGGTCGATGTATTTAGGGTTAACTGCTGCAATGTGCATTGCTACATCTTTAGCAGCTGCTTCATCTGCAGAACCTTCAAGAACTGTTAATACACCAATGCGTCCACCCATGTGTAGGTAAGCACCGAATGCATCTGCATCAGTTTTTGATACGATTTCAAAACGACGAAGTGTAAGTTTTTCACCAATTTTAGCGATTGCTTCGTTGATGTGCTCTTCTACTGTTTTGCCGTTTGCAATTGTTTGAGCCATAGCTTCTTCAATGTTAGCAGGTTTGTTAGCTAATAAGTGAGCAGCTAATTCTTTAATTAATGTTTGGAAACCTTCGTTTTTCGCAACGAAATCAGTTTCAGAGTTTAATTCTAAGATTAAACCGTCGTTACCGTTTGTTTCGATGAAAGTTAAACCTTCAGCAGCGATGCGGTCTGCTTTTTTAGCAGCTTTTGCAATACCTTTTTCACGTAAGAAATCAATTGCTTTCTCCATGTCGCCGTTAGTTTCTGTTAAAGCTTTTTTGCAGTCCATCATACCTGCGCCAGTTTTTTCACGAAGTTCTTTTACCATTTGTGCAGTGATTGCCATACTTTTCATCCTCCTAAAATATGTATTTATACCTTTTAAAAAGGTGTTTATACCTTAAAAAAGGTGATAAAAGGCCGAACCCCTTATCACCTTTCCAAATTTGTTACGCAGTAACAGTTTCTTCACCTTGTTTTGCTTCAAGGATCGCGTCTGCCATTTTAGATGTAAGAAGTTTTACAGCACGAATTGCATCATCGTTTGCTGGAATTACGTGATCGATTTCGTCTGGATCACAGTTTGTATCAACGATACCGATGATTGGAATGTTTAATTTGCGTGCTTCAGCAACTGCGATACGCTCTTTACGAGGGTCTACTACGAATAATGCATCTGGAAGACCTTTCATATCTTTAATGCCGCCTAAGAATTTTTCAAGACGCTCTAATTCTTTCTTAAGTTGTACAACTTCTTTCTTAGGAAGTACTTCGAAAGTGCCATCTTCTTGCATTCTTTCGATGTCTTTAAGGCGTTTAATACGCTTTTGAATTGTTTGGAAGTTTGTTAACGTACCACCTAACCAACGTTGGTTAACGAAGTACATACCAGCGCGAGTTGCTTCTTCTTTAATAGCATCTTGTGCTTGTTTTTTTGTACCTACGAATAATACGTTACCGCCGTTAGCAGCGATGTCTCTCATTACGTTGAATGCTTCTTCAACTTTTTTCACAGTTTTTTGTAAGTCGATGATGTAGATACCGTTACGCTCTGTGAAAATGTAACGTTTCATTTTTGGGTTCCAACGACGAGTTTGATGTCCGAAGTGAACACCAGCTTCAAGCAATTGCTTCATAGAAATTACTGACATAATTTAGTTCCTCCTAAATGGTTTTTGATATCCTCCGTTCACTTCATCTTTAAGCGAAACTACAAGCGTAGCACCAACACTTAAATCAATGAACGTGTGTACTTTGTACTGACACCACTGACAACTATATCACAACAAAATATCACAATCAAGTCGAAAATACAGACATTATGAAACTTTCTTTTCAGTTACTTATTTTTACTATCGAATCATATTACAGTATTGCCATTCTCCCTTATTTCTAAGCTATTTTAATGATAAAGCGTCCCCCTCATTAGAAATTTTTTCTGCTGAGAACACTAAAAAAGAGCTCTTCTGCACTATACAGAAGAGCTCTTAGTCTTTTGAAATTAGTTTGTTTTTAATTTCGCAAGTTCATGTAAAAATTTATCATTTAATACTTTAATGTATGTTCCTTTCATACCTAAAGAACGAGATTCGATTACACCAGCACTTTCTAACTTACGAAGTGCGTTTACGATTACAGAACGCGTAATACCTACACGATCAGCAATTTTACTTGCAACAAGTAAGCCTTCTGTTCCATTTAATTCTTCGAAAATATGCTCAATTGCTTCTAATTCACTGTATGATAATGAGCTAATTGCCATTTGTACAACCGCTTTACTACGTGCTTCTTCTTCAATTTCTTCTGCTTTTTCACGTAGAATTTCCATACCTACTACAGTAGAACTATATTCAGCAAGAATTAAATCATCATCTAAAAATTCTTGACCAAGACGCGCTAATACTAATGTACCTAGACGCTCACCACCGCCAACGATTGGTACGATAGTTGTTAAACCTTGACCAAATAACTCTCTGTTTTCTACAGGGAACGCTGTATACTCACTGTTTACTTCTAGGTTTGGAGACGTTTCAGTTACATTGAATAAGTTCTTTGTATACTCTTCTGGGAATTGACGCTCAGCAAGCATTTGTTTCATGCGCTCATTTTCGATTTGTTGGTGAATTGCATATCCTAATAATTTTCCACGACGACTTACAATAAATACGTTCGCTTCAATTACTTCACACATTGTGTCAGCCATTTCTCTAAAGTTTACTGGTTTTCCTGCTGCGCTCTGTAATAACGCATTCAGCTTTCTTGTTTTTGCTAATAATTCCATTTCAAAATTTCCTCCTACATATTATTCACATACTTTTACTCTCTTGGAAACTAGGGCGAGTCACCTGATGATACTATTACAAAATAAACTGGCTCACATCTTTATTTTTAGCAATCGTCGCTAACTTTTCCTCTACATACTGAGGTGTTATCGTTACCTTTTCTAACGTAATTTCAGATGCTTCAAACGATAAATCTTCAAGAAGTTTTTCCATAATGGTATGAAGCCTTCTTGCTCCAATATTATCTGTATCTTGATTGACTTGATAGGCAATCTCGGCAATCTTACGAATAGCTTCGTCAGAAAATTCAATTTCTATACCTTCCGTTTCCAATAATGCCATATATTGTTTTACTAAAGCATTATCTGGCTCTACAAGGATTTTCACAAAATCATCTGCTGACAATTTCGTTAACTCTACTCGAATCGGGAATCTTCCTTGTAGTTCTGGAATTAAATCTGACGGCTTTGACATATGAAAAGCGCCCGCTGCAATAAATAAAACGTAATCCGTTCTTATCGGTCCATACTTTGTCACAACAGTCGATCCTTCCACAATCGGTAAGATATCCCGTTGCACGCCTTCACGTGATACATCAACGCTATTCGATTGTTTACCAGCAATTTTGTCAATCTCATCAATAAAAATAATTCCAAGCTGTTCAGCACGATAAACAGCCTCTTGTGTAACTTCATCCATATCAATTAAGCGCTGTGCCTCTTCATTTGTCAAGACTTTTCTCGCTTCTTTTACAGAAAGTTTACGTTTCTTCGTTTTTTTCGGCATAAAACTTCCAAGCGCATCTTGAAAATTCATGCCCATTTGTTCCATCCCTGTACCTTGAAGCATATCAAACATAGATGATTGTTGTTCTGTCACTTCGATTGTAATCGCTTCATCTTCTAGTAAACCTGCAGCAAGCTGTTTTTCTACTTCTTTTCGTTTCTGTTCAATTTCCCGCTCATCCTGCTGTTCCGACGCTGAAGTTGTATTTTGATTTTGATACCCACCAAATAACATTTCTAACGGATTTTTAAATCCTGATTCTTTTTGTTTATACGGTACTAAAATTTCAACAATTCGCTGATTCGCTTGCTCTTCCGCTTTATCCTTAACATGAACCATTTTCTCTTCTTTCACAATTCGAACAGAAGTTTCCACAAGATCACGAATCATAGATTCAACATCACGACCAACATAGCCTACTTCTGTAAATTTTGTCGCCTCTACTTTAATAAAAGGAGCACCGACAAGCTTTGCAATTCGTCTCGCCACTTCTGTTTTCCCGACCCCAGTCGGCCCAATCATTAAAATGTTTTTGGGTGCAATTTCATCGCGAAGTTCTTCTGCTAATTTACTGCGGCGATAACGATTTCGGAGCGCTACCGCAACCGCTTTCTTCGCATCTTTTTGGCCAATAATATATTGATCTAGCTTCTCTACAATTTGTCGCGGAGTAAAATGTAAATGCATATAAAATGCCTCCCTTACAGTTCTACAATTCTTCCACAATAATATTTTCGTTCGTATATACACAAATATTACTAGCGATTTCTAAACTTGCTTTCGCAATTTCTCTTGCTGTAAAATGAGCACCCGCATGCTGTTTTAAAGCACGACCTGCTGCAAGTGCATAATGCCCACCAGATCCAATCGCTAAAATGCCATCATCAGGTTCAATCACTTCACCTGTTCCCGAAACAAGTAATAACGTATTTTTGTCCATAACGATTAACATTGCCTCTAATTGGCGAAGCATTTTATCTCCCCGCCACTGCTTTGCCATTTCTACAGCAGCTCGCTGCAAATTACCGTTGTATTCTTCAAGCTTCCCTTCGAACATCTCAAAAAGCGTAAAAGCATCTGCGACAGAACCCGCAAAACCAGCTAACACTTTACCGTGAAATAACTTTCGCACTTTACGAGCTGTATGCTTCATAACAACAGCATTTCCAAGCGTAACTTGCCCGTCACCAGCCATTGCACATTCTCCATTATGGTGAATTGCAAATATCGTTGTAGCATGGAAATTTCCCATAGAAAAAAACTCCTTTATTTGTTTTTATAGCTTTTAAAAGCAATTTATGCGCGAGGATGATGCATCATGTAAACAGAACGCAACCTTTCCTTTGAGACATGCGTATAAATTTGTGTTGCCGATAAATTTTCATGCCCTAATAGCTCTTGTACAGTTCGTAAGTCTGCCCCTTCATTTAACATATGAGTCGCAAATGTATGTCTTAACATATGAGGGCTTATATGCATTGTAAGGGAAGTTTTTTTTATTAGTTCATTTAAAATATATCGAACACCACGATCTGTTAACGGTGTCCCTTTCGCATTTAAAAACACCATTTGGGAGTGTTTCTCCGATTTTTTCTCTAATCGTTTTCTCCCATTTTCTATGTAAGTTAGTAAAGCATCTTGTGCATAACTCCCAAAGGGAACATAGCGCTGTTTCTTCCCTTTCCCCATCACCAAAATCGTCCCAATTGAAAAATCAATATCGGTAAGTTGAAGCTTCACACATTCACTGACACGAATACCCGTCGCATACATGAGCTCCAATAAAGCCTGATCTCGCTGTCCTAACGGCTTGTCAGTATCAGAAACTTCAAATAACTGCTCTAATTCTTCAACGTACAAAAATTTTGGGATTGACCACTCTTTTTTAGGGAGTGACGCAAGTGCAAATGGATTATCTTCCCGATATCCTTCACGCATCAAAAAACGGTACAAACTTCGTAAACTCGAGATTTTGCGCGCTACAGATTTCCTTGCTAACTTTTCATTATGCAAAGTTGTTAAATATAAACGAACATCAACATACGTAATATCCACAAAAGAGGAAATACCTTCTCGCTTCATAAATTGCACAAAATGTTCTAAATCATTCTGATAACTTTCAACTGTATATTTTGAATAATTTCTTTCAATTTGTAAATATCCGACGAATAATTGTAACATTTTATTCACATGTTCATCCATACTCTTCACCTCAATAAAGGCTACTAAATCGTATCACAATTTAGTAGCCTTTGCAAGAAATTTGACTAAATATTTACAAAATTTTGAATTGTTTCTAAAGCGCGATTTGCATACGCTTCGTTACGTTCTTGCTTCTTCTTGATTTTCTTTTCTAGCGGTGCAAACAATCCGAAATTCGCGTTCATCGGTTGGAAGTTTTTCACATTTGTCGTTGTAATGTAATTTGCCATACTCCCCATTGCTGTTACTGGCGGTAAAACAACCGGCTCTTCACCTTTCACAAAGCGAGCTGCATTTATACCTGCCAATAAGCCTGAAGCGGCTGATTCTACATATCCCTCTACTCCAGTCATTTGTCCAGCAAAGAATAAATCATTTCGATTTTTATATTGGTATGTCGGACGAAGTAATTTTGGCGAATTGATAAATGTATTACGATGCATCACACCATAACGTACAATCTCTGCATTTTCTAGTCCAGGAATTAATTGTAACACTTCTTTTTGCGGCCCCCACTTTAAGTGTGTTTGGAAACCAACAATATTGTATAATGTTCCTGCCGCATCATCTTGACGTAATTGAACAACCGCATACGGTGTTTTCCCTGTTTTCGGATCTTCTAATCCAACTGGTTTCATCGGTCCAAATAGTAATGTTTGTCGGCCGCGGTTTGCCATTACTTCTACAGGCATACACCCTTCAAAGAAAACTTCCTTCTCAAATTCTTTTAATGGCACTGTTTCCGCAGCAATTAACGCATCATAAAAACGGTTAAATTCTTCTTCTGTCATAGGACAGTTTAAATATGCTGCTTCACCTTTATCATAACGAGATTTTAAATATACTTTCTCCATATCAATGCTTTCTTTTTCCACAATAGGTGCCGCCGCATCATAGAAGTAAAAATAATCCTCACCCGTTAGCTCTTTTAGTTGTGCTGATAGCGCTGGTGAAGTAAGCGGTCCTGTTGCAATTACAGTAGGTCCTTCTGGAATTTCTGTAATTTCCTCATTCATTACCGTTACGTTCGGATGATTTTTCACATATTCCGTTACCTTCGCCGCAAATTCATGACGGTCTACAGCTAAAGCACCGCCCGCTGGTACAGAACACTCATCTGCTGCACGAATAATAACAGAATCCATACGGCGCATCTCTTCTTTAATTACACCAACCGCATTTGTTAATGTATTTGCACGAAGCGAGTTACTACATACAAGCTCAGCAAATTTATCTGTATGATGAGCTGGTGTTTGTTTTACTGGTCTCATTTCATATAATCTTACTTGAACACCGCGCTTTGCGATTTGATAAGCTGCTTCGCTTCCTGCAAGACCTGCACCAATTACGTTTACTACTTGTGTTGTCATTTGTCTCACCTTTCTTTTTTCATTTCCCGAAAAAAATGTGAGCTGGTAGGCTCACATTTGTTGTTCTTCTTCATAATCACAAGAAATACACTGTACTTGAACGCCTTTTTTCAACTTCTTCTCAACAAGCATCCCTTCGCACTTTGGACATTTCCGACCAATTGGCTTATCCCAAGAAACAAAGTCGCACTCTGGATATGTGCCGCAGCCGTAAAAAAGACGTTTCTTTTTATTACTTCGTCGTTCAATAATTTGTCCTTCGTCACACTTCGGACATGTAACACCGATTTCTTTAACAATCGGTTTTGTATTTCGGCAATCCGGGAAATTAGAACAAGCCATAAACTTTCCGAATTTCCCCATTTTGAAGACCATTGGGTTACCGCACAGCTCACAATCTTCTCCGGCAGGCTCATCTTTAATTTCTACTTCGCGCATTTCTTTCTCCGCTTTCTCTAAACGCGGTTCAAACTCTTTGTAGAAATCATCAACAATTTGTACCCAATTTGCATTTCCCTCTTCTATTTCATCAAGATTTTGCTCCATATTAGCTGTAAACTCGATATTAATAATTTCTGGGAAAAACTCTAAAATAAGTTCAATTACAATTTCGCCAAGCTCAGTTGGAATAAATCGCTTATTGTCTAACCCTACATATCCGCGTTTTTGAATCGTTTCTAGCGTCGGTACATATGTAGATGGTCTACCAATTCCAAGTTCCTCTAACGTCTTTACTAAACGCGCCTCTGTATAACGCGGTGGGGGCTGAGTGAAATGTTGTTTCGGTTCGACATCTTTAGAAAAGACTGTTTCTCCTATGTCTAACTTAGGTAACATTCTATCCTTCTCTTCTGCTCCATCATCTTTTGTTTCCACATATACCTTCATAAATCCCGGGAATTTCACAACAGATCCATTTGCACGAAATTGAACAGAATTGTTTATCAATGTAGCTGTAACGGTATCCATTATAGCAGATGCCATCTGACTTGCAACAAATCGCTCCCAAATCAGTTTATATAAACGATATTGGTCACGGCTCAAATAGCTTTTTAATTCATCTGGTTTACGCAAGACAGATGAAGGTCGAACCGCTTCATGCGCATCTTGTGCCTTTGCATTTTTCGACTCTTTCTTTTTTTGTGTCCCTATGTAGTCTGCCCCAAACGCTTCTTCAATATAAGAACGTGCTTCTTGTTGCGCTGTTTCTGAAATTCTCGTTGAATCTGTTCTCATATATGTAATTAATCCGACCGTCCCTTGCTTTCCAATATCAATACCTTCATAAAGCTGCTGTGCAAGCATCATCGTTTTCTTTGCTCGCATATTTAATTTTCTCGCAGCTTCTTGTTGCAGAGAAGATGTCGTAAATGGTAATGCAGGATTACGTTTTCGTTCTTTTCTCGTTACACTTTCAACCGAAAATGCATTTTCTTGCATTTTTTCAATGATTTCATTTACTTGTTGTTCATTTGTTAATTCTACTTTTTCCCCATTTATTCCATAGAAGGATGCTTCAAACGTCTCTTTCCCTTTTACAAATTCAGTTTTAATCGTCCAGAATTCTTCTGGTATAAACGCTTGAATTTCTTTTTCGCGATCTATAATTAAGCGTACTGCAACAGACTGCACACGCCCTGCACTTAATCCTTTTTTTACTTTCTTCCATAATAAAGGACTAATATTATAACCAACAAGTCGGTCAAGCACGCGTCTTGCTTGCTGTGCATCCACTAAATCCATATTAATCGCACGAGGATGTTTAAAGGATTCTTTAATGGCATCTTTTGTAATTTCATTGAATACAACACGGCAATCTGACTCTATATCTACATTCAGCGTATTTGCTAAATGCCAAGCAATCGCTTCTCCCTCACGATCTGGATCGGCTGCGAGATAGACTTTTTTTGCTTTTTTTGCTGCTGTCTTCAAATCTTTTAAAACAGGCCCTTTACCACGAATGGTAATATATTTTGGGGTAAAATTGTTTTTCACTTCTATTCCCATTTGGCTTTTAGGTAAATCGCGAACATGGCCCATAGACGCAATTACTTTGTATTTTTTCCCTAAATATTTTTCAATGGTTTTCGCCTTAGAAGGCGACTCCACGATTACAAGGTAATCTGACATGCTAGTGCCTCCTTAAGAGGTGGATTCAGGTCTTCATCTTTATTCACACAAATGCTCCTTCCTCAAAGTTCTGAAAACTTTTTTGGATGGATTATTGACTAATATTATTGATTTCTCTCGTTTTTGTCAATCAACAATGAATATAACATACAGTGACAATCTACTATTTGTCAATAATTGTTTAATAAAAATATAAAATATACTAGCAATTTGAAAGTTCTTCTATCACATCTTTTGCACATTGAACTAATTTCGCTCCTTGTTGGATGAGCTGATTCGTTCCCACAGCACTCTCAATATAGTTAGGACCTGGTAAGGCAAATACTTCTCTATTTTGTTCTAAAGCAAAGTCCGCTGTAATAAGAGAACCACTCCGAGCATTCGCCTCTACCACGAGAACACCTTGACAAAGTCCACTTATAATACGGTTTCGCCTTGGAAAATACCATTTTTGCGGTGCATAATGCGGGGGATACTCCGTTACAAGTACGATTTGTTCTTTCCATTTTTCATAAAAAGATTGATTCTTTTTTGGATACATATATTGTAAGCCGTGTCCTAATACTGCAATTGTCGCAAAGCGGTGCTCTACTGCAATTTCATGCGCAATTGAATCGATACCACTTGCAAGCCCACTCACAATTAACCATTCATTTTTCATAAGCGGTTGTAAAATAGATTGTATGCTTCCTTTTCCGTATAAAGACGGATTTCTCGTTCCCACAACGGCTAATTTTTTTGTCCATTGTAGCAATTCTTTTCTTCCCTTTCCATATAAAACAAACGGAGGATCAGGAATTTCGCGCAATAAACTCGGATAGTCATCATCCCATATCGTTATATAAAAAATGTGTTCATCTTGTAATTTTTGAATATAGAAAGAAGGAGACGTTTTTTGAAGATACGAAACAAGTGCAGAGGCTTTTTGCATAGACAGCCCAAGACGTTTTTCAATTTGAGGAGCTTGAAAGGAATAAATATCGGTTAACTGAGGGTCGATAGATAGTAAACGCCGGAGTACTTTCCACTGATCCGCCAAATAGTAATGAAGATGTAACAATCTTTCACGTTTCATATTCATTCTCCTTACCCATAATTAATATTATGTAAACAATCAGAGGTATAAAAGACACCCTCTTTTACAGAAGGTGTCTTTCTAAACTATTAATAATTTTTACAAGTTTCAAATAAACCTTTTTCTTTTAAAACAGAAATTAAAGTTTCACCCATAACAGCTGGTGTTTCAGCAACTTTAATACCGCAAGCTTCCATCGTTTTAATCTTTTCAGCAGCTGTACCTTTACCGCCAGAAATAATCGCACCAGCATGGCCCATGCGTTTTCCTGGAGGTGCTGTTTGACCGCCAATAAAGCCAACAACAGGTTTCGTCATGTTCGCTTTTACCCACTCAGCAGCTTCTTCTTCTGCTGTTCCACCAATTTCACCAATCATAATAACAGCATGTGTCTCTTCATCTTCATTGAATGCTTTTAATGCATCGATGAAATTTGTACCATTTACAGGGTCACCACCGATACCTACTGCAGTTGATTGGCCGATTCCTTCTTGTGTTAATTGATGTACAGCTTCATATGTTAACGTACCTGAACGAGATACGATACCTACATGACCTTTTTTATGAATGTATCCTGGCATAATACCAATCTTACACTCATCTGGCGTAATAACACCTGGGCAGTTTGGTCCAAGGAGACGTGTTTTCTTACCTTGCATGTATTTCTTAACATTTACCATATCCAATACAGGGATACCTTCTGTGATACATACTACTAAATCAAGCTCTGCATCAACAGCTTCCATAATTGCATCCGCAGCAAAAGCAGGTGGAACGTATACAACAGAAGCGTTTGCACCTGTTGCTTTTACAGCGTCTTCTACTGTATTAAATACTGGTACACCTTCGATTTCAGTACCACCTTTACCAGGCGTTACACCACCGACGATTTTTGTACCATATTCAATCATTTGCTTTGTGTGGAATAAACCTTGAGAACCTGTAATACCTTGTACAATAACTTTTGTATCTTTATTAACTAATACGCTCATTTTTTCTCCCCCGCTTTCTATTAGCCTACTAGTGAAACAATTTTTTGTGCACCGTCTGCCATAGATTCTGCTGCAACAATATTTAAACCAGATTCATTTAAAATTTTCTTTCCTAACTCTACATTAGTACCTTCAAGACGAACAACAAGTGGTAATTCAAGGCCTACTTGTTTTGTTGCCTCGATAACACCTTCCGCAATTACATCACATTTCATAATTCCACCGAAAATGTTAACAAAAATACCTTTTACATTTTTGTCAGAAAGAATAATTTTGAAAGCTTCTGTAACTTTTTCAGCTGTAGCACCGCCACCAACATCTAAGAAGTTAGCTGGATCTCCGTTATAATGTTTAATAATATCCATCGTTGCCATCGCAAGTCCTGCACCATTTACCATACAACCAATATTTCCATCTAATGAAATATAGTTTAAGTCATATTTAGAAGCTTCCACTTCTTTTGGATCTTCCTCATCAAGATCACGAAGTTCTAAAATATCTTTATGACGATATAAAGCATTAGAATCGAAGTTTAATTTTGCATCTAACGCCATAACTTTTCCGTCACCTGTTGTAACAAGCGGGTTAATTTCTGCAATAGAGCAGTCTTTTTCAATAAACGCACGGTATAAGCCCATCATAAACTTAACAGCTTGTCCAACAAGCTGATTTGGAATATTGATATTAAATGCAATACGACGTGCTTGGAAGCCTTGCAAGCCTACCGCAGGATCAATATATTCTTTAAAGATTTTTTCTGGTGTTTTCTCTGCTACTTCTTCAATTTCTGTGCCGCCTTCTTCAGACGCCATTAACACAACTTGAGAAGTTGCACGATCTAATACAAGACCAACATAATATTCTTTTTTAATGTCGCATCCTTCTTCGATAAGTAAGCGCTTTACTTCTTTACCTTCAGGACCTGTTTGATGAGTTACAAGCGTTTTCCCTAGAATTTCCTCTGCATATGTACGAACTTCATCTAAGTTCTTTGCTACTTTTACACCGCCGGCTTTGCCGCGTCCGCCAGCATGAATTTGTGCTTTTACTACACATACACTCGTTCCTAATTCTTTCGCTGCTTCTACAGCTTCTTCTACTGTAAAGGCAACCTTCCCGTTCGGAACGCTTACCCCATAGTTTCTAAGGACTTCTTTCCCCTGATACTCGTGGATATTCATGGTCCCATCCTCCCCTATTTTCCTGTTTTACTCGAAAAGTTTTTTAATGTTTTTAAACACTACATTGCCATTGTATAAAATGATTGCCACGCTGTCTACAATAAAGTGTCAGAAAACTGAAATCGCTTTATTCTTTTTTTGAAAATAGTAATGTTAATATACAAAAATAAAGAATAAGCTGTAGATTACAGCTTATTCTTTAATCATATCTTTAATTGGAGCAAACGTTTTTCGATGCTCATCTAACACACCATAAGTTTCAATCGCTTGTAAATGCTGTTTCGTTCCATAACCCATATGTTGCTCGAATCCATACTGCGGATATCGTTTTCCAAGCTCCTTCATCATGCGATCACGCGTTACTTTCGCAATTACAGATGCAGCCGAAATAGAAATGCTTTTCGCATCTCCTTTAATAATGGACGTTTGAGGGATTGAAGCCGGAAGTTCCATCGCATCTATTAGCAAATGCTCTGGTGTACAAGATAAATTTGCAACAGCATCCAGCATCGCTTGTTTCGTCGCTTGGTAAATATTTATTTCATCGATTACATTAGGTGGTATAATCCCAATCCCGATTGCTAATGCCTTCTCTTGAATTTCACCATAAAACCGCTCACGCTTCGCCTCACTCAGCTTTTTCGAATCATTTAAACCTGGTATATAGAAATCTTCTGGAAGCACAACAGCAGCAGCAACAACAGGCCCCGCTAACGGTCCTCTTCCCACTTCATCAATACCAGCAATAGATACAATCCCTCTTTGCCGGAGCGCACCTTCATAAATTGACATCTCAATAAATTTTTGTTTTTCTTTTTCTTTATCCCCTTGTTGTTTTTTCCATTTTATAATGAGTCTTTGCACACCTTTTCGTTCGTCTGCTAATAGCATAGCAAAACGTTCGTCGTCTTCTTGTACAATTTCTTGCAATAGCTCTTCTATTTCTTGAATTGTTTGTTTTTTAGACATACACAGTTCCTCCTCCAAATAAGAAAAGGCGTGCAAAAGCGCGCCTTTTTCTTTCCCGTTTAATATTATCTCTGTATTCAGAAGAACGAAAGACACCGGGTTTAAAATAACTACCAGTAAAAATTAAATGAATGAAACGAACCAACTAGAAATCTAGCTTTATCCCGCACTAACGGGCAGTATAATATCCCCCGCAAGATTCAGAGAGTAGCGAAGAAGATAAGCGGGGGATATAAGCCCGATTGGTGAGAGCTTTTCATCAGGGGGAGATAAAGAAAATCCCCACTGATGAAAATTTCACTTTATGCTTCTTCTATTATTTCTTCTGGTGTTTCAAATGTCATTTTTCCAAGTTTACCACCACGAAGCTCACGAAGAACAAGTTCTGATGTCTTGTCATAATCAACAAGTCCTCCACCCATTAAACAGCCTCTATTCTTTCCAATTGCATCAAATAGTTCCACAATATCTTCTGGGATGTCATTTAACTTATAACGCTCTTTCAAACGTTCTGGATACTGTTTCTCCATAAACCGAAGTGCATATACAGCCACATCTTGTAAATTTAAAATAGAATCTTTAATCGCACCAGTCGTCGCAAGACGAAGCCCAACCATTTCATCTTCAAATTTCGGCCACAAAATACCCGGCGTATCTAGTAATTCCATTTCTTTTCCTACTTTAATCCACTGCTGGGCCGTTGTTACACCTGGACGATCGCCTGTTTTCGCAATATTTTTCTTTGCTAATTTATTAATTAATGTTGATTTTCCAACGTTCGGAATACCAACAATTAAAGCGCGAATTGCTCGCGGTTTAATACCTTTTGCAACCATCTTATCAAACTTTTCTTTCACCAGTTCCTTACATGCTGCTGTAATTTCTTTCATACCTTGTCCAGCTTGCGCGTTAATAGAAATTGCTTTATGACCTTTTCCCTCAAAATACGCAATCCATTCCTTTGTTACACGATCATCTGCCATATCCGCTTTATTTAAAACGACAAGCCTTGGCTTATGCGTAATAATTTCATCAATCATCGGATTTCGTGATGATAATGGCAATCTTGCATCAACAAGTTCAATTACAACATCGATTAATTTTAACTTTTCTGTTACTTGCCGCCTCGCTTTGGCCATATGACCTGGAAACCATTGAATTACCATATTTCCACCTTCTTTTCTACGTTCATTTTACAATACGAGCATCTTTTAATGGCCAATATAACATATTAGCTTTCCCAATCACTTGGTCTATTGAAATTGTTCCAATTGTACGACTATCTTTACTAAAACGGCGATTGTCTCCTAATACAAATAATTCTCCTTCAGGAACCGTTGTCTTCCCTGTAATTTCTTCAAGCTTAAAATCATATGTTAGCGGACCTTCAGAAAGCTGCTTTTTTTCCTCAGCTAAATACGGCTCTTCATACGGCTTTCCGTTAATATAGAGTGTGTCGTTTCGATATTCTACCTGATCACCTGGCAAACCAATGACACGTTTAATGTAATCTTTATCTTCCGTTGCTTGAAACACAATAATATCAAAGCGTTTTGGTTCGCTAATGTGGTACCCAATTTTGTTGACAATCATTCGATCACGATCATGAAGAGTTGGTGACATAGATACACCATCTACAAGAATCGGAGCAAAGAAAAACTGTCTAATAATCCAAGCTAAGACAACAGCGATTAAAATGGCTTTTATCCATTCCCAAAGTGTACTTTTTTGTTTCGTCATGCGGTTCCCCTCCACAATTATGTAAGCTGTTTGTATACGAGCAAAAATAAAGCTAGATTGGAAAAAGGGAGCTTGCAAATACAAGCTCCCATACATGTCTTATCGAATTTCTTTAATACGTGCTTTTTTACCGCGAAGGTTGCGTAAGTAGTATAACTTAGCACGACGTACTTTACCACGGCGAAGTACTTCGATTTTCGCGATTCTTGGCGTGTGAACTGGGAATGTACGTTCAACACCTACACCGTAAGAAATCTTACGAACTGTGAATGTTTCGCTAATTCCGCCACCACGACGTTTAATTACAACACCTTCAAAAATCTGAATTCTCTCACGAGTACCCTCTACTACTTTTACGTGTACGCGTAAAGTGTCACCAGGACGGAATGAAGGTAAATCAGTTTTTAATTGATTTTTTGTAATGTCTGCGATTAATTGTTGCATATTCAATTCTCTCCTTCCAAACAGATGCTCTTGCAAAGTCATTTCATAAATTACAGCGGAACACCGTTGTTAACGGCTACTCTCTATAAGTAGCACAAGTGTTATAATAGCATATTGCTCGTTCTGTTGCAATAGCATTTTTTTACTTCTCTTCTTTCAATTCCGCCAACCATTTTTCTTCTTGTTTTGATAAACTACGTTCCTCTAATAAATCAGGGCGGCGCATATACGTACGACGAAGTGATTCTTTATGACGCCATTCTTCAATATATTTATGATTACCAGACGTAAGTACATCTGGTACTTTCATTCCACGAAAATCCGCTGGTCTTGTATAATGCGGGTGTTCGAGTAAGCCTGTACTAAATGAATCTTCTATTTGTGATTGTTGATTTCCTAGGACATCAGGCAATAGACGGACAACACTATCTGTAATAACCATAGATGCCAGTTCTCCGCCTGTTAATACATAATCTCCTATTGAAATTTCATCTGTTACAAGGTGCTCGCGAACACGCTCATCATACCCTTCATAATGACCACAAACAAAAATTATATGTTCTTCTTTCGCTAACTCTTCAGCTTTCTTTTGCGTAAAACGCTCTCCTTGCGGACACATTAACACAATACGTGGTTTACGCTCTGTTTCCTTCGTTAACTGTTCTACCGCATCAAAAATCGGCTGTGGTGTTAACACCATCCCCGCTCCCCCGCCATACGGGTAGTCATCGACACTATTATGTTTATTGGTTGAATAATCACGGAAGTTCACAACTCTTAGTTGCACAGCTTCTTTTTCTTGTGCTTTTTTTAATATAGAAGAACCAAAAACACCTGTGAACATTTCTGGAAACAATGTTAAAATATCGATTTTCATTACAGTAATCCTTCCATTACTTGAATTGTTACAAGCTTTTCATCCATGTTTACTTGTAAGACAACTTCCTCGATATATGGGATTAATACATCTTGACCTTTTGGTTGTTTGATAACCCAAACATCGTTTGCGCCAGGAGAAAGAATTTCTTTAATTGTACCAATTGTTTCTCCGTCTTCTGTTACAACGGTACAACCAATAATTTCGTGATAATAATACTCTCCTTCAGCCAATTCTCCAAGCTGCTCCTCTGGAACTTTTAATAAAGAGCCTTTCAATTGCTCTACTTCATTTACATTGTTATAACCTTCAAAAGTCAGTAAATCAAAAGATTTATGCTGACGATGAGAAGTTACCTTTACAGCCAGTGGCTCAGTCCCTTTCTCTTGCCATATGTATAATGTGTTTCCTACTTTATAACGCTCTTCCGGAAAATCTGTACGTGAAATTACACGCAATTCTCCTCTAACACCGTGAGTATTTACAATTTTCCCTACATTAAACCATTTTGTCATAAACAGCACGTCACCCCTGTTTGTTATATGTCGTTAGCATCTCCATTCTCTATGCTGAAGATGCGATTTATCTTAAAATGTTAAAAAAGGGTGAGGAACAGATCCTCGCCCTTTTTATGCTTATTGAATTTCCAGCGTTACTTTCTCATTTTGATGATGTCCCGCTGCATATAAGATCGTTCGAATTGCTTTTGCAACTCGCCCTTGTTTCCCAATGACTTTACCCACATCCTCAGGATGTACGATTAATCGATACTTCATCTCTCCGTTGTACAGTTCCTGTGTAACCTTTACATCTTCAGGATGATCCACAAGGGGTTTAACAATTGTTTCGATTAACCCTGCCATAGCCATTGTTCGAATTACTTACCTTGTTTAGATAAGTGGAATTTCTCCATGATACCTTGTTTAGAGAACAGGTTACGAACTGTATCAGATGGTTTCGCACCGTTTCCTAACCATTTTAATGCTGCTTCTTCGTTGATTTTAACTTCAGCTGGTTGAGCAACTGGATTGTAAGTTCCAATTTCCTCGATGAAACGTCCGTCACGAGGAGAACGAGAATCTGCAACAACTACACGATAGAAAGGAGATTTTTTAGCTCCCATACGTTTTAAACGAATTTTAACTGCCATTTATAAAGCACCTCCGAATATATTTCACACAGATAATAATATTAGCAAAAAGAGTGACCCTTTGTAAAGTAAAATTTCTTAACAGAGCCATCTTTTTTTCCTTACATAAATGGAAACTTCATGCCACCTAGTCCTTTTTTCTTACCTTTTTGCATACCAGACATCGTTTTCATCATCTTTTTCATATCTTCAAATTGTTTCAAAAGACGATTGATCTCTTGTACAGTTGTACCGCTACCTTTAGCGATACGTTTTTTACGACTGGCGTTAATCATTTCCGGTTGTTCACGCTCTAATTTCGTCATTGAGCGAATAATCGCTTCAATGTGTCCAATTTGCTTTTCATCAACTTGGACATTTTTTAATCCTTTAATTTTCCCGGCACCAGGAAGCATATTAAGAAGTTCATCAAGCGGTCCCAATTGACGCACTTGTCCTAATTGCTCTAGAAAATCGTCCAACGTAAAGGAAAGTGTACGCATTTTTTGCTCAAGTTCTCTTGCTTTTTCTTCATCAACTGTCGCCTGCGCCTTTTCAATTAACGTCAGAACATCACCCATACCTAAAATACGAGATGCCATACGTTCTGGATGAAATACCTCTAATGCATCTAATTTCTCACCCATACCAGCAAATTTAATCGGTGTGTTTGTAACAGCTTTAATAGATAGTGCTGCACCTCCGCGCGTATCACCATCTAATTTTGTTAACACGACACCTGTTAAACCAAGCTGTTCATGGAAACTTTGAGCCACATTTACCGCATCTTGTCCTGTCATTGCATCAACAACAAGGAAAATTTCATCCGGATTGGCTACTTCTTTAACTTGTGCTAATTCATCCATGAGCTCCTCATCAATATGCAGACGGCCTGCTGTATCAATAAGAACATAATCATGGTGATCTTCTTTAGCTTTCGCAATCGCTTGCTTGGCAATTTCAACAGGACTTACCTTGTCGCCTAAAGAGAAAACCGGCATATCCAATTGCTTACCGAGTGTTTCAAGCTGTTTAATTGCTGCTGGGCGATAAATATCAGCCGCGACCAACATCGGTTTACGATTATGCTTTTTACGAAGCAAATTCGCAAGCTTACCTGTTGTCGTCGTTTTACCTGCACCTTGCAAACCAACCATCATAATAACAGTTGGCGGACGGTTAGAGACTGCAATTTTACTCTGCTCCCCACCCATTAATTCTGTAAGTTCTTCCTGTACTACTTTAATAACTTGCTGTCCAGGTGTTAAACTTTTCATTACATCTTGTCCGACAGAACGTTCAGACACACGCTTAACAAAATCTTTTACTACTTTAAAGTTAACGTCTGCCTCTAAAAGAGCAAGACGAACTTCTCTCATCATTTCTTTTACGTCGGCTTCAGTTACTTTCCCTTTGCCGCGAATTTTTTGCATTGTCTGTTGAAGTCGGTCGGCTAATCCTTCAAATGCCATATTGCCGCCCTCCTAATCTAAATTTTCGATAGCTTCAACAACTTGTTTCACTTGTTCATCTACATGCTCTTCTTCGCTGATTAGCTGCTTTAACTTTGCAACAAGTTGCTGCCTTTCTTGAAACTTTTGAAGTAACAATAACTTTTCTTCATATTCTTCAAGCATCGCTTCTGTCCGTTTAATGTTATCATACACTGCTTGGCGGCTCACTTCAAATTCTTCTGCAATTTCACCAAGCGATAGATCATCAAGATAGTAAAGTGACATATAACTTCTTTGTTTTGGCGTTAACAACGAATGATAAAAATCAAATAAATAATTCATTCTCGTTGTTTTTTCGAGCATGTTGAATCACCCTTTGTTAAGTGAATTACCTTTACATGAATTAGTTTACATGGAGAGCAAAAGTGTGTCAAGTTTTTTTCTTAACATCTTATTTAAATTTAAAAATAAGAAGCGGCAAGCACCGCCTCTTATTTTTTACCAAAAACATTTTCTACTTAGATATACGTAAATTCAATAAACTATTAGTAGCAGATAAAGTCTATCACTAATAAAAACCTTGCTTTATTCCACTTCTGTTTCTACAAAGTCTGCAAATAGTCCATATACATATTGTTCTGGATCAAATGCTTGTAAATCATCCATTTGTTCTCCAAGGCCGACAAATTTCACCGGTACATCCATCTCATTACGAATTGCTAATACAATTCCACCTTTAGCAGTTCCGTCTAATTTCGTTAGGACAATGCCTGTTACATTTGTCGCCTCGCGGAATGTCTTCGCTTGACTTAAACCATTTTGTCCTGTTGTTGCATCAATGACAAGTAATACTTCATGAGGAGCTCCAGGAACTTCACGTTCGATTACACGTTTTACTTTCTCTAACTCTTTCATTAAATTAACTTTGTTTTGCAAACGGCCTGCTGTATCGCATAACAATACATCAACTTTTCGTGATTTTGCAGCCTGAATTGCATCGTACATAACAGCTGCTGGATCCGAACCTGATCCTTGTTTAATTACATCTACACCAACACGTTCTCCCCATACTTCTAGCTGTTCAATCGCACCAGCACGGAATGTATCGCCAGCTGCCAATAATACAGACTTGCCGTCTGCTTTAAATTTATGTGCCATTTTTCCAATCGTCGTTGTTTTCCCAACACCGTTTACCCCAACAAATAAAATAACTGTCAAGGCGTTATCTTGTACATTTAACTCATTATTAAAGTTACCGTCTCCTTTGTAAATCTCAATTAGTTTTTCAGAGATAACAGCTTGTACTTCTCTTGGGTCCTGGATATTACGACGTTTCACTTCATCTCTTAATTGGTCAATTAATTCCATTACTGTGGACACACCCACATCCGCACCAATTAAAATTTCTTCTAACTCTTCGAAGAAATCTTCGTCAACTTTACGATAACGATATACTAAGTCATTTACCTTTTCAGCAAAAGAATTTCTCGTTTTCTCTAAACCTTGTTTAAACTTCTCTGATACCGTATCTGTTTGTTTTGAAATTTTTTCTTTTAATTTTTTAAAAAAGCTCATTCTTTCCCATCCTTTCTATTCACTTGTCACAACTTCTGCTCCGTCATCTAAACGAACGGATACAAGCTTGGAAACGCCAGATTCCTGCATCGTTACACCATATAGTACATCTGATTCTTCCATTGTTCCTTTTCGATGTGTAATAACTATAAATTGTGTTTCATCACTAAACTTTCTCAAGTACTGCGCAAAACGAGCAACGTTCGCTTCATCCAGCGCTGCTTCAACCTCATCAAGTACACAAAACGGTACAGGACGAACTTTTAAAATACTAAACAGCAATGCAATTGCTGTTAATGCTCGTTCTCCTCCAGAAAGAAGACCTAAATTTTGCAATTTCTTTCCTGGTGGCTGTGCAACAATATCAATTCCTGTATTTAATAAATCTTGCGGGTTTGTCATAACTAAATCCGCGCGCCCTCCGCCAAATAATTCACTAAACACAAACTGGAATTCTGTACGAATTGCTTGGAATGTATAAGAAAAGCGTTTTTTCATTTCCTCATCCATCTCGTCAATTACTTGATGCAGTGTTGTTTTCGCCTCTTCCAAATCATCACGCTGCTCTAATAAGAACGTATGACGCTCAGATACGCGCTCGTATTCATCAATTGAACCTAAGTTTACTGTCCCAAGTTCTTCAATGGATAATTTAATTAATTTCACTTTTTTACGAGCTTCATCACCAGACATTGTCATCGTATACTTTTGTTTCGCCGCTTCAAAAGAAATGGTATACGTTTCTTGTAAGTGCTGCAAGCGGTTTTCTAGCTCCACGTCTAAACGATTTATTTTTACTTCTTCATCTTTTAATACATCAAGCAAATATTTATGCTGACGTTTCGCTTCTTTTACTTCTAAATCTAAATATTCTAGTCGCCCTTGTAAATCCAGACGTTGTTCACGGCGTGAGCTAATTAATTCAACAGTTTGATTTCGATCGTGGGTTTTCTTTTGAATCATACTTGTAATTTGCTCTTCACCACTGGAATTCGATGTCATTTCTTGTTTCAAGAATGCTAAATCTTCTTTTGTCTTTATAAGATTCTTTTTCGTCTCATCTTGTTCTTTTGTGAGGCGGTCTACTGTCTCTTTTTGATTTGATAATCGTTGTTGCTTTTCAGCTACTTGCACTTTTAACTCCGTAATTTCTATCTGCACTTTTTCTTTCGAAGAATGTTGCTCACTCTTTTGCTTTGTTAATTCTTTAATTGTTGTATCAAGCTGCATAATTTTTTCTTGCAGCTCTGTAAGCGTTTTTTCTAGCTCTGTTTTCCGCCCTTGTATCTTCACTTGATCTTGCAAAAATCCTTCTAGCTCTAAATCATAAATAGATAAGCGTTCATTAATGCGATGCTCTTCTAGTTCTAACTGATTAATCTCTTCTTTACATGCTTGTTCATCTACACGCTTTTCATCGACGCTTTGTCGAAGTTCTTTCATCTGCACTTCTTTTTCTTGTATTTCTTGTTTTAGCTCTTTGACATAGCTTTCTAGCTTCGCCGTCTTTTCTTCCATATCTGTCAACTTTTCGTTCCACTCTTCTAACTCACGTTGGCGTCCTAATAAAGATGAATTCGTTTGCTTCACAGCACCACCCGTCATTGAACCCCCTGGATTTACAAGGTCGCCTTCTAATGTAACAATACGATAACGATATTGTAGCTGCTTTGCTAATTCATTCGCTCCTTTTAAATCATGAGCGACAATTACCGTACCTAATAAATTTGTAATAACATTTTCATATTTATTATTGTACTGCACAAGCTCTGAAGCTACTCCTATAAATGATGAGTGCTGGTTTACAATCCGAAGCTGCTCTGTCCTAAGTGCTCTCCCTTTAATTACACTTTGCGGTAAAAAGGTCGCACGTCCATGACGATTTTGCTTTAAAAATGCAATTGCTCGGCGCGCATGTTCTTCTGTTTGTACAACAACATGCTGCATTGCTGCTCCAAGCGCAATTTCCATTGCCACTTCGTACTTTTTCGGTACAGTAAGAAGTTCTGCAACTGCACCTTCAATACCATGCAACTGGCTATCACGTGCCTTTAATACTTCACGGACTCCTTGATAAAATCCTGAATAATCCTCTTGCATTTCTTCAAGCATTTCTTTACGAGAACGCGCTTGCTGAACGTATTGATATGCTTGATACAATTTGCTCTCATTTTCACTATATTGTTCTTTACATTTCCCAAGTGCAATGTCCGTTTGCTTCATATTTGACAGCAGATTTGTAATTTGCTCTTTTATATGTTCATATTTTTCAACGAACGTTGATTTTTTCTGTGCAATTTCTATGCCCATCTGCACATATTTTTCATTTTCTTCGTCAAGACGCTGGTTTTTGAAATCTCTTTGTTTAAATTGTTCCTCTAACATAGAAAGTTCATTTCGATAACTTGCCTGTTGATTTAAAAGTTCAATATAATCACCTTTTAAATACTCAATTTGCTCATCTAAATTTTGTACATATGTAGACAACAATCTTTCATTATCATGCAGTTTCTGTTCTAACTCTTTCACATGATTTGCTAATTTCATTAATTCGTCTGTTCCTTGCGCAACACTGCCTTCATATGCAGAAACTTTATCTGTTAATTCATGAATGAGTGCTTCTAACTGTGCACAATGTGTTGTTGCATTGTGCTTTCTTTCTTTCAGCAGCTCGCGTTGTCCTTCTAATTTTTCAAGTTCTTTACTAGAAAGAAGAAGAACCTCTTGCAAAGATTGAACAGATTCATCAATGGCTTGTACATTTCCACGCACTTCTTCTAAATCCGCTTCATTTTTTTGAAGATGTGCTGATAATTTCACTTCTTCATCTTTGTTATGTTTAAATTGCTCGCGAAGCGCTTCCCATTTTTCATGTAACTCTTCAATTTCATACACAATTAATGCCGCTTCAACTTTTTCTAATTCTTCTTTTTTCTCAAGATAGTCTTTTGCAATAGAAGCTTGTCTTTCGAGAGGTTCAACTTGATCACTCAATTCATGAATAATATCTTCTACACGATTTAAATTATCTTGCGTCTCCGCTAATTTTCCTTCCGCTTTCTTTTTACGGATTTTATATTTCAGTACACCAGCTGCTTCTTCAAAAATACTACGGCGATCTTCCGCTTTACTACTTAAAATCTCTTCTACTTTTCCCTGACTGATAATAGAAAATGCTTCACGTCCCATACCTGAGTCCATGAATAAATCTACAATATCTTTTAAACGACAAGGTTGTTTATTAATAAGAAAATCACTATCTCCTGAACGATATACTCGTCTTGTTACACTTACTTCGTTATATTCAATCGGCAGACGCTGATCCTCATTATTTAATGTTAATGTTACCTCAGCAACATTCAACGCTTTACGTGTATCACTACCCGAAAAAATAATATCTTCCATTTTCGCACCGCGCAGCGACTTTACGGATTGCTCACCAAGTACCCAACGAATGGCATCTGTAATGTTACTTTTTCCGCTTCCATTTGGACCTACTACAGACGTTACACCTGGTACAAAGTCAATCGATACACGTTCTGCAAAAGATTTAAATCCTGCTATCTCTAACCGTTTTAAAAACACGAAAGGCCTTCCCCCTTTATGCACAAGGAATCCCCCTAAGTATAAGGGGGATTCTCTATGAATGCTCTATGAATGCTCTTTTAATTTTTCTAACGCTTCTTGGGCAGCATGCTGTTCTGCCTCTTTCTTAGACTTTCCACTTCCAAGCCCTAATGCTTCGCCGTTTAATGTAACACGCGATACAAACTCTCGATTATGGGCTGGTCCTTTTTCTTGCAAAATTTGATATTCTATATTACCGCTACCATCACGCTGAATTAATTCTTGTAGTTGACTCTTAAAATCCATCACATGAGAAAAAGCACCTTCATTAATTTTCGGATAAACAACTGTTTTTAAAAATCCCCATACCTTGTCTAAACCTTGGTCCAAGTAAAGTGCACCAATAAACGCTTCAAAGACATCCGCTAATAACGCTGGACGTTCGCGACCTCCTGTCATTTCTTCCCCTTTTCCTAAAAGGACAAGATTACCAAATACCAGCTCATTCGCAAAACGAACGAGAGAAGGTTCACATACAATAGCCGCGCGAAGTTTTGTTAATTCTCCCTCGCTCATTGTCGGATATTTTTGAAACAAATATTGCGAAACCGTCAGTTCTAGTACCGCATCACCAAGAAATTCAAGACGCTCATTATCTTCATGTGGCTTTTTCCGATGCTCATTCACATACGATGAATGCGTAAATGCTTGTATCAACAATTTTTCATTTGTAAATGTAATACCTATTTTCGCTTGAAACTTTTTAAAAGCCTCGCGATATTTCGCTTCATACTTCTTATCTCTATACTTTCTGTACGGCATAGGTCCCTCCAGATATATATGCTGAGAAAGCCCCGTATATAAACGGGACTTCATCAAGCATTATAGATGACTCTCTATGTAAGTCACAGCATCGCCAACAGTAGCAATCTTTTCTGCTTCCTCATCAGAAATTTCCATTTCAAACTCATCTTCTAGTTGCATTACAAGTTCTACTACATCTAGAGAATCAGCACCTAAATCTTCTTTAAAGTTTGCAGCTGTTGTTACCTCTGTTTCGTCTACTCCTAGACGATCTACGATAATTTTCGTTACACGCTCTAAAACGTCTGCCATATTCATTCACCTCCTTTAAAAGTATTGACAAACAATTACTTTTTTAAATTTATCTATAAATTAGATCACTATTTTTCCGATCTTCTCAAGCCATTATATTTAATATTGTACAGAAAAGCTAGATGAAATCAACCTATTTCTGTAGTTTTTCCTTTTACATCACCATGCCGCCGTCAACATGAAGTGTTTGCCCAGTGATATAACGGCTCGCATCTGATGCTAAAAATGCAACCGCATTTGAAATATCTTCTGCTTCTCCAAATTTTGCAATTGGGATTAATTTTAGCATTTCATTCTTCACATCTTCCGCCAATACATCTGTCATATCTGTTACGATAAATCCAGGAGCAATTGCATTTACTGTGATATTACGACTTGCTAGCTCTTTTGCTGAAGTTTTTGTTAATCCAATTACACCCGCTTTTGCTGCAACGTAGTTTGCTTGTCCTGGGTTTCCAGTAACACCAACAACAGAGGCAATATTAATAATACGACCGTGACGTTGACGCATCATATAGCGAGATACAGCTTTTGTACATAAAAAGACACCTTTTAAGTTTGTATTAATAACAGCATCCCATTCTTCTTCTTTCATGCGCATTAATAAATTGTCTTTTGTAATACCAGCGTTATTGACAAGAATATCAATTTGACCAAATGTATCCACAGTTTGTTTTACCATATCAGTCACTTCTTCGCTACTAGCAACATTTGCTTTTACTGCAATTGCTTCTGAACCTAATTTTTTAATCTCATCTACAACTTCATTTGCTTTTAATTCGTTTCCTGCGTAGTTTACAACTACTTTCGCACCTTGTTTTGCTAAATCTAATGCAATTGCACGGCCGATTCCGCGAGATGCTCCCGTTACTAATACGACTTTATCTTTTAATAACATTAGCCTTCTCCTCTCAGTTTTGAAATGGTATCCTTCATCGTCTCTTCATCATATATTGCATATACTTTCACAGATGGAGCGATTGATTTCATAAGACCAGCTAAAACTTTCCCAGGCCCAATTTCAATAAATGTATCCACACCAAGCTCTACCATCCGTTCAATGGATGGGTACCATAATACAGGGGAATAGAGTTGTTCAATTAATTTTTCTTGAATATCCTCTTTACGAGTAATGCAATCTGCTGTTACATTTGCAACAACGGGAATCTTCACATCGTGAATTGAAATTTCATTTAATACACCACGAAACTTCTCAGCAGCTGGTTTCATAAGCGATGAATGAAACGGACCGCTAACGCGCAGTGGAATTGCACGTTTCGCACCATTTTCTTTCGCTCTTTCTGAAGCCAATTCCACACCTTGCTTTGTACCAGAAATGACAATTTGCTTCGTGCTATTCATATTCGCAACTTGAACAGCATATCCTTCCTGCGTCACCTCTTCAGTCACCTGCTTTAACATATCCGGATCCGCTCCTAGAATAGCTGCCATTGCACCTTCGCCATTTGGCACAGCTTCTTCCATGTACTCACCGCGTTTTCTTACAGCGTATACACCATCTTCAAATGACATAGCACCCGCTGCTACTAGTGCACTATACTCACCTAAACTATGTCCTGCAACATAGTCAGGTTTAATCTCATACTGCTCCAATGCCTTTAAAATTGCAATACTTGTCGTTAACAATGCTGGTTGTGCATTTGTTGTTAACGTCAACGTTTCTTGAGGTCCCTCAAAAATAAGTGATGAAAGAGAATCTTTTAAAATTTCATCAGCCTGATGAAATACTTTCGCAACCTCTTCATGACTTTCTGCTAATTGTTTTCCCATTCCAACTGCCTGTGAACCTTGTCCTGGAAAAAGAAATGCTAGTTTTCCCATTTCAAACCCTCCTCATTATTGAAGCGGCTCCTCCTCTATTACACTCGTAATAGTAGGAATAACTTCCTTCGCTACCATTTCTCTAGTTTGACGAATCGCGCTAAAAATCGATTGATCATTGGAAGAACCATGCGCTTTGATGACAGGAGCTTTCAATCCAAATAAAGCAGCTCCTCCATACTCTGAATAATCCATTTTATCTTTTAACACCATAAGCTTTGGTTTTAATACCGCCGCCGCTAGTTTACTTGTAAACGAACTCATTAATTGCTCTTTTAGCATCGAGAATAATGCAAGTGCAGTACCCTCTAACGTTTTAAGGGCAACATTTCCGGTAAATCCATCACAAACAACCACATCAGCTACACCTTGTAATAAGTCTCGTGATTCTACATTTCCAACAAAGTTAATCGGTGCATCTTTTAGCATTGCAAAAACTTGCTTAGAAAGCTCGTTTCCTTTTCCATCCTCAGTTCCAACATTTAAAAGACCTACGCGAGGATTAGCAATTCCTCTCACTTTCTCTGCATATACAGACCCCATTACAGCATATTGGTATAAATGAATTGCTTTTGCATCGACGTTTGCTCCAACATCTAACATAACAAAGCCTTTACCATCTACTGTTGGCATAGTAGGCGAAAGAGCTGGGCGCTCAATCCCTTCTATACGTCCAATTACAAATAATCCAGCTGCCATAAGAGCCCCCGTATTCCCTGCGGAAATACAAGCATCAGCTGCACCTTCTTTTACTTGCTGCGCAGCAAGTACCATCGAAGCTTGTTTTTTGCGACGTACCGCTCGTACCGGCTCATCCGTTCCTTCAATTACTTCATCTGTATGCAGCACAGTAATACGTTCTTCACTTGTTAAATACTTGCGGATTTCGTCTTCTTTTCCTACTAGTGTAATATGTAAATCTGAATATTGTTTAATTGCTTTCATTGCTCCGAGCACGACAGATTTTGGCGCATGATCGCCACCCATTGCATCTATTGCGATTCTCATAAGTTGTTACCTTCCTCACTATAATTACTAGATCGATACATTTCAAAAGTGCCTTTAAAAACAAGTTCATCTCCAACAAAACTTTGCACTTTGACAACCGTCCGTCCTTTATCATTCTCCACATCTTCAACACGCGCTTTTGCAACAACACGCTCTCCTAATTTTACAGGACGAATATATCGAATGGTAGACTTCGCAGTTAAAGCTAATTCTTCATCAATAACTGCAACAGCTAATGAGTTCGCTTGCGCAAATAAGTGATGCCCACGAGCAATTTGATTACGTTTAAAGACATGTTCCTCTTTCACTTCAAAAATCGAAATCGCATGTCTATCTAATTCTATATCAATAATTTCTCCTACCACTTCATCAAGGGGCAAGGATTTTACATCTTCTTCATGTTGTTTCGTTGCCACATGTTTAATCCGTTCCCTTAATTCTGGAATTGATAATTCCATGCGATCAAGACGAATTGTTTGAATACTCACTTGAAATTGTTCAGCTAATTCTTCATCCGTAATAAACGGATTTGCTTCTATTGTTTGTTGTAACAACTCTTGTCTTTCTTTTTTCCTTCTTTTTTTCATTCCGCACCATCCATTTTTATGACTAGGTACTAACAGTAGTATATAAGCATTAAATACAGAATGCAACATTTTTTTGTTTCTTCCGTTTTAATCAAGCTTTTCCCCTTGGAAAACTCCTGATTTTTCCAAATAACTTCGCAGCATTTCATACTGCTCACTTTGCCAAAATGCAGTTGAATCAACAAGTAAAGCAGCATCTTGCCTAGCTGTTTCTAATGCTCGATAATCATGTACCATATCAGCTACTTTAAATTCAGGCAAACCACTTTGCTTACTTCCAAAGAAATCTCCAGGACCACGCAATTCTAAATCTTTTTCTGATAACACAAAACCATCATTCGTCTCTGTCATGATGCGCATACGTTCTTTTCCTGTTTCTGATTTCGGATCAGCAATTAAAATACAGTAAGATTGTTCACTTCCACGCCCCACACGCCCACGAAGTTGGTGAAGTTGCGATAATCCAAAACGTTCTGCATCATAGATAACCATCATTGTTGCATTTGGCACGTTCACACCAACTTCTACAACTGTTGTCGAAATGAGAATTTGCACTTTATTTTCGCTAAATTGATGCATTACTTCGTCTTTCTCCTGAGAAGAAAGGCGCCCATGCATCAATCCAACTTGAAATTTTCCTTGATAATGATGGGTCAGCATACTATGCAAATCAATTGCATTTTGTACGTCTAGTTTCTCTGATTCTTCAATTAGTGGACAAATGACATATGCTTGTCGTCCTTTGTTCACTTCTTTCTCGACAAATCCAAGAACACGTTCAAACATATCATGTTTCGCCCAGTACGTTTCAATCACTTTACGACCTGCTGGCATCTCATCAATGATTGATACATCCATTTCACCAAACGCAGTAATTGCTAATGTACGAGGAATTGGTGTCGCTGTCATAAATAAAACATCTGGACTTTCACCTTTTTCTCTTAAAACGCGACGCTGCGCTACACCAAAACGATGTTGTTCATCCGTAATAACGAGCCCAAGTCTGTGAAATATAACTTCATCTTGAATTAGAGCATGCGTTCCAACGAGAATATCAATTTCTCCTTGTTCTAGCCTAGCTAATACTTCACGGCGACGCACTCCCTTTACAGAGCTTGTTAATAATTCAATGTTCATATTAAAATAAGAAAATATAGATACGAGTGATTGATAATGCTGCTCCGCTAAAATTTCTGTCGGTACCATTAATGCCCCTTGATATCCAGCTAATTTCGCAGCATATAAAGCAATTGCGGCAACTATCGTTTTCCCAGAACCTACATCCCCTTGTAATAAACGATTCATTCGATACGGCGACTGCAAATCTTTCATAATTTCCGAAACAACGCGATACTGCGCATTTGTTAACGGAAAGGGCAGCGCTTCTATAAACTCTTCTAACTGCTCAAGAGAGACACTTTTTGTTACACCCTTTGAGCTTTCTCGTTCCATTTTGCGAAGTGCCTGCATCTTTAATTGAAACAAGAAAAATTCTTCATATACAAAACGACGGCGCGCCTGTTTCATATCTTCTTGTCCGCTAGGAAAATGCAGGGCATACAGCGCCTCATAACGAGATAATAATTTGTAGCGGGACAACAGCCCATCTGGCAGTACTTCTTTCACAAAAGAACCATATTCTTTAAAAGCTTGTGCAATAAAACGACGCATCTGTTTTACCGTCAATTTTCCTTTAACTGAATATACCGGTTCTACTTCTTGCTGACGAACAACTGGTCCAAAGTGAAGTTCCGACACTGAAATCGTTTGACGATGTTGATCCCACTTTCCAGTTATTGTGACTGTTTCATCAATATTTAATTTTTGCTTATAGTACGGTCTGTTAAAGCATACCGCTGTAATTAAATAACGCCCAACGAGAACACGAACAGTGAGACGTGATTTCTTTTTTCCATAATACTGCAAAAGAGGGGCACTATGTACTTTCCCTTCCACCGTTACACGTTCTTCATGCTTAACTTCAGCTAAATCTTTCATTGCATAGTCTTCGTAACGATACGGAAAATGTTCTAACAAATCAGAAACCGTAAAAATCCCCATCTCATTTAATAATACAGCTGTTTCTTCTCCAATCCCTTTCACATCCGTAATAGGAACTTGCACAACTTCACTCAAGATCTTCACGCCCCGTCAAATCTTATTCCTAACCATTCACATGCACTAACACATATCTTCTTTCTTCACACGTTATATCATAATAATTACATATCCTCATTTTCATTTCGAATATACAGTCGCTACCTCTCCTATTCTACCATAGCATTAGTAGAGCGTAGTAGTCGTTTCACCTTTATCTACCCATATATATCAATTCAAATTTCATCTAAATAGCTTTTTCTATTTTCCTACTATTTTCTTAATCACAACACTTATTATAAAGTGAAACTTCCACAAGTAGGGTTTTTCATCTCGCTGCTTGTGGCAAACTCTCACCAATAGAGCTTTTTCGGACAGTTATCCCCCACCTATCTTCCTTGCTTCTCTCTCAATCTTGAGGTGGGGGTCTTACTGCCCGCGAATAGCGGGATAAATAAGAAAGAGAGCCTCACTGTATTAGCTAGTAAGGCCCTCTCATCATTTATATTGTCTCACCCTAATACAGAGAGTAATCCCATTTTTCAATAAAGATACGCTACCTGCAAATCTAGATTGGTGGAACTAACCATCAACAGGGATGAAGTTTCACCTTATTCTACAGAAAAAATGAAAGAATATATAGGCTGATTTCCATTATGAACTTCTACCTCTACATCTTCAAAGTTTTCTGCTACAAATGCTACTAATGCAGCTACTTCTTCTTCCGATGCATCCTCACCTTGTAAAATCGTTAAGATTTCTGCATCTTCATCAAGCATATTTTCTAACAGCTTTTTCGCAGCGTTCAATTTTTCTGTATCTGTTGATACAATTTTTCCGTCTGCAATGCACATAAAATCATCTTTGTGAATTGTCACGCCATCAATCTCTGTATCACGAACCGCATACGTAATTTGACCTGTCTTCACATGAGCAAGCGCTTCGTTCATATTCGCTTCATTTTCTTCAAGCGTTCCTGCTGGATTGAAAGCAAGCATCGCCGCCATACCTTGCGGAACTGTTTTCGAACGAACAACGATTACTTCTTGGTTCACTATAGAAGCAGCTTGTTCTGCAGCCATTACAATATTACCGTTGTTCGGTAAAATAATAATTTTTTCTGCATTAGCTTCTTCAATCGCTTTTACAATATCCTCTGTACTTGGGTTCATCGTTTGACCGCCTTCAATAACTACCGTCGCGCCGATACTTTCAAACAATTCTTTAATACCAGACCCCATCGCCACCGTTACAACTCCATAAGTCTGCTTTTCTGCAGGTTGTTTCGCTTCTTCCTGCATCATTGCAGGCTCATCTAACAAAGCGGTATGTTGTTCACGCATATTTTCTACTTTAATATTAATTAAGCTACCATAACGTTGTCCGTAGTTCATTGCATCTCCAGGATGCTCTGCATGAATGTGAATTTTCACGATTTCATCATCAGCTACAACCAGCAATGAATCACCATATGCACTAATATCTTCACGGAATTTTTGCTCAGAGAAGTTATGTTCTTTCATCTTCTCTTCGTCTAGCTTGACCATAAATTCTGTACAGTAGCCATATGTGATATCTTCTGTACTCAATTGGCTTTGTACACTACGGTGATGTTCTGCACGTACCATTTCATTCATAGATGGTTGCACTGGCTCATCAGAAGTAATTGTTTCACCTTTTAAATCAGCTAAAAATCCTTCATACACAACAACAAGGCCTTTACCACCGCTATCTACAACACCAACTTGCTTTAATACAGGTAATAAATCCGGCGTACGATTTAAAGATGCGTTCGCCTCTTTCACAACTTCTTCCATAAACAAAACAAAGTCGCGTTGTTTTTTCGCAACTGTGACTGCATATTCACTCGTTTCTCTTGCAACAGTTAAAATCGTTCCTTCAATCGGTTTCATAACTGCTTTATATGCAGTTCCTACACCAGCTTCTAAAGCATCAGCAAAGTCAACTGTTGTTAACATTTCTTTTTGCTCAATAGATTTTGAGAAACCACGGAAAAGCTGAGATAAAATTACGCCAGAATTTCCACGTGCTCCCATTAATAATCCTTTTGCTAAGCTCACTCCGACTTTCCCAGCATGCTCAGAAGGATTTTTCTTTACTTCTCGCGCTCCTGAAGTCATCGATAAATTCATGTTTGTACCGGTATCGCCATCTGGAACTGGAAAAACGTTTAAAGCATCAACTAGCTTGACGTTATTTGTTAAATTATTTGCCCCTTGCAGAATCATTTGGGCTAAACGCTTCCCATCAATTTTTTGAATTGACACAGATTTTCCTCCTTAATGCACATTACAAGTTTGTTACTTTAACTCCTTGTACGTAGATGTTCACAGAATCTACAGCTAGTCCTACTGTTTGATCTAATGTATACTTCACTTTCGTTTGAACATTGTGTGCTACCTCTGAAATTTTTGTACCATAGCTCACGATAATATACATGTCAATATGTACTTCATCGTTCTCTTTACGAACAATAACGCCTCTTGTGAAATTTTCTTTTCGTAAGATTTCTGTTAATCCATCTTTTAATTGATTTTTTGACGCCATACCAACGATGCCGTAGCAATCTACTGCAGCGCCCCCAGCAATTGTTGCAATTACTTCTGTACTAATATCAATTTGACCGTACTTTGTTTTAATTTCAATTGACATCTCTTTTCCCCCTTTAGAAATGGTGAAAGTGAGCTAGACTACTTTAATTACTATCATATAATCTTTTCAAAAAAAATTCCAACGTTCTTTACTTTCGCCCTCGTACTTATAGAATAATATAGCACTTCTTTTTATGATGAGCAAAATAGTCCATTGTTATTATACAACACATACCCCTACGATATGTCAAGTAATTTTTCTTGATTTCCGCTTTTCTTACATATAGTGTCAAGTAATTTTTCTTGATTTCTTTCTTATACACTGTTGCATTCTCTTTTTAGTTGTGTTAAATTATAGTAGTGTTTTTAGCATTGTATAAAAGACTAACATTGAAAATTACGTAAGTTACGGTAGTTAAGGGAGGGAAATATAGATGGCTCGTGTTTGTGCTATTACTGGAAGAAAAGCTCGTTCTGGTAACTCTCGTTCTCACGCAATGAACGCTACAAAACGTAAATGGGGCGCTAACCTTCAAAAAGTTCGCGTACGCATTGACGGTAAAGTTCAACGTGTTTACGTTTCTGCTAGAGCATTAAAATCTGGCAAAATCGAACGTGTTTAATAATAAAAAAGAGAGCCTATTGGCTCTTTTTTTATTATCCTCATGAAAAAAGCACCGGTAACAGGTGCTTTTTTATTCCTTTTTAAAGGTATTTAACACCGCGCGAACAATTCCACCAAGAAATTTCGGCAACTTAATTGTATAAAATCTCATGGTTTCCCTCCTAATCCCCATTACTCCACTTGTTTACTATATGGCGTAGCAACAAAAGTAGTTCTTCAATCAGTGCTTCTTATCACCATTAATATGCCAGAAGTAAATGAAAAAGTACCTTTTTCCGCAACGAGTTCATTACTAATACAAAGTGTCGATCCCCATTTTATCGTTTTATCTGTAAGAGGATATTTAAAACCGCGAAGTGTAATTCCCGTTACTATTTCTGTAACAGGAACAAAAGATATGTAAGGGAATGATGAATTTTCTTCTATTGTATATGTACCCGATTCTTTAACAGAAATTTCATTTTTATAATCTACAATGCTCATGTTTACATTTGCTTGTAAACCTTTTAGTAACATTTGAATGTTAGCTAAACTATGATCCATCCTTCCACCTGTTGCACCAAAAATACGAATTTGTTCTGGTTCTTGCTCTAAAGCCCAGTTAATTGCAATCTCCAAATCCGTTTGATCCTTTTCTTTCGGCACAATATGCAAGTCTCGTTTCTGTGTTTGCATCCATACTAACTCTTCTTCTGTAACAGAATCATAATCACCAAAAGCTACTTGTGGTATTATTCCAAGCTGCAACAAATGATATACTCCTCGATCAACAGCTGCCCATACAACCTCTTCACTCTCATATTTTGAAAAATCTGCACAACACTCTACTGGACCTCCAGCTAAAATATGAATAATCATGTTCTCTCTCCTTCTATAGAAAAAAGGCAATCTACCAATGGCTAGATTACCTTTTTTCTTTAACCAATTTACCTACAAATTCATTTTTATCCCGCATTAACGGGCAGTAAGACCACGATTGGTTCAACTAACCAGCAGTGGGGGATGAAGAAAACCCCACTGCTGGAAGTTTCACTTTATCCGCGAATAGCTGCAATTGCTGCCCCGCGATCTTTTTGATTATATACAGCAGATCCTGCAACGAGAACATTCGCTCCTGCTTCTACACATAATTTCGCTGTTTCTACATTAACGCCGCCATCAACTTCAATCTCTACTTGTAAATTGCGTTCACGAACCATGTCCGCAACCTGTTTAATTTTTTGCAATACAGAATGAATGAACTTTTGACCACCAAAGCCTGGGTTTACCGTCATAAGTAGCACCATATCTGTATCTTCTAATACATGCTCAATCATCGAAACAGGTGTATGTGGATTTAAAACAACCCCCGCTTTAATACCCTGCGACTTAATTAATTGAATCGTACGATGCAAGTGTGGACACGCTTCTACATGTACTGTAATAATATCCGCTCCCGCTTTCGCAAAAGCAGGAATGTACTGATCCGGATTTTCAATCATAAGATGGACATCTAGTGGTAAAGAAGTAATTGGACGAATTGCTTCTACAATCAACGGACCAATCGTAATATTTGGAACAAAATGCCCATCCATTACATCGACATGTATGTAATCTGCTCCACCTTTTTCTACATCTTTAATTTCTTCTCCCAATCTTGAAAAGTCTGCTGATAAAATCGATGGTGCAATTTTAATCATCCTTAATACCTCGGCTTTCTCTCTCTAATTTCTTCAACGAATTGCATATAGTGCTCATAACGATAACGTGTAATGCTACCTTCTTCTACAGCATCTTTCACCGCACACTTCGGTTCAGAAAGATGTGTACAACCTCTAAATTTACAGTATTGACTCTGTTCTTTCAACTCTGGAAAACAATATGTGAGATCTTCTACTTCCATATCGATAAAATCCAGCGAACTAAACCCAGGTGTATCCGCAACAAGGCCGCTCCCTACTTCAATTAATTCCACATGCCTTGTCGTATGCTTACCTCGGCCTAAATGAGCTGAAATTCCACTCGTTTTTAACGCTAAATCTGGACGTAGCACGTTTAAAAGAGAAGATTTCCCTACACCAGATTGACCCGCTACAACAGAAACACAACCTTGTAAAAACGGTTTTAACACTTCTATACTCTCTGAAGTTGTCGTTGAAGTAAATACCACATCATAACCAATTGCAATGTAATCCCGCGCATACGCTTCAATTGTTTCACGTGTTTTCGCATCTATTAAATCCATCTTACTAATACAAATAATTGGTTTAATATTATGAAACTCAATTAAAACTAAAAAACGGTCTAATAACAATGGATTAAACTCTGGTTCTACTGCAGAAAACACAAGCAGCGCTTGATCAACGTTCGCAATTGGTGGGCGCACAAGTTCATTTTTTCGCTCGAATATTTCTAGAACATATCCTTCGCTCGGATTTTCAGCTTGGAATACGACTTGATCGCCAACAAGCGGTGTAATTTTATGTTTACGAAATACACCACGTCCGCGGCACTGCGTTACCCCCTCTTCATGCTGCACATAGTAGAATCCACTTAAAGCTTTTATAATTTTCCCTTCTGGCATACATTCTCTCCTTCATTTATCTTGTTCTAAAGAACATAAAAAGCCAACTTCTTTTCATAGATATTCATACTGAACTTTAGAACGAGATTCGTTCAACTCACCATTTGTAAGCATTCCTAACGGGAGTTTCACTTTATTCTGTTGGATACAGAACATCTTTTTCAATTAACGTCGTTCCGTCACGAACAATTTTATAACGTCCTTTGTTTCCTTCTTGAATAACAAAATCAAGAGAAATTGTCGTAGACTCCGTTATCGTTCTCGTTTCAAACGGCTTATCCATAGTATTCTGCATATCTTCTTTATATATTTCAATTGTTTGTGGTTTTTTCTCTCCAGTTGCCGGTGCTTGATACTCAATTGGAATATTGTCGACTTTTACAGTTTTCGTCGGCTTTTCTTTCGGTCCTTCAGAGACAACAATTGTTACTTTTGCCCCTTCTTTTAAATTCGTATCTGGCTTTGGTGATTGTGAAATAACAAGCCCTTTATCAACTGTATTTGAATACTCTCTCCTTATTTCTGGCACAAGCTTTTTCTCGTTCAAATAGCTGTTCACACTATTTTCTGTCCAACCAGAAAAATCAACGAGTCGAATTTGTTTCGGACCCTTACTAATCCACACTTTTATTTCTTGTTCTTCCTCTACAATAGATTGTCCTGCTTCAGGAATTTGTTCTACAATTTCATCCTTCGGCTTTTCGCTTTCAATATAATAAGGAACAACACCCTTATATTGAGTCAATTCATCTTTTATCTGACTATATTCTTTCCCAATTAAATTAGGCATTTTTTTCTTTTGCTTTCCACCTGATTGAAAAATCGTAATTTTTGTATTCTCTCTCACAACTCTTCCTGCAGCTGGATTTGTTTTAATGACCTTACCTTCTTCGACTTCATCTGTATATATAACTTGCGGTCCCGTCAATTCGAATCCTTTATCAACAAGTGTATTGACAGCTTTTTCATACGTCATATCAGATACATCAGGCACTTTAACTTCTTTTGGAATAAAGAAACCTGGAATAACTGTCACTGCCAATATTCCACACACAACTAAAAATATGAAAGTCGTAAGTAAAATCTTGAGCCATCGATTGCTTTTCTTTTTTTGTTGTTCTTCTTGTTTGAGTTCATTCTGCTGCTTTTCTTCTTTCGAATTTCCAGATAAAATAATTGTTTCTTCACTATTCGTATTTATCAATTGCTCCTGCTGAATAATAGGAATTGCTTTTGTTGCTTCCATATCTTCAGGTATATGGAAAGGTTGTTCATTTATTCGCTCTGGATATAATGCTGTTTCAATATCACGTTTCATTGCATTTGCAGATTGATAGCGATGAAATGGGTCTTTCGTTGTTGCTTTTAAAATAATATTTTCTACACTTTGTGGAATATCAGGATTCCACCTTTTCGGAGATGGTGTTTCATTTTGCAAATGTTTAAGAGCAATAGAAACAGCAGATTCTCCGGAAAACGGCGGCCTTCCTGTTAATAGTTCAAACATCACAATTCCAAGTGAATAAATATCTGATTGCTTATTGGCAACACCGCCTCTTGCCTGTTCAGGAGATAAATAATGAACAGAACCAAGAACAGAATTTGTATGTGTGATCGTCGTTGCGCTTGTCGCTGTTGCAATACCAAAATCTGTAACCTTCACAACACCGTCACTTCGAATTAAAATATTATGAGGCTTAATATCACGGTGAACAATTTCAAAATGATGCGCATGAGCCATCGCAGCAGTTAATTGTTCCATAATATCAAGCGCTTCTCCTACAGGAAGAAGACCTCGCTGTTGTATGTATTGCTTTAACGTTTGGCCAGGTACATATTCCATCACAAGATAATAAATTCCGTCTTCTTCTCCGACATCATACATATTAACAATATTTGGATGCGACAACGTTGTAACCGATTGCGCTTCTCGATGGAAACGCTTAATAAATTCCTCGTTATTTGAATAATCAAGCCGTAACATCTTTACAGCTACATCACGATCAAGTATGTCATCATGCGCCAAATATACATTGGCCATTCCCCCGCCACCAATCATTTTAAGCAGCTTGTAACGGTCATTTAGGCGTCTTCCAATCATCACGTTGTAATTCACCTACTTTCGTTCGCCGAATCCGCATAATCAATAATGACAAGAGTAATGTTATCTTCCCCGCCAAGGTCATTTGCAAGCTGCACAAGTTGTTCGCTTTTTATTTGTAAAAGCTCATCAGATTGTAAAATCTCTTTCATACGACCCATTGCAACTTTATTAGATAATCCATCAGAACAGAGTAACAATAGATCTCCCTCTTCTAATACTAAAGTTTTCACATCTAATATAACGGTTTCTTCCGTACCAAGCGCTCTTAGTAAAACATTTTTCCTTGGATGATATTCAGCATCTTCTTTTGAAATTTCTCCATGTCGAACGAGTTCATTTACAAGGGAATGATCTTCGGTTACAAGTGACATATAATCGTCCGATAACATATAACAGCGGCTATCTCCAATATGGCCAATTGTAACAAAAGCAGCTGTGCATATAGCAGCAACGATTGTCGTTCCCATTCCACTACATTCTGGATGTTCTCCAGAATATTTATATACTCGTTCATTAATAATTTGAGCATGATTATGTAACCATTGCTCTGCTTTTTTAGGCGTATCCATATTGTACGTTTGTTTCCAATAGTCATGGAACAGTTGGATTGCCATCGAGCTGGCAACATCGCCTGCTCGATGACCTCCCATTCCATCTGCTACAACAGCTAAAACATCTCCATCTAGATTATGAAATACTCCTGCACTATCTTCATTATGTTGACGAACTTTTCCTTTATCTGATAGAAACACGGTTTTCATTATCTCACCTCGTCTCTTCTTTGCGCTCCTTTGCACGCAATTGACCGCAGGCTGCATCAATATCATGACCTTGTTCACGACGAATCGTTACGTTAACACCACGATCTTTTAATGTTTTTTCAAACAAGAAAATTTGTTCGCGCGGTGTTCTCACATAATCGCGTTCTGGTACATAGTTAACTGGAATTAAGTTAACATGACATTTCACACCTTTTAACAGCTGAGCTAATTCCACAGCATGTTCGACTTGGTCGTTTTCTCCTCCAAATAAACCATATTCAAATGAAACACGGCGCCCTGTTTTCTCGATGTAATATTTGATAGCTTCCATTAAATCTGGTAGCTTGTATGCCCGGTTAATTGGCATTAATTTTGATCGCAGTTCTGTATTTGGAGCATGTAAGGAAACCGCAAAGTTAATTTGTATATTTTCTTCAGCAAACTTATAAATTTTCGGGATAATTCCACTTGTTGATACCGTCATATGACGCGCTCCAATGTGAAGTCCTTTTTCATGATTTACGATACGTAAAAACGCCATTAAGCTGTCATAATTATCAAACGGTTCTCCGATTCCCATAACAACAAGAGAGCTTACACGCTCATCTGTAGTATCTAGCTCACGTTGTACTTCGACAACTTGTGCAACAATCTCACCAGCCTCTAAATTGCGTTTTAAGCCGCCAAGTGTTGATGCGCAAAACGTACAGCCAATTCGGCAACCAACCTGTGTTGTTACACAAATTGAATTTCCGTAATCATGGCGCATTAATACTGTTTCAATAGAATAGCCATCATGCAGTTGGAATAAGAATTTAATTGTTCCATCTGAAGATGTTTGCTTTACTAATGTTTTTAAAGTTGTAATATCAAAGGAATTCGACAATTTTTCACGCAATCCTTTAGAAAGGTTTGACATATCCTCAAAAGTTATTACACGTTTTTTATAAAGCCAATCAAAAATTTGACCAGCACGGAATTTAGGTTCTCCTTGTTCTTTTAACCATTGTTCCATATCATGAAGCTGCAAGGAATAAATAGACGGTTTGTTTGTTTCTAATTCTTTTTTTTGTTTTTTCACAGTTGTTTCCATGATGCTACACCTTCTTTCTTAAACAAGCAATATAAAATCCATCCGTTGCAAAGTAATGCGGTAAAATTTGTACTCCGCCTTCTATTACATACGGATGCACAGCTTTTGGCAATCGTTCTTTCATTGTTGTATCCCATTCAAATTCAGGGTGTGATTGTAAAAACAGCTCTACTACTTGTTCGTTTTCTACTTTTTCAATTGTACACGTACTATAAACAAGGCGTCCTCCCTTTTTCAACAAAGGAGCTACCTTTTCTAAAATGGATAGCTGAATATTTGCAAGTCTTTCACTATCTTCTTTTTGTTTTCCAATTTTAATATCTGGTTTACGGCGAATTACACCAAATCCAGAGCACGGAGCATCTACCAATACCTTATCAAAACTCTCTTGTTCAAAATGCTCTTGTACTTTCCGTGCATCGAGCGTTTTCGCTTCTATATTTTCCAATTGAAGACGTTTTGCTTGCTGCTGAATTAAACGCACTTTGTGTGGATGTAAATCAAGAGAAATGACTTTCCCTGTTCCTTGCAAGCGTTCTGCAATATGCGTTGTTTTCCCGCCAGGAGCAGCGCAACTATCAAGGATAATATCTCCCGCTTCCGGATTAAGCGCACGAGCCACAAGCATAGAACTTTCATCTTGAATAGATAGCAATCCTTCTTGAAATGCTTTTGTATGAGCGACATTTCCTTTTTCAATTTGAATTGCATCTTCTGACAAATCACCATATTTTGCTTGAATTCCTTCTGTTTCTAGCGTTTTAAGCGCCTCTTCTACAGACCCTTTCGCTACATTTACTCGAGCGGTTGGAACTGGTGGAAGTTGGTTTACTTCACACATTTTTTGTGCCGTTTCAATTCCGTATGCTTCTATCCATTCTTTTACAAGCCATTCTGGATGGCTTGTTGCAATTGCAAGTCGCTTTTCAGAACTTTTAATCTCATCTAATGATGGAATGCCTTCACGCTGAATGGAACGGAGTACTCCGTTAACAAGCCCTGCAATTCCTTTATGACCACGGCGTTTTGCAATTTCAACCGCTTCATGAATTGCTGCTCGCTCTGGAACACGATCTAAATATAACATTTGATATAAAGATAAGCGAAGTAGCACTTTCACCCACAGTTCAATCTTTTTTCGCAAAAACGGCTGTAAATAATAATCAAGTGTATCACGTCTTTGAATTGTTCCATATACAACTTCTGTTAACAATCCAACATCTTTTTTATCAATGTTGCTTTTTTCAATAAGATTGTTCAAAAGCAAATTACTGTATGCGCCGCTTTTTTCAACTTGTAATAAACCGTCAAGAGCTAATTCACGAACGTTTTGTGTCATGCGTCTACTCCTAACTTCGTACCAATTTCAGGCTTTGTTCCACGCAAAAATTGTGAACAACTCATGCGCTTTTTACCAGATGGTTGCAACTCGGTAATTTTAATTGCTGTTTTATTTCCTGTTGCCACAACAAAACCCTCTTCTTCAACTGCTATAATTGTTCCAGCTTCGGCTTGCTCTTTTACAGAAACCTTTTCTCCCCACCATACTTTTACAACTTGCCCCGCTAAAGTCGTATAAGCAACTGGCCATGGGTTTAAACCACGAATATGATTGTAAACCTCTTCACCTGTTTTCATCCAATCAATCTTTTCTTGCTCACGTTTAATATTGTAAGCAAATGTTGCTTCGTCCTCGTTTTGTTTAATTGGTTCTAATTTCCCTTGTATTAACAGCGGAACAGTTTTTGATAATAAGTGCGCTCCAGCCTCACTTAATTTATCAAATAATGAACCAGTTGTTTCACGTTCTTCAATTTCTACTTCTACTTGCGTTAAAATATCACCAGCATCTAATTTTTCAACCATATACATAATCGTAATGCCTGTTTTTTCTTTTCCTTGCATGATGGAATAATGAATAGGTGCACCGCCGCGAAGTTCTGGGAGTAATGAAGCATGGACATTAATACATCCGTACTTCGGTGCTTCTAAAATTTCGTTTGGCACAATTTGCCCGAACGCAGCTGTCACAATTAAATCAGGCTCTAATGCCAACACCTTTTCATATTCATCTTTTTCACGAATTTTTAAAGGTTGTAACACCGGAATACCATGTTTTTCTGCTTCCACTTTAACAGGTGTTGGTGTCATAACCTTTTTTCTGCCTACTGGACGATCCGGCTGTGTCACAACACCAATCACATCATATCCATCTTCAATAAGACGACAAAGCACCGGCACTGAAAAGTCCGGTGTACCCATAAATACAACTTTCACCATTCAAAAAACTCTCCTTTTACATCTCTTCTAATTCATTTTCCTCATAATATCGCGTTACTTTAGATGTAAATAATACACCGTGTAAATGATCGATTTCATGTTGAATTGCACGAGCTAAAAACCCGTCTGCTTCTAGTAAAAATACTTTTCCACGGCGATTTTGGGCACGTACTTTAATGTACTCGGCACGTGTTACATCACCAAAAAGCCCCGGAAAACTTAAGCAGCCTTCGGGACCTACTTGTTCACCACGTTGTTCTAAAATAACAGGATTAATCAACTCAATTTTTCCGTTATCATCATCAATGTCTACAACAGCAACTTGCAGACTTACGCCAACTTGTGGTGCTGCTAAACCAACACCATCTGCAATCAGCATTGTTTCGTGCATATCTTTTAAAAGCTTCACTAACTTTTTATCAAAATTTATAACACGTTCACACGGCGTTTCTAATACTTCATTTGGATGTTTTACAATTTCTAACGTTGCCATTTTTTCCTCCGCTACATTAACATAGTTGGATTAAAATCAATTGAGATTTGCAAGTCTTTCTGCATTTCTGCCTGATAATGTTCATTTACCATTTTGAGCACGTACTTTAAGTTTGGTTCCCGTTTGTATTTTATCACGCATTGGTAGCGATATCTATCTTTAATACGAGGAATTGCCGAAGCAACCGGACCTAAAATCACCGTTTGCTGGGCACAATGTTGCCGTAAAAAACCAACGATCTTCTCTGTTACCTGCACTGCTTTTAATAATTCTGGATGAGATACTGTAACTAATGCGACATAATAATATGGTGGATATTGCCGAATTTTCCTCATATACATCTCGCGTTCAAAGAACATATCATACTGCTGCTGTTTCGCTAATTGTACACTATAATGCTCGGGTGTATACGTTTGAATAACGACTTCACCTGGAAGTTCGTGACGTCCAGCTCGGCCGCTCACTTGCGTTAAAAGCTGATATGTTTTTTCGCTCGCTCTAAAATCCGGCAAATGCAGCATCGTATCTGCTGTTAATACACCTACAAGCGTCACATTCGGAAAATCCAGACCTTTAGCAATCATTTGTGTTCCAAGTAAAATATCTGCCTCTCCTGCACCAAATGACTTCAGGAGCTTTTCATGCATCCCTTTACGACTTGTCGTATCAACATCCATTCGAATGACGCGCGCTTCAGGAAACAGTTTTGTAATTTCTTCTTCAACCTTTTGTGTTCCTGTCCCAAAGAAGCGGATATAGGAACTATTACAAGCAGGACAAGCATTTGGCAAATTTTCCTCATAACTACAATAGTGACATTTCAAACGATTATTCATCCTGTGATATGTAAGTGAAATATCACAGTGCGGACATTGTACTACATAACCGCAATCACGGCACATGACAAATGTCGAATGACCTCTTCTGTTTAAAAAGAGCACCATTTGTTCCTTTTTCTCTAACCGATCCGCTATTTTCTCATGAAGAAGCTGAGAAAACATAGAACGATTTCCCTCCCGAAGTTCTTCTCTCATATCAATAATCTCAACTGTCGGCAAATCCCTTTGATTCATACGCTTTGTCATTGTAAGCAGCTCATATACACCTTTTTTTGCACGAGCAAACGATTCTAATGTAGGTGTGGCACTTCCTAGTACAACAGGACAATTGTGATATTCTCCCCGCCAAATTGCAACAGAACGTGCATGATAACGCGGATTATCCTCTTGTTTGTAACTTGATTCATGTTCTTCATCAATAATAATGATTCCTAAATTCTCAAATGGTGCAAAAATTGCTGAACGTGCCCCTACAACTACTTTTACTTCTTTTCGCAGGATTTTACGCCATTCATCATATTTTTCCCCAACAGATAGCGCACTATGAAGAACTGCAACTTGCGAACCAAAGCGCCCTTTAAAGCGATCAACCATTTGGGGAGTTAACGAAATTTCCGGTACAAGTACAATAGCTTCTTTTCCTTTTCGCAACACTTCTTCAATTGACTGTAAATACACTTCCGTTTTTCCGCTCCCAGTTATACCGTACAGTAAAAATGTCTCATGTTTCTCTTTTGTAATAGAAGTTAAGATCGGTGCAATAACTTGTTGTTGTTCTTCTGTAAGCGGGAATGGTTTTGTGCGCTCAAAAGCATCGTCATCATACGGATTTCGATATATCTCCACATATTTTTCAGCTAATAGACCCTTTTTCACAAGAGATTTTATCGGAGCATCTGTAATTTGCAATTCTTCCGTTATTATTTTTAACGGTATGGACCGATAATGTTCCATAAAGTAATACAATATATCTTGCTGTTTTTTACTTTTTAAGTTAAAGGCCGCTTCCTCTAATTCTTCATAAGACAACACAGGTTGGATCATTTTTTGTTTTTTCTTTTGCGCCTTATCTTTTACTTCATAGACAACTTCCACTGTTCCTTTAGCAATTTCTGTTTGGACTGCACGGTACAAATGTGGTTGTTCATCGAGCACACTCCAATCGATACTTTCTTTTCCTTGAAAGAGAAATTTTACATTCTCAGCTATATCCTCAGAACGATGGAGATGCAACCGCTTTTTATATGTCGCTTTAATCGCTGCTGGCAGCATAACTTGGAACGCTGAAATTGTGAAACAAAGTGTTTCTTCCGTAAGCCAATTTCCAAGTTGCAACAATTCTGCATTCAATACAGGTGTTACGTCTAACAGTTCATGCAATGTTTTCAACTTATTTACATCTACATCTACTGTATCTTTTATGTCAATAACGAATCCTTGTAATTTTCGTGGTCCAAATGGAACAACAACTCGCATGCCTGTTTGGACAAGATCTTCCCAGCGCTTAGGAATTATATAATCGAATGGCCTATCCGTTTGCCTTGCTGGAACATCAACAATTACGCTTGCAAATTTCATGCGGGATCCTCTTCCAGCATTTTTTCAACTTGTAGTAAAATTTCTCTAGCTACCTCCTGCTTTGTTAGCAGTGGCAATTTAATCATAGCGCCATTTCGTTTATACATCGTAACAATATTTGTATCCGTACCAAACCCTGCACCTTCTGCTTTTACATCATTAGCAACAATCATGTCAGCATTTTTCTCACGTAATTTTTTCGTCGCATACTCTTCAACATTTGTTGTTTCTGCTGCAAAACCAATGAGTAATTGATGTTCTTTTCGTTCACCTAATGTTTTAAGAATATCTATCGTACGTTCAAGTTCAATAACCGTATCGCCATTTTTCTTTTTCATTTTTTCATCATAAACGATTTTCGGTCGATAATCTGCAACGGCAGCTGTTTTGATCACAACATCCATATTGGAATAATGATGTAAAACCGCCTCTAACATATCTTGCGCTGATTGTACTTGTATTGTTGTTACATTCGCAGGTGGCGTTAGTGCTGTTGGACCAGAAACAAGAATGACTTCTGCTCCAAGACTTGCCGCAACTTCCGCAAGCGCATAACCCATTTTGCCAGATGAGAAATTTGTCATAAAGCGAACTGGATCAATCTTCTCACGCGTTGGTCCCGCCGTCACTAATATCCGTTTTCCTTGAAGTGGCTTCCCTTGTGAAAAATGTACTTCTAACATTGCTACAATGTTTTCCGGTTCTTCTAATCGACCTTTAGCAACATATCCACAAGCTAAAAATCCTTCACCAGGCTCAATAAATGTATAACCTAATTTTTTTAATGTTTGCATGTTTTTTTGAACAACTGGATTTTCGTACATATGAACATTCATGGCAGGTGCAATCCACACTGGAGCTGTAGTTGCAAGAAGCGTCGTTGAAATCATATCATCTGCAAGACCATTTGCTAATTTACCAATAATGTTTGCTGTCGCTGGTGCAACAAGAACAACATCAGCCCAGTCTGCTAAATCAATATGAGCAATCACTGCTGAATCTTTTTCATCGAATGTATCTGTATATACATCATGGCGAGAAAGCGCTTGAAATGTAAGCGGTGCAACAAACTTCATTGCCGACTCACTCATTATTACTTTCACAAGCGCACCTGCCTGTGTTAATTTACTTGTTAACGCAGCTGCTTTAAATACAGCAATGCCTCCTGTAACACATAAAAGTATTTTTTTCCCTTTTAGCATAGGTCTCGTCCTCTTTCTTTCATGAAACTTAGTCCTACTCGAAATTCAAATCATTCACCATCACAACATAAAATACAAGCTGCCGTTATTCTCCATCCTATATGAAGTCATTTTGATTTTTCGACATATAGATTGCTGCTATGGAGAAGAACCTGCACTCGCTTTCTCTCTTAGTCCCGCATTAACGGGCAGTAAGACCCCCACCCCAAGATTGAGTGAGAAGCAAAAAAGATAGATGGGGGATAACTGCCCGTAAAAGCCCGATTGGTGAGAGCTTTCCATCAGTGGGGATAAAGGCCCCACTGATGGAAGTTTCACTTTATTTTCACTTCGCATGTGGCAGAAAAAGGTCCTGACCGCTTCTTTGCATGGCCAGATGCTCTCGCTCACCTAAAAAGAAAGCTTTTATGTCGTTTTTTTAATGTTGATTTATCTATATCGTAAAAAAATAACAACCTACTTGTAAATAGGTTGTTACTGTTACATAGAAAAGTATAGTATCTATGCCTCTATTTGTCGAAAAGAAAGCTTTATTTTTGGTTATTATCTTCACTTGGTTCGTAGTTTAATAATTGTGCATTAATCTCTTCTAATGCTTTTCCTACAAACTTATGAGATACTGGTTGTTCAACACTACAATCATTATGCTCTTGCATTTCACGAGCGCGCTTTGCAGCTACTGTTACTAGCGTATATTTAGAATCAATTTTTTGTAACAATGCATCAATAGATGGGTTTAACATATTATATTTCCTCCGTCATTTCTTTATAGTATTTTGCTACTCGCTCACGGCGACAATGTTCACCTATCACAATTGCCTTAATACGTTCGCAAGCAAGTTCCACTTCATCATTTTCTACTACGTAGTCATAAGCATCCATCATTTCGATTTCTTCTTTTGCTACTGTTAAACGATTTTGAATTACTTCTTCTGTTTCTGTACCACGACCAACAATGCGGTTTTTTAGTTCCGATAAACTTGGAGGAGCTAAAAAGATGAATACTCCTTCTGGAAAAGCTTTCTTTACTTGAATCGCGCCTTGCACTTCGATTTCTAAGAAAACATCTTTCCCTTGCTGCAATGTCTGCTCTACATAATCAATTGGTGTTCCGTAATAGTTTCCAACAAACTCCGCCCATTCAAGCAGTTTATTGTTACGAATCATCTCTTCAAATTCTTCTCTCGTGTTAAAGAAATAATCAACACCATCTACTTCTCCTTCACGTGGTTTACGCGTTGTTACAGAAATAGAGTATTGTAAATTTGTATCTTCTTGATTGAACAATTCCTTTCGAACCGTTCCTTTTCCAACACCAGAAGGCCCTGAAAGAACAATGAGCAACCCTCTTCTACTTCTCATATATATGTTAAACCTACCCTTCGTCACTTAAATCTTCTTTATTATTTAATCGATGAGCAATTGTCTCCGGTTGTATTGGACTTAATACAATATGTCCATCATCCATAACAATAACTGCTCGTGTTTTTCGACCATAAGTAGCATCAAGCAGCACATTTTGTTCGCGAGCTTCCTGTACTAACCTTTTAATCGGTGCTGATTCCGGACTTACAATGGAAATAATTCGATGTGCAGATACGATATTTCCATATCCAATATTTAAAAACCGCATGGCCATAGTTTGCGCCTCCTAGTAAGTCTATCCGATTTCTCTCTCTCGTATAACTCCGTATACAATTGACAGCTACTCAATATTTTGTACTTGTTCACGAATTTTTTCAAGATTATTTTTCATTTCAACAACATATTTTGAAATTGTTAAGTCATTTGCTTTCGAACCAATTGTATTTATTTCACGATGCATCTCTTGTACAATAAAGTCCATCTTTCTTCCAACCGGTTCTGTACTTTGCAGCGCCTCTTGAAATTGTTCTAAATGACTTTGCAGTCGAACTAACTCTTCATGAATATCACAGCGGTCTGTAAACACCGCTATCTCTGTAAGTAATCGTTGTTCCTCTAATTCTTGATTATGTAATTCTTTCAAACGGTTTTCCAAACGCTCACGATATTTTTGAATGACTGACGGCGCATAGGGAACAATGGCATGCACGCACGTGTGAATTTCTTGCAAACGATGCTCCAAATCTTTATGCAGTCGTTCTCCTTCACCATCACGCATCGTTTTTAACATACTAGCTGCGCGGCGAACCGCTTCATACAAACTATGTTCAAACGTTTCATTTACATTCTCAACTTCTTCAATTGCTGTCACTTCTGGCATAGCAATAAGCTGCTGTAATGTAATCGAATCCTGTAATTGAAATTTCTCCTTCGCTTCTTCCATAATGAGCTTATATTGCTCTAAAAGGGACCAGTCCACGCGTAATTTCCGTTCAACGAGCCCTTCCCCTTCAACAATAATCGATACTTCAATACGTCCGCGGCCAACTTGTTCTGCAATTAATTTACGGATTTTATCCTCGAACACCATCATTTGCTTCGGAAGACGAATATTCATCTCTAAAAAGCGATGATTGACCGACTTCATTTCTACTGTAATTTGAAACGCATCACTTTCTACCTTTGCGCGTCCAAACCCTGTCATACTCGAAATCATTTTATCACATCCAAGCCATGATCTTACTCAATGAAAAAGGTAATAGAGACTCTACTCTACTACCTTTTGAAATTATATCATACTTTTATCCCATTTACTATTTCAAGTTTACACCTCTTTTATATACAATTGGTTTCTTCTTTTCAGGCTTCCCGGTTAGTAAAGATCCCACTAATAAGAATGTTGGAATAGAAGAAAGACCAACAATCAAGAGCCAATCTCTTGCTTTAATTGGCATGGTACTAAAGATCGGTTGCAATGGTGGATAATAAATCACTACTAACATTAGTAAAATCGAAATAAGCACTGCTCCTACTAAGTACATATTTCCAAATGGATTACGGTGAAATACAGAATGCTCACTGCGACAATCAAACACATGAATAAGCTGTGCTAAAACAAGTGTTGCAAAAGCAACTGTTTGTGCATACTTTAATTCATTTGGATTTTGATTGTGTGCAATAATAAACGCTAAGAGTGTCATAGCACCAATTAAAAAACCGCGGCTAACAATTTTCCATGCAAGTCCTCTCGCAAATACTCCTTCTTTTGGATGACGCGGTTTCCTACGCATAACATCACCTTCTGGTGCATCAAGCCCGAGCGCCATTGCTGGTAAACCATCTGTTACTAAATTCACCCATAATATTTGAATTGGTACGAGCGGCAATGGTAATGCTAGTATCATCGCAAATAACATAACTAAAATTTCTCCAACATTTGATGCTAATAAATAACGAATAAACTTCCGAATGTTTTCGTAAATATTTCTTCCCTCTTTAATTGCTGCTTTTATAGTAGCGAAGTTATCGTCTAATAACACAAGAGATGATGCCTCTTTTGCGACATCTGTCCCCGTAACTCCCATCGCTACCCCAATATCAGCTGCTTTTATAGCAGGGGCATCATTCACACCATCACCGGTCATCGCCACAATATGATCTTTATTTTGCAGCGCCTTCACAATTTTCAATTTATGTTCCGGAGAAACACGTGCAAAGACATACGTTTCATCCACAATATCTTCTAATTCTTCAACCGACATGTTTGCGAGTTCAATTCCTTCCACAACGCGGCCACCAGGTGGTAAAATTCCAAGCTGCTCAGCGATTGCCATCGCTGTTACTTTATGGTCTCCTGTAATCATAATCGTTTTAATACCCGCATCTTTACATTCTTGCACCGCTTGCTTCACTTCTGGTCTTGGCGGATCAATCATTCCTTGCAATCCAATAAACATTAAATCTTGTTCTGCTTCTTGTTCACTTTGAATGTGATCAGTTGTTTTTAATGGTTTAAAAGCAATTGCAATTGTACGAAGTGCTTGACTTCCTAAATGATAAATCGCCGTTTGCACTTCGTTTCTGTACAATTCTGTTAATGGCTGCTGTTTATTTCCCCATAAAATAGTTTGACTCATTTTTAATAAAACATCAGGTGCTCCCTTTGTTATCACAAATTTTTTCCCTGTTTTGTCACGAACAATTACACTCATCATTTTCCGCGTTGAGTCGAACGGAAACTCGTGAATAATTTCAAATTGATCCTTTATACCTTCTCTTGAAATGCCAGCCTTCATCGCTGCTACAACGAGTGCCCCTTCTGTCGGGTCACCGTCTAATACATACGTTTTTTTCTTTTTCACAATATTTGCGTTGTTACATAAGCATCCGAATGTGAGGAGTTGATATAAGGAACGGGCCGCTGTTGGATTTACTTTCTTTTCATCTTTTATAAATTCACCTTTTGGTTCATAGCCCTGCCCCGTTACATTCCAGATTTCACCACTCGACCAGACATGCGTAACCATCATTTTATTTTGCGTCATCGTCCCTGTTTTGTCTGAACAAATGACAGATGCACATCCCAACGTTTCAACCGCTGGAAGCTTTCTTACAATTGCTTTTTTCTTAATCATACGCTGAACGCCAAGTGAAAGTGCTACTGTCACAATCGCAGGCAATCCTTCCGGAATCGCTGCAACAGCAAGCGAAACACCTGCTAAAAACATATGGTACATTTCATTACCTTGATAAACACCAACTAATACAACAAGTGCCGTTAAAATTAATGCGACGATAATTAAAATTTTCCCCAGCTGCTCAAGTCTTCTCTGCAGCGGCGTTTCATTTTGCTCCGCATTTTGCAGCATATTTGCAATTTGCCCCATTGCTGTATTCATTCCTGTGCCAATAACAACTCCAATGCCGGATCCTCTTGTAATCATAGTACCCATAAATGCCATATTTGTTTGATCACCAATTGAAACATCCGAACCATGCAAAACATCAATTTTCTTTTGCACTGGCACGGATTCTCCTGTTAATGCTGATTCTTCAATATATAGACTCGAAGCTTCAATGAGGCGCACATCAGCACCGATACGATCCCCGCTTGAAAATTTAATAATATCCCCAAGCACAAGGCCTTTCGAAGGAATTTTCATCCACTTTCCATTTCGAAGTACAGTTACTTGCGGGGCGGCAAGCTCTTTTAATGCTTCCAACGATTTCTCTGCTTTTCTCTCTTGAAAGAAACCGAGAATTCCATTGATAATGACAATTGCAACAATAGCAATTGCATCAACATATTCTCCTAAAAAAGCAGAAATAATCGTTGCTCCAAACAAAACAAGTACCATAAAATCTTTAAATTGTGCTAAGAACACGACAAGTGCAGAAGGCCGTTTTGCTTCTTGGAGTTCATTTGGGCCAAGTTTTTTTAGTCGACCTTGCACCTCTTGCTCTGTCAACCCTGTCTTTACATTTGTATTCGTTCGCTCTTCAACTTCATGTGCACGCAGTTCATACCAATTCATCTCGCCATCTACCTCCTGATTGCAGACATGCTCTAATGAAAGCTTATTCAGCCTCGTCCGAAAAAATGCTATAATTAACTTTTAGTAAGAAAGGAGTGTTCAACGTGGCATTCGATGGATTATTTACAAGAGCAATCACACACGAAATTGCAAATTCTCTTCAAACAGGAAGAATTTCAAAAATATATCAACCGTCAAAATATGAAATTTTGTTACATATTCGGGCAAACGGAAAAAATCAAAAACTACTTCTTTCCGCACACCCAACGTACGCGCGCATGCACCTTACAACACAAAATTACGATTCTCCTGCATTGCCGCCAATGTTTTGCATGCTTCTTCGTAAACATTTAGAAGGTGGATTTATTGAGAAAATTGAACAAATTGATTTAGAACGAATCATCCAAATTACTATTCGTAGTCGCAATGAAATTGGTGATGAATCATTAAAAACATTAATTATTGAAATAATGGGGCGTCATAGCAATATCATTTTAGTAGACTCCAAAACAAATATAATTTTGGATAGCCTAAAACACGTTTCCTTAGCGGTAAACCGTCACCGCACTGTATATGCTGGAGCTGAATATATAGCACCGCCTGCACAACAGAAAATCAATCCATTGCAAATTGAAACGCAAGAAGAATTTATTCGACCGCTAGACTTTTTAGCAGGAAATATGGATAAACAACTCGTAGGAGCTTTTATGGGGATTTCTCCCCTATTTGCAAAAGAAGTAGTTGCAAAAGCTGGAATGGTGAATGAAAATGCATTATCCGAAGTATTTTTTACATTACAAAAACTATTACTAAAACATCAGTATACTCCTTCGATGATCATAGCTAAGGGGAAAGAATTCTTTTATTTATTCCCACTTTCACACTTAAAAGGTGAAGAGAAAGCATTCTCATCTGTAAGCGAATTACTAGATCGTTTCTTCTTCGGAAAAGCAGAGCGGGATCGAGTGAAACAACAGGCTCATGATTTAGAACGTTTTATGCAAAATGAAAAAGCAAAAAACGAAAAAAAATTAATTAAATTGCAAAAAACTTTAGAAGACGCAAGTAAAGCAGATAAATATCAACTATTTGGTGAATTGCTTACAGCCAATATGTATGCAGTGAAAAAAGGCGACAAAGAAGTTGAGGTTATCAATTACTATGATGAAAATAGCGGAACTGTAAAGATCACCTTAGATCCATTACGCACACCGTCAGAAAATGCACAGCGTTATTTCCAAAAATATCAAAAAGCAAAAAATTCTGTAGTAATCGTTGAAGAGCAAATTGAAAAAACAAATGAAGAAATATTTTACTTTGATAGTTTACTACAGCAAATGGAGGCTGCTTCTTCTAAAGATATTGAAGAAATTCGTGAAGAACTAGCCGAAGAAGGATATATACGTAATCGCAAGTCAAAAAACGCAAAAAAGAAACCAGCAAAACCTGTATTAGACAAATATATTGCAAGTGATGGAACAGAGATTTTAGTCGGAAAAAATAACAAACAAAACGACTATTTAACAAATAAACTTGCACGCCGTGATGAATTTTGGCTTCATACGAAAGACATTCCAGGCTCACACGTTGTCATTCGTTCATTAGAGCCAAGCGAAGAAACATTAATTCAAGCTGCAAAGCTCGCTGCTTACTTTAGTAAAGCAAAGGAATCGAGCTCAGTTCCAGTCGATTATACAAAAATTCGTCATGTGAAAAAGCCGAGCGGAGCGAAGCTTGGATTTGTTACGTATGATAACCAGCAAACGGTGTATGTAACACCTGATGTGGATACTGTTATGAAGTTGAAAGCTTAAAAACAAAGAGATGATTACAATATTGTAATCATCTCTTTGTCTTTCATTTTTTACACAATCATTTGTGATGTCAAATAATATAGACACAAAATAAGCTTTTGTGTCTATATTATTTGACATAGATATAAAAAACTCTTTTCTTCGCAGAGCTTTACTCCCTACTCATGCGGGATAAAGTGAAACTTCCATCAGTGGGGGTTTTCTTCATCTCCACTCATGGTTAGTTGAACCAATCGGGCTTTTACGGGCAGTTACCCCCCTATCTTCTTCGCTTTTCTCTGAATCTTGAGGTGGGGGTCTTACTGCCCATTAATGCGGGATAAAAGATTTTCTCTCTTATAAAAAAAGATTGGCACTATTATTGCTTTATATAAGGAGATGAAAGGGAGGAATTAACATGGCTTCAAGAATCAAAAAAATACAAGAACAGCTACATCAATACGGAATAGACGGATTACTGATTACAAAAAAAGAAAACCGCCGATATGCATCTGGATTTACAGGTACTGCTGGAGTTGTCTTACTCTCTCCTACAAATGCAGTATTTATTACAGATTTCCGTTATACAGATCAAGCGAAAGCACAAGTACACGAAGCAGAAATTGTTATGCATAAAGGGAACATAGAACAAGAAATTGCCGCGCAAGTAGACAGATTACAAATTAAAAGATTAGGTGTAGAAGAAAATAATATGACGCTGAAACAATATACAGCGCTACAAAATTATATAAATATCGAACTTGTTCATGTAAATGAAATAATAGAGACGATTCGTACCGTAAAAGAAGAGTCCGAAATCGAAATAATTAAAATTGCAGCTCGCATCGCAGATGATGCCTTTCAACATATTACAAGCTTCCTTAAACCTGGTGTATCTGAATGGGATGTAAGAGATGAATTAGAATTTTTCATGCGAAAACAAGGTGCTTCCTCTTCATCATTTGACATTATCGTAGCCTCTGGCACTCGCTCTTCTCTCCCGCATGGAGTAGCTACAAGTAAAATCATTGAAGACGGTGATATTGTTACGTTAGACTTTGGTGCACTTTATAACGGATATTGTTCTGATTTAACGCGCACTGTTGCAATTGGTAGCTGTTCTGAGGAATTTGTAAAGATATACAACATTGTACTTGAAGCTTTAAAGCGCGGCACTGAAGCAATTCGCCCAGGTGAATCGGCAAAAACAATCGATGATATTACAAGAAATTACATTACTGAACATGGCTACGGTGAATACTTCGGTCATTCAACAGGCCATGGAGTTGGATTAGAACTTCATGAACCTCTTAGATTATCAAAAGATAGTACAGACACACTGCTAGAAGGAATGGTTGTAACCGTAGAACCAGGTATTTATATCCCAAATTGGGGCGGTTGCAGAATTGAAGATGATATTGTCCTTACGAAAACCGGACATGAAGTGATTACACACGCTAATAGAGAACTTATCGTTCTGGGGTAAAGCAAAACTTCGAATAGTAGGGAGGGTCTTCACTCCACTATTCATTAAATCTGACCAATCGAACTTTTACGGACTCCCTCACCTATCTTCTTTTTTTACATAGCTTTGAGAGAGTCGATTACTAGCAAGAAAAATAATTATAAAAAATAACAGGCTTCTTTCAATATGAAGAAGCCTGTTATTTTTGTTTCACACCAACAAGTAATAAGAAATCATTTTCTTTCACAATGACTTAGTGAGAAGAGGCGTATTCTTCCGCTTTCTTAAATCGGATAACCACCACTAGGTGGAGGCCATGCCTCAAATAAACGACGCAGCAATACAATTTCTCCTAAATGGTAACTATTATGTGAAGCAATATTACGTAACGTATCGGCCCTCGTTACATCTGGATACTGCGCTAAAGGCTCATCAAGTTTTGTAGTTCGAGCAATTGTACAAGCAGTATCAATTCCCGCTAGAAATTGTCTTATAATCTCCGCCCATTCTTCTTGATTTTTCGCCATATTTTCAACTGGCCAACTCTCCTTCACGTGCGCTGGAAGTTGTGGTTTTTCTCCATGTAAACCACGTAAGAGGAAATCTTGCCAATACTTCATATGCATCACTAGTTGATAGATGGAATACGGAATGTTTTCTACTTGTTTTCCTGATAGTTCCCAATCTATATCTGCAATTGCATTTTTAATTGGAATATGCCCGCGTTCTCCTTGTAATGATTTCACTAACGTTCTAGCAAATGATTCATTGGTCAAATGATTGCTTTCTGTATGCACATCATCCCATCCTTTTCTTTTCAATTGATTTTTTATAGATTACCAATCTTAATATCGATTACCGAACGTATCACCAATTGGCGCAATCGTATTTAAATATGCTAGTTCTTCTTTTGTTAAAGTAATTTCAAGAGCCGCTACGTTTTGCTCCAAATACTTCACTCGCTTTGTACCTGGAATTGGTACGATTCCTTCACCTTGTGCAACGACCCAAGCAAGCGCTAATTGTGCAGGCGTACATTCTTTCTCTAACGCTAGCTGTTTAATTCCTTCAACAATTTTCATATTAGAAGCAAATGCTTCTTCTGAAAAACGTGGATTATAGTATCTCCAATCATCAGGTGTTAATTGATCACGGCTTGTTAAATTACCCGTTAAAAATCCGCGGCCAAGTGGACTATATGGAACAAATCCAACGCCTAATTCACGACAAACGTGTAAAATATCTTTCTCTGGATCGCGGGACCAAAGAGAATATTCTGTTTGAACAGCTGAAATTGGATGAATTGCATGAGCTGTCTTTAATTGCTCACCTGTTACTTCAGACAGTCCGATATAACGTACTTTACCTTCTTGCACTAACTCTGCCATCGCACCTACAGTTTCTTCAATTGGTGTATTTGGATCAACGCGATGTAAATAATATAAGTCGATGTAGTCTGTTCCTAATCTTCTTAAACTTGCTTCACATGCTTCCTTCACATATTGAGGGGAACCGTTGTATCCTAACGCTTTTGTTGCATTTCGCAGCGCTCCAAATTTCGTTGCAATTTTCACATCATACCGAAATTCCTGTAACGCTTTCCCTACTAGTTTTTCATTTGTTCCCATTCCCTCTTCATCATATCCATAAATATCCGCTGTATCGAACATTGTAATTCCAAGTTCAAGAGCACGATGAATTGTTTTTGTCGCCTCTATCTCATCTGTTTGCCCATAAAATTCAGACATTCCCATACAACCTAATCCCATTTCCGATACTTCTAATCCTTGTGAACCTAACTTCTTCTTTTTCATAAGTTCGCCTTCTTTCGAAAAGATGATGTAAAAAGAGAATAACATACACCTGAAAACAAGTAAACTATTTTAACGATTTTAGTTTAATTAGTTTAATTTGTATAAATTCATAAATTTATTTATAATAAATGAATTGTAAGGAGGGTTGTTATGTTAAATAACAGTATTGATAATCAAGTAGAAATGAGAAAAAAGCTCATTTTTAAATTATTACCGATCGTAAAAAAACAAGGAATAAGCCCGTTACGAACAGATGATATTGCTCGTTATATGGATATTAGTAAAGCAACAATGTACAAATATTTCTCATCAAAAGAAGAGATTATCAAATACATCGTCAACATTTATGCCGAATATATTACTAGCATTGATCAAACAATTTTTGAAGAAACAGTTCCGTTTGGAGAGCGATTTCAAAAAACATTTGAACAGTCATTACTCATTGCTTTTTACATATCTGATACCTTTCTATTAGATCTAAAACATAATGCTCCAGTACTATACGAACAAATCATACAAGCTCAAAACGAACGAAATAATAAATTAAAAAAATTCTATGAGGAACATATAGAAAAAGAAGTGTTCAACGCTGTAAATCCAGCACTTATCCTTATCCAAGACGATGTACTACTGCGAAAGCTCTTTGAACCTACAATCTTAATTCAAAACAATATGACTTTATATCAAGCACTCTTTGATTATTATGTGCTGAAAAAACATCAAGTCATTCACCATGAATATAGAAGTAATGTAGATGATGAAAAAATGAAAGCAACGATACAATACATCGTGCAAAAAGTATCGAATTATATATAGACAGGACACCAACTAACACTTGTTTCGTCTAATGTGAACCTAAATACACGAAAAAGCAGCTCTATAATTCATACTAAAAATATGAATTATAGAGCTGCTTTCATTTTGTTTTACGCAATAAAACAGGAATTTCCTCCTATTTCGAGAAATTAGTTAAAATGAAACTTCCATCAGTGGGGGGGCTTCATCCCCACTGATGGAAAGCCCGCCCAATCGGGCACATGCCAGCAGTTGTCCGATTGGGCGGGATAAAAGATTGTATTTCATAACAGGGGGATTGTAATGGAGAATTTATTTTTAATTGATAAGATTGACGGATTAAGCGACGATTTTTCTAAACTTGTTTCAATGATGAACTATGCACGTTTCTCGACACTACAAGCTGTCCAAGGTTTAACAATTGAGGAATTAGACTATTTATATGATGACAATACAAACTCAATTGGTATGCTGTTGTATCATATGGCGGCTGTCGAGTTTTATTATCAAATTCATACATTTGAAGACAGGGAGCCGACGGAGGAAGAACTGGAGCGTTGGTTACCAGGCGTTGAACTAGGTAATCTTGGACGCCAAAAAATTAAAAACCAACCGTTAGACTTCTACCTCAACACATTACAAGAGGTGCGCAATAAAACAATCGCTACATTTCAATCACTTCCAAACGAATGGTTATTTAAAACAACCCCTTTTTGGGAAGGTAAGCCGGCAAATAATTATTTCAAATGGTTTCATGTGTTTGAAGATGAACTAAGTCATCGTGGACAAATTCGAATTATTAAAAAAATGCAACAAGCTCATTCCGTAAAATAATATACAAAAAGCTGTATTACTGTATATGTACAGTAATACAGCTTTTTGTTGTGACTTTGATTTATTTCATTTAAGTAAAAGACACTTTTATTTTGGTAAATGAAATTACACACTTTCTTTTGCGCCAGACTTACACTCTTTATCTTCAAACATGACAGAGCACGCTTATTCAATAGAAGCGTGCTCTGATGATAATCGGATTAATGTCCTCACTATATCAAGTTTTAAAATATGCTATACTTATTCCCCTCATGAATTTAACTTATATGCTTTAATTGTGTGTCTTCTTTCTTTCTATTCCGTCCTTTAAGTAAAGCAAGACCAATTAAAATTGCTAAAGTTGTAAAACAAACCACTGTTCCGACTGAAATTCCATTACTAAACGTTGAACCTATGAAAATAATACATAATCCAACGATTCCAATAATAGTCGTAGTTGGAAAAAAACTCATTTTAAAATTAGGCATTGTTGAATAAGTAGGACGTAATTTAAGTTGCGCAAAGCAAATACTTAACCAAAGCAATAACATTGTAAATCCTGGAATTGTCATCATTGTTCCAATAATACTATCTGGAGCAAAGAATGCTAGTCCTGCACCTATCAATAATAATAAGCCATTTAAAGAGATTGCAATGATTGGTGCACCTGATTTCGCAGTATGTTTCAATATTTTTGGCGCTTCTCCTTTTTCAGCTAACGCAACCATTGTTCTGGAAGTAGCAAAAATTCCTGAATTCGCAGCTGAAAGAACTGCAGTTAATAAAACAAAATTCATAATGTGTGCAACACCTGGGATACCAATGGCATTCATTACTTGTATAAATGGACTTTCATTTCCTGCAACTTCATTCCAAGGTATTAATCCCGCAATAATTGTAATGGGCAAGATATAAAATATGATTACGCGCCAAACAACACCCTTTATCACTTTAGGTAAAACCTTTTCAGCGTCTTTTGTCTCAGAAATTGCTACCCCTATTAACTCAGATCCTCCGAATGAAAACATTACAATAAAACAAGCACTAAATACCCCTTTAATACCATTTGGGAAGAATCCCCCATGCCCAAGTAAATGTTCCGTTGGTGTCGATGGAGCAAAACTCGTTAGCCCAAATAAGACTGCTCCACCTAAAAGGATGAATAATACAAGTGCCAAAATTTTTATACTAGCAAACCAAAATTCCATTTCGCCATAAAATTTTACCTGAAAGCTGTTAATCCCCACAACTAAAAGCGCACAAATAGCACTTAGTAACCAAAGAGGTACATTCGAAAACCAAAATTGTAAAAAAGAGCCTGCAGCTAATATTTCTACAATTGTAACAAGCGTCCAGTTAATCCAGTATAGCCATCCAACTACAAATGATACATGAAATCCAAAAGCTTTATGAACTAAATGTTGAACATTATGATTTGGATAAACAACAGCCATTTCAGCTAAAGCCACCATAACAATCATCATTAATAATCCACCAAGTAAGTACGAAACAATTACGCCAGGCCCAGCAATCCCTAAAGTATCTCCACTCCCTTTGAAAATGCCCGTACCAATCATTCCCGCTAACGCTAAAAATTGAACATGTCTAGGTAATAACTCTTTCTTTAAGCCATCTTTCGTCATTCTTTTTTCCTCTTTCTGTTCCTAATTTTTTTAATTGTTTTGCAAGTAGTTTTAAATAATAATAGCCATCTTCCATGGCTATTCACCTCCTTTACATCACTATTTTTACTTGGCGAATGAATTGATTTATATGATCTAAATCCATTTTTTAAGAATAAAGGCCTGTAAACCTCATCCACAATGAAGCCTCCTAAAAACAAATAAAAAATCCCTACTGAAATTAATCAGTAGGGACGATTTTATTCGCGGTACCACCCTAATTATTGACAAATTCTATATGTCAATCTCTTCATTCTCTATAACGGCTCTTCACCGTCTTCCCCTTACAATTCGCTCGAAGAAGATGCTCCTGGATTGTAATTCATGCTGTTCTATGTACTGACTTACACCAACCGTCAGCTCTCTTTAACAGGGAGAACATACATTACTTTATTCCATTCATCGCTTATCTTATTTACTTATAAATTATTCTATAATAAATATAATAAAAAATCAATATTTATTATTCCTGTAATTTTCTGTCAACTATACCCATACCCTTTACGAAACATCATCTTAACCATTACAAAAATACAGGATTTACTAGTTTTTACGTACAAGTATTAGAGGTAGGAACTATTTCCCCTTCTGATGAAATTAGATTAATAGAACAAAATGAACATCATATAACAATTGCCTTCGCAAATGAAATAATACACCACGATAAACATAATATAGAAGAAATACAACGCATATTAACAGTTGATTCTTTATCAGAAAGCTGGTGAAATACATTTACAAAGCGATTAGTGGGAAAAGAAACGAGTGCAGAAAAACGTTTAACAGGAAAATAACAAACTTATAAGAAAAGAGGACAGCACATGAGTGAATTTACATTCGTATTATTTGTTTGTCCATTACTTGTCTTTATTTTTTCTGTTATTGGTACACGAATTACAAAGACATATTATATAATGCCTATTATTACATTTGCGATTTTTCTTATTGTAGCAGTAACATTATTTAATCGATCATTTTTCTTTTGGGTAGGGATGTATAGTATTTTTTCGTTTCTTGTTTCTTATATGACGTTATTATTTGTAAAAGGAGACAAAGAGGTAGAAAAAAAGCAATAACCGTATAATTGCATAAAGAAAACACGACCGAGTTTCCCCCCACGGTCGTGTTTTCTTTTATTATTATGCTGTAATCCAAGCCTCATCAGCTGGATTTTTGCGCCATTCTTGCAGTTTCTTCGTTTCTGCTTCGCCGATCATACCTTTTTCTGCTGCTACTTCTGTAAGTGCACTGTAGTCGCTTAAAGAGTATGATGCAACATTTGCTGCTGCTAATTTTTCTTTTCCTGCTTCCAGTTCGTATGTGAAGATTGATACGATTCCTAATACTTCACAACCAGCTTCGCGAAGTGCCTCTACACAAGTAATTGCACTGCCGCCAGTTGAGATTAAATCTTCTACTACGACAACTTTTTGGCCTTTTTCTGCTTTACCTTCGATTTGGTTTCCTTTACCATGCCCTTTTGCCTTACTGCGTACATAACACATTGGTAAGTTCATACGATCGCTTACCCAAGCAGCATGTGCAATCCCTGCTGTTGCTGTTCCTGCAATAACCTCTACAGTTGGGAAGTGTGTTTGAATTAATTTTTCTAATCCTGCCGCAATCGCTTGACGTACTTCTGGATATGATAATGTTAAACGATTATCACAATAAATTGGTGATTTCATTCCAGAAGACCATGTAAATGGATCATTTGGTTGTAAGAATACTGCTCCGATATCTAATAAATGAGATGCGATTTGTTTTTTCATACTGTTACACCCTCCCACTGTTCTTTTACAATTTGATACGCTGCGCGTGGATTTTCTGCTTTTGTAATACTACGTCCTACTACGATATAACTAGAGCCTAGTTCACGCGCACGTTTTGGCGTTGCTACGCGAACTTGGTCATTTACATCATCGCTTGCAAGACGAATCCCCGGTGTTACTGTTACGAAAGCATCTCCGCATACTTCACGCAATTTTGGTACTTCCAGCGTTGAACAAACAACACCATCCAGACCGCTTTCTTTCGTTAATTTCGCATAATGAGCAACCGCTTCTTCTAACGTTTTCTCAATGCCGATCTCTTTTTTCATTACTTCTTCCGATGTACTTGTTAGTTGTGTAACTGCAATACAAATCGGTCTCTCTTTTCCTTCTTTCTTACCTTCCTCTAATCCCTCAAGCGCCGCTTTCATCATACTGCTTCCCCCAGCAGCATGAACGTTTACCATATCCACTTCTAAACTAGCTAAATTGCGCATTGCGCTTTTCACTGTGTTCGGAATATCATGAAGCTTCAAATCTAAAAAGATTTGATGTCCTTTTTCTTTTAGGTACGTAATAATAGCAGGTCCCTCTTTGTAAAACAGCTCCATACCAACTTTGACAAATAATTGTTCCCCTTCAAAGTGACTTAAAAACTGTTCTACCTCTGCTTTACCTGGAAAATCCAGTGCAACAATTAAAGATTGTGACATGTTTGCTTCCAGCTCCTTCCCTGACATTCCGAAATGTGTTCAAATCCTAATTCATCTAAAAGTGCTGGTAATTCTTCAATAATTGTTGGACATACAAACGGATCAACAAAGTTTGCTGTTCCAACTGCTACTGCACTTGCACCAGCGTAGAAGAACTCAATTACATCTTCTGCTGATTCAATACCGCCCATTCCGATAATTGGAATGTTAACAGCCTGACTCACTTCGTGCACCATACGAATTGCCACCGGCTTAATCGCTGGTCCAGATAGCCCCCCTGTACGGTTTGCTAAAATTGGTTTTGCTGTTTTTAAATCTAAACGCATGCCAAGCAATGTATTAATCATCGTTAATCCGTCCGCACCTGCATTTTCGATTGCCTTTGCAATCTCCACAATGTTTGCCACGTTCGGTGACAATTTCACATATACCGGTACTTCAGAAACCTCTTTTACTCGCTTCGTTAAATCAGCAGCAATTTCTGGGACTGTACCAAAAGCGATACCACCCGTTTTTACGTTTGGACAAGAAATATTTAACTCTAGCGCATGAACATTTGGCGCTTTCGAAATTTCCTTTGCTACGGCTACATAATCCTCAGCTTGTGAGCCCGCAACGTTCGCAATAATCGGAAGATCAAATTGTTCTAGCCATGGTAATTCAGACGTCATTACCTTTTCTAACCCTGGGTTTTGAAGCCCGATTGCATTTAGCATTCCGCCTGGTGTTTCTGCAACACGAGGAGTTGGATTTCCATAACGAGGTTGTTCTGTTGTTGCTTTAATCATGATTGATCCAAGTACACTTAAATCGTAGAACTGTGCGTACTCACGACCAAACCCGAAACAACCAGATGCCGGGATAATTGGATTCTTTAATGATAATCCTGGTAATTCAACTTGCAATCTGTTCATAGTACAACCTCCCCGATTGGAAATACTGGCCCGTCGCTGCACACCTTCTTGTAAGAATGTCCACTTGGATCTTCTTGCAAGTGGCATACACATGCGAAACACGCTCCAATCCCACAGCCCATACGTTCTTCTAATGAAATGTAGGCTTTTTTCTCTTTATAGCGGCCTTCTAATGCACGAAGCATTGCTAAAGGTCCACATGAGTATAAAATGTCAAAGTCAATTCCATACGCATCGATCACATCTGTTACAAATCCTTTTGTACCATGTGTACCATCGACTGTTGCGACATACGTATCACCAAGCTCTGCAAATTTCTCTTCATAGAAAACAACATCTTTTGTTTGGAAACCTAAGATGTGAATGACACGTACTCCTTTTGCAACAAGGCGTTGTGATAACTCATAAAGTGGTGGCACACCAATTCCGCCTCCTACTAAAAGAGCAGTTTGCCCTGCTTCCGCTTCTTCTACAGGAAATCCATGGCCTAATGGTCCTAATACATCTACAAGTTCACCTTGTTTTTTCTTTGCTAATGTTTTTGTTCCTTGTCCTTCCGCACGATATAGCATTGTAAATTCGTTATTTTCTTGATCAACATTACAAATACTAATTGGGCGGCGCAGCAGAGGCGTAATGCCTTCTGCTACTTTAATGTGTACAAACTGCCCTGGTTCGTTCATTTGCTGTACAAGATCACCTTGAAGCACTAGTTCATAAATATTTTTTGCGATTTCTTTTTGGTTAACGACGATCATATTTTGCTTTTGCATCATGCACGTACCACCTCGTAACGCTCGGTTGGCGCAATTTCTTTCATTGCGTGAGCTGAAAATGTCATGGATTCTAGTACACGCAAGATTGCTCTTGTTGTATCAAGTGATGTTAAGCAAGCTACACCATTCTCTACAGACTCACGGCGAATACGGAATCCATCACGCGCTGGTTGTTTTCCTTTTGTTAGTGTGTTAATAACAAACTGTGCTTTTCCTTGACGAATGATATCAAGTAAGTTGTAGTCTTCAGAATCAATTTTGTTTACAACTTGCACCGGAATGTTTTGCTCTGTTAACGATTGTGCTGTTCCTGCTGTTGCTAATAAGTTATAGCCAATTTCATGGAAGCGTTTTGCAATTTCCATCGCTTCTTCTTTATCTTTATCCGCCACAGTAATGATTACTGATCCGTGCGTTGGAATGTTAATTCCTGAAGCAACAAGTCCTTTATATAGTGCTTTTTCAAGCGTTAAGTCTTTACCCATTACTTCGCCTGTTGATTTCATTTCAGGTCCTAATGTTGTATCAACTGAACGTAGTTTCGCAAATGAGAATACTGGAGCTTTTACATACACTTCATTCTCTTCTGGGCGATACCCAGTTTCATATCCTTGTTCTACAAGATTTTGACCTAAAATAACTTTTGTTGCGATATTCGCCATCGGTACACCTGTAATTTTACTTAAGAATGGTACTGTACGGCTCGCACGTGGGTTTACTTCAATTACATACACTTCGTCTTTGAATACTACAAACTGGATATTCAGTAAGCCAACAATGTTTAATCCTCTTCCAAGTGCAATTGTATTTTCGATAATTTGTTCTTTCAGTTTTGCAGATAAGCTTTGCGGTGGGTATACTCCAATTGAGTCACCAGAGTGAACTCCAGCGCGTTCAATATGTTCCATAATACCTGGAATGAATACATTTTCACCGTCTGAAATTGCATCTACTTCAATTTCTTTACCAACCATGTAACGGTCAATTAATACTGGATGATCTGCATGAACTTTTACTGCGTTTTTCATGTAGTGCAGTAGTTCTTCTTGACGATATACAATTTCCATTGCACGCCCACCTAGTACGTAAGATGGTCTTACTAATACTGGGTAACCAATTTCTTCAGCGATTGCTACCGCTTGTTCTACAGTCGTTGCTGTTTTACCAACTGGCTGTGGGATACCAAGCTGTGTTAAAGCTGCTTCAAACTTATCACGATCTTCTGCACGGTCTAAATCTTCAAGTGATGTTCCTAAAATCTTCACACCGTGTTCTTCTAATTTAGCAGCTAAGTTAATTGCCGTTTGTCCACCGAACTGAACGATAACACCTTCTGGCTTCTCTAAATCAATGATGTGCATTACATCTTCGATTGTTAATGGTTCAAAGTATAATTTGTCAGAAATACTGAAGTCTGTTGAAACTGTTTCTGGGTTATTGTTAATAATAATTGCTTCATATCCAGCTTCTTTAATTGCCCATACAGAGTGAACTGTTGCATAGTCAAACTCAACACCTTGACCAATACGGATTGGACCAGATCCTAGTACGACTACACTCTTACGATCTGTCACAATTGATTCGTTCTCGTCACCGTATGTGCTGTAGTAATATGGTGTTGCAGATTCGAACTCTGCCGCACAAGTATCTACCATTTTAAACACTGGTGTCATATTATTTTCTTTACGCATATCGTAAATTTCACGCTCTGTTTTATTCCAAGCAGCTGCAATGTAGTGATCACTGAAGCCCATTTTTTTCGCGTCTTGTAATACTTCCATATTTCCTACATTCGCTTTTACTTCGCGTTCCATGTTTACGATGTTTTCAACTTTTTGTAAGAAGAAGAAGTCCATTTCACACCATGAGTTAATTTCTTCTTTTGTTACACCTTGACGAATTGCTTCTGCTACAACGAACAGACGCTCATCATCTGCTTTCACAATACGTTTTTTCATCGTCTCTTTATCAAGTTCTTTTAAGTGATTTAACTCTAGGTGATAAATACCAAGCTCTAAAGAACGAACAGCTTTTAATAATGATTCTTCTAAGTTACGCCCGATAGACATAACTTCACCCGTTGCCTTCATCTGTGTTCCAAGCGTTCTGTTTGCTGATTCAAACTTGTCAAATGGCCAACGTGGAATCTTAGAAACAACATAGTCTAATGCTGGTTCGAAACACGCATATGTTTTCTGTGTAACTGGGTTTACAATTTCATCTAATGTTAAACCGACTGCAATTTTCGCTGCTAATTTTGCAATCGGATATCCTGTTGCTTTTGATGCTAATGCAGATGAACGACTTACACGTGGATTTACTTCGATTACATAGTACTGGAAGCTATATGGATCAAGCGCAAGCTGAACGTTACATCCACCTTCAATTCCTAGTGCACGAATAATTCTTAATGAAGTGTTACGTAACATTTGATATTCACGATCACTTAACGTTTGGCTTGGTGCAACAACGATAGAATCCCCTGTATGCACACCAACTGGATCAATGTTTTCCATATTACATACTACGATGGCATTATCATTGGAATCACGCATTACTTCATATTCAATTTCCTTGCAACCAGCAATACTTTTTTCTAATAAACATTGTGTTACTGGGCTATGTTTTAAACCACTTGTTACGGTTTCAATTAATTCTTCTTCGTTATGACAAATACCGCCGCCAGTTCCTCCTAATGTGAACGCTGGACGAACGATTACTGGATAACCAATTTCTTTTACAAAGTCATATGCTTCATCAAGCGTATGAATGATTTCACTTGGTGGTGTTGGTTCATTTAATTCTTGCATTAATGTACGGAATAGGTCACGATCTTCCGCTTGCTCAATTGCTGATAATTTTGTTCCTAAAATTTCAACTCCGCACTCTTCTAGTATGCCTGATTTTGCAAGTTCAACAGCCATATTTAGTCCCGTTTGTCCGCCTAGTGTCGGCAAGATTGCATCTGGGCGTTCTTTACGAATAATACGGCTTACAAATTCTAATGTTAATGGTTCAATATATACTTTATCTGCTGTTGCAGTGTCAGTCATAATTGTTGCTGGGTTAGAGTTCACAAGGATTACTTTGTAACCTTCTTCTTTAAGAGATTGACAAGCTTGTGTTCCAGAGTAGTCAAACTCCGCTGCTTGCCCGATTACAATAGGTCCTGATCCGATTACTAAAATTGTGTTAATGTCTAGGCGTTTTGGCATAACTCTTCCCCTTCTTTCTTGAAGTTTTCAATCATTGTTAAGAAATCTTCGAATAAATCATTTGCATCTTCTGGCCCTGCTGAAGCTTCTGGATGATATTGCACTGTAAATGCTGGGAACTTCGTATGACGAAGACCTTCTACTGTTCCATCATTTAACGCTACATGTGTAATTTCAAGATCTGTACTTTTAACTGATTCTTCTTCTACTGCGTAACCATGGTTTTGAGAAGTAATGGCTACTTTTCCAGTTGCAAGATGCTTTACTGGATGATTTAAACCACGGTGACCGAATTTTAACTTGCTTGTATTTGCACCAGATGCTAGAGCGAACAATTGATGTCCAAGGCAAATCCCGAATAATGGTACTTTTCCGATAATGTCTTTTAGCATTTCAATTGCTTCTGGTACATCTTTTGGATCTCCAGGTCCGTTACTTAGCATAATTCCATCTGGGCTAAGGCGTAAAATCTCTTCAGCCGTTGTATTGTAAGGTACAACAATTACATCACAGTCACGTTTATTTAGTTCTCGTAAAATACCATGCTTCATACCGAAGTCTACAAGTACAACGCGATGGCCACGGCCTGGACTTGGATATGGATCTTTTGTTGATACGCGTTTCACATGATCTGTAAAGACTGTCGCTTTTAATTGGCTAACGATGTACTCTACATCCGCATCCATGTTGCAAAGACGTCCGCGTAATGTTCCATATTGACGAATTTTTCGTGTTAATTTTCTTGTATCAATTCCTGCTAATCCTGGAATATTTCTTTCTTTTAAATAATCATCTAACGAAATTTCATTACGGAAGTTAGATGGGTGATCACAAATTTCGTTTACTATTAAACCATTTACAGATGGATGAATTGATTCGAAATCATCACGGTTAATGCCGTAGTTTCCGATTAATGGATACGTAAATGTTACAATTTGACCGCAGTATGATGGATCAGATAATGTTTCTTGATATCCAGTCATTCCAGTTGTAAATACAACCTCACCTGACTTTTCGATTTCTCCTCCGAAACCTTTTCCAATTAATACTGTTCCATCTTCTAAGATAAGTTGTCTTTTCATACTAATGCACTCTCCTTTTGCCATGCGATCTTACCGCCAACGATTGTCATAACCGGCCAGCCTTGACATTTCCAGCCTGCGAATGGCGTATTTTTTCCTTTTGATAAGAATGTTGTTGGATCAATCTCTTCTTCATTATCTAAATCGATTATTGTAATATCAGCAGCTCTTCCTTCTTGTAAGCGGCCTGCTTCTAAACCAAATGTGTCAGCTGGTTTTTCTGTTAAGAATTGAATTAACTGTTCTAATGTGATAATTCCCTTTTTCACAAGGTTTGTATATAGTAGTGGGAATGCTGTTTCAAAACCAGTAATTCCAAATGGCGCTCTTTCAATACCTTGTGCTTTTTCTTCTGCTGTATGCGGTGCATGATCTGTTGCAATTATGTCGATTGTTCCATCTAATAATCCTTCAATTAAAGCCTCATGATCTTCTTTTCCACGAAGCGGTGGATTCATTTTAAAGTTTGGATCCATACCTGGGATATCATCTTCACATAATACTAAGTGATGCGGTGTTACTTCTGCGGTTACTTTAATTCCAGCACGCTTTGCATCACGAATCACACGTACAGATCCTTTTGTACTTACGTGACATACGTGATAGTGACACCCTGCTGCTTCTGCAAGTAATATGTCCCGGGCAATATGTACGGACTCACATACTGATGGGATACCGTTTAAGCCGTGTTTCTCAGAAAACTTGCCTTCATGTACACACCCTTTATTGATTAGCGTATTTTCTTCGCAGTGTGCAACAACTGCCATATTTAATTTTGCTGCACGCTTCATCGCTGCCAGCATCATGCTTGCATCCTGTACGCCTACTCCATCATCAGTAAACGCGAATGCTCCAAGTTCTTTTAATGTTTCAAAGTCTGTCATTTCAGAACCTGCTTGGCGTACTGTAATCGCTCCATATGGCAGTACATTTACATGTGCTTTTTCTTTAATTCGTTTTTGCAAGTCTTCCATATGTTCTCTGCTGTCTGGTACTGGACGTGTATTTGGCATTGCGCAAATTGTTGTAAATCCACCTTTTGCTGCTGCAAGTGTACCTGTTTCAATTGTTTCTTTATGTTCACCACCTGGTTCGCGAAGATGAACGTGTACATCTACTAATCCAGGTGCAATTAATTTTCCGTTTACATCGATTACTTCAGCATTATCTGCCGTAATATTTTCTGCTACTTTCGCAATTTTACCGTCTTGTACGAGAAGATCTGTTGCTACGATTTTTCCTTCTTCATTCAAATAACGTCCATTTTTAAATAAATAGTTCATGTTTTATTCCTCCTAATACATTTGGTAATGCGCGTTTTAGTACAGCCATTCTTACGTAAACTCCATTTTCCATCTGTTTGAATATGCGTGAACGCTCACACTCGACGAGTTCACTTGCAATTTCCACATCACGGTTTACAGGAGCTGGATGCATAATAATGCTTCCTTGTTTCATACGCTTTTCTCGTTCAATTGTTAGTCCGTGCTGCTCATGATACTCTTTCATGATATCTGTTTCATAATGATCATGACGCTCATGTTGTACACGAAGTAACATCATCACATCAACTTCTGGAACAAGTTCATCTAAACTTTTGTATGTTCCAAATGTGTTCGTTTCATCTTTCCACTCTTCAGGGCTAGCAAAGTAAATCGTTGCTCCTAGTTTTGTTAAAGCTTCAGCGTTAGAACGTGCTACTCGGCTATGGCGAATATCTCCAACAATCGCAATCTTTAATCCTTCAAATCCTCCAAACTCTTGTTTAATTGTTAGAAGATCTAGAAGACATTGCGTTGGATGATTTCCACATCCATCACCAGCATTCAAGATTGGAATGTTTACTTGATCCTTTAGCTCATCAAAGTAGCGATCTTGTTGATGGCGGATGACCACTGCTTTTGTTCCGATTGATTCAAGTGTTCTTATCGTATCGTAAAGTGTTTCTCCTTTTTGTACGCTAGAAGACTCTGCCGAGAAGTTCAGAACATCGAGCCCTAATCGCTTCTCTGCTACTTCAAAGCTAAAACGTGTTCTCGTACTGTTTTCAAAGAATAAGTTTGCAACAAACGTTTGCTCTTTCGTTCTTATTCCTTTTCCACTTGCGAAATCTTCTGCATCTTTTAGGATTTCTGAAATCTCCTGCTCCGATAATTCACTCATCGTTAACAAATGGTTCATTGTCATCCCTCATCTTTCTGATTTTTATCTTAGCATCTTTGAATTTATATAACAATAACTGCATAAAAATACCCTAGCCGTGCGAGACTAGGGTGTAACAAATTACACACCCTTTTCGGTCTCACAGGACTGAATTAAAAGGTTGTTTTTATGAAGCAATGTTCTTTGATTGTTGTTGTTTTTGTTTCAGTTCAGGTAGTACTAAGTTTAGGATTACCCCTACAATTGCTGCAAGAGCCATGCCTTCTACTTGGAATGATTGACCGATATGAAGCACTGCACCACCGATGCCAATTACAAGTATGACTGATGCTATTACTAAATTTCGTTTATCCCCGAAATCTGTTTTCTCATCTACCATCATGCGTAAACCGCTTGATGCGATAACACCGAATAGTAAGATTGAAACTCCGCCCATAACTGGTGTTGGGATCGAATGGATAAGAGCTGAAATTTTACCAATAAATCCGAACATGATTGCCAATATTGCTGATCCAACGAATAAATATACGCTGTATGCTCTTGTAATTGCAAGCACTCCAATATTTTCACCGTACGTCGTATTTGGCGGTCCTCCAATTGCTGAAGCAATGAATGTTGCAATTCCATCTCCCATAATAGAGCGGTGTAAGCCTGGCTTTTCAATTAAGTCTTTATTTATGACATTTCCAAGTACAATTTGATGTCCAATATGTTCTGAAACTGTAACGATTGCAACAGGTACCATTACTAATACTATTTTCCACGAAAATTCTGGTGTATATGTGACAAATGGCACTACGAAATCCGGTACATCAAACCATTTCGCTTCAATTACTGGTTTCAAATCGACTAAGCCTTGGAAGTAAGCAAAGATGTAACCGCCTATGATTCCTATTAAAACTGGTATGATGCTTAAGAATCCTCTTCCAAAGATTGAGCAGATGATTGTAATTGCTAATGTGACAAGTGCAACTGAAAAGTGTGTAAAGCTATATTTTCCATCTGCATTATTCATTGCCATATCTACTGCTGTATGTGCAAGCCCAAGTCCAATTACCATAACAACTGGACCAACTACGATTGGGGGCAAGAGATTCATAATCCAATTAGATCCAGATTTTTTAATCGCAAGTGCAATCAACATATAGACAAGTCCTGCCATCATTCCGCCAAGCATTGCTGCTCCTGGGCCGCCTGCTGCTTTTGCTGTAATAATCGGTGCAATGAATGCAAATGATGATCCGAGGTAAGCTGGAACTTGCCCTTTCGTGATTAGCAGGAATGTTAGCGTTCCTAGTCCGCTCGAGATTAAAGCAACTGCTGGGCTTAATCCTGTTAAAAATGGAACAAGCACTGTCGCTCCAAACATAGCGAATAGATGCTGTATACTTAACAGTAACCATTTTCCTGGTTTCGGTACTTCATGAATGTCTAACACTGGCTTTTGTTCCATTATTATATCCTCCTCCAATGTTGAAAACTTGCAATAAAAAAACTCTTTGCGCCCTATGCACAAAGAGTCCTATACTTTCATATGTCAAATTAGACATATGAAAGCCAAGACCCTTTGGCAGCCTCACAGGACTACATTTAAAAGGGCTTTATTTTTCGTATATGCTTACTCGATCTTGTTTGTCTGTTTCTTGAAGTCCTACTTCAATACGTTCTTCGCTTGATGTTGGAATGTTTTTTCCTACATAATCAGCGCGAATTGGTAGTTCACGGTGACCTCTATCTACAAGAACAGCTAACTGAATTTGCGATGGTCTTCCAATATCCATTAGAGCATCCATTGCAGCTCGCACAGTTCTTCCTGTATATAATACATCATCAACAAGGATAACTTTTTTATTCGTAATATCAACTGGAATATCCGAACCTTTTACAAGCGGTTCTTTATTTTTAGATTGCAGTGTTAAGTCATCACGATACAATGTAATGTCTAATTCACCAACTGCCATCTCTTTTCCTTCAATTTGACTAATTCGTTCTGCTAAACGCTGTGCGATAAAAATACCGCGTGTTTTAATCCCAACTAGAACACAATTTTCAACACCCTTATTGCGTTCTACAATTTCATGACTAATGCGTGTTAAAGCACGGCGAATCATTTGATCATCTAGTACCACTGCTTTTTCTTTCATGCTCTTCACCTCCAAGCTTTTTTCTTGCGTGAGAGGAATGGTATAAAAAAATCCTCTCGTCGTGTGCGAGAGGATTTTTTTGAAAAAGGGTATACGTACCCTACGTATTTCAAACCGTTACCTTCTCAACCTCACGGGGCTGTGTTAAAGGACTTATTCAACTGCTGTTATTATGGCAGTTTTTATAACGATTGTCAATATTATTTTCGCAACTCATCCAAAAGATCTACAAAAATTTGTGGAACTGGTGCTTCAAATTCTAAATATTCACCTGTACGCGGGTGAACGAAACCTAAAATACCTGCATGTAATGCTTGACCATTTATATCAAACGTTTTCTTTGGACCATATTTCGGGTCACCTGCAAGTGGGTACCCAATATATTTCATATGTACACGAATTTGATGCGTACGACCTGTTTCTAGTTGACACTCCACATGAGTGAAATTATTAAAACGCTCTAATACACGGAAATGAGTTACAGCATGTTTTCCATTTTCCTCAACAGTCATACTTTGACGATCTTGTTTATCACGTCCAATCGGCGCATCAACTGTTCCTTTATCATGCGGAATAACACCATGAACAATCGCTTGATAGCGTCTTGTTACTGTTTTTGCCACAAGCTGATTTACAAGCGCTTCATGTGCCATATCATTTTTTGCCACCATCAATAATCCAGACGTATCTTTATCAATGCGATGCACAATTCCTGGGCGCATTACACCGTTAATACCCGATAAATCTTTACAGTGATACATTAAACCATTTACTAACGTACCGCTCGTATGCCCTGGCGCAGGGTGTACAACCATGCCACGCGGCTTGTTTACGACAAGTACATCACTATCCTCATAATAAATTTCTAAATTCATATCTTCTGGAAGAATATCTAATGACTCTGGTTCTGGAATAGTAACTGTAATTTCATCATTTGTTTTTACTTTATAGTTCCCTTTGATGTCTTTTCCGTTTACGGTTACAACACCATCTTTAATCCATTGTTGCACTTGTGAACGAGACCATTCATTGTTCACCCCTGCAACAAATTTATCAATCCGTTCGTTTTTTTGCTCTTCTGTAACTGTTACTTGTACTACTTCGCTCATTATTTACTCCTTTGTTTTCTTTCCTTCTAGTAATGTTTGAATAATAATTAACGTAACACCAACACATAATGCCGAATCTGCAACGTTAAATACCGGGAAGTTGTATGAGAAAATATACGTATGAATAAAATCAACAACTTCTTTTCGGAATACACGATCAATAAAATTACCAATTGCTCCGCCTAGAATAAGTCCAAGCGAAATGCCGAGAAGCTTGTCTGTCTTTGCAAATTTTTGCATATAAATCACAATAAAAATAACAAAGATGACTGTGATAACATAAAAGAACCACATTCTATTTTCTAAAATGCCCCATGCAGCTCCGGTATTGCGGTGAGACGTTATGTACAGTACATTATCAATAATCGGAATACTCTCACCTAAATCCATTTCCTTTACGATAATCCATTTTGATACTTGATCAATGACAATCACAAATAATGCTATTAAATAATATATCATTTTCGTTTCCCCCACAATGACAGTGTACCTCAAAATTTTAGCATAGCTGCTATGTTTTCACAATGAAGCATCGTAAAGGAGCATAAAATAAAATGAATTAGGTAATATAATATTGTTGTCTTTAAATTGTTTTTACTTTTTCATAGAAACATTCATGAACTGTACGTGCTGTTGGCATACCTTTTAATTGTCTAAGTGTCATTCTTTGTCCGGTTTCTTCACAAATTCCATACATGCCTATTTCCATTTTCAAAAGTGCTCGCTCTACATCTTTTAAATCTTCTCTCATATCATGCAATAATAATTTATTTTTCACATCTATTTTGGCTATACCTAGCAATTCCTCTCCAAATTCTACATCATACGCATACGTCTCTTCTTTTGCTAATCGCTCCTGTAGCTCTCGTTGCATTAATTGTAGCTCTTCTTGAATCTCCATGTATGTGTCAGTCACAAGCGCGTCCCTCCCGGCTGGAATGTATCGTTAGTTTATCCGAAAAGCACACGATTACCGCACACACATTTTTCCTTCCAAGGAAGAAAAAAATCGACTGCCTACAAGGCAGTCGATTTTTTTCGTTTCATTATTTTACATAATGTTCTTTTACAACTTCTCCGCAGCGTTCACATAACGTTGGATGGTCTGCATTACTTCCTATTGTTTCAGATACAACCCAGCAACGTTCACACGTTTCACCAGTTGCTTGTGCTACAACAACAGCTGTATGTTCATATTTCGGTGCATCAGCTGGTGCTTCTTCCATTGTTCCACCAAGTTTATACTCAGAAACAATAAACAACTGTTTTAAATCTTCGCTAATAGACTCTAACATTTGTTTCATTTCTGCAGTTGGGAATAGGGTAATGCTCGCATTTAACGATTTACCAATTACTTTCTCATTACGTGCCACTTCTAACGCTTTTAATACATCATCGCGAAGTGTCATAAATGCATCCCATTTTACTTTTAACTCTTCCGCACCCTCTACTTCCATAGCTTCCGGCATATCAGTTAACTGGACGCTTTCTTCTACTACACCAGGAACATATGGCCATACTTCATCTGCTGTATGAGGTAAAATTGGCGTTACAAGTTTTGTTAATGCAACAAGAACATCATATAATACCGTTTGAATTGCACGGCGATCATGATTATTTTCTGCTTCGATATATAAAATATCTTTTGCAAAATCTAAATAGAATGAACTTAAATCAATTGTACAGAAGTTATGAATCGCATGATATACAGCTGCAAATTCATACGTTTCATAAGCATTTTTTACTTTTGTAATTAAGTCATTTAATTTCACTAACATGTAGCGGTCTACTTCGCGAAGTTCTGCAGCCGGTACCACATCTTTACTTGGATTAAAGTCAGCTAAGTTTCCTAATAAGAAACGGAATGTATTACGAATTTTACGATATACTTCTGCTACTTGTTTTAAGATATCATCAGAAATACGTACATCAGATTGATAATCAACTGAAGATACCCATAAACGTAAAATATCGCCGCCTAGTTGATCCATAATCTTCTTAGGTACAACAATGTTCCCGATAGACTTACTCATTTTACGACCTTCACCATCAAGTACGAAGCCGTGACTTAAGACACCTTTATACGGTGCTTTACCTGTTACCGCAACTGCTGTTGATAATGAAGAGTTAAACCAACCGCGATATTGGTCAGATCCTTCTAAATATAAATCAGCTGGACGCTGCAGGTCATCACGCTCTTCTAATACAGCTTGATGAGAAGAACCAGAATCAAACCATACATCCATAATGTCTGTTTCTTTACGGAATTCGCCATTTGGGCTAGATGGATGTGTAAAGCCTTCTGGTAATAAGTCTTTCGCTTCACGTTCGAACCATACGTTCGAACCATGTTCACGGAATAACTCTGCTACATGATTAATCGTTTCATCTGTAATAATTGGATCACCGTTTTCTGCATAGAATACAGGAATCGGAACACCCCACGCACGTTGTCGAGAAATACACCAGTCACCGCGGTCACGAACCATGTTATGAAGGCGTGTTTCACCCCATGCTGGTACCCATTTTGTTTCCTCTACAGCTTGTAATAATTCAGTGCGGAACGCTTCAATAGATGCAAACCATTGTGCAGTTGCACGGAAAATAATTGGCTGTTTCGTTCTCCAGTCGTGTGGATAAGAATGCGTAATAAATGTTAATTTTAATAACGCACCAACCTCTTCTAATTTTTCCGTGATTGGTTTATTTGCTTTATCGTAGAATAACCCTTCAAATCCAGGCGCTTCACTTGTTAATACACCTTTATCATCAACTGGACAAAGAACTTCTAAGCCATATTGTTTCCCAACAAGGAAGTCATCTTCCCCGTGTCCTGGTGCTGTATGTACACAACCTGTACCAGCATCTGTTGTAACGTGCTCACCAAGCATAACAAGAGAATCACGGTCATAAAATGGATGCTTAGCCACTGTATACTCAAGTTCGCTACCCTTTACTGTTTTAATAACTTCTGTGTTTTCCCACTCTAATGTTTTTGAAACTGCTTCAAATAGCTCAGAAGCAATGATATATTTTGCACCATCTACTTTTACAATGCTATATTCAAGTTCTGGATGAACAGAAATACCTAAGTTAGCTGGCAATGTCCAAGGTGTTGTTGTCCAAATAATGAACTTCTCGTCGCCTTCTAAAACATTTTTTCCATCTTTAACAGGGAATGCTACGTAAATAGATGCAGATTTTTTATCTTTATATTCTATTTCCGCTTCTGCTAATGCAGATTCACTTGTCGGAGACCAGTAAACAGGTTTTTGTCCTTTATAGATGTAGCCCTTTTTCGCCATTTCACCAAATACTTTAATTTGCTGTGCTTCGTACGCTGGCTTTAATGTAATGTATGGATTATCCCAATCACCACGTACACCTAAACGTTTAAATTGCTCACGCTGACGGCTTACTTGCTCATATGCGTATTCTTCACAAAGTTTACGGAACTCAGCAACTGTCATTTCTTTACGCTTAACGCCTTTATTTGTTAAAGCTTGTTCAATTGGTAAACCATGTGTATCCCATCCTGGTACATATGGTGCACTGTATCCAGTCATTGATTTGTAACGAACAATAAAGTCTTTTAACACTTTATTTAACGCATGTCCCATATGAATGTCACCATTCGCATATGGAGGTCCGTCATGTAGTACAAATAGCGGACGCCCCTTTGTACGTTCTTGTACTTTTTCATAAATGTTCATTTCAGCCCATTTTTCTTGCATTACAGGCTCACGTTTCGGTAAATTTCCACGCATTGGAAATTCTGTTTTTGGCATTAATAATGTATCTTTGTACTCCATGCTTAACTCCTCCTTAAATATATAAAAGAAAGGCATTTTTTCTAAATAAATGGAATAAAAAAGAGACCTTCTCATCCCCCAAAAAAGGGACGAGAAGGTCTCCCGCGGTACCACCCTAGTAGACTACTACATATAGCAATCCTCTTTATATTCTTAACGCGAATACACGCCTGCGCTTACTTTATTATTCAGCGAGGAACTCCAGGGTGATATTCCCATTCTCTCCTTATTCTGAGCTTCCACCGTCCTCAGTTCGCTATATAAGGTATGAAAAAAGTACTTATCCCTATCTTCGTTTTTCTAAAAAATTATGTTGTATAGAATTATATGTAATAATGAGAAAAACGTCAAGCTTACACTGTTTCTTCTTTCTTAAGAAGTTCATCTACTTCTTCTTCTAACTCAATTAGCTTGTCCCAATCATCATTGTTTAACATTTCAAGCTGTGCTTCTATTAGCATACGGAAACGTGTACGGAACACTTTCGCTTGCTTTTTCAATTCTTCAATGTCAAATGCCACTTTTCTTGATTTTACTAACGCTTCGTTAATAATACGGTCCGCATTTTTCTCTGCTTCACGAACAATTAACTTTGCTTCTTTTTGTGCATTACGTTTTACTTCTTCTGCTGCTTCTTGCGCTACAACAATAGATTTATTTAATGTATCTTCAATATTGGAGAAATGCTCTAATTTCCCTTCTAGTTGTGCGACTTTTTCTTCTAACGCTTTCTTCTCACGAATCACTAATTCATAATCTTTAATGACTTGATCAAGAAATTCATTTACTTGATCCTCATCATAGCCGCGAAAGCCACGACTAAATTCTTTATTATGAATATCTAACGGTGTTAACGGCACAAACGCCACCTCCAAGTAGGTTATCTAAAATTTCCTTTTTTTAATTATATCTTTTCTTCGACAAAATGGGAGATTTTCCTTCTAAAAAAAGAAATCATTTTAAGATTCCATACAAAATTCTCCATTTATCGCGTTTTGTTTTTCCATCAACAGTGAGTAATTTACCTCTGCCATAACCTCTGACAGAAAATACATCTCCTGGAAAACAATCATACGCAGATTGCTCAACTACTTTCCAATTCACTTTTACAAGACCATTTTTAATAAAAGGCTGTGCTTTTTGACGAGATATATGAAACATTTCCGCTATTAGTACATCTAATCGAAGCGCCGAAACTGTCCCCGATTTTTCATCCCACTGTTCTTGCATATGTAACACATGATCAGATGACACAGGTGCTAAAGACACTTTTGTTCTTCCAATTGATTGTAAATTCATTTCTATGTACGAAACAACTTCTTTTGCAACTACTATTTGGGCACGATTTTGCTGGAGCCAAATATCTCCGCATTTTTCTCTCTTTAATCCAAGAGACATAAATGCTCCTAATATTTGACGATGTTCCAGTGTATAAAATTTAGAAGGATAGTCAATTTCTAATACTTCTACTTGAAACTCTTCCTCATTCGGCATAAGATAATTTGGATAAATTAATGCCCGCTTTCTTTCTGCACTCGGAGTAGCTCCATAGAACTGAAACGCAGCATCTCCTTGATGTCCAACAATCATAGAAACAATTTGCTGTTCACGTGGGTCAAGAAAATCAGTAAGTTTCACTTGATGATATTCCTCTGCCGCTTGCTTCCATTCTAACACTTTATCAACGAAAACTGTTTCTTCAGATCTAAAATGTTCATAGATGCTCATGTATATATCCTCTTACCTCACAAAAAATTCAAATACGCGTATCAATCCTGAACTAGCTAAATTTAGTACAATAATTGCTACAATTGGTGAAATATCAATCATTCCAATTGGCGGGATAAAACGGCGAAACGGTTCCAAATACGGCTCGCAAATGCGTGCTAAAAATTCTCCGAATGTCGATTCTCTTGCTCCCGGAAACCAAGATAGTAGGATATAGATAATAAGCGCCCAAGAATAAATTTTTATTACATAGAGCAAAATTTGTAAAATCATCAGCATAGCGCACTACCACCTCTTTATATTTGTATCTTCCTCTTCACCGAACAATTCAGAAATTGCTCCAACAATGTCTACATTATCCGGCGTACATATAAATGTTTTTGGACCTAATTTTTGAATGTCCCCGCCGATTGCATATACAGTGCCACTTAGAAAGTCAATGATACGTAATGCTTGATCTGTAGACATGCGCTGTAAATTAACCACAACTGCACGGCGACCTTTTAAATGATCAGCAATACCCTGTGCCTCTGAATACGTACGCGGCTCTAATAAAACAACTTTTGAAGGGTGTTTTGCTGTTTCAATACTTACCACGTTTTGTTTCGGTTGTACTTTTGTAAGCGGAATATCCTGCTCTGGTTCCTGCTGTTTTTTCATTTCATTTTGCTCCTTTTCATAAGCATAATGCGCTTCTCGCTCTTCTGGTGTGTCAAAAAAGAAATACTTTACTTTTGACCAACTCATAATAAAATTCTCCTTCCCTCTATTCTTTTCCTACTAAAATCGTCCCCAAACGAATAAATGTAGCGCCTTCTTCAATTGCAATTGTATAATCATTTGACATTCCCATCGATAACTCCGTACACGGAGCATGTGATAAGTTTAAATCTTGTACTTGCTTTTGCAGTTTACGCAACATTTGAAAATAACTACGAATTTGCATTTCATCATCCGTGTAAGGTGCCATTGTCATAAGTCCAACAACTTCAATTTTATCAAATTGCTGTAAATCGCGAATAAACTGAATCGTTTCATCTATAGCTATCCCTTGTTTGGACTCTTCCTCTGAAGTTTTCACTTGTACAAAGCAGCGAATTAATTTAGTTGCTCGTTTTTGAATTTCTTTTGCAAGTGAAAGACGATCAAGTGAATGTAAATAATCAATCTCATTTATAATCTCTTTTACTTTTCTAGATTGCAATGAACCGATAAAATGCCACGTCGCTTTGTTTCCGAAATACTCATATTTCTGTAAAAAGCCTTCATTACGATTTTCACCAAGGTGCACAAGCCCAGCTTGTACTACTTCATTTGTTTTTTCAATACCTACCGTTTTAGTAACAGCCACAAGTGTAATTTCATCTAAAGATCTATTCACTCGTTGGCATGCTTGTTCAACTTCTTGTTGAACATATGTTAAATTTCCTTGTACTGTCACTGCTTTCACTCCTCCTTAAAACCGATAAAGCTAAGCATTCTTCCCGTCTTTCCATGATCGCGGCGATGTGAGAAAAATAATTGCGTTTCACAGCTTGTACAAAGAGAGGACATGGCGATATGCTCTTCCTTAATCCCAGCTTGCAAACAGAGCAAACGATTTATTTCTTTTAAATCAATTGCATACTGTCCATCAGAAATCATTTCATATGGAACAGAACTATGAATCACTTGTTTAGCCGCAGATAACACACGTTCATCCACCACGTAACAACACGCACCAATAGACGGACCAATGGCAACATGTATATCATCAAGCGGTATCCCTTCGTCTTTCCACTTTCTAATCATTTCACTTGCAATTCCTTTTACGGTTCCTTTCCAGCCGGCATGTGCAAGTCCAAGCATTTTATAAGATGGCGAATAAAAATATAATGGAACACAATCCGCATAACAAGATGTTAATAACACGTCCGTATCTGTCGTATATATGCCATCTGTATTCGGGATACCATCTTTATAGGAAAAGACTCCTTTTCCCTTCTCTTGCTTTCCTACTTTTGCAACATGATAGTCATGAACCTGTTCAGAACAAATCCACTTTTCTAATGAAACATGTAACTTTTCTGCTAAAAGACGCCGATTTTCATGAACATCTTCCACTTTGTCATGGACGTGTAGCCCTAGATTCATTGTATGAAACGGTCCGGTGCTCACTCCACCTTCTTTTGTAGTAAATCCAGCTATGATGGGTCCAAGTTTTTCCCAAACATGTAAATGTAACATACCGTCCTTATATGTAAATGGTTCTCTCATAAAAAGGCTCCTTATAATAAAATAACATAAAAAGTATGGTACTTCTTGTCTATTTTACCATACTTTTATTTTTCCATAATGACAACATAAAAAAAAAAGGAATTTGTAATATTCTTTAAGAAATTGTCGGTGTTTGTATTGTTTCTGTCATTTTATTAATATGATCCGCCCGAACTAAGATAACATCTTCTCCTATTTTCATAATTTGTTTCCAAGGAATTACAAATTCTTCTTCTTTTCCAAATAAACCTAGCATTTTCCCTTGTTTTGTAATAATAACTGCTTGAATTTTCCCCGTCTTCATATCAATATCAATATCTCCAATATTTCCAAGTTTCTTTCCGTCTGACACATCGACAACATCCTTCATTTGAAATTCTGAAATACGTATCATTGCCATCCTCTCCTTTGTTTCATACTTAACTGACAATCATAATTCCACCTCAATGCATAAAGTGAAACTTCCAGCAGTAAGGGATACACCCTTCACGTACAAAATCTTTTCTTTATAGCCATTATATGAACCCACCATTCTTCCTATGAGCAGAATCTCTCTTCAAAACTTTAAAAGGTCTCATCATAAATGATGAGACCTTAGCCTTGAATTGTTTTATTCATTTGTTTAATTGCTGATTTTTCAAGACGTGACACTTGCGCTTGAGAAATCCCAATTTCCTCCGCTACTTCCATTTGTGTTTTTCCTTGAAAGAAACGCTTGCGAATAATCATCTTTTCTCGTTCATTTAATCGCTTCATTCCCTCTTTTAATGCTAATTCTTCGACCCATTGCTCGTCCCTTTGTTTATCATCACTTAGCTGATCCATCACAAAAATTGGATCTCCACCATCATTGTATATTGGCTCAAATAATGAAACTGGATCTTGAATCGCATCAAGCGCAAACACAATTTCTTCGTGCGTCACATCAAGTACTTTTGCTATATCCATCGCTGTTGGCTCTTTCGAATTTTCAGCAATAAGCTTTTCTCGTACTTGCAATGCTTTATACGCAATATCACGCAATGAACGCGAGACGCGTATTGGGTTATTATCACGCAAATATCTTCGGATTTCTCCAATAATCATGGGTACAGCATATGTTGAAAATTTAACATTTTGGCTTAAGTCAAAGTTATCAATGGATTTCATAAGTCCAATGCAGCCAACTTGAAATAAATCATCAACAAACTCCCCTCTGTTGTTAAATCTTTGGATGACGCTCAGTACAAGACGTAAGTTTCCGTTTACTAGTTTCTCCCTTGCGCTTATATCACCGCTTTGCATTTCTCGAAATAGCTGTCGCATTTCTTCATTTTTTAATACTGGAAGTTTAGATGTATCAACACCGCAAATTTCTACTTTGTTTCTCGTCAAAGTGTTCCCTCCTATCGGGAGTTGCTGTACAGTGTAAAGTATCTCCTTTGGAGGGAATTTTATGCATATATTCATTTATCCCGCATTACTAAATGAAACGTTTTTTTCTAAAATGAAAATTAAATTACTTATAAAAAAGCAATCGACCAAGCACCCCAAGTAAAAAATATTCGTTAGAGAATGCTTAACCTCATACCATTTTGTTAAACTCTTTACGAAGCCTTTTAATAATCCGTTTTTCTAAACGCGAAATATAAGACTGTGAGATACCAAGCATATCCGCAACATCCTTTTGCGTTTTTTCTTCTCCGCCATCTAATCCAAAACGAAGTTCCATAATTTGCTTCTCTCGATCATTTAATTGATGTAATGCTTTCATAAGTAAATGGCGGTCAACAGTTGCTTCCAAATCTTTTGTAATAATATCTTCATCCGTTCCAAGGACATCTGATAGCAATAGTTCATTTCCATCCCAATCAATATTAAGAGGCTCATCAAATGATACTTCTGAACGATTTTTATTATTTCGTCGTAAATGCATCAAAATTTCATTTTCAATACACCTTGAAGCATATGTTGCAAGTTTAATTTTCTTTTCCGGATTAAATGTATTAACCGCTTTAATTAAACCAATGGTTCCAATACTAATCAGGTCTTCAATATTAATTCCTGTATTTTCAAATTTCCTAGCAATGTATACAACAAGACGTAAATTGCGTTCAATTAAAAGCGATCGCGCTGTTTCATCTCCCTTTGGCAGTTTTTGCAGCAATATTTCTTCTTCTTCTTTCGTTAATGGGGGTGGTAACGCTTCACTTCCACCGATATAATAAATTTCATCGGTCTTAATTCCAAGTTTTAGTAATAATTTATACCAAAGATAAGTTAAACGAAATTTTAATTTCAACATAAAATCCCTCCTTTTTTCATTAAGCAATTGTCACTTTTTGAGACAATAACATTTTTGGATGTAAAATACATTGATACTCACCATTTGCTGATAGTTGCTGTGTATTTAAACCAATTAATACTTTATTTACGGTAACAGTAGTACCTTCATGATAAACTCGTACAATGTCAGGTTTAATTGCCCACAAAAATTGTTGATTAACACCTACAGCACGATAAGGAATTAACCTCAAACGTGTTGCCCACTGTGATTCTTCATCTGGTATATATGGAATTGCTGTTTTCATTTGAACTTGTTCTATTAACCACTTTGGAAGCACATGTTCTAAAGAAGAAACATGTATAATCATAACTGGTGTTTTTGTAAGCGGGTCATACAATTGATTTCCACTATCAATCAATCCATCTAGTTGAATATCATTTATATCAATTTTGATATCTACTTTCACAATTTGTTCATAATGGATTTTTGTCACTTCCACATCTGCAATTCTCTTTTTAGAAAAATAGTACATAATCGGAAAGCCAATCATAACAAACACCCAACTTACAGGATCACCATATGAAATGGATTTTGTAGAAATAAGTCCATTCACCATGTCATTTGTTTGAAGAAAAAAATGTGTTCCAACAAGGCCGCCTCCCACCATAAATGTCACAAAATAAAACGTTAAAACGGTCTGTAGAAATGTCCGAAAACGAATAAAACCAAATGCAGTATACACAATGAGGAATGAATATAATAATTTCATTACAGGATGCGTCATCACAGATGCTAACGGTGTGAATACAAAAATAACAATTGTTGAACCGATACATGCGCCAAGTGCAAGTCTCCATCTTTTTACTTTTCGCTTTAAAACAATTGCTGTTAATAAAAGTAAAAGGAAATCAATGCAGACGTTTAATAACCAAATAATATCGGCGTAAACGACCAAACGGTTCACCTCTTTTTTATAAAGTTTAGACTAGTATAATGCATATCCTATGGAAAAGTGTGTCAATTCACGGAAGGGATTTTTTGTTATTTTGAAGCTTTCAGGCATAATTTGTCATGTTTAAAAACTACCAAATAGTCCTTCTAGCTAGGATAAGGTGAACCTTCCATCAGTGGGGTTCTCACTGATGGTTAGTTGAACCAATCGGGCTTTTACGAGCAGCTTCCCCTACCTATCTTCTTCGCCATTCTCTGCATCTTGAAATGGGGGCTTACTGCCCGCGAATAGCGGGATAGAGAGAACATATAGAAATAAAAAAAGAAGGCCTAAAAAGGCCTTCTTTTTTTATTTAAAATCAAGATATTTAGCTGACTATTAGTCGCGGTAAAATTTCAATTCAATTATCGTCTGCGACGGTTACGTAAAAATGCTGGAATGTCAATGTCGTCTACGTCTGCACTACGCTCATTTACAACCGGCTCTTCGCGTTTCACTTCACGCTTTATTTCACGTTGTTTGACTGGTTGTACTGGCTGTTGCACATTTTTTGTAGTCGCTGTAGGACGAATAATTGGCTTTGGTGGTTGCATTGAAATGCTATCATCAAAACCTGTTGCAATTACAGTTACAACAATTTCATCTTTTAAGCTCTCATTAATTACAGAACCAAAGATCATATTTACTTCTTGGTCTGAAGCTGAAGCTACAATATCTGCTGCTTCTTGTACTTCATATAAACTTAAGTTTGTGCCACCTGTAATGTTCATAATAACACCTTGTGCACCATCAATAGATGTTTCTAGCAATGGACTAGAAATTGCACGTTTTGCAGCTTCCGCAGCGCGGTTTTCACCAGTTCCCACACCAATACCCATTAATGCAGAACCTTTGTTAGACATAATTGTTTTTACATCTGCAAAGTCTAAGTTAATGAGACCTGGTGTAGCAATTAAATCAGAAATACCTTGAACACCTTGACGCAATACGTTATCCGCTTCACGGAATGCTTCAAGCATCGGTGTATTTTTATCAACGATTTCTAACAAACGATCATTTGGTATTACGATTAATGTATCTACATTTTCTTTAAACGCTGCGATACCAGATGCAGCTTGCGTTGCACGCTTACGGCCTTCAAATGTAAATGGACGTGTTACAACACCAACTGTTAGTGCTCCTAACTCCTTTGCAACTTGTGCGATAACTGGAGCTGCACCAGTCCCAGTTCCTCCGCCCATACCAGCTGTTACGAAAACCATATCCGCTCCGCGAAGTGCTTCTTGGATTTGTTCTTTACTTTCTTCAGCGGCTTTTTTCCCTACCTCAGGGTTTGCACCAGCACCAAGCCCGCGCGTTAATTTGCCACCGATTTGCATTCTTGTTTCAGCTTTTGATAAATTTAAAGCTTGTGCATCTGTGTTTACTGCAATAAAGTCTACACCTTGTACACCATGCTCAATCATACGATTGACAGCATTGTTTCCGCCACCGCCAACACCGATAACTTTTATATTTGCCATTTGATCTTGAGTAGTATCAAACTCTAACATGTCGAAATCCCCCTAGAACCTCATTTTTCGCGCTCAAATCTATTCCCATAAATATCGGAATACACGCTTCACTTTTGACATCATTCGTTCATTATTATTATTATTGTTATTGTTATTGTTATTGTTATTACGCGGCTTTTGTTTTACAGGTTGTTGCACTGCAGCAGGTACTGGTGCATGTTGTAATTCATAACTTTCTTGCTTCTCCTGAACACTTTTTCCTCGTAACTTAGCTTTTTGATAGGCATTTTTAATAAGTCCAACACCAATCGTATATTGCGGTTCACGTACACCTATATAATCTGGCGTTGCAATACGAACATTTTCATGTAGAATATCGTAGGCAAGATCAAGAATACCTGACATAGAAACAACTCCACCAGTAAGTACATAACCAGCCGGTAACTGTTTCAAACCAAGTTTTTGCACCTCATCTTGTACAAACATAAGAATTTCCTCTACACGAGCTTCAATGATATCTGCTAACTCTACTTGAGAATATTGCTCTGTTTGATCACTGCCCATAATTGAAACAGTAAATAACTCTTCCTCAGATGCTGTATCATAAAAAGCATGTCCATATTTTAGTTTAATTTGGTCGGCATTTTCCGTTGATGTTTTCAATCCAATGGCTATATCTTTTGTAATATGATCTCCGCCAATCGGTAATATGCTTGCTGTTTGTAATTCTCCATCTTGGAAAATTGATAACGTTGTTGAACCTCCACCGATGTCAACGAGAGCAACACCTCGATTTTTCTCATCACTTGACAAAGCAACTGTTGATGCTGCTAATGGTTGAAGGCAAATATCAATTATTTCAAGACCCGCTTTTTCTACACATCGAAGTAAATTATGTAACAATGTTCTCGAGCCTGTAATTAATGTGCCTTCCATTTCTAAACGTACACCAATCATTCCGCGCGGATCATTAATTTCATCGAGACCGTCTACGATAAACTGTCGAGGTACCACATCAATAAATTCACGCTCCGGTGCAATTGACACAACTTGCGCCGCATCAAGTACACGAAGCACATCTTCGTTTCCGATTTCACGATCTTCATTTGAAACAGCGACTACTCCATGACAAGGAAGAAGCTGTACTTGATTTGCGTTTACACCCACAACAACGCGTTCAATGTGTATCCCCACCATGCGTTCAGCTTGTTCAATCGCCTTTTTAATCGATTGCACAGTCTCATCTATGTCAACAATGGAGCCTTTTTTTAAACCATTTGACTTTACATTTCCAACACCAATAATGTTTAAAGCGTCATTGACCATCTCGCCAATAATAACTTTAACATTGGATGTACCGATGTCAAGACTAACGTATATTTCATTGCTGTTCATTCTTTGGCACCTCCTTCTTTATTTATACCACAAAATTCAATATATGGAACAACAATCGTTGTTTTACTATGTTATAAGAAAAATATTCAACGTATTTATGTGTTTCCCTTTTTTAACACTATATTTTTCTTATTTTTATTTGGCATTCTTTCATTTTTCCAACAGTAAGATGCAAATCACTGCTATATTTTGAAACAACCTTATCCGACTACAAAGATTGCTGCCAAGTATAAGTCTACACCAAGATGTACTCCTAGAAAAGCTAAACTTGCGGCTAAGATTATATTAAAAAAGAAAACAGAGAAAAATATGACTTAATCACATATTTTCTAAGAGTAAATTCCTATATCTCTTTGAAAAAACAATTTTACAGTTAAAATATCTACTTTATTAATCCCTTATTGATTAATTCACATATTCCGTATATGCCCCTACTTCTAAATGAATAATTGCCTTTTTATCTGGTGATAGGTTTTTAATAATAAGAGGATAAGCTTCCATTCGTTTTGCAAAATCTTGAATTACTGTACTTACTTCATATCCCTCATTCATATATAATGTAAGATGATCTGCGTACAAATCTGTTGGCTTGTAATGAATTTCAGAAATAGACCGAAGAACAGTTGGTGTTAATTTTTCTAATTCAGCAATCAATTCTTTCATTTTCTTTTCTTCAAATGGAACGAAAATCGGGGCAGCAATTGGCAATTTTCCATTCGGGAGAGCATCTAGTGACTTTCCATTTTCTAAAAGCGGATACAGTTTTCCTTCTTTATTAATGTAGCCAATTGTCACATATTCCTCAACATCGATAACAATTTGATTTGGAAATTTTTTCTTTACATGAGCCTCTTTAATCTCTTTTTGCTTCTTTAAATTTGTTTCTGCTTGCTGTGTCGCTACACGAAAATAGCTTGTTTTATGTGTAATGCCTGCTTGCTCCATTATTTGTTCATCTGTCATATAGTGATTGCCGTGAACCGTAATTTTCTTTATATTGCTAAGCGGAGATCGAAAATAAATTAAAAAAAGCACCAGTAAAAATAAAATCGATACATATAAAATTAATCGTTTGTTTACCTGTTTCTTCTTCTTTTGATTTTTTAATTTTGGTACACGATCTTGTAGTTTAATAACTTTACTATTCTTCATGTACGATCCCCCTATGTAACATAAAGAACGGCATGTTATGCATGCCGTTCTTCTCTTTCTATTATATCATAAATGACAATGGGTGGGACAAACAACTATTATCTTCCAATTATCTCTACTTCTGTATGCATATTAACATCAAATTGTTCTTTAATCGTTTTCTTCACAAAAGCAATTAAATCAAGAACATCTTGCGCAGAAGCTGTTCCTGTATTAACAATAAAGTTCCCATGCATTTCCGAAATTTTTGCACCGCCAATTTGATAACCACGTAGTCCAGCCTTTTCAACTAAATTACCAGCATAATTTGGTAGTGGATTCCTAAAAATACTTCCTGCACATGGGTGATTCCAAGGTTGTGTATCACGGCGATAATCTTTATTCTTTTGCATAATCGCAATAATGTCTTCACGATTACCTGCTTTTAATTGTAACTCTGCTTCTAATACAATGCCAGGACGCTTCTTTTGTAAAACAGATGTGCGATAAGAAAATTCTAGCTCTTCTTTCGTTAGCCATTCAATCGTTCCATCTTCAAACATAACACGAGCTCTCGTCAAAATTTCAGACATATCCGATTTATGAGCACCTGCATTCATATAAACAGCTCCGCCTACGCTTCCAGGAATACCACTAGCAAACTCTAATCCTGCTAATCCTTGGCGGCTCAATAAAGTTGACAGTTTAACGAGAGAATACCCTCCACCTACTCGTACAGTAACACCATCTACTTCTAAATGATCTAGTCCTTCTCCTAATCGAATCACAACTCCTTCAATACCTTTATCCGATACAAGAAGGTTGGAACCGCGACCAATTGCAGTCCATTTTGTCCCATGCTTTTTCACAAGCTTTAACGATTTTTCCACACCTTCAACACTACTTGGAACCACTAAAATATCCGCTGGACCACCTATTTTCATAGTTGTATAGCGAGCTAATGGTTCGTTTTCTAGTACTTTTCCTACCTGTGCTTCCATAAGTTCCTTTGCTAATTGTTTCATGATGCTCTCCCCCATATTAAGTCTCCGTACTACAGTAGTATGCAGGGCATTCACCTAACGTTATTTTCTACAAGTTTTTTCATAACTTCAAACAACTTGTTTGCTGCATTTGGCATTCCTAACTGCTTTGCAGCTAGTTTCATATTTTGTAATTTTTGTACATCTAGTAAAATTTCATCAATATCACCAATAAGCGTTTCACCTGTTAAATCTTTTTCAAGAAGCATTTTTGCTGCTCCTTTATCAACAACAGAAAGAGCATTTTTCTCTTGGTGATTGTTTGTTACATACGGACTCGGAATTAAGACACTGGGTTTCCCTAAAGCTGTCAACTCAGCTAACGTTGTAGCACCTGCACGCGAAACAACAAGGTCTACCCCAGTAAGTACTTCTGGCATATTATCAATAAACGGCTTAATAATAACATTTTGCGGATTCCCTTTTTGTTTCACAGCTTCCATTACTTTATCATAATGTACTTCACCTGTAACGTACAATACTTCATAATTTTTATTACCAAATTGTTCAATTGCTTCTAAAAACGCATCGTTAATCGGTCTAGCGCCTCGGCTTCCTCCAAAAATTAATACTGATTTTTTTGAAAGAGATAATCCCACAGAACGCTTGCCTTTCATACCATTTTGGTTCATTACTTCCGAAGCACGAGGATTCCCTGTCATCACAACTTTATTTTGCGGGAAATGTTCTGTTGCCGCATCAAAACAAACCGCTACTTTATTCACGTAGCGACTCAAAAATTTATTTGTTACACCAGGTACACTATTTTGTTCATGTACAATTGCTGGAATACCAAGTTTGGCAGCTGCATATACAACTGGACCACATACATAACCACCTGTTCCAATTACAACATCCGGATTAAAACGGTGAATATAACGTTTACTATCTTGTACACCTTTTACAAAACGCATCACCGTTTTCACATTATCAATTGATAATTTCCGTTTAAACCCGCTAATAACAATGGATTGAAATGGAATGCCGGCTTTTCGAACAATTTTACTTTCCAAACCATTTTCCGTACCAATATATAAAAATCTTGCTTCAGGATGTATTTTTTTGATTTCTCGAATTAACGCAAGAGCTGGATAAATATGCCCACCTGTTCCACCACCGCTGACTAATACTCGCACTGCTTGTTCCTCCGCTTCTTTTTTCTATTATCCCGCTGCTCACGGGCAATAAAAGTCTAATTAATTCAACTAAACCTTACTGATAGAAGTTTCATTTTATGTATGCCATTCGTATATCAATCGCTTTATTTCCGTTTTCACATACGAAAAACCCTGTCATAAAAACAGGGTTTAGTAGCGAGAATGACGACTTATATTTAGTAACACTCCAATCGCCATCAACATAAGGGTCAAGCTAGACCCACCATAGCTTAAAAATGGCAAGGTAATTCCTGTAACCGGCATTAATCCAGTTACAACACCGATGTTAATCATCACTTGAATCGCAATCATCGCCACAATCCCGACTGCTAAAAAAGTACCGTATAGGTCTGGCGCTCCTAACGCTACACGAATCCCACGCCATAACAACAGACTAAATAATAATAACACAAACGAACCACCAATAAAACCTAATTCTTCGGATAGTATCGCAAAAATAAAGTCTGTTTGCGGCTCTGGTAAGTAAAAAAATTTTTGTCTACTTTGTCCAAGACCGAGCCCAAATAACCCCCCCGGTCCGATTGCAAGTAACGATTGAATAATCTGAAATCCACTTCCTAGCGGATCTGACCATGGATCTAAATATGATGTAATACGCTTTATTCGATACGGTGCTGATGCAATAAGTCCAACAAATCCTGCAACTCCTATCAACCCTAACATTGCAAAATGAAAAATACGTGCTCCCGAAACAAAAATCATAACAACACAGGTTCCAACCATTACCGTTCCTGTCCCCAAATCGGGTTGTAACATAATCATACCAAATGCAACAAACACGAAACTAAGCGCAGGAAGTAATCCTCGTTTGAAAGACGTAATCATTTTTTGTTTTTCCGATAAAAATTTCGCTAAAAAAATAATCATCGCAAACTTCATAAACTCAGAAGGCTGAATAGAGAATGCACCTATACCAATCCAACTTCGAGCTCCGCCTCGCACCAGTCCAATTCCAGGAATTAAAACTAGAATAAGAAGAACGAAACAGATAAGTAAAATCACCTTGGAGTATGTACGCCACACCCAATAATCAATCTTCATGATAAAAAACATAGCAACGACACCAAGACTAGCAAATAACAATTGACGTTTTGCAAAAAAGAATGAATCTCCCATTTTATACGAAGCCCATACAGCGCTAGCACTGTATACCATCACCATTCCTATCGTCAAAAGTAACAATGTCACAATAATAAGAATAAAATCAGGAGTCTTCTTTGTTGGCAATGAGCATCACCTCTTTGAAAGCAGCTTTTCGTTAGCCCTACTTTTTCACAAACGAAGCATCATTTATCTCTGGCTACTTGCAGGCAGTATGACTCCCACCTCAAGATTGCAAGAAATCAAAGAAGATAGGTGTGAGATAACTCCCTGTAAGAACCCCATTGGTGAAAGCCTTTCATCAGTGGAATACGAAGAAAAATCCCGCCAATAGGAGTTTCATTTTATCTACCTATAAAAGAATCATCAGTAGGAACAATCCACTGATGATTCTTTCACTTTATACTAGCTTATGCACAGCTTGTATAAACATGTCTCCTCTTTCTTCAAATGTTTTAAATTGGTCCCAGCTTGCACATGCAGGAGATAAAAGAATCACGTCTCCCTCTTCTGAAAGAGCATATGCTTCTTGTACCGCTTGTTCCACATTATCGACACATTTAATAACTTTCATTCCAGCCTTTTCTGCAGCTTTCACAAGCTTAGGTGCAGTTTGTCCAAATGTAAGCAGTGCCTTCACATGCCCAAAGTATGGGATTAAATCATCAAATTCATTACCACGATCTAGCCCACCCGCTAATAAAATTACTGGTTGCGTAAATGCAGACAATGCTTTTTCTGTCGCCAGCATATTTGTTGCTTTTGAATCATTATAAAACTTACGGTTTCCAATCGTCGTTACATACTCTAAACGATGCTTTACACCTGTAAAACGTTTTAAGACTGCTATAATCGCTTCATTAGCAACGCCCATAAGCTTTGCAATACTCATAGCAGCTAGTATATTTTCTAAATTATGTTTACCCGGTAATACAATATCGTGAATATCAATAACTTTTTCACCTTTAAAGTAAAGAGCACCATCTTTTACACAAGCGCCGTCTTCAATAATTTTCGTCGTAGAAAAGTACACTTTTTGTCCTTTACTTTGCTCAGACAACATCATTACATCTTCATCGTCAGCATTAATGATGCTATAGTCATTTTTAGTTTGATTTCTAAAGATATTCGCTTTTGCTAAACCGTACTCTTTCTTCGTACCGTGATAATCTAAGTGTGCTTCAAATAAGTTTAAAAGCACTGCGATCTTCGGTTGAAACGTTTCAATACCCATTAATTGAAATGAAGAAAGTTCTGTTACAACCACTTCTTGTGAAGTTACATCTCGTGCAACTTCACATGCTACCGTACCGATATTTCCAGCAATAACAGGATGTTTTTCTCCTTCTTTTAACATTTCAAATGTTAATGTTGTTGTCGTTGTTTTTCCATTAGACCCTGTAATCCCAATAAATGGTGCTTCCGAAATGCGATATGCTAATTCTACTTCTGTTACCATTGGAATATTTTTTTCTTTTGCCGCGACAAGTAACGGATTAGAATACGGAATCCCTGGATTTTTCACAACAAGAGAAATATTTTTCTCTAATAATTCTAAGGGATGACCACCACATACAACTTCCACGCCTTGACCTTGCAACTCTATCGCTAACGGATTTTCAGCTAGCGGCTTGCTATCATTTACAACTACATTTGCTCCAAGCTTCTTTAATAAAACAGCTGCAGCATAACCGCTTTTTGCCATACCTAATACAAGAATATTTTTATTTTGATAGTCAGTTATCGTTTTCAATTACATCCACACCCCGATATAAATTCCTAACACTGCAAATAAAAGCCCTACTGACCAGAACGTTACAACTACGCGCCATTCTGACCAACCGCATAATTCATAGTGGTGATGAAGCGGACTCATTTTGAATACACGCTTTCCTCGTGTTTTAAACGAAACGACTTGAATAATAACAGAAAGCGTTTCAATAACAAACATCCCACCAATGATAACTAATAATAACTCTGTTTTCGTTAAAATTGAAACAGCAGCTAAAGCACCACCAAGTGCTAAAGATCCTGTATCTCCCATAAATACTTTTGCAGGATGAGCATTAAATACTAAAAACCCTAATACAGCTCCAACAACTGCCATACAAAAAATAGCAATTGTGTACTGCTCATGAGCAAAAGCAATAATACTATACGCACCAAATGCAATGGCAGCTGTTCCTGCTAATAATCCATCTAGCCCATCAGTTAAGTTAACTGCGTTTGAAGCTCCTATCAACATAAAGAGAACAAGAATAAAGTATGCCCAGTGTAAGTCAAACTTAATTTCTGTTCCTGGAATACTTAAATGTGTATCAAATCCTTGGCCCTTTGCAATGATAAAGAAAGCTACCGCAATAACAAACTGCCCTATTAATTTTTGTTTTGATGTCAAACCAAGATTTCTCTTTTTAACAACTTTAATGTAATCATCAAGAAATCCGATTAAACCATAACCAAATGTAACTAGAAGCAATAAATATGTCTCAGCGCTCTTTTGAAACTTAAACATCATAATAATAGACGTAATCATAATTGAAATAAAAATAACAATTCCGCCCATAGTCGGTGTTCCCGATTTCTTTTGATGTGACTTCGGACCTTCATCACGAATGCTCTGTCCAAACTTTAAACGGCGTAAAAATGGAATAAAAATTGGTGACAACGCAACAGAAATTAAAAATGCCACCCCAACTGTAATTAATAATCCTTGTTCAAGCATATTTAGTCCCCCTCTCTTGTTGTTATTCTTTCATGCTTAAACGTTGTGCAATTGCCTCCCCAGCAACTTCACGATCGTCAAAATGATGTACTTCTGTACCGATAATTTGATATGTTTCATGACCTTTACCAGCAATTATAATAATATCTCCAGCTTTTGCCTCAGCAACAGCACGAGATATCGCTTCTTTTCGATCAACAACCACTTCATAATTATTCCCTTTTACACCTTCTATCATATCATCAAGAATTGCTTTGGGCTGTTCGCTGCGCGGGTTGTCTGATGTATAAATTGCGTGCGTTGCGTACTGAGATGCGACATTCGCCATAATTGGTCGTTTCGTACGATCTCGATCCCCACCACAACCAACGATACAATACACATTTCCTTTTGCAAATTGTTTTGTTGTCATCAATACGTTTTCTAAACTATCCGGTGTATGCGCATAGTCAACAATGACTGTAAAATCTTGACCTCTATCAACAACTTCAAAACGCCCAGGTACACCTTTTAATTCTTTCACAACATCAATAATCGTTTGTAAAGCTACACCAGAAACGAGACATGCTGCAGTTGCAGCTAGTACATTATAGACATTAAATTTCCCAATTAACTTCATCGTAATCTCGATGCTTTCATTCGGAGTTACCAGTGTAAAAGCCGTACCAGCATTTGTCATCTCAATATTTTTCGCCATTACATCACTTTTCGTATCAATACCATACGTAATTACCGTCGCTGCCGTACTTTTCATATAATCTATTGCTGCGGCATCGTCATTATTTAATACAGCATATTTTACACGGTTATGAGAATAGCTATTACCAAGCTGTGCAAATAATAAGCCCTTTGCATGTTTGTACTCTTCCATTGTTTTATGATAATCTAAATGATCTTGCGTTAAATTCGTAAACACTGCTACATCGTAGTCACATCCATGTACTCTTCCAAGGTGCAATGCATGTGAAGATACTTCCATAACAGCACTATTTACATTTTGTTCAATCATTTTATGGAACGTCTTTTGTAATGTTAATGCATCTGGTGTTGTGTTTTTCACTTCAAACGTTTCGTCACCTATTTTCATATTAATTGTTCCAATTAATCCTGTTTTATGTCCATGCGCACGCATAATTTCGTTCATTATATGCGATGTTGTTGTCTTTCCATTTGTACCTGTAATTCCAATTAAATGTAACTTTTGCGTTGGCTGCCCATAAAAATAATCTGCTAACACCGCTAAAGAACGTACTGTATCTTTAACAAGTACAACTGGAACGTCAACATCAATAGGTCTTTCCGCAACAATAGCAGCCGCACCTTGCGCGGCTGCTTGCTTGGCAAATTCATGACTATCAACCGTGAAACCTTTTATACATACAAATAAACTTCCATTTGTCACTTTACGCGAATCCGCTTCAATAGATGTAATTTCCGGATTTTCTTTTGGAACAACCGGAAAATCATGCAAACTTGATACAAGTGTATGCAACTTCATTTCTTTAAACCCTCTCTACTCTTTATTTATCTCTTATAAATGGATAGTTTCAAAGAACTCCATATATAAGAGCATAATTTATTAATTAACAGGCAGTGAGAAACAAGTGTCTCACTGCTAGTTAGTTGAATGTTATTGTATCGTAAATAAGCACTTCATACTTAATTAAAGTATATTCGAACCTTTGATCCTGCTTTTACTTTCGTGCCGGGCTTTGGAGATTGTTCGACCACTTTGTCTCCTTCGCCGCTAGCATCCAATTGTAAATCAACAAGTTGATTTTGTAATTCCTTTCGATCCATGCCTACTACATTAGGAACTTCTATTAAAGGCGTCTCATCCCAAGTTAATTTCTTTTCAATTTGCTCTTTTCTAGGCTCTACTCCCATAACCGGCAAAACATCACGAAGGATATTCCCAACGATTGGTGCAGCTACAACCCCGCCAAATTGTGTAACCCCTTTTGGATTGTCTACAGCGACATACACAACAATTTGCGGATCATCTACTGGTGCAAATCCAATGAATGACACGATATAGTTGTTATCTAAATATTTCCCATCTTTTACTTTTTGGGCTGTACCAGTCTTTCCTCCGACAGGATAACCATCAATATAAGCACCTTTACCTGAACCTTTTGCCACAACATTTTCAAGTGCATAACGCACTTTTTCAGATGTTTCCTTGGAAATAACTTGTCTCTTCGCAACAGGCGTTGTTTTACTAATCACTTTATTCGTAGTTGGATCTATAAACTCTTTCGCAATGTACGGCTTATATAACGTGCCTCCATTTACAGCAGCAGCTACTGCTGCAACTTGTTGAATAGGGGTAACAGACACCCCCTGCCCAAATGCTGTCGTCGCTTGCTCAACAGGCCCTACTTTTTTTAAATCAAATAAAATCCCTTTACCTTCTCCTTGTAAATCAATGCCCGTTTTTTCACCAAATCCAAAATCACGAATATATTGAAACAGCTTTTCTTTTCCTAGACGTTCTCCAAGCTCTACAAACCCTGGGTTACAAGAGTTTTGAACAACCTCTAAAAATGTTTGGCTACCGTGTCCCCCTGCTTTCCAGCAACGTAATCTTGCACCGCCAACTTCTGCCGCTCCATCATCATAAAACGTATCTTTCTCCAAGTCTACTAAATTTTCATTTAAAGCAGCTGCAAGTGTAATAATTTTAAATGTGGATCCTGGTTCATATGTACTCCATACAGGTAGATTTCGGTTAAATACTTCCGGTGAAACACTTCTGAAATCTGCTGGATCAAAACTTGGTCGGCTAGACATCCCTAAAATCTCACCATTATTTGGGTTCATAGCAATTGCTATCATTCCATCTGGATGATACGTCGAATCCGCAATATTTAATTCTCTCTCCATGATCGTCTGAATACGTGAATCAATTGTTAGCCTTAAATCCAAGCCATCTCCAGGTTCTTTATAATCATCACCAATGTTCGGCATACGCTGTCCTTTCGCATCAGCAAAAAAACGAACATATCCTTTGTCACCATTTAATTCTTTGTCATAATATGACTCCAGCCCCATAAGTCCTTGGTTATCACTCCCAGCAAATCCAAGCACATGTGATAGATATTTTCCAAACGGATAATATCGAATGGAATCTTCAGCGATATATACACCTTTTAAACTTAAAGCCCTAACTTCTTTTGCCTTGTCGTGAGAAATTTTCCGCCCGCCTTTGTCTAATCTCACTATGGACTCTTTTTTCGTAAGACGCTGATAGATTTCTTCTTTCGACACACCTAAAACTGCAGCTAATTTCTCTGCAGTCTCTGCTGGTTTTTCAATTTGCCTTGGTACCACAAAGACAGTTGGTGCACTTTTATTTGTTGCGAGCTCTACACCATTTCGATCTACAATTTTCCCTCTCTCAGGTTCAAATGTAATATTACGGCTCCATGAATCTTTCGCACGATCTGTTAACATATTCCCAAGAAAAAACTGCACATATCCAAGACGAATATCGATAATTGTAAAAATCAGTATACCAGATATAAGCACAAAAATAAGCCGTTTTCTTACTGTTACATTCGATACACGCATATTGGAACAAGCCTCCTTTACGCTTCACTTGTTCCAATATATGCTTGTACGTATTTAATTAGAACACGCCTACTTTTCCTATGTTAAGTGCCTTCCTTTTTGCTTGGCTCCTTCTCCGCTTCTTGCTGTGGTTCAAGAGGCGGAACAAGTTTTACTTCTAACGGAGTTCGTTCTTTTAACGGCGTACCTTCAGCAACACTCTGTTCTGTTACATATCCTGTACCTGAAAGTTTCAAATCTAGATTTAATACTTCCGCTAAATTCATGACATCCCGAAGTGCCCAACCATTAATATTCGGCATTTTCGGTTGATCTCCTACTAAAAATACTCGATCACCCGGTAACGTTTTTTCATTCGCTTTTGGCACTTGTTGTTTAACTTTTCCCTCTCCTAACACAACAGGTCGAAACTTTGCCTTTTCTAATATTTCTTTTGCTTCTCCCATCGTTTTGCCTGTTACATCTGGAACAGCAGCTTGCTGCTCTTTTGTTTGTTTATTCACATCTTTTACTTCATTCGGTTTAATCTTTAAATACTCTAAACTATTTTCCGTTACAGATTTAAACATTTCAGCTAACGGTTGTGCACCGTATTCAGTATCTTTTAATTTAGGCTGCTTAACTGCTAAATAGATAACAAGCTGCGGATCATCTATTGGTGCCATACCAAGGAATGAGAAAATATAATTTTCTCGTCCTGTCATGTAACCGCCTTTTCCATCCGGAATTTGTGCTGTTCCGGTTTTACCACCAACAGAATAGTTATCAAGTTTATACGCCGTTCCCGTTCCTTTAGGTGATGTTACAACTTGTTCTAACAATTGCCTTACTTGTTCTGCAGTCTCTTTTGTAACCGGTTCTTCTACCACTTCCGGTTTGTGATCCTCGACAACTTTATTATCCGCTGGATCTACAATCTTATCAACTACATACGGCTTCATCATTTTTCCGTCGTTAGCAATTGCAGTAGCCGCTTGCACAAGTTGAATTGGAGTTACTGTAGAACCTTGTCCAAATGCCGTTGTTACCTGCTGAATTTGCTTATCAAATAAGATTGTATTTTCACCTTCTCCAGGCAAATCAATTCCTGTCTTTTGATCTAAGTGAAATTTTTGAATGTATTGATGGAAACGATCGGGTCCCAACTTTTCATTTCCTAGAATAGCGAAAGCAACGTTTGATGAGCGCTCAACACCTTCATCAAACGTAATAGAGCCCCATCCCGCACCATTATTATGATCTTTAATTACCGAATTCCCTACTTTGTACGTACCAGATTGATAATACTCTTGGCCATTGTATACACCTTCATTAATCGCGGCCGCTAACGTAAAGATTTTCATTGTCGAACCTGGTTCATAAGCATTAGCAATGGGATCATTTAAAAAATAATCAATGTCTCGTTTATTTGGGTCATAACTTGGCCTACTAGACATCGCTAAAATTTTCCCTGTTTTTGGATCTGCTACGACTCCGATTAACATTGATGGATCATAATGTTTTTCCGCTTCTTCCATCGCATCTTCTAGAAAGCTTTGAATACGTTGGTCAATTGTTAAATATACATTATCTCCATTTTTAGGAGGCTTTACATCATTTTTTTTCTCTTCTAGCGAGACACCTTTCGTATCACCCGTATACGTTACGCTTCCGTTAGAAGCACGCAAATATTTATCTAAACTTTTTTCAAGTCCGAACTGTCCTTCTCCAATTCCTTCATCATTCGGCTTAGCATATCCAAGTACGTACGAAGCAAAATCACCGTTCGGATATACCCTTGCCTTTTCTGTAACAAAAGAAATTCCTTTTATATCTAAACTTTCAATTTCGTCCTTCTTTTCTTTCGTTAAATTTCTTCCAATTGATCCAAACTCTACTTGTGTAAGGTCTTTATTTAAGTACTTCAAAATTTCTTCTTTACTTACATCAAGTACTTTCGATAGTTTCTCTGCAGCATCTTCTTTGTCTTCTATATGATTTTGTCCTTTTAAAGTAGCAACCATCTTATATGAATTTGCATCTTGAGCAAGCACATAACCATTTTGATCATAAATGGTTCCTCGATTTGCTTCGAGTACCCCGCTTTTATTATGTTTTTGCTGCGCAAGTGCCTCTAAATCTACTCCATGCACTGTTTTTGTTGCTTCAATATAAAGAAAGCGGGCTAACAACAGAAAAAAGAGCAGGAGAAAAACCTTGATGAAGAACCCTGCTCCTTTGTTGGTATGAAATTTACGTGTATTCATCTCTTCTTCACACCTATTGGATTAATTTAAGCCTTTTACATTATTCGCATTGATTTCAAGCCCATGTTTTTTTGCAATTTCCGCAATGCGATCATAACGTGTTAGCTTTTCAGTTTCAGCCTGTAATTCTTGATTTGTATTTTTTTGTTTTGTAAGTGTGCTTTCCATTTTTGTTACTTTTGCATCAGCTTCATATAACGCCGCTTTATTCCCAATAAATGCTACACATGCATACAATAAAAAGCCAATAAATGCAACATACAATAATTTTTCAATTCTTGTAATTTTTGTTTTCGCACCTGGCTGTATCACTTGCTGCGGAGCTTGAGATTGTACTTCTACTTGCTGCTTTTTATACTTAACGGCTAAATTTGTCATACCTCTCTCTCCTTTTTATAATTTTTCAGCAATTCGTAGCTTTGAAGAACGCGCTCGGTTATTTTCTTCTAATTCCACATCAGAAGGTAAAATTGGCTTTCTTGTAATTAGCTTCAACTTTGGTTTGTATTCATCAGGAATAATTGGTAATCCTGGTGGAAGCTGAGGTGTTGTACTATGTTTTTTAAATGTCACTTTACAAATGCGATCTTCTAACGAATGGAATGTAATAACGCTAATTCGTCCGCCTGTTTTCGTTACGTCAATCGCCGCTTCCAACGCTTCCTCAAACACTTTCAATTCATCATTAACTGCAATACGAATTGCTTGGAATACTCGCTTCGCAGGATGTCCGCCAGTTCGACGTGCCGGAGCTGGAATCCCTTCTTTAATTAATTCCACTAACTCTCCAGTTGTTTCAATTGGCTTTTTCTCACGGTACGCTTCAATTTTCCTTGCAATTTGCTTTGAAAATTTTTCTTCACCATATTGAAAAAAGATTCTTACAAGTTGTTCATATGACCAACTATTTACAACGTCATATGCTGTTAATGGGGCATCTTGATCCATGCGCATGTCAAGCGGAGCATCGTGATGATAACTAAATCCACGTTCTGGTGTATCTAATTGCGGGGAAGAAACACCTAAATCAAATAAAATACCGTCTACTTCTGTAATTCCTAATTCATATAATCTTTCCTTCAAATAGCGAAAGTTACTTTTTACAGTTATAAATTGGCCGTTGTAAGAAGAGAATTTTTCTTTTGCATTTTGAATTGCAATCTCATCTTGATCAAATGCAATTAGTCTTCCTTCTTCGGAAAGTTGAGATAGTAAATAAGCACTATGACCTCCACCTCCTAGCGTACAATCCACATATGTACCATTTGGTTTAATTTCTAAACCATCTACTGTTTCTTTTAAAAGCACTGTTACATGTTTAAACATTGTTGCACCTACTTTTTGCAAAATAATCCTCTTGACGCATCTTTTTATCCCGCTTTAACAGTCAATCCGCAAAATTATGAGGAATTGAGATAACTGCCCCTAAGAGTCTGATTGTTATGGATGACAATTAGTGGGAACACAGCTCCCTACTAATAGTAATGTCACCTTATTATATACTAAATTTTATCATCTTTTGCGGGAAAATACATAAAAACATGTCGAAAAAGATAATAACCTACTTTCATTTTGTCAAAAAAAGTACTGTTCTTCAAAAAAAGAGTGCTCTCAGCTTTTACATGCTAAGATTTACATAGTAAATAAAATTATTTTACAGTTAATTCCACAAAATAAAATAAAATCCTGCTCTTAAGAGCAAGATTTTATAATTTTATAATATGCTGTTTTCCAGTCCAACTAAAAGTTTGGTTCATAACCCTTTCCACAAAATCAAGTCCGTAAATATTTAAGTAATAGCAAATATTCCATACTCGTTCTTGCGGCGCATATAGAGGTTGTAAAGAATTTTCAATTCGCCGGAATTTATTAAGCTGCACTTCATGTTTTCTCTCAAAATCCGCTCGAAGTGTTCGCTCTAACAATTCAAGTTGTTGCATAATTTTCAACTCATTTTTCTTTGCAAAATCTCGCAGACCTGGATTTACTTTTTGTACAAATTGTTGTAAAGATGTATGAATCGCCCCGATTTGCTCCGCCGCATGAGTAAATTGATTGTCTATCGGCTCTTCAACTTGCATAGACAGCCATTTTTCTCGGAGTGCAGTAATACCTTTATTAAACACTTCGCTCTCTTGTAGCTGCAAATCTTGTAAATCAGTTTCAATATCGCGCGCTAAATAACTGATTGTCAAACGCGGCACAACCGGTGGCATTTGACAATCCATTGCATGAAACACTTGTTGTAATTCGCTCCAATATGCAATTTCTCCTGGCCCACCAATAAATGCGAGCGTAGGGAAAACAAATTCTTGCATAAGCGGTCTTGTTACAACATTGTTACTAAATTGTTCAGGGTGACTCTCCATCCTTTCTATGAGCTCCTCATACGAAAATGAATACATCCCCTCTTTACAAATAAAACGTCCTTCTTCTTCTTCTAACAGAAGACGCTCTCCATTGATTTTCATAAAAATATGAATAGCATTCTGTTTTGTTTCAATAATCGGTTTATATCCTTGCTCACGTAATACACGTTGCTGAGCGTTAAGCCCTTCTTGCACATTTTTATATCGTGCTAATGTTTCTTTGAAAAAAGGCACTTCCATATTTCGAAGGATTGGATGATGAGAATCTACAAGAATTAAACCTGAGTGTGTAAATAACTTTGTAATAAGATGCGCAAAGAAATCAACATATGTCCGCGATTGCTGTAAACACTCATCTATAAAATCCAATACGTCTTTTGTATATTTTGTTTCTGGATATGTTTTAAAGATCTCTTCTATCCAACGTTTACAATCCTCAATAGAAATCTCCATTTCAGAAGCACTCGCTTTATATGGATGCCGTTCATGGAAAATTGTCTTTTTCACCTTTCCATTTTTCGTAACGAACGCATGGTTAATTTCATCAATGTCATGATCTTCTCCAGCAATCCAAAAAACAGGAACAACCCGTACCCCCAGCGCCGCTTCCTTTTCCTTTGCAAGTTGTAAAATAGATATGATTTTATGAATTGTGTAAAGAGGACCAGTTAACAACCCTGCTTGTTGTCCACCAATAACAACATATGTATCTTCCTCTAACAAAGCATGGATATTTTGAAGTGTTTTTTCTCCCGCATTCAATTCTTGATTATATTGCAATAAATGTGATACTAACTCTTGCCTTGGATACTGTCTATTTCGCAAATCATGTATACGTCTTACAAAGCCCTCTTCCGTTATCGGATAATCAAAGCATTCTTGAATCTCTTTTTTATGTTTCAAATAGTCCCCAACAATTCCTTGAAGCGGGACAGAGATTTCTTTTATCTCCATATACTTCTTCCTTTCATATCCTGATCTCTCACCAACCAAATTGTAGTCAATGTTCGTTATAAAAGCAAAGAATATCTCTTATCTTTCTAATCCTTTTATGGAATGATACAAAAAGGAGAGCGTTGGAACTGATTTTTGTTGCTGTTCTGCCTCTCGAATTAAATAACCAACAATTGCATCAATTTCTGTTTTTCTATTATTTTGTACATCCATTAACATAGATGAAGTATTATGAGCCGTATTTTTACATACTGTACATACACGTTCCCAATACTCACCACATTTTGAATCACCTACAATCTCCATCACTTCCGAAAATACTTGCTTCATCACTTTGTAAAACGATGGATTTGTCAATAACTCACCATTTTGTACACCAAACAATGCAGTTAAGGGATTAATACACGCATTGACGACAAGTTTATGCAGCATTGTTTGCTTCCAGTCTTTTTCAATCACTATCGGAAATAGACTGGAAGAGAATGCAGTAAATAGAGATTCAAATTGTTCCTCTTCTCCATGTATGAGCCCAAATTTCGTACTGCCTATTCCAGTATGATGGACGGTACTAATATTTTCTTTTTTCGCCCCATGCTCTACAATTCCTACCGCAACGCTGGTATTTTGCATCTGTTGCAATATATGAAGATGCCCCATCCCATTTTGCAAGAAAATAAGCCGATTTTCTTGCAAATAAGGCCATATTGCTTCCAAATGATATTGCTTCACAGCAACAAATATATAATCATGTGTTTTGTTTTTTATATCCTCTAAAGGACTTACAAGCGGATATACAGTTTCTCTCACACCGTTGTGTACGCATGTAATCCCGCACTCGTTCAATCGTTCCGCTTGTTCTACTGTTCGTGTATATAGTGTAACAGCCTGCTGATTTTTTTCTAAATAAAATGCAAAAAGGAGCCCGATTGCTCCCGGTCCAACAATTCCAATCTCCATTCTACAAAGGCCTCCATTTTTATCCCGCTATTCACAGACAGTATACCCCGCATCTTAAGATTCAGGAGAAGCGAAGGCGACATATTGAGGACGACTGTCCGTAAAAGCCTAATTGTCGAAAGCTTTCCATCAGTAGGAAAGAAACCCCGCTCATGAAAGTCTCACTTTATAGTTTATAGAATAAGTTTAGCAGACTTTTCAAAAAAATACTGAAAGAATTATCTCTTTTCTTCATAAAAATAAAAAAATGCGTTATAATACTATTATAAATATTTATACTTTTCTTTATTTTTACACCAAGAAGAGGATGTGATTACATGCACTTTCCCAAAGTTGAGCGCTTGCTCATCAATTATAAAACGTTAGAAGAGTTTAAAAAGTTTAAAGGTTGCGGTGCTGAAGAATTATCTATGTTAGAAGATTTACAAGCAAATATCATCGAAAACGATAGTGAATCCCCTTTTTATGGAATTTATTACGGTGGTTCTCTTATAGCACGCATGAGTTTGTATACGAAACAACAGTCTGTTAACAATTTGTTTACTGGCCCTTATGTAGAGCTTTTTAAACTCGAAGTGTTGCCAACATTCCAAAAACAAGGATTTGGTAAGATGCTGGTCAATTATGCAAAACAATTGCACCTTCCTATCAAAACAATTGCTCGCGTACAATCTGCTGTTTTCTGGGAAAAATTACACTTCGAAAAAGTAACCATTGATGATGGAGATTTTTACATTTGGCATCCAAACGAAAATTTGAATGCGGTTACAAACAGTGAATCTGCTTAAAAATAAAAACAGCTGTAATTCAGCTGTTTTTATTTTGATGTTTTTTCTAGTATTCCTTTTTCCAATTTTCTCTCTTTTTCGGAAGGCTCTAATACCATCGCACTTCTTTTTTTGTCAATATAATCAAATAAAGTGCGATACTCTTCTTCGTACAACGACAACTGCTGCAAAAGCCCCTCTTTTTCCCTTTGCAACACTTCAATTTTTTTATATAAATCCGTCTTTTCTTCTTCTTCCTTATATCTTTGTAAAAAGACAATTACATCTTCTAACGTTAATGAAAGAGAAGTTATTTTCTCTTTCTTTTGTTCTTGCACTTCATAATTTTCAGCTTTTCTTATCCGCTTTGCTTCTTCAATAAGTTCTTTATATTGTTTACGTACGTAAGAATTCCAGCGAAATCCACAAGCAGCAGGTGTACGTGATAAATGTCTTCCTACTTCTTTGAAGGCAGAAAGTTGCGTTCCCCCTTCACGAATATGCCGGAGCACTACTTCTGCCAGAAGTAAATCTTCATCATCAGTCCATGCATCTTGTCTTGTTGTTGCCATCTCTCTAGTCCTCCTTATGCATTTTTTATTAAACATATGCAGTTACTAGAAAAGATAGAAGAATAACATGTAAAGAAAAAGTTAAAAAAATAAACGCAGAAGGTTTCCCTCCTGCGTTTATTTCCGCAATTACTTGCTGATTACTTCTTTACCTTTGTAAGTACCGCATGCTTTACATACACGGTGAGCTAACTTCGCTTCACCACAGCTTGGGCACTCTACCATACCAGGTACTGATAATTTGAAATGCGTACGACGCTTTCTTTTTACTGTTTTAGAAGTTCTTCTAAAAGGTACAGCCATTCTTCCCACCTCCTTAAAAGAGAGAGTTATTTTCATATGAAGGCCTAAACCGGTCTTCTGATTATTTGTCAAAAAACTTCGCAAGCCCTGCTAATCTTGGATCAACAGGCTTTTCTTCGCTTTTTTCCGAAATCACTTGCCAGTCTCGACCTTGCATCGGTGTTCCTTCAGAAACATCCTCACTGAAAATTTGCATTGGAATCTCCAATAGTATATTTTCCTTAATTACAGGGAGTAAGTCAAGTACTTCTCCTTCTAAGTAATGAAAATCTGCTTCGGTTTCGTAATCTTCTTTCGAAACTAAGAACACCTCAGTTGTTTCAACGTCAAATGGTAATGTTACATCTACTAACGTTCTAGAACATGGTAATACCATGCTTCCTGTTATATGTAGATGGAACGTAAATTTGTTGGAGCCAAAATCAACTCTACCTGTCACATGAACAGGAGTAATGTCTCGAACATCTTTCTCAACATTTTTCAGCTCACTTACATCTACCATCTCATCCAACGTTAGTCCTTTATGTCGATATTTGTTCAATTGATGGATGGACCATTTCATATCATATCACCTCAAGGCAACAAACAAAATTATAGCTAGCCGTTGTATATTTGTCAATATTTTTTCTTTACACTATAATGGAGTCATTATAGGAAATAATATATAGATTATCATGTTTTAGGAAAAGATGCTACACTGAAAGGAGAGATTATTATAAAAGCTAGCGGCATTATTGTTGAATATAATCCGTTTCACAACGGTCATGCTTATCATGTGCAACAAACCAAAAAGTTAACAAATGCCGATATAATCATCGCTGTTATGAGCGGGCCCTTTTTACAGCGAGGAGAGCCGGCACTAGTTTCAAAATGGGCGCGAACACAAATGGCATTAGCAAATGGAATAGATATTGTCGTCGAACTTCCCTATGCCTTTGCAACGCAAAAAGCTGAAACATTTGCCAACGGTGCTATTTCAATATTAGATGCTCTTCGCGTCTCTGAGATTTGCTTTGGAAGCGAAAATGGTAATATTGAACATTTCCACAATACAATTACTATACGCCAGACTGAACAGGATTTATTTAATCATCTTGTACAACAATATACCAAAACCGGAATGAGTTATGCAAAAGCCACTTCTGAGGCATTTGCATCCTTACAAAAAAACATGGCTACTATTGATGTCTCAGAGCCAAATAATATTTTAGGACTGCATTACACAGAAGCAATTATTGAGCAGAAAAGTTCAATAAAAGCAAGTACAATTAAGCGTTTTGCTTCACATTATCATGATGAAACATTTCAAGATGAACGAATTGCCAGTGCAACGAGCATTCGCAAACAATTATTTCATGAACAGAAAACTTTTTCAGCAATTGCTCCCTTTGTTCCAAATATAACAAAGCTACTTTTGGAGCAGTACAAGCATTCCTATCACCTATTACATAACTGGGAGAATTATTTTCACTTACTAAAATATAAACTCCTGACAATGTCGCCATCTCAATTACAACATATATATGAAGTAGAGGAAGGATTGGAGAATCGGATTTTATCTTCTATTCGGGAAGCGACCTCATTCATGAGATTTATGGAAGTATTAAAAACAAAACGTTACACATGGACACGGCTACAGCGTATTTGCACGCATATTTTAACAAATACAACGAAAGAAGAAATGCAAAAAACTCACATAGAACAGCACGCACAATATATACGTTTACTTGGCATGTCCCAGAAAGGACAAGCATATATATCAAGTATGAAAAAGCAAATAACTCTCCCTTTGCTTTCTCATACAAAAACGTTACAGCATCCCCTTCTAGATATAGATCGAAAAGCAAGCGCTGTTTATTTCTCTATTTTACAAGAGCCCCTTTGCGGTGAAATGATAAAGCGAGATATAACGCAGCATCCGATTCGATATGACGAAACGCAACATGTATTTTTATAAAGTTCAACTAACCGGGCTCATGCCAGCAGTAAGACCCCCACCTATCTTTTTTGTTTTAGGTGGGGGTCTTACTGCCCGCGAATAGCGGGATAAAGCGAAACTTCCATCAGTTAGGTCTTACTGCCCGTTAATGCGAGATAAAAAAATCCTCTCTTAAATGAGAGGATCTACTTTTTTTCTGACATTTTGTCCAAATATGCTAAGGCATCATCTAACGTATCCACAGGTATAATCTTCATTTTTGTATTTATATCTTTAGCTGTTTTCACCGCTTCTTTATAATTTGAATTCTTTGCTCCCTTCTCATTTGGAGCAAAGAATACTTCTGCACCCGCATTATGAGCTGCAACTACTTTTTGAGAAATACCTCCAATTGGACCGATTTCTCCTTTTTCGTTTATTGTTCCAGTCCCAGCTATTTCGTGACCTTTTGTTATATCTTCTTTCACAAGCTGATTATAAATCTCTAACGTAAACATAAGCCCAGCAGAAGGCCCTCCAATTTTATGCGCATCAATTTTCACGTTAGGACTTACTGTAAGTTTCTTATCCGTAATAATAGAAACTCCGATGCCAGCACGACTTTTATCTTGCGGAATTGGTTTTAGTACAAATTTGTCTTCTTTCTCATTCTTTTCGTGTACATACTTAATAGTTACTTCATCATTTTGTTTTTTTGTTTTCATGTACGCAATAAACTCCTCTGCTGTTTGAAATGGTTGTCCATCAACAGCAACAATACGATCGCCAAGTTTTAATTTTTCAGCAGCCGGCATACCATCTGCAATTCCTGCTACGAGTACACCTTGATTTTCAAACTTAACAGGATAGTTTGCTCGTTTATAGGCATTATAAATAGCCGCATCTTGAGATTCTTTCATTGCATACACTTGGCGTAATTGATACTCTTCATCACTTTCACCTTTTTGTAAAATTTCTTCCTTTTTTAAAATTTCTTCATACTTATTAAATTTAGCAGAAAGAAAGTTAACAACATTCGCTCGCCCCATTGAAACTGTAACGAGCATAAAATCGCCCTTCTCTTTATTCCCTCCCTCAACTTGTACGTACGGCTCTAATTTCTCTGCCATACCTGGCTTTGTAATATAATATGGCAGAGGAACAAACACGATTAACATTGCAACTATAACTCCAATGAGTAATGCGTATAAATACCGAAATTTTTTAAACATCCTTTTTCTCCTTCCACTGTTCAATCAAGGTGTAAATCGTTTGAATATGCTGCTGCGCCTCTTCTTCTCCAACACGAATGATATCTTCTATATTCGTAAAGGCCCGTGAACTAAATTGTTCTACAGCTGGATGCATCATAAGATCTGATGCAATTTGTCTATTTACTACAAGTTCATGCTGCATAATCTCAATACTTTGCATAATGACATCATAAATAGATGTAACTTCTCCATTAACCTTAATAGGGGATACATCAACAGCAATCACAATATCAGCTCCTAATTTTTTCACTACCGATACTGGAATACGATCAATTACTCCCCCATCAACCAATAACCTTCCGTTTATTTTCTCTGGAACAAATATGCCGGGTACAGAAATACTTGCCCTGACAGCATCTGCAATAGAGCCTTGTGTAAAGACAACCTTTTCACCATTTAGAATATCAGTTGCTACAACCGCTGTCGGGATATCCAGTTCTTCTAATTTTTTATTATATGTAAACATTTTAATCATATCCTTCACACGTTTGCCAGCAATAAACCCCATTTTAGGTACAGTGAAGTCCAAATAGTATTTTCGCTTAAATACTGTTGCTAAACGATACAAACGGTCCACGTTACATCCTGCAGCATAAAACGTACCTATTAGTGCCCCCATACTGCTCCCAGCAATCATATGAATAGGTATCCCCGCCTCTCTTAACACTTTAATAACACCTACATGTGCAAACCCTTTCGCACCGCCTGACCCAAGTGCTAATCCAATTTTTGGCTCTCTCATCTTCTTCACCCTCAAAATTTTTTCACTCTCTTTTTATACTTATGGTCTAATTTCACCATGTATCCTCGTATACTGAAATGAACATTTGGGACAAAGGGGGATACAAAATGTACGAAAAATGGAAAACCGGCTTTCTCACCATATCGGTCACTTTTTTTACAGTTTCTCTCGTACTCCACCCCCAAGCGGCACTGCAATCATCTATTCGAGGCTTAAATATATGGTGGGAAGTTGTCTTTCCTTCGCTGCTACCTTTTTTTATTATTGCAGAACTTCTAATTGGACTTGGGATTGTAAAGTTCATTGGTGTGTTATTAGAACCCCTTATGCGTCCACTCTTTCGTGTACCTGGTATCGGAGGATTTGTATGGGCAATGGGGATGGCCTCTGGTTTTCCTGCAGGTGCAAAATTAAGCGCTCGATTACGCCAAGAAAATCAACTTACACAAATTGAAGCAGAGCGCCTTGTGTCTTTCACAAACTCTTCTAATCCATTATTTATTTTCGGCGCTGTAGCGATTGGTTTCTTTGACAATCCAAAACTAGGACTAATTTTAGCAGCTGCCCATTATGTCAGTAACTTCACAGTTGGACTACTCATGCGTTTTTACCAAGATAGACACATGCAAACAGAAACGAAGAAACATTCAACGCCCATTCCATTACGACACGCCTTTTCCGTTCTTCATAAAACTCGATTACAAGAAAAACGACCCATTGGCAAATTAATCGGTGACGCTATCACTTCTTCAATTCAAACATTACTTATGATTGGCGGGTTTATTATTTTATTCTCTGTTTTCAATAAAATGCTAACTGTTTTTCATATTACAACTTTCCTTGCCCTTATTATGAAACAAATATTAGTTGCATTTCAACTTTCGCCTTACTTTAGTTTTCCCATTTTATCCGGTCTTTTTGAAATGACACTCGGGAGCCAAATGATTAGTCAAACAGAGCATACTTCTATTTTACAACAAGCCATGATGACAAGTTTCGTTTTAGCATTTAGCGGTCTTTCAATTCAAGCTCAAGTTGCCAGTATTTTAGCAGAAACCGACATTCGTTTTAAACCATATTTTATCGCACGAATTATTCAAAGTATCCTTGCTCCAATCTATACATATATATTTTGGGGACCACTTTATGAAAGATTACATTCTTTTTCACCTACCCAATATGATATTCCAGTCTTTTTATCTAAGCAATCTACCCTGTTGGCAAAAGGATGGGCCGCACTAGTTACATATGGTCCGACCTTTACACTGTTTTGTTTATATTTATATGTTATGTTACTATTCTTGCGTCTTATCAATAGCAAAAAACCCCGTTCATCATAACGGGGTTTGAAATTTCTCTTTTAAAGCACGTTCTACAATTGGCGGGACAAGCCCAGCAACATTACCACCATAACGCGCTACTTCTTTTACAATACTTGAGCTTAAAAAGGAATATTGATTATTTGTCATAATAAAAAATGTTTCTACATTCTCTTCTAATTTACGATTCATGGATGTAATTTGCATTTCATATTCAAAATCAGATACGGCGCGCAAACCGCGTAAAATCGCATTTGCATTACGCATCCTCGCATACTCTACTAATAAGCCACTGTGTGAATCAACCTTTACATTCGGAATATCTTTTGTCGCCTCGCGAATTAATTCTAAACGCTCTTCTACTGTAAAAAGCGGTTTCTTTGATGAATTGTTTAAAACAACAACATATACTTCGTTAAAGACTTTTGCGCCCCTCTTAATAATGTCTAAATGTCCAAGCGTAATCGGATCAAAACTTCCCGAAGAAATTGCTATGCTTGCCATTCGGTCCCCTCACCTTCATACTTATAAATCGAAATCGCTGTAATACCATAGTTTTCAGCTCTTACCTTCACAAGTCTTCCAATTGTTTCAGGTAATTCTACATCTACCCCATGCTCTGACATAACGATTCCGTTTTCTTTCAATAGACCGTGTTGATCCATTATACTAATTAAAGAAACAATCTTTTGATCTTTATACGGTGGATCTAATAGTACAAGGTCGAATGATATCTCACGTTTCATAAGCGCCTTTACAGCACGTTCTGCATCATTTCTATATACTTCAGCTTGCGCTTCTAACCTGCAGCTTTCTAAATTTTGATGGATAACCTTTATAGCTTTTCCATCACGATCAACAAAAATAGCTTTATCTATCCCTCTACTAAGAGCCTCAATACCAAGACCACCGCTTCCTCCAAACAAATCAAGAGCTAAACCACCGTCAAAATAAGGACCGATAATATTAAAAATGGCTTCTTTCACCTTGTCTGTTGTTGGACGCGTTGTGTTACCTGGTACAGCTTTTAAAGGATGACCTTTACACTTCCCTGAAACTACTCTCATAATTTGTCACTACCTTTATCTCTTTCTAACAGATGTTCATGTAAATCATTCTTGTGTAAGCTCAATCTTACTTACTACTTACGGACAGTAAGACTTCCACTGATAGAAGTTTCACTTTATGTATATTCATCTTTTTTATCCTATCATAAAACACCCGAAAGAAAAATAAAAAGCAAAAGAGAAATTTTAATTTTACAATGTATATCTTTATATAGTTTGGACATAAATAAGGATAACAACATCACCTTCGATGTTGTTGCCAACCGCGGAGAAGACTTACGTTTCCCCATAAGTTCTTCCTCCGGTTTCTCCTCTCCCTTTGCCTTCTTGCTAGTCATACTAGTGTAAGAGGGGCCCTGCTTCGGCAGGGTTTTTTCTTTACCTTCTTTTCATTTCAAAAATGAAATGATACAGTAAAAGAAGAAGAAGGAGGGGAAAGTCGTGATTCAACGTTTTATTCAGCTAGGTGAAGGTTACTCCGATTTATATGAGTTACTAGAAATCGCAAAGGCAAACCAACACCGTGTATCTCATATGTTACAATTTCACACATTAAAAAATAATAAATCTGTTTGTTCCCTTGCTGTTGTTCTACATCCAACAGCAGTAGGCAATTTCCAGCCATTATACATATGTCTAGAAGGAATTCCTGTGGAAGAAGATAAACAAAGCAAACGCATTGCCTTGTTTGAAAATACCGCTTCAGAAATTGGTAAACAAGTCGTTTCTTTCACAGTCAAACCATCGACAATGTTTCCAGAGAAAGAATTATATTTCAACCATCTCATTGGTATTTTACGAATGAACCATTTCATTCCGCCAATGCAATAAAGTGAAACTTCCATTTAGGAAATCTTACTGGTTCTACATGCAAATAATACAAGAAAAACCCACCAAAGTTTTGGTGGGTTTTTAATCAATCTTATTATAATCATATTCTTTTGCACGATCTGGTCTAGAATTTTCGAACTCCGTTTTTAAAAATGGGCGATAAGATGGCTCTACCTTTTTTACAAACGGAAGCTTATTTAATTTTTGCATCATATATTCCAGTTGCTCCATATCACAATACACAACGGCATATTTAAACCGCTTCGATATGTAATGAATGTTTCCGTATTTCCTTAAAATTTTAGCGTGTTTTAAGGAATTTAGATAGACAATCATACTTTGTCGTTGCCCAAACATAATTTTCTCCTTTTATATAATTTCATTCTTTCTATTTTACAAAAAGCACACAGAAATTTATAACTTTACATACAATTATTCATCAGTTTTTCAAACATCAAAAGATACTAGCGGGTGTTTTTTGTATCCATTTTCTTCTATATTCTAAAAAACGGGGCAAATCACCCCGTTTTTTTGCACCCACAGCTACCACCAGAACCACAACCGCCTCCACATCCACCTGCGTCAAAGAACGGGTTCCCTGTTGGAACTTTAATAGAAGTCGAGATTTCCATTCCAATCATTGTACTGACTTCATCTAATAGCTTTTGCAATTCATTTTCTGCTTTTTTAAAAGCAACTATCGCTTCATGCAAATCTACTGCCCGTTTCAATTCTCGCATTTGCGCAGAAACTGAAGTGAAATCTGGATGATATTTCCCAAAGCGCTGTACTTCTTCGTATCGTTCCTTCAGAGCTATAAACTGTTTAATTAATGTTTGTGCTTCTTGATTTTTCTGCAATGCATGATGGCATTCGCGATAACGCTCAGCTATATCTGAACAAACAACTGCTTTCGCTAATTGTTCGGCTTCATCTAGAATCATTACGCTCTCAAGCGTCGCTAGTATCATAAGAGACACCTCCGAATACTAATCATATCACATTTATAACGGAACTACTAACTTTGCTTCCCATCTTGAAAACAAATTATAAAGAGATGTGTTCTGCAATATTGTATCTTAATACGGTCCATTTCCCTTTTGATTGTTTTACATAACTCATACACGCATTTTTTAAAGACGTTGTAAACGTAATTTCCTTTGGAACAATCGCATGAAGAATCGCTTTAATTGCATGAGAGTGCGCAACAATAATAATTCGTTTCCCATCATACTGATAAGCAACATCTTTTAATGCAGAAAAACAACGCTCTACAATTTCTTCCTCTGTTTCCAGCCCCTCGACATTCCCATCAGCAATGAGCTGCCTTACTTCATCAACTGGTTTCCCTGACGCTGCACCAAAATTACGTTCCATAAAACGTTCATCATGCTGAATTATATTTATCCCGATCGCATCAGCAATTGCTTGTGCCGTCTCGTGTGCTCTCACTAAGGGACTACTAATGATTACATCCCATGTTTCAGCTCGTAATGCTTCTGCACTCTGCGCCGCTTGTTGTTTTCCAATTTCATTCAAAGGAATATCTTCTCTTCCTTGAATAATCTCTTGAAAATTCCAATCAGTTTGTCCATGTCGTACTAAACAAATTTCCGTCATGCTGTAACTCCTTTTTCCAGAATTCTTTTTCATTGTAACAAAAGTTTCGCATGACGGACACAATTTTTACTTCCAACTAATTAACGTTTTGCTGTTTCATATATTGAAACATATCTATCATTATAGAAGCAACCGATAACTGATTTTGAAACTTAGCTACCTTGTCTGGAATAGTCTTTTTAAAATATTGCATGGCCGCCAATTCAAATGCATCTTTTTCGCTTGGATCTCTAGAAAGTTTCCGATACCAAGACGGTTGCTCCCGAATATATTTCTGTAAATCTTCATTCGACCTTACAAATTCGATGAGTTCTTTTCTCATCACTTTTCCTCCTAATCTTTTTGAAAGAAAAACGGATTATTTTCAGAATTACGCTGCTGTTTTGTTGCCTGGTTCCCTTGAAACTGTTGAATAACTTGCTGCACGCTTCCAAGTGCAGTCGTCATATTCGCTAAATGTTGCTGCACCTGTTCCACATCTAACTTTTTAAAAAACGCTACCATTTGTCCCATAAAGTCTCCAGAATTTTCTTCGCGATCTTCTTGTACGGAAGCAGAAGTTGCCTCTCCATTCACCTTATAATGATTCCATACATCATCTTGTTCTCCAAGTAAATACCACTCTTCATAAAATTGTTGCCACGATTTCTTTCCATTTCGAACATCATGAACCATCTTTGGATGCTGGCGCACAAACTCTTTGAATTTTTGAATAGAAGGATGTAAATCTCCTTTTACCACTGTCATTACAATCACCTCACCAGATGTATCTTCTATTATATTGTAAGAAAAAAAAGGCGCATGGTTCGCCTATTTTTAGGCAATTCATACACCTTACTTTTGAATAAAATTTTGTGTATAAAAATTATCATACACTCCAATTCCTAGACCAGTGAATTGTTCGTTTAGTAAATTCTTTCGATGGTCCTCGCTATTTAACCACCCTTGCACTGCCGCAATTCCATCACTATACTGCGTCGCGATGTTTTCTCCTGCTAGTTGGAATGATACATTTCCTTTTTGCAAACGATCACCTAATGTTCCAAACGAAGGCGAATCATGCGAAAAATAATTGCTATCTTTCATATCTTTACTATGTTCATATGCTACTACCGCCGTTTGTTGATCCCATACTAATAATGGAAGGTGATAACGACTACGAATTATATTTGTCAAATCTAAAATTTGCTGTGCATTTCCTTGTTCGACCTGCTTCATTTGCTCTGGTGATAATGGTTGTGGATTCGTTAATTCTCCAGAATAAACAAGTTGATATGGCTTTTGTTTTATTAATGTTTCATCATCCATATAACGAACACCGACAAGCTTATGTGTAAAATGGTCAAAATATAATTGCGCCCACCCTCCTTCTATAGAAACAAGTGGTTGTTCTGTTACTTCAACATCGGACAATTCAAATTGATAACTATTTTTTCCCATTTTAAGTGAAATTTCATATGAAAACGGATTCCTTTTATAAACATCTTCATACTTTTCACCAATATGAAATGGTGAAATATTCACTTTCTCTCCGCCAACATAAATCGTAACAATTTTATGATCTATAATTCCAAACTGCACATAGTGCGATAAGTCTTGATTATATACCCACCATTCATAACCATAAGCAGATGGTTCAATTCGCGCCGGTTCGCCCCAATTCGCTAATAAATTTTCAGGGTCACTACCTAGGAGCTGTGAAATTGTTTCTGGCACACCTTTATTTTCTTTTTTCATTTTCACAATTTTATGCTCTGATTTTAAATGAGGGGATTGTAATATATATTGAGAAACGAGTAATTTCCCGTATAAATCAATCGCTAAAATAAGAATAGTAATTACTATAATACGGAACAACATTTTCAAATTATATACCTCCTGAATACCCATGAAATTGAGGTATACACAAACAAAACTGTTTTTTCTCCATTTTGTGTGTACCACACTATGTTCACTATATCATATTTCTTGCATAAAAGTAGACATTCTACCTTTTATCTCCATACGAATTGTATTTTTCAACTATTCGTACTATTATAAATTCAAGGGGATTTTACGTTTATTATAAGGAGGCTATTTCATGCAATTTACAAATACGAAACTTGAAGGTACAGTTGTCGACTTCACACTTCTAACTGAGGTAATGGACAAGCATCATTTTGTACTAGCTGGACAATGGGATTACGAGAGAGTTACATATGACTATAAATTTGAAATGCTGAAAGATGTGTATTATTTACGTATACAAGGTTTTGCCATAGAAGGAGATGTTGGAGGACGACATGCCCAAATTAAATTATTGACACCTCTTCTCGGTAAACATTATTATCCACATGGTGTAGAGTACGGGGAAGAAGAAAAATTCCCAAAAAATGTTCTTCAAAAAAGTGAACAATTACTTCAAAACATCGAAAAAGAGTTGCAAGATTTAGCGATTATAGAATAATAAAATGAAACTTCCGTGAATGGTGATCTGCATTCTCCACTCATGATTTGCCCAAACCATGATACTCTCATAAGCAGCGAGGTTCCCCCTTGAAAGAAGGCTTACTACCAGTTACAACAAAAAGAAGGTGTACATAACGATACACCTTCTTTTTATTTTGTAAATTTATCTCACTATTCGTAGACAGGAAGCTCCCACCTCAAGACTCAAGGAAATCAAAGAAGACAGATCATGAATAACTACTAGCATGCGTTCGATTGGTGAGAGCTTTCCATAAGTGTGGGGATGAAGAATCCCCACTTATGAAAGTTTACTTTATTTTGACTGCAAATACGGGGGTAATGCTTGAATCTGTTCTGCATCCTTTTTTCGTTCTTTACGCGCCCATGAGAAGAAAACATACCCAATCACTGTTCCGTACACAATTTCTTGTACAATCTTCATTATAATGCCTCCTGTTTTCTGATCCTCTAGAACAGGAAGCCAATGTAAGAAATCAGGACCTGTAATATTTAAGTTAGATAACGTTCCAGCTGGTACACAAAGTTCCATTGCCTTCATCCATGCACTTGGATCTGTATAGGTCGCAAACAATGGCACATTTGCAAAAATAATAAGTGCACAGGCTGGCGTTAATAACATACCATTAGCAAACATGTAACCGATTTTTTTAATATCACTTAGTGTTTGATATTCTGGTAATGGATTAAATATGGGCCACCACAGCATCATAGCCACAAAAAATAATACAGCAAGAACAACTGGATGTCCAATTTGGCTTTGCTTTACTGTATCGAACACAACCGGCAAGTGATACATAGAAAATAGTCCGTTAAAAACAAGTAAAGCTACAATAGGATTTGCCCATATATGTAACATCATACGAATGAATCGAAATGATGTTATGTATTGAAACAACCAATTCGGTAATCCAAGTAATAACAGTGGAGGTACAGCCATATACATGATTGCCATTTCAAACATATGTGCACTAAACACAATATGTCCAAGCAAATCAATTGGCCCTCCTTTAACAAAATACAAAAGTAACATACCACTTATAAAATAAAAGATTTTCCGTTTACTTACTTCTTCGCCATTTGGGAAGCGATATCGATACTTTCCAATAATTAAAAGATAACCAATCACAACAGCTAACATAAAAAGAAAAAAGATTGGGCTCCACAGTGCTTCAAAACCAAATATCCATAAGTTGCTCACTTTTTTACACCCTCCCTTTTATAAAGTGAAACTTCCATCAGTGGAGAGCTTTTTCATCTCCCACTGATGGTTAGTTGAACCAATCGAGCTTTTACGGGCAGTTATCCCCCACCTACCTTCCTCGCTTCTCTCTGAATCTTGAGGTGGGGGTCTTACTGCCCGCGAATAGCGGGATAAGTAAAAGGGGATTGATGAAACATTCAATCCCCTTTCTTTTTAAAGCCAAATAAGTGTCGTAAAAGTTAAAATCGTTATTAACCCAACTAGTAAACCTGAATACAAAAACATCGATGGGGCTTCATGCCCTTTATGACTCATATGCATAAAATAATACAATTGAAAAATAACTTGTACAGCAGCTAACAATAAAATAAGTGGTACGGAAAAAAGCGGACTAAATGTTTTTGGATATGCGACTGCTACAAATGCAATGACTGTCAAAAAAATCATTAATCCAAAAGTAATGACTTGATGCTTCATTTCTTCCGCACTTTTTTTTCTGCGATATGCAAGATCAACTTTAGGATTATTTATATTTGTTTGTTTTATTGCCATTGTTTATCCCACCATTCCCATCAAATATACTACAGTGAAAATAAACACCCAAACTACGTCGATAAAGTGCCAATAAATTGATGCAACGTAAAACTTTGGAGCATTGTATAAATTTAAGCCACGCTTCGCATTACGGATTACTAAAGTTAAAATCCAAAGTAGTCCAAATAGTACGTGTAACCCGTGCGTACCAACTAACGCATAAAATGCAGAACCGAATGCACTACTTCTCATCGTATGTTTAAACTCATGAACGTAATGATTAAATTCATAAATCTCAAAGCCTAAAAATCCAACCCCAAGCAATACAGTGATAATAAGCCAAAGCTGCATTTGCTTAAAGTTAAAATTCTTCATATGATATATTGCATAAACACTTGTTAAACTACTCGTTAAAAGAAGCATTGTCATAATGAACACAAGCGGCATTTGAAACATTTCTTGTGATGACGGTCCACCATTTGTTGAATTTTTCAGTGCTAAATATGTTCCGAACAAGGACGCAAATAGTACTGTCTCGCCTCCTAGAAACAACCAAAATCCAATAAATTTATTCTTTCCTTCAAGGGTTGCTTTTTCAGGCTCTGCTGGAAAGGTTTCATTTGTTAATTTTTCCTCTGCATGCATTACGCCTTGCCCCCTTTATCTTCTAAATCTTCTTTATGAATATGGTATCCATGATCATCAATTACAGATCGTAAGAGCATTGCTCCAAATGTAATAATAAGACCAATAATCGCTACTACTAGCCACATTTTCTCTTTCCCCGCGTGCATATACATCGCTCCAAATGCTGCAGTAAATAAACCTAAGGAAATGACAAATGGTAGGAAAGATCCGTTTGGCATGTGAATATCCCCAACCGGTTCTGCTGGCGTCATTTCGTTTTTCCCTTCACGTTTTTCAATCCAGAATGGATCTAATCCACGTACAAACGGTAATTGCTTAAAATTATACTCAGGTGTCGGCGCTGGAATTGACCATTCTAATGTACGACCATCCCAAGGATCGCGACCAGCTTGTTTTTTAGAAAAGGATGTTTTTACAACATTAGCTAACAGTACGATTGTTCCGAGAGCCATAAATACTGCCCCTACCGTACTAATTAAGTTCCCAACTTCTAATCCTTGTCCTGGCAAATACGTAAAATAGCGACGCGGCATACCCATTAAACCAAGGAAGTGCTGAATAAAGAACGTTAAATGAAAGCCAATAAAGAACAACCAAAATGTAATTTTACCAAGCGTCTCATCTAGGAGTTTATTAAACATAAGCGGCCAAAAATAATGAGCACCTGCAAATAATCCGAACACAACCCCACCAACAATTACGTAATGGAAGTGAGCTACAACGAAGTAATTATCGTGAAATTGATAATCAGCAGGAGCTGATGCAAGCATAACCCCTGTCACCCCACCCATAACGAATGATGGAATAAAACCAAGAGCCCACATCATTGGTGTTGTAAAGCGAATGCTTCCACCCCACATCGTAAAGAGCCAGTTAAAAATTTTAATACCTGTTGGAACAGCAATTGCCATTGTAGCTACAGAAAAGATCGCATTTGCTACTGGACCAAGACCTACTGTAAACATATGATGTGCCCATACCATAAATCCTAAAAATCCAATTAATACCGTTGCAAATACCATAGATGAGTATCCGAATAAACGTTTTTTAGAGAATGTCGCGAAGATTTCTGAGAATATTCCGAAAACAGGGAGTATAAGAATATATACTTCTGGGTGACCGAAGATCCAGAATAAATGCTCCCATATAATCGTATTTCCTCCTAAAGCTGGGTTAAAGAAACTTGTGCCAAATAAACGATCTAACATTAACAGGGCTAGGCCTACTGTAAGTGGTGGGAATGCAAATAATATAAGTGCAGATGTTACAAAAGTTGTCCATGTAAACATCGGCATCCGCATATATGTCATTCCAGGTGCCCGCATATTAATAATGGTAACAAGGAAGTTAATTCCTCCTATTAATGTTCCAATACCCGCAATTTGCAAACCAAGGACATAGAAGTCGATACCGTGTCCCTTTGATGCGAGTGATAACGATGCATACGATGTCCAACCTGCATCAGGCGCCCCACCTAAAAACCAACTTAAGTTTAAAAATACGCCCCCAAAGAAAAACAGCCAAAATCCAAGAGCATTAATAAATGGAAACGCAACGTCTCGTGCACCAATTTGAAGTGGTACCGCCGCATTCATCATTGCAAATACAAGTGGCATTGCCGCTAAGAAAATCATTGTTGTTCCGTGCATTGTTAACACTTGGTTGTACATATCCCCAACGAGAAAAGCATTGTTTGGAATCGCTAACTGAAACCGAATAAATAATGCTTCTATTCCCCCGATGATAAAAAATAACCCACCTGCAATTAAATAGAGAATGGCAATTTTTTTATGGTCTACTGTCGTTAAATAATCCCAAATTACAGAGCCCACTCCCTGTTTTTTTGCTACAGAACTCACGTTTTCAACCTCCCCTTCGCAAATAGTTTCTCTTTACTTTTCAACTTTTAATGTTTTTAAGTATGCGTTTAATGCATCTACTTGATCGTCAGTAAGATTACCGTATTTTCCAGTCATTTTATTTCCTGGTTTCATGCTTTCAGGGTCTTTTAACCACTTCTTCACATTTTCCTCATTATTTTCAGCAATACCTGCAACCATATCACGATCTGCGAAGTTGGCTAAATTCGGTGCAATACGTGCAGTAGGCGGTCTGCTATCATTTGATCCAACAGCATGACAACCGATGCAACTCTTTTCAAAGATTTGTTTACCTTCCTGCTCTTGCGTAGAAGCAACAGCTTTCTTGCCATCTAAGTCCTTCATACTAGCAACCCATTTTTTGTACTCGCTTTCATCAACAGCTTTAACTTTAAACTGCATTAAAGCGTGAGATGGTCCACAAAATTCTGCACAAAAACCGTTATATGTGCCCGATTTGTCTGCTTTAATCCACATTTTGTTCGTATTATCCGGATTCGTATCCATTTTCCCCGCTAAAGATGGGACCCAAAATGAATGTTTAATATCAGAACCCTTTAAATTTAAATACACTTTTTTACCTGTAGGGATGACTAAATCTTGCGAAGTTACTAATTTTTCATTATTGTAAGAAAATTCCCACCAATAAAGATTCGCTGTTACATCAACAACGATTGTATCTTTATCAATATTCTTTTTCTCCATTGCACTAACGTCAGCAAGTTTAAACGTATATGTAACAGTAGGGACAGCCAATACCAATAAAAGTAAAATCGGAATGACTGTCCATATAATTTCTAGCTTGTGATTTCCTTCTACTTGCTTCGGAATATAGTTTTCCTGTCCCTTTCTTTGACGGAAACGCACAATTACATATAAGAAAATAATCGTAACAACAAGAACGACACCAACCATGATTGCACTGGCTAATAACAATAAATCATATTGCATTTTTGCTACTTCACCCTGTGGAATCAAAGTAGATTGAAAGGCTTTACCGCATCCCCCTAACAGTAAAGCCACTAGTGAAACGAGCGAAAGCAATCGCCACTGTTTCTTCATGCAAACAACCCCCACTTTCTTTGTTATTTAGATTGTACTTTATAGTAAGTAAAGTAAATCTCAATGTAAAGAAATCCCCTTATGTCGTTGTCTTAGAAGAATGTTACAACAATCATTGAAATAAATAAGATTGTTAAGTAATTCAAGGAGTATACAAACATTTGCACGGACCATTTGATGTCATCTTTCTTACGGTAGCCATAAAACCCTAACACGATCCAACCGATGTTAAGCAATGTTGCAATTATCATAAATGTTACTCCAAGTGCACTCATATAAAATGGCAGTGGCAATAAGCATACTGTCCAAATCATAATTTGACGTTTTGTAATATCAAATCCATACACAACAGGAAGCATTGGAATACCTGCATTGCGATATTCTTCAACACGTTTCATCGCAAGAGCGAGGAAGTGTGGGATTTGCCAAATAAACATAATTAAGAATAACATCCAAGCAATAGGATGATTCAAACTTGGATCAATAGCTGCCCAACCAATTAAAGGTGGAACTGCTCCTGATACACTACCTACTACTGTATTAAGTGTGTATGCTCTCTTTGTCCATAATGAATAAAGAACAACATATGTGAAAGCTCCAATAAAACCAATAAATGCAGCCATCGGTGTTGTAAGAAGCAAGAATACGAAACCTAATAATAATAGTACAATACCAAATGTTAATACAAAATTTGGTTTCATTTTTCCAGTTACTGTCGGACGATTTTTTGTTCGTTCCATTAAATGATCAATATCACGATCAATGTAGTTATTCAAACTACATGATCCTGCCATAATAAGTGCAGAACCAGCAATTGTGAAAAACATTTTATCCAGCTGATCCACAAAGTTTAATCCATTAAAATGTAGAGCCAACCAAAAACCAGTAAATACCGTTAATGTATTTGAATTTACAATTCCCATTTTTACAAGCGCTAACAAATCTTGTACACGACTTGTTTCCGGCACATCCGTTACGGTTGATTCCTCATGCAATTGACTTGTTGCATGGCTCATCGTTTCAACCCCCTCTAAAACTTTCATCATAATTACTCTGCAATGGGCATTTTATTCGAAATAAAACACTCTTTAGCTTCTATATAACAATATTATTACAGTAGAAATGTTGTTTTATGGTTCTGCTATTAATATACACTTCTCACTCGAATATATTAAAACATATTTCATGAAAAAATTGTGAAGAAAACATGAACTTTTTGTGTCTATGATTAAAAAAGTTTTTCCCTACTCACTTCATAATAGCACGTAATTACCTTTTATAATAAACCATTTTGTCAAATTCCGCATGTATTTCCGTTTATTTATTTATAAAATCCCCTAATTTTGTTAAAATAAGCAATTTATTTTCTGGATTTTAGTATTATTTCATCTTACCTTCTCCTTTCCTGTCCCCCTTTGCTATTTTATAAGATTTTATATATCATAGGACTGTAGTGCATTTCTGTTTCTATAATATTTATTTCATTAAAATATTGCACAATAACTTTAGAATAGAAAGCTGGTGAAAAGGATTGCAACGTTTTATAAAATGGTTAGCAGTCATTACGAGTTTTGATTTATTATGTGTTCTCCTTGGCGGAGCATTAGTTACTAAGACTGGTTCAGGACAAGGGTGTGGTAAATCTTGGCCGCTATGTAACGGGGAATTGCTTTCCTCGCACCTATCAATGCACACAATTATTGAGCTGAGTCATCGCCTTACTTCAGGCTCTGCAGGGATTCTTGTTACACTACTATGTGTCTTAGCTTGGAAATACTACGGACATGTTCGGGAAACAAAAACCCTTGCCATTCTGTCTTTCGCATTTTTAGTAGCTCAAGCACTCATGGGAGCAGCTGCAGTTGTATGGGGACAAGTTCCAGCTGTATTAGCAATTCATTTCGGTATCTCTCTTATTTCATTTGCTGCTGTTATTTTATTGACACTCCTCATCTTTGAAATTGATAAAAAGTTTGATGTCCACTCACTTAATATTGATAAGAAGATGAAATTTCATATTTACGGTGTAACAATTTACAGTTACATTGTTGTCTATACAGGGGCATTGGTACGTCATGAACATGCAAGCTTAGCATGTCCAACTTTTCCATTATGCAGCAGAAACAGTCCATTTCCAACGCAATTTCATGAATGGGTACAAATGGGACATCGATTTGCCGCTACATTAATTTTTGTTTGGATTTTATACGCAATGATTATAGCTATCCGGCAATATAAACAACAAGCTGTTATATATTATGGGTGGATCACAGCATTTGGCCTTGTGATGTGTCAAGCAATCTCTGGTATTTTAGTTGTATTCACAGGGGCAAGCTTAACGATGTCACTTCTGCATTCACTCTTTATATCATGCTTATTTGCTGTATTATGCTATTTAGTTATGCTAGCAACACGTAGTAAATCAAACATACAAAAAACAGAAATGAATCATACTACACAGCAAAAGAAACTAATATAATAACTTTTCTATTGCGACAAGTTATTATTTTCAAAAAGCAAAAAGAGCTGCATCAAGCAGCTCTTTTTTATTTTTATCTTTTACAACTGCCAAATGAGTAAGATATGTAAAAAATCGTACACATAGCAGTTTCATCCCACATTAACGGGTAGTAAAAGCCCGATTGGTTCAACTAACCATCAGTGGAGGATGAAGACCCCCCACTGACGGAAGTTTCACTTTATTTTATTGTTCCAATTCAATCAACAAATCACCTGTTTGAATTGCCTCTCCATCTTTCACATACACTTTTTTCACCGTACCAGTAAATGGAGCTTGTACAGTTGTTTCCATTTTCATCGCTTCTGTAATTGCCATGGAATCACCTTTTTTTACTGTATCTCCTTCATTGACTACTACTTTAATTACAGTTCCCGGCATTGTTGCATTAATATGATTTGGGTTTTCGCGATTCCCCTTCACTCGTTGTGAAACTGTTGCTTTGATACTTTCATCTTTTACAACAATTTCACGAGGTTGTCCGTTAAATTCAAAATAGACAACACGTGTACCATCTAATTGTGGTTCTCCAATCGAAACTAATTTCACAATTAATGTTTTACCACGTTCAATTTCCACACCAAGCTCCTCACCAAGCCTCATACCATAGAAGAATGTTGGTGTATCAAGAACAGAGATATTTCCATATTGCTCTGCAACTTTTTGATAGTCCATAAATACTTTCGGATATAACGCATACGCTACAATATCAAACATCGTTACTTCACGACCAAGCTTATGGAATAACTCTTCTTTTACCCCTTCAAAATCAATTGGTTCTAACAGTTCACCTGGTCTTACTGTTAAAGGTTCTTTTCCTTTTAAAATAATTTCTTGTAACTCTTTCGGGAAACCACCGTACGGTTGTCCAAGATCACCAGAGAACATTTCTACAACTGATCCTGGGAAGTCTAATGCGTGACCACACTCATAAATATCTTTCTCTGTTAAATGATTTTGTACCATAAATAGAGCCATATCACCCACTACTTTTGACGATGGAGTTACTTTAACAATATCACCAAACATATCGTTGACACGGCGATACATCACTTTCACTTCATCAAAACGATCTCCTAAACCGACAGCTTTTGCTTGTTGCTGTAGATTACTATATTGACCACCTGGCATTTCATGCATGTACACTTCTGTATGCGGTGCATTCATTCCACTTTCAAATGAAGAATAATATTTACGAACATCTTCCCAATAATGAGAGAGCTTCTCTAAAGATTTCACATCTACATTCGGTTGTCTTTCATTTCCTTCTAATGCATAGTACAACGTATTAGCGCTCGGCTGAGATGTTAATCCTGCCATAGAGCTTACCGCAACGTCTACAATGTCAACTCCAGCTTCAATTGCTTTCGCATATGTTAATACACCGTTTCCGCTCGTATCATGCGTATGAAGATGAACTGGAATCGATACCGTCTCTTTTAATGCGGAAACTAAATCATATGCTGCATTTGGTTTTAATAATCCTGCCATATCTTTAATACCTAAAATATGAGCACCTGATGCCTCTAACTCTTTTGCTAAGTTTTTATAGTAATTCAAATCATATTTACTGCGCATTGGATCATGGATATCACCTGTGTAACACATTGTTGCCTCTGCAATTTTACCGTTTTGACGTACAGCATCAATCGCAACGCGCATACCTTCTACCCAGTTTAGACTATCAAAAATACGGAATACATCAATACCAGCTTGCGCAGAACACTCTACAAACTTTTGAATTAAGTTATCTGGATAGTTTTTATATCCTACTGCATTTGATGCACGAAGAAGCATTTGGAATAATACATTTGGCATGCTCTCACGTAATTGTAATAAACGTTCCCATGGATCTTCTTTTAAGAAACGATACGCGACATCAAATGTTGCTCCGCCCCACATTTCTGCCGAAAATAAATTCGGTAGCATTCTTGCTGTTGGTTCAGCAATTTTTTCTAACTCTTGTGTACGGATACGTGTTGCTAATAATGACTGATGCGCATCACGGAATGTAGTATCCGTTAATAAAACTTGTTTTTGTTCTTGAACCCATTTTACTAATCCATCAGCTCCGCGCTCATCTAAAATTTGCTTCGTACCAGTTGGAATCGGTTCAGTATATTTCACATTTGGAACGCGCGCTTCTGCAAAAATCGGTTTTTCTTGTTTTCCTACTCCAGGAAATCCGTTGACTGTTACTGTGCCAATGTATGATAGCATTTTTGTACCGCGGTCTTTTCGTTTCGGAAATACAAATAATTCCGGTGAAGAATCGATAAACGATGTATCATATTCTCCTGTTAAAAAGTTCTTATGTTTTACAACGTTTTCTAGAAACGGAATATTTGTTTTAATACCACGAATACGGAATTCCTTTAAATTACGTTCCATTTTAGCTGCTGCTTGTTCAAACGTTAACGCCCAAGTTGTTACTTTTACAAGTAATGAGTCATAATACGGTGTAATAACTGCACCTTGGAAGCTGTTTCCTGTATCTAAACGTACACCAAAACCACCACCAGAACGATATGCCATAATTTTCCCTGTATCTGGCATGAAGTTATTAAGCGGATCTTCTGTTGTCACACGAGATTGAATCGCAAATCCGTGTGTAATTATATCTTCTTGTTTTGGAATACTTACTCTTTCGCTATGTAAAGCATAGCCATCAGCAATCAAAATTTGTGATTGAACGATATCAATGCCTGTAATCATTTCTGTAATCGTATGTTCAACTTGGACACGTGGATTTACTTCAATAAAATAGAAATTGTTTTCTTTTACAAGAAACTCAACTGTCCCTGCGTTCACATAATTGACATTTTTCGTTAATTGAACTGCAGCTTCACAAATACGATTGCGAAGTTCTTCTGAAAGAGACACACTTGGTGCTACTTCTACAACTTTTTGATGACGGCGCTGCACCGAGCAATCTCTCTCATATAAATGAACGACATTACCTTGTTCATCGGCCAATATTTGCACTTCAATATGCTTTGGATTTTCAACAAACTTTTCAACATATACTTCATCATTACCAAACGCTGCTTTCGCCTCGGATTTCGCACGGTTATATGCTTCTTTTAATTCATCTTCGCTGCGTACGACACGCATTCCACGACCGCCACCACCAAGAGCTGCTTTAATAATAATCGGGTAATCATACGTTTTAGCAAAACTCTCTATTTCTTCAATTATACTTATCGGACCATCACTACCAGGAATGACAGGAATATTGGCTAATTGTGCTTGTGTTCTTGCCTTCACTTTATCCCCAAACATATCTAAATGTTTACTCTTTGGACCAATAAAGATAATACCTTCTTCTTCACAACGTTTTGCAAATTCAATATTTTCTGACAAAAAACCATATCCTGGGTGAATTGCATCAACATGATTGCGTTTTGCGATTTCAATAATACCTTCAATATCAAGATATGCATCGATTGGCTTTTTACCCTCTCCTACCAAATACGCTTCATCTGCTTTATATCGATGATATGAACCGCTATCTTCTTTCGAGTAAATCGCAACTGTGCGTAGTCCTAATTCTGTACAAGCTCGAAACACACGAATCGCAATTTCACCGCGGTTAGCTACTAATACTTTTTGAATACGTTGCAGCTTTTTCATGATTTTCCCCCTCTATTTTTCTATCATTCATAACAACATAAATTTGCCCTGCTTTAGCAGGAATAAGTACCTTACTTCTAGCAGTGGTATTCACTATCCGAAAGTTGCACTTTATTTTTATTCATCATACCTTATTTTTAGACAAATGATAAGCTTTCTGTCCAATTTGTCTCACAAAATTAGTATAGCATAAATTTCAATACGCAACCAAGCTTTTTGTAAAACACATTTAATTAAATGTGATATACTTTTTAATCAAAAACAGAAAAATAGGTCCTTTTTTCTAAAATTATGCACAAAAAGAAGCTTTGTACACTTGTACAAAGCTTCTTTATTTTACAACAACGAGGTGTCTCTCTTGTTTAGGCTGTTGCTGTTGCTCCCGCCCTTGTTGTTCTCTTTTTTCTCTCTGTTTTACAGAGCTAGCTACATTTAATAAAATCCCCATAGCTAGTAAGTTTGCTACTAAAGAAGTACCACCATAGCTAACAAATGGTAAAGGCACACCAGTAAGCGGCAAAAATCCAGTAACTCCGCCTAAGTTTACAATTGCTTGCACACCAATCATACTACCTATTCCGATTGCAAGTAGACTCCCAAAAGGATCTTGACATTTTTGTGCAACTCGAAAAGCACGGACGACTATGACTAGTAAACATATTAAAATAATCGCTACTCCAACGAAACCTAATTCCTCAGATACAATTGCCATAATAAAGTCTGTATGTGGCTCTGGTAAATACCCATACTTTTGGATACTATTTCCTAACCCTCTACCACTTATACCGCCAGAAGCGATTGCAACAAACGAATTAATTAATTGAAATCCTTTTCCCTGCGGATCCGCAAATGGATTCCAAAATGTGGTGAAACGTGCGATTTGAACATCTGTTAAAACATTTTTCCCTATGAAATATCCCAAGGGAATCCATATAATAGATGTAAGGGCAATTCGTTTCATCCAAAGTTGAAACGGTATGCCCGAACAGAACGTCATGATTCCAATCGTTGAAAGAATTAATAATGTTGTTCCTAAGTCAGGCTGTTTCAAAATTAAATAAATTGTAATTGCTAAAAAAGCAACTACTCGACCAGCACCGTGCCAAATTGGTCCATCTGTCGTTTGCTTTTTTGCATAGAAACGCGCTAATACAATGATAATTCCTACTTTGATAAACTCTGAAGGCTGCATCCCAAATACCCATGATTTTGCATTGTTTACAACCGTTCCCCATTTTAATACTATTAGCAGCATACCGATGCTACCAACAACAATTAAAACGGTAACCATGCGCTTCCTCCATACTTGAAAAGGAATAAACATGATAACAAGCAACCCGATTGTCCCAACTAACATTGCTTTTAACTGCGATCGAAAAAAGTGATCGCTCGTCCATCCATATTTCGGATAATACTTTGTAATCGCAACGATAGAACTGGCACTATACACCATAATGACTCCGAGCACGCATACGATAACAAGAGGAAGCACTAAAGAATAATCTATGGACTTCCAGACTCTTTTCATTCAAAATCCTCTTTCTCTTTTCTTTTTTAACAGTTGTATTCCATATGTATTTGTGTTCTTCCTGCTTTTCAGGAAAATCATTTTTTTGCACAAAAAAGCTCAAACTGATTCAGTTTGAGCTCCTTATTTGAACCAGCTATTATTGTTTGTTTGTAGAAGCTTCATGCAGTGCCGATAGCTCTCGTTCTAATTCTCCTAATATTTCCCTACCTTGCTCTTCCGCAATGAGACCAAGACGAACCGCAAAATCAACTTCACGGGATAAGCCAAACATTTGTGTGTCGAGCACCTCTTCGTATAATGGACATTGCGGCATCGTAAGGTTATCCATTTGCACCTTAATAAGTCTTAGAATTTTCTCTGCATCAGCTTGTAGAAGGGCAAGTGCCTTTTCCTGATGATTTGTTACTGTCTCAGACGTCAAATTGGTTCCCTCCGTTTCCGTCCTACTCTCCTATCCTATCTATTAATATTAGCGATAGTTTTCATAAATTGCAATAGAAACATTTCCTGTGACAATTGTCCCTAGTCCTATTATACTGAAAAGTGGGAGTATAAGACAAATGGGGGAACAATAATGAGTGAAATTTTATTTATTAACGGAAATGTACGCTTTCCAATTACAATTGATCCAAGTGTCTGGATTTTTGATGATCGAAAAGTTGACTTAACAACATACTTTACAAATCCAAAAGAAACAACAAATGAATTAGAACACTATACGAAACAAGCATCTAAACATTGGGATCGTGAAATTAGAGAAGGAGCTATTTTCCCGCCTGTCAATAAAAGCATTGCAAAATTTGAAAAAGAGAAAATCATTACAGGGACATTTGGTATACCGCTCGCTCCCTTTTTACAAAATTCCGAAATTTCCAGCGATGCAACTCATGTAGAAATTCATACAGAAACCGGCATCACAACTATTTCATTACAAAAAGCAAAGGATGCTATTCTCGGCTTTTCTAAAAACGGAAAGCCACTAAAAGAAGATGGTCCTGTTCATCTTTATTTCGGAGATAGCTCTAATATCAATGATCCAATTCGATATATTCGAAAGTTTACCATCGTGTAAAGTGAAACTTCCATCAGTAGGGCCCTCCTCACCAATTGGACTTTTACGGGCCGTTATCCCGCTATTCTCAGGACCTCTTCCGAGAATAGCGGGATAAACAAATAAGAGTGGCTTTTCACCACTCTCTCCTACAATAAATCCGCTGCTAGTTGCGCTAAATTAGAGCGCTCACCTTTCACAAATTTCACATGCCCACTAATTTTTTGTTCTTTAAACTTTTCTACAACATATGTTAAGCCATTATTATATTCATCTAAATACGGATGGTCAATTTGTTGCGGATCTCCCATTAAAACAATTTTACTTCTCTCTCCAACACGCGTTAAAATTGTCTTCACTTCATGTTTTGTTAAATTTTGCGCTTCATCTATAATAATAAACTGCTCTGGGATACTCCGTCCACGAATATACGTTAAAGCTTCCACTTCAATAGAACCCATTCCCGCTAAAATTGCATCTAATTCTCCAGGTTTTTTTGTATTGAATAAATATTCTAAATTATCATGAATAGGTTGCATCCAAGGCCTTAACTTCTCTGCTTTCTCTCCTGGTAAATACCCAATATCTTTTCCAACTGGAACAATCGGTCTTGCTACAAGTAGCTTTTTATACATTCCCAAATCTTCTGTTTGCATAAGCCCTGCAGCTAATGCTAATAATGTCTTCCCAGTCCCTGCTTTTCCAGTTAATGTAACAAGAGGAATATCTTCACGTAGTAATAATTCCATCCCCATAATTTGCTGTACATTTCGAGGACGAATCCCCCAAATTTGCTCATTCGGAAAAATAATCTTTTTTATTTTTTTTCCTGAATGATCAACAATACCGAGAGCTGAGCTTGACCCCCCTAAAGCATCCTTCATCACAATAAATTGATTTGGATAAAACGGATGATTTGCAATTTCAGAAAGAGGCAGCTCTCCTTTTTCATAAAAACGGTTTAAAATCTCTTTTTGTATGTAATACTCTAAAAAGCCCGTATATATGTTTTCTACTTCCGTAACACGGTCACTCAAATAATCTTCAGCTTGTAAATCTAGAGCATCAGCTTTTACTCTTACAAGTACATCTTTACTTACAAGGATGACAGATTTTCCATCTTCTTTTTCTTGCTCTTCTACTGATAAATTTTTGGCAACAGCTAAAATACGATTATCATTTGTTTTTTCTACGAAAATATCTTGTAATTGAACAAATGAACGATGATTTAGCTCAATCCGAAACGTCCCTCCATTCTCGAGAGGAATACTTTCATGCAGTTTTCCAAGTTCACGAAATTTATCTATTAGTTTTGATACGTAGCGTGCATTCCTTCCAACTTCATCCATATAACGTTTCTTTGAATCTACTTCTTCTAGCACAACAGCCGGAATGACTACATCATTATTTTCAAAAGAAAAAATAGATAACGGATCCTGCAAAAGTACATTTGTATCTAGCACATAAATTTTATTCAACCTGTTACCCCCTGACTCCACCATGAAATTTGTAGAACAAGGGTTTCATCCATATTATGGACGAACCATTGTTATAATTATATGTACGGTATAAACGAGATAGAATAGAAATCACTTGAAATATAAAGTGAAACTTCCATAAGTTGATTTTTTCATCCTCCACTTATAGTTAATTGAACAAGTCGGATGTATGCCAGCAATTCCCTCACCTACCTTCTTGGTTTTCTCAGAATCTTAAAGCAAGAGGGTTATCACCCGCAAGTAACGGGATACAGAAAAAGGATGAACAACTTTCTTTGCTGCCCATCCTTTTTTTCACACATCCTTCATCGCCGATAAAACTTGGTTATCTAACTTTGCCGCAGCACGAAGATCGTATGTTTTTTCATATTTTGGTTCAATAGCAAGCTTAGCACCGTAAAACATTACGTCACGCACCTCTTGCACAGAAACTTCAATTAAAGTTAATTTAAGCGGAACACCTTCCATCCGCTCTGATTTTATAATCGCTTCACCACTAATAGAATATACAGATTCATTCGCCATAACAGTAAGAACAAGTCCTGCACGATGGCGTAAATTCTCTACAATACGCGAGCGTTGATCCACTGCAAAACGGATAGATTTTTCATCCATTGCATATACCCATGAAATTGCATTTACATTTGGAACATCTTTTTCAAAATCAGTCGTTGCAATTGTGACAATACGTTCTTCACGCAACGCTTGCACTAAGATAGCTGTTAATGTTGGTTCTACTATGTTTGCCATGTTTCCACCTCCATAATCATCCATACTGATTCTGCTCTAACAGGCAATAAGACTCTCATTATAAGAATGTAAGAAACCAAGAAGGTAAGACTCTGCCCGTAGGGTTCAACTAGCCATCAGCAAAAATTCAAGCTCCTCGCTGATAGTTGTTTCACTTTATATAATAACTTATTTTTCGAATTGCGAAAATATTTATTTTTTCTTCTATAGTTCAAAAATATCTAGCACCCATGATATACTAAAGTACGATAGAACTTGTGCTGAGGTGAAGAAATGAGAGTTAAATGTATTCTTTGCGATAAAAAAGAAGATTTAAATGACGAAAATCCAGTGGCGAAACGGCTTCGTAACCGTCCTATTCATACATATATGTGCAAACAATGTACAGATCGAATTACAGAACGTACTTTAGAACGAAAAGCAACAGGGCATTTTAGATTGTATCGTGATAAAACAGTAGAAGATGAATGGTAATCTATTACAAGAAGTATATGCTGAATTTACAAGTGGAATAACCATGGAAATTTTGTTAAAAACAATTGTGCACATAATGTAATACTGGTATTTATTATAGACTTTATTCCTATCGTTAGGGCCATTCGTTTTCCAAAATAGATTTTCCCCTTACCATCTTTCTCTGTTCCTCTTGAACAATGGTAGCAATAAAGTGAAACTTCCATCACCAACCGGGCCCTTGCTATCCTGAAATAGCGAGATAAAACAAACATCACTCTATAGTAGACCGACGTCCATCTCCTATATGATGCAATACTATGTGCAACATACAAATAAGCCCTTATCAAATACGATAAGAGCTTATTTATATTTTTCTGGCTCACGGTTCATCTGATCTAGAAAACAATCGATCAGTTCAAGCGGAAACCTAGTTGATTTCTTTTCCCCTTCTTTTTCATATGTAACAAAATACATATCTTCTTTTTTTTCTACCATAATATGTTTCAACTGATGATCTTCATGTAACATATTATGAAAGAACATATATGTTTCTTGCGCAGCCTCATCATACGGACGAGCTTCTGCAACAATTTTAATCGTTAACCAATTATATAATGCATCTTGCACAGAACGCATCTTCATTACCCCTTTAGCTTGCTTTTTGATGTTTCGCTTGACGCAAACGCAATTTATATATACCAAGTATAATAATCGCTACAACAAGTCCCTCTCCTATTGGTAGAAAGATAGCAAAAAACGTTAAAATAGTACAACCAAGTATTAATACAGTATAAATTACTACATTCTTTAATAAAGGTAATTTTCTAGCAAACCCTAAATTATAAACAATAATGCTAAATATAATAATGGTACCGTAAAGCAACCACATCCCCACTTCTGGATTGACATCTACATTGTACAACTTCGCAAAAAATGACATTTTTTCAAGCACTACACTTTCCCCCTTACTCACGCAGATGAATAACAACTCATTCTATTTCATTTCCAATTTACCTACTATAAGAGTACCCTGCAAAAAAAGTACTGTCCACAACAAAAAGCGAATTTTCAAAAAATAATCACAATAAAAAAGCTGCCTTCTATCAAAAGGCAGCTCTATATTACTTAAGCTTCTACAGATTTCTTTTTCTTAGCAGCTCTTTCGCGCTCACTCTTATCAAGAATCTTTTTACGAAGACGAATTGATTCTGGAGTTACTTCACAGAACTCATCATCGTTTAAGTACTCTAATGATTCTTCTAAAGTCATTAAGCGTGGTTTTTTCATTGTTGAAGTTTGATCTTTCGTCGCAGAACGAATGTTAGTTTGTTGTTTCATTTTTACAACGTTAACTGTTAAATCATTCTCACGTGTATGTTCTCCAACAATCATACCAGCATATACTTCTGTACCTGGTTCAACAAAGATTACACCGCGATCTTCAACTTGCATAATACCGTATTGTGATGCTTTTCCTGTTTCAAGTGAAACAAGAACACCTTGGCGACGTCCACCAACTTGTCCAGCATGTACTGGTTGGTAGCAATCGAATGTATGGTTTAAAATACCATAACCACGAGTTAATGTTAGGAATTCTGTCGTGTAACCAATTAAACCACGTGCTGGAACCATGAAAGTAAGGCGAACTTGACCGTTTCCGTTATTCACCATGTCTAACATTTCACCTTTACGTGCACCCATTGATTCCATAATAGAACCAGTGTATTCTTCAGGCACATCGATTTGTACGCGCTCTACAGGCTCACATCTTACGCCATCAACCTCTTTAATAATTACTTCAGGCTTAGATACTTGAAGTTCATAACCTTCACGACGCATGTTTTCAATTAAGATAGATAAGTGTAACTCTCCACGTCCAGATACAATCCATGCATCAGGAGATTCTGTATTATCTACACGTAAACTCACATCTGTTTCTAATTGTGAACGAAGACGCTCTTCAATTTTACGAGATGTAATATATTTACCTTCACGACCTGCAAATGGGCTGTTATTTACAAGGAATGTCATTTGTAGTGTCGGCTCATCAATACGTAATAACGGCAATGCCTCTTGATGTTCAACTGGACATACCGTTTCACCAACGTTAATGTCTTCCATACCAGAAACAGCTACTAGGTCTCCAGCTTTTGCTTCTTCAATTTCTTGACGTTTTAATCCCATGTAACCAAATAATTTTGTTACACGGAATTGTTTTACACTTCCATCAACCTTCATTAATGCAACTTGTTGTCCTACTTTCATTGTACCGCGGAATACACGACCAACTCCGATACGACCTACATAATCATTATAATCAAGAAGTGCTACTTGGAATTGAAGTGGCTCTTCACTGTTATCGATTGGTGCTGGAATATGATCAATAATTGTATCAAATAATGATTTCATATTCTCTTCTTGGTTTGCTGGATTTGAATCTAAGCTCGCTGTTCCGTTCATTGCTGAAGCAAATACAACAGGGAACTCTAATTGATCTTCACTTGCACCAAGTTCAATGAATAAATCGATTACTTCATCAACTACTTCATCAGGACGAGCAAAGTCACGGTCAATTTTGTTTACTACAACGATTGGAGTTAAATTTTGCTCAAGAGCTTTCTTTAAAACAAATCGTGTTTGTGGCATACAACCTTCATATGCATCAACAACAAGTAAAACACCATCTACCATTTTCATGATACGTTCTACTTCACCACCGAAGTCAGCGTGTCCAGGTGTATCTAAAATGTTAATTTTTTTATCTTCATAATGAATCGCTGTATTTTTCGCTAAAATAGTAATACCGCGTTCTCTTTCTAAATCATTTGAATCCATTGCACGTTCTTCAACGTGCTCATTTGCACGGAACGTCCCCGCTTGACGTAATAATTGGTCAACAAGTGTTGTTTTACCATGGTCAACGTGGGCGATAATTGCTATATTTCGTAAATCTTCTCGTTTTTTCAACATGTCCAACTCCTAGTGTCTTTTTAATCCTTCTCTATTATAAGAGCGAAGGGATACAATGGCAAACAAAATAAAATCAAGGATGAAAATATAGTTGTATTCTCACTTTTGTGAAAGTACAATGAAATTGGAGGGTGAAATATATGGAACAGATTCAATATCGCTTTTTATTCACAGCTATCATTGGCGTTATTTTTATGATTGGTATCGGAATTATGATTGCTGAGAACAGCCCAATCGGTGTTATTATTTGCATTATCGGTACGATTTTTACAATCGGATACGGATTTATAACAAAACGAAAAATGCGTAAACTACGATAACAACAAAAAGTAAGAAGCGATTTTCTATGCCTCTTACTTTTTTGTTTTTTCTATGGATTTTATACTCTTATTGTACATATTGCAATACCTCTTCATATACACCTGGTCTTGCAACGAGAACGCTGCTCTTCTCAATAATTCGAAGTGGATCGCCATTAAAGGTCGTTACTTTGCCTCCAACCTCTTCTACAATAATCATTCCTCCGCCGAAATCCCATGGAGATAACCGAGGCGTCACATACGCATCCAATCTTCCTGTCGCTACATATACCATTTCAAGTGCTGCACAACCATACGAACGTGTTCCTCTTGCCTCTTTTACAAGCTGTGCCATCTTTCTCATATCAAGACGAGGATTATCAGTAAGCCACGTTGCATTTACAGCAATAACTCCTAAGGATACTTGACTCGGCTGTAACAACGGAATTTCTATATCATTACAAAATGCTCCTGCACCCTTTTGCGCATGATATAACTCATCATGAACTGGATCATATACGAGACCAATTTTTCCGATACCGTTCTCATAGATGCCGATTGAAATTGCAAAATTTCGCTTTTGATGAACAAAATTCATCGTACCATCAATCGGATCAATTAACCACACAATCCCATCTGATGAAGCTAACTCATCTCCATATCCTTCTTCTCCAAGAATATAATGTTCCGGAAAGGTATCTTTAATTTTCCCAATAAAAAACTGTTCAATTTCCCGATCCATATTCGTTACTAAATCCGAGGCATTTGACTTCGTTTCGATAATAAGAGATTGCTTCAATGATGAAACCAGGTGCTGTCCAGCCTCTTTTATCCATTGTTTTGCGTACGCATCAATTTCTTTCCACACCTCTTGCATATTTAAACACTCCGATCTGTACAGTTCACAGAAAAAACGAACCCTTTATAAGGTTCGCACCAACTAAATTTTTATACATACACTATTATTACGCTTCTAACCGAATCATTTCAAGTCTTAACACTTCTAATTTTTTCATACATTCTTCTTTTTTCATATCATCATTTTCCATCATCGCATCATATAGAGTTGCTAATTCATAATCTAACTCTAAACGTAACACCGGAATTCTCTTCTCCGCATCTGTTCTTTTTAACGCATTAATTACCTGTCTCATATTCGTTTGCCTCCTCCCAATATTCGTTTGCCCTCAATCGGAAAATTTACTTAATTTTCTGATTTTTTGTTTTATACTATATTATGTGGGATAAATCATCTATGCAACTAATTTGTATTTTTATCTGAAATTTTTTTATAAGCATCTTTTTTATGAATTGTACAAGCTATGCTAGAATAGAAACAAACTAGGAGTTGGGGGAACAACCATGACATCAAAAATTTTCAAAGAAAAAGATTTTACAGTATTCTCTGTGGATGGTCTGGAAGAAAGAATGACTGCAATTAAAATGAATATTCATCCGAAGTTAGAGGCTCTCGGCGAACAATTTGCTCATTTCTTAACGAAAGAAACTGGTGAATCCTTTTTCTATCATGTAGCAAAACACGCACGTCGTAAAGTCAATCCACCAAACGATACTTGGGTTGCATTTTCAACAAATAAACGCGGATATAAAATGTTGCCACATTTTCAAATTGGATTATGGGGTACACATGCTTTTATATACTTTGGTTTAATTTATGAGTGCCCACAAAAAATGGAAACGGCTCATGCCTTTTTAAAACATTTAAATGATTTAAAAGCAAATATACCAAATGATTTCGTTTGGTCCATTGACCATACTAAGCCTGAGGTAAAATCACATGATACCCTTCAATTAGAAGAGTTACAGAAAATGATCGAGCGGCTATCTACCGTAAAAAAAGCAGAGTTATTAGTAGGAGTTCATATGTCTCCAGAAGAGTTTACAAATCTTACTGATGAACAATTTATCAAAAAAATCGAAGCGACGTTACACTCACTCCTTCCTTTATATAAAATTTGTAATCGATAAAGTAAAACGGACAATACATGTATTGTCCGTTTTTTGTTGTTATCCCATTATAACACTTCATGTTCTATTTTTCAAAATTTTTTTACATTTTCACGATATCTTCTTCTTCTAAATTTTTCGCCTTTTGAATTGTTCGATAAATGGAATAACCACTCACTTCTTGAAATTCTTTGTCGATTTTCTTTTCTTCTGCTTTCCCTGGTACAATCTCTTTAAAATGGCGATACAAACTCATAAGATTTTCTCTCTTCAACCCTTTCTCATAAGCTTGCTCAATTGCTTCATAAAATTTAATTACTGCAACCATTTCTTCCGTTGACCAATCATAATCAATTGGATATTGATATTCCATGATAACACCTCATTTATTCCATTTCGATCTTACTTGTCCCACTCTTTGCATTATACACTATTTCTTATTTTTTACGCATTGACCTTCCTGCGTAAAAAAAAATGATAATTACCATTATTATTTTTCTATACATCTTCCAATATAGGTGATATAATGCTTTTGGTTTGTAGAACATAAAGTGATCATTCAATTAGTAGCGTAGACCTTCTCTCTACTATTGTTTAGTGAAACAGGATAAACATAAAACAAAACTAATAAATATTAATAATAATGAAGAAGGGGTGTATAAGTTGTCCCAATACGAAACACCATTGTTTACTGCTTTAATAGAGCACAGCAAGCGCAATCCAATCCAATTCCATATCCCAGGCCATAAAAAAGGTCAAGGAATGGATCCTGAATTCCGCGAATTTATTGGGCATAATGCATTATCAATTGATTTAATTAATATTGCACCGCTCGATGATTTACATCACCCAAAAGGTATGATTAAACAAGCGCAAGATTTAGCAGCAAAAGCATTCGGTGCTGATCATACATTTTTTTCTGTACAAGGAACAAGTGGAGCAATTATGACAATGGTGATGAGTGTTTGTGGTCCTGGGGATAAAATTCTTGTACCACGTAACGTTCATAAATCTGTTATGTCAGCGATTATTTTTTCAGGTGCAAAGCCGATTTTTATTCATCCAGAAATTGATCCAACATTAGGAATTTCACATGGAATTACTATTCCTTCTGTAAAAAAAGCACTTGAAGAACATCCTGATGCAAAAGGATTACTTGTCATTAATCCAACATATTTTGGTTTTGCAGCAGACCTGCAACAAATTGTCGACTTAGTTCATTCCTATAATATACCTGTTTTAGTGGACGAAGCTCATGGTGTTCATATTCATTTTCATGATGAACTACCGATGTCAGCAATGCAAGCTGGTGCCGATATGGCCGCAACAAGTGTTCATAAATTAGGCGGCTCATTAACACAAAGCTCCATTTTGAATGTAAAAGAGGGGCTTGTAAATGTGAAGCATGTTCAATCTATTATTAGTATGCTTACAACAACTTCAACGTCTTACATTTTACTAGCTTCGCTGGATGTCGCAAGAAAACGTCTTGCAACAGAAGGACGAGAGATTATTACGAAAACAATTCAATTAGCAGAAACAGTTCGAAAACAAGTAAATGATATTGAACATCTATATTGCCCTGGTAAAGAATTACTAGGAACAGATGCAACTTTTAATTATGATCCAACAAAACTCATCATTTCTGTAAAAGAATTAGGAATTACAGGACACGATGCCGAGCTATGGTTAAGAGAGCAGTATAATATAGAGGTAGAGCTTTCTGATTTATATAATATCTTGTGCCTTGTTACACTTGGAGATACAGAAGAAGAAACAAATCTATTGGTACACGCTCTACACGATTTGTCAACTACATTTAAACATATGGCAGAAAAAGGCGTACAAGTACAAGTCGAAATTCCAGCAATTCCTGTACTTGCGCTATCTCCGCGTGATGCCTTTTATTCTGAAACAGAAGTTGTTCCTTTTGCAGAAGCGGCCGGCCGCATTATAGCAGATTTCGTTATGGTCTATCCACCAGGCATTCCAATTTTTACACCTGGTGAAATTATTACACAAGAAAACTTAGACTATATTCAAAAAAATTTAGCAGCAGGATTACCAGTGCAAGGACCTGAAGATATGACATTACAAACATTGCGTGTCATTAAAGAATATAAGCCAATTAGCGAATAACGCCCTTCCCACTTCATATCTTTGAAGTGGGATTTTTTCTTTACAATTATATACCTCTTTATTTTCACAGTATTTTTCTTATGCACCCTTTACTCGCCTATTCATACGATATAAGGTGAAACTTCCATTAGTTTGTTTTTTACTGATGATTAGTTGAACCAATCGGGATCTTAGGTTTTCCTCTTGAATTTCTCAAAACTTTCATCGGTGGTAGTTTGAGGGATTAGACACGTCTCAGTAGCACTCTTCTTTATTTCTTCTTAATTTTTGGGCTAAAATCTCACTATCCGTTAATTCCAAATAAAAAGAATGTAAATATATAGGTGGGATCTTATGATTGTAATTGGCCGTTCCATTGTACATCCATATATAAAGAATGAAAACGACCCCTTCTTTTCGGAAAAACAACAAATTTTAGAAATCATGACAGGAAATCAAGAAGTATATAATTTTCAATCATTACAAGAGTTAAATTTTGATATAAATATACGTGTTCATATTATTACTTCCGCTTTAGAGTTGTTTCAGAGCGGATTACAATTCCGTACATTTGGGCAATCTTACTGTAATCCTGAATTTTGGGAACGCACTCATTTAGGAGGCTTTCAACTTCGCCCTAATATGTTACCCTCTTTCGCAATTCGTGATATTTTTGTAAATGGTAAAAAATACGGAACAGAATGTGCAACTGCGATGATTATTATCTTCTATAAGTCACTATTAGCTCTATACGATGAAGAAACGTTTAATCGCTTATTTGCAAACTTGCTTTTATATACATGGGACTATGATAAGGATTTGAAACTAATTACAAAAACCGGAGGAGAAATCGTTCCTGGTGACCTTGTTTATTTTAAAAACCCACAAGTAAACCCGGCAACAATTGAATGGCAAGGAGAGAATGCAATTTACTTAGGAAATTTCTTTTTTTATGGGCATGGAGTCGGTGTAAAAACAGAAAATCAAATTATAGATTTGCTCAATCAACGACGTATTCCTTTCGCTTTTTTATCAGCATACTTAACAGACTCTCTAACACGTATAGATAGCCGTATGATGAGTCGATTTGCTTCTGAGAAGAAAATACAAACACAACTTGAACTCATTCCAATTCGAGATGATGCCATTATTGCAACAGTTGGTCATACAACTTCAATTCACTAAAAAACGCCTGCATATGCAGGCGCTTCCTTATTTATTGGGCTTTAGTATGCTCTTTATGCTCACAATCGCATTTAGAGCTACATTTTCCGTATAATACCGTTACTTTTTCATCCTCAAAATGTGCAATTGTGCTCTCACAAACTTGACATACGATAGTTCCCATTTTAAATTTCCCCCTATTATTGTAATCCCCAAGACCTTTTTGTAACCGCTTAACTTTCTGTCTTTATTTTAATATGTTATACTTTTTTCGTCAATAGTTTTTAAGTATGACACATTAATTATTTTTTAATTTTATTAGTATGAAACATTTACAATTAAAAAGCAGCCGTATATTTTATAATTACGACTGCTTTTTAACAATTATTCCTCATATTCAGCATGCACGGATGTAGGTGGTAGCAGAAACTTAAAAAACTCTGCAAGATCTGTTGCTTCTTCACTCGTTTTTAATTTAAAGACAGCTTGTAAATGTTGCACATCCTCAATATCATCCTGTCCAAGGAGAGTTGCTCGACCAGTTTGCATACAAACGACAAGCGGTTTACCAAAAAACATAGTCGTATACACTACACCAAAATCATACCGAGTCTCATTTGTCATGAAACCAAGAAAACGGACTTTTGCTTTTTCATGTTCATCATATAATTTTTCAAACATCGTCTCTCGCTCTCCTTTCTTCTTGGTTTTTCCATATTGTATATATTAAACAAAAAAGGAGATATCCCTTTTTAATTGTCAAAAAATTTACAACAATGTTAAAATAGTGATATATTATGTCATTAGGAGGCTTATTATGCAGGATGCATTCATTAAACTTGTCCCAAAGTCAAAACAGCAATCTATCTCATTAGACGATGTAAAACAACTCTTTCATTATTATAAAACGATTACAGCCCAAACAGGCCAACAAATCGGCTTTACATACTCAAGTACTGCCTTTCCATACGAAATGGTTGATACATCTGACACAACTCTCTATCTAAAGTCTAATCATGAACGCTACCATTCCATTTATGTAGGAATAGGTATAGAAAACGAACAATCTTTTGTGCAAATTACATTACCGCCTTCTGCAACATTTGGGGATAAAGGAAAAGCTAATGAATTTTGTAGATTTTTAGCAAAAAAATTAGAAGGGGAATTACAGCTTTTTAATGGAAGAACAATGTACTTTTATAAACGTTAACCAGTAAAAAATAATAGCTTACTCATAAAAAAGAGCACGCTATTTACAACAGTGAAAAAAAACGCCTCTTTTCTAGAGTGCAACATAATATTGGCAATAATATAAGCTAAATAAAAAAATACAAAAAAGAGCAACACTTTGTAATGCAGCTTATCACGGTCTGATAATAATAATACAATTGAAAATCCGCTCCATATGATGAAATGGAGGAATGAAACCAATGTTATTCTCATGGCATTGCCTCCTTTCGCACGTCCTATTTTATTACAATATATGGGCGCCATAAGAAATCATTACATAATATAAAGAAACACACTTTAACTATCCTAAAAACGAGGATAAGTAAGGTGTGTTTACTTTTTTAAACGAACTATCATATGTAACTAACAGTATATACAGAACTGAAATAAAACAAAACTTCCATCAATACGTTTTCTGCTCATGGTTAGTTAAACCAATCAGGCTTTTACGGGCAGTTATCTCCCACCTATCTTCCTCGCTTCTCTCTGAATTTTTAGGTGGGTCTTACTGCCCGTTAATGCGGGATAAAACACATAAGAAATAAGAGGGACTTTAAGTCACCTCTTATTTTTATACTGAAATTTCTTTAATTCTACATTATTATCCAATTTATTGAGTAAAAAGAGGCATGATACAATTACAAAGTACTTATTAAAGCCATTTTGAAAAACTAAAGGGGAAATTAAAAAGAGTGTTAGTGCCTAAATCTGAAATTAGATTTAGGCTCATTTTTTCTAAATAAAACAACCGCCTCCTAGATACTAGAAGACGGTTGTTTTATTTATCTTATATTATTTTACAATGTGAATTGGCATTCCAAGAGCAACTTCAGCTGCTTCCATTGTGATTTCACCTAATGTTGGGTGAGCGTGGATTGTTTGAGCGATATCTTCAGCTGTCATTCCAGCTTCGATAGCTAAACCAATCTCAGAAATAATATCAGAAGCGCCTGCGCCTGCAACTTGTGCACCTACAAGAAGACCATCTTCTTTACGTGTTACAAGTTGTACGAAACCGTCTGTGCTGTTTAATGATAATGCACGACCGTTTGCAGCGAATGGGAATTTAGACACTGCTACGCTCATTCCAGCTTCTTCAGCTTGTTTCTTAGTGTAACCAACAGATGCTAATTCTGGATCAGTGAAGCATACTGCCGGAATTCCGATGTAATCGATTGCCGCTGCGTGACCGCTAATTGCTTCAACAGCTACTTTACCTTCGTAAGAAGCTTTGTGAGCTAATGGTGGTCCAGGAACGATATCACCAATTGCATAGATATTTGGTACGTTTGTACGGCATTGCTCATCGATTTCGATTAGACCGCGATCAGTCATTTTAACTCCAACTTGCTCAAGACCGATTTCTTGAGTGTTTGGACGACGACCTACAGTTACTAATACGTAATCTGCTTCTACAGTTTGTACTTCGCCTTTAACTTCGAAGCTAACTTTTACGCCGTTTTCAGTTTCTTCAACGCCTTTAGCCATAGCTTTTGTATGGATTGTTACGTTACCTTTTTTCTGAAGAGCGCGTTTAACAACTGTGCTCATTGCTTTTTCGAAACCAGCTAAGATTTCATCGCCAGCTTCTACTACAGTAACTTCTGTACCGAAGTTAGCATATGCAGTTCCTAATTCCATACCGATGTAACCGCCGCCGATTACAACAAGTTTCTTCGGAATTTCAGGTAAGCTTAATGCGCCTGTAGAGTTGATAACACGTTTAGAATATTTAAATCCAGGAATTTCAATTGGTGTAGAACCTGTTGCAAGAACAGCATTTTTAAACGTATACGTTTGAGCTGCATCTTCAGTCATTACGCGTAATGTGTTTGCATCTACGAAGTAAGCTTCACCGCGAATGATTTCAACTTTGTTACCTTTTAGAAGGCCTTCTACACCGCCAGTTAATTTCTTAACTACGCCGTTTTTCCATTCTTGAACTTTTGTGAAGTCAACTGTTACGTTTTCTGCAATAATACCCATGTCATCAGAATGTTTTGCATTCTCATAACGATGACCTGCATTAATTAATGCTTTAGAAGGAATACATCCAACGTTTAAGCATACACCACCAAGGTTAGCTTTTTCAATAATAGCTACTTTTTGTCCTAATTGTGCTGCACGAATTGCTGCAACATATCCACCAGGACCTGCACCAACAACGACTGTATCTAATTCAATTGGGAAATCTCCTACTACCATTGTTTATTACGCCTCCATTACTAATAATTGTGGGTCGTTTAATAGACGTTTAATTTGGTTTAATGCTTTCTGAGCAGTTGCGCCGTCGATTAAGCGATGGTCAAAGCTTAAAGATAATGCTAATACTGGAGCTGCAACGATTTCACCGTTTTTCACAACTGGTTTCTCAGCAATACGGCCAATACCAAGGATTGCTACTTCTGGGTGATTAATAACTGGAGTGAACCATTGTCCACCTGCAGAACCAATGTTTGTAATTGTGCAAGAAGCACCTTTCATTTCAGCTGGAGCTAAGCGACCATCACGGGCTTTACCAGCAAGTTCATTGATCTCGTTAGAGATTGTGAAGATAGATTTGCGATCTGTATCTTTAACAACTGGTACTAATAGACCTTTGTCTGTATCAGCTGCGATACCGATGTTGAAGTAATGTTTATGAACGATTTCTGAAGATGCATCGTCTAAAGAAGTGTTCATCATTGGGTATTCACGTAATGCAGATGTTAATGCTTTTACAACGTATGGAAGGTAAGTTAATTTAATACCTTTTTCAGCTGCAACAGCTTTGAACTTCTTACGGTGAGCAACAAGCTCTGTTACATCTACTTCGTCCATTAATGTTACGTGAGGAGCTGTATGTTTAGAGTTAACCATTGCTTTTGCAATTGCTTTACGGATACCGCTCATTTTCTCACGAGTTTCTGGATATTCACCAGCTGGAATTGGTTGTGCTTTTGGAGCTTCTTCTTTTGCAGCTGCTGCTGGAGCTTCTGCCGCTACTGGAGCTTCAGTTGCTGCTACTACTTGTCCACCATTTGCAAATGCATCGATGTCAGCTGTTACAACACGGCCGTTTTTACCAGTACCAGCTACTAGACGAATGTCTACACCTTTTTCGCGTGCATATTTACGAACAGATGGCATAGCAATTACGCGCTCGTTAACTACTTCTGCAGTTGTTGCTGGAGTAGCTGCCGCTGCTGGAGCTTCTTCTTTTACTTCTTCAGCTTTTGGAGCTTCGTCATGATCGTCACCTTTAAACTTAAGGTTTTCATAACCAGGAGCGTCAAATTTAACAAGAACATCTCCTACTACTGCTACTGTACCTTCTTCTACAAGAATGTCAAGTACTTTACCTTTAACTGGAGAAGGAATTTCTACAACTGCTTTATCATTTTGTACTTCAAGAAGTACATCATCTTCGTTTACTTCATCGCCTGGTTTAATAAACCATTTTACGATTTCACCTTCGTGGATACCTTCACCAATATCTGGTAATTTAAATTCAAATGCCACGGAATTCAGCCCCCTGATTCATATCATTATTGTTAAGTATCGCAAAAGAAATCAGCATGTGCTGATTTCTTTTGCACATAAAAGTAAAATTAAAATTAGAAGTTCATTACTTTATTAACAGCTTCAACAATATCTTTATGGTTTGGTAACCATACGCTCTCTGCTTGAGAGAATGGGAATACTGTATCAGCAGCTGCAACACGTACAACTGGAGCTTCCAAGTTTAAGATTGCACGGTCATTGATTTCCGCTACAACGTTAGCTGCAATACCAGCTTGTTTTTGAGCTTCTTGAACTACAACAACGCGACCTGTTTTTTCAACAGAAGCAATAATTGTTTCGATATCTAATGGTTGAACTGTACGTAAGTCAACAACCTCTAAAGAGATACCTTCTTTTTCTAGTTCTTCAGCAGCCTTTAATGCAGCATGTACCATTGCACCGTATGCGATAACAGATACATCTGTACCTTCACGTTTTACATCAGCTTTACCAAGGTCAATTGTGTATTCACCTTCTGGTACTTCTTGACGGAAAGAACGGTATAATTTCATGTGCTCTAAGTAAATAACTGGATCGTTATCACGAATTGCAGAGATTAAAAGACCTTTCGCATCGTATGGAGTAGATGGAATTACAACTTTTAAACCTGGTTGTTGTGCCACTAATCCCTCTAAGCTATCAGCGTGTAATTCTGGCGTATGAACACCGCCACCGAATGGAGAACGAACTGTAATTGGAGCAGTCCAACGTCCACCAGAACGGTAACGCATACGAGCCATTTGACCAGAAATAGAATCCATTACTTCGAAAACGAAACCGAAGAATTGAATTTCAGGAACTGGACGGAAGCCTTCAAGTGCTAAACCAACTGCAAGTCCGCCGATACCAGACTCTGCAAGTGGAGTATCCATTACACGGTCTTCACCGAATTCAGCTTGCAACCCTTCAGTAGCACGGAATACACCGCCGTTTACACCAACGTCTTCACCAAACACAAGTACGTTAGGGTCATTTTTCATTTCAACGCGTAAAGCATCAGTGATTGCTTGAATCATTGTCATTTGAGCCATGGCTTACTTCGACTCCTTTTCTTTGTAAATTTCATATTGTTCAGCTAAGTTGTAAGGCATTGTTTCGTACATGATTTCCATTAAATCAGTAACTTTTTGTTTTGGAGCTTGGTCTGCTTTAGCAATCGCTTCTTTAATATCTTCTTTAGCCTGTTCGATTACTTTTTCTTCTTCTTCTTGAGACCAGATGCCTTTGTTTTCTAAGAACGCACGGAAACGTACGATTGGATCTTTTTGTTCCCATTCGTTTTCGATATCTTTTGTACGGTAACGAGTTGGGTCATCACCAGCCATTGTATGTGGACCGTAACGGAATGTTAAAGTCTCGATTAAAGTAGGGCCTTCACCGTTTACTGCACGCTCACGAGCAAAAGCAGTTGCTGCGTATACAGCTAATGGGTCCATACCGTCTACTTGAATTCCGTAAATACCTGCTGCAACTGCTTTTTGTGCTACAGTTTTTGCTGCAGATTGTTTTTCTACTGGAGTAGAGATTGCATAACGGTTGTTTTGAACAACGAAGATTGCTGGAGCTTTAAATGCACCCGCAAAGTTCATACCTTCGTAGAAGTCACCTTGAGACGCTCCGCCGTCACCAGTGTAAGTAATTGCAACAGACTTTTTACCACGTAATTTCATACCTAACGCAACACCAGCAGTTTGGATGATTTGCGCACCGATAATAATTTGTGGAGCAAGTGCATTTACATCTGCAGGCATTTGGTTACCCATGAAATGTCCGCGAGAGAATAAGAATGCTTGGTATAATGGTAGACCGTGCCATACTAATTGTGGAACATCACGATACCCCGGTAAGATGAAATCTTCTTTTTCAAGAGCAAAATGACTTGCTAATTGAGAAGCCTCTTGTCCAGCTGTTGGCGCATAGAAACCTAAGCGACCTTGACGGTTTAAAGAAATAGAACGTTGATCTAATACGCGAGTATACACCATACGACGCATTAATTCTTTTAATCGATCATCAGTTAATTCTGGCATAGCTGCTTCATTCACAACTTCGCCTTTTTCATTTAAAATTTGTAATGTTTCAAATTGAGCTGCGATAGCTTTCATTTGCTCATCAACATTAAATAGGGCCTTTTTTGTTTTAGTACCCATTCCGTTCACCTCTTCCTCTCTTGAACCATATTCTTAAACGCTTTCACTAGCACTTCGCTAAAATGAAAGCATAAGCGCGAAAACTGACGCACCATTCATCAGTTATTGAATAATTTGTGCACCTAACAATCTGTACTAATGTTTTCATTTAAACAAATTAATACAATCTTGATCACGTTTTTTAGTTTACAACTATTCTAATCACCATGTCAATCACTTTGATTTCGAAATTTTTTTCGAAAATTAACGGGATTTTCTTAACAAATACAAGTTTCCAAAATACTATCTGTATTAGTGAACAAAAACCTCCTGTTATATTATTCCCTTTTCACACATATTTTGATCATAGAATAATATGTAAACGATTTACTTCACTCTTATTTTTTGTCCTATGCTAGTAAAAATATGCAGCATCTACCTCCTTTTAGGCAAATGACTATAACATTTTTCTTCTTTCTTCCATACATTATACTAACCGCAGCATTCGCGGAAATGGTAAAGGAGGTCAAACCATGTATAAAGGAGGTCAAACCATGTACGGATACACTCAATGTTATTACCCAACAGCTTGCCCATATCCTACGTATGGATATGGGGGATATGGGGGATATGGTGGTTGCGGCGGATTTGGAAGCGGCTTTGCTTTAATCGTTGTATTGTTTATTCTTTTAATTATCGTCGGTGCTGCTTGCATCCGTTAATGTAAAATGAAACAACCATAAAAGAACAAGGCTGTTTGGCCTTGTTCTTTATCATGACTTTTTTCATAACCTTTGGTAGACTAAATATGAAAGGAGAGATTGCATATGCTTACAATGAATGATGTGATTCGTGAAGGAGATCCTATTCTACGAACAGTTGCTGAAGAGATAGCTTTGCCAGCAAGCAAAGAAGATGCACATATATTACGAAAGATGATTGAATTTGTTATTAACAGTCAAAACCCCGAAATGGTTGAAAAATATAATTTACGTCCTGGAATTGGTTTAGCAGCGCCTCAAATCGGTGTTTCTAAAAGAATGATTGCTGTTCATGTAACGGATAGAGATGGGACATTATATAGCTACGCTTTGTTTAACCCGAAAATTATCAGTCATTCTGTAGAACGTACATACTTACCAGGTGGCGAAGGTTGTCTGTCAGTGGATCGCGAAATTCCTGGTTATGTGCCTCGTTATACTCGCATTACTGTAAAAGGAACAACAATAGACGGTGAAGACGTGAAACTACGTTTAAAAGGTTTACCAGCAATTGTTTTCCAGCATGAAATTGATCACTTAAACGGCGTTATGTTTTATGACCATATTAATAAAGACAATCCATTTATCATTCCAGAAAATGCAACACCTTTAGAAAGATAAAATGAAACTTCTATCAGTGAGGACCTTTACTGCCCGCTAATAGCGGGATAAAAAATTAGTCTGTTTTCACTGAAGTTAATGAAAACAGACTAATTTTTAAATGGAATAGTTTTCATACCAGTCCTTTATAATAATCCTGCCCACTGCAATCCATGCAGAATACCATCTTCTGCAACATCTTTCGTTACATAATTCGCAAGTTTCTTCAAATCTTCATGTCCATTTCCCATAGCAATTCCTGTCCCTACGGTTTCAATCATTTCTAAATCATTTAACCCGTCCCCAAATGCATAAACTTGTTCTCGAGTGAATCCAAGCTTTTCAATAAATTTTTCAATTCCGTTCGCTTTCGATCCTCCCATTGGAATAATATCCATGGAATACGCATGCCAGCGAATAAAATGAAATTGCGGATAGTCGCTGATAAACTTTTCTTCTTCTCCTGCCCTGCAAAATAAAAGCGTTTGATAAATGTCACGCTTTTCATAAAAACTAGGTTCAAACACAGGATGGCTCATGCGAAGACTAGCAAAGCTTTCTGTTACATAATGATGTGATGCCACCGTTGCTTTCATATCTTTATGATCTAAATAAACAAGAGGATAGCTTGCCTCTTCTGAAAACTTTGTGAAGGCATGTAATGCCTCTGGATGTAAAGGATTTTTATATATAACTTCATCTTCAAATACAACATACTGCCCATTGAAACTTACGTAATTATGAATATTTAGCTCTTGACGAATATCTTCAAACATAAATGGTGCACGTCCTGTCGCAATTGCTACATGTACCCCATTTTCTTGAAGGCGACGTACAGCTTCTTTTGTAGATTGTGGTATTTCCTTGTTATGATCTAACAATGTTCCGTCAATATCAAAAAAGACAATTTTATCGTTCATTTCCATAACCCTTTCTACTTCATCGATTCAAACGTATCGCTTTATGATCTGAATATCTTTTTAAATACTAAAAAAGTATAACATATTGATGAATAAAGCGCTTCTCATCTAACCTTCCTGCCTAACCAGGCATATACTGAAATAAAAACAGTACTACGGTTCAACACATGAATTTTCTTTTCTATTCTATCTCATACTATAAGTTGAACGAAATATTTTCTTATAAGTAGTTCATTTTTTGAAACTTAATTCTTATTGCACATCCCAATAAGATTATTTGCATGTTTTGAGCTAGGAAAGGAAGGGACAATCGTGCTAAAGAAACTGAAGAAAAAGTTAAAAGTATATTGGAACGATTTGCTTCGTAAAAAAACAATTGCTTAAATCGTGCCCCTTTCGGGCTTTTTTCTTCATTCTTATTCGAAAAAACATGAAAATCATAACCGTTTGCTTTATAATAGGTAAAAGATAGCCTAAAACATAGACAAGGAGAGATTGTTTTAATGATTTTTAAAGTGTTTTATCAAGAAAAAATGCTAGAAGTACCTGTACGTGAAAATACTAAGGTGCTATATCTAGAAGCTGAGTCTGAAAGAGAAGTTCGCACAAAATTACACAAGTTCGCATATAATATTGAGTTTATCCAGTCTGTTACTGGTGCTCATCTTGAATATGAAAAGCAATATGCAAATTTCAAATTAGCGGAGAACGTTTAATTTATGAAATTCTTAAAAAATGATCAAACTGCTGTTTTCGCGCTTGGCGGACTCGGTGAAATCGGCAAAAATACATATGCTGTTCAATTTCAAGATGAAATTATTATTATTGACGCTGGGATTAAATTCCCAGAAGACGAACTTCTTGGGATTGATTATGTCATCCCTGACTACACGTATCTCGTACGTAACGAAGAAAAAATTAAAGGACTCTTTATTACGCATGGTCACGAAGATCATATCGGTGGAATCCCTTATTTATTGCGCCAAGTAAATATTCCAATTTACGGTGGAAAACTAGCGCTCGGACTAATTAAAAACAAATTAGAAGAGCACGGATTACTGCGAAAAGCACAATTGTATGAAATTAAAGAAGACGATGTGATTAAATTCAAAAAAACATCCGTTTCCTTCTTCCGCACAACGCACAGCATTCCTGATTCATACGGTATTGTTGTAAAAACACCACAAGGACAGGTTGTTCATACGGGAGATTTCAAATTTGATTTCACACCGGTTGGTGAGCCGGCAAATTTAACAAAGATGGCTGAAATCGGAAAAGAAGGTGTCCTTTGCTTACTATCTGATAGCACGAATAGCGAAGTCCCTCACTTTACGATGTCTGAACGACGCGTAGGTGACAGCATCCAGGATATTTTCCGTAAAGTAGAAGGACGCATTATATTCGCAACATTTGCTTCTAATATTCATCGACTGCAACAAGTTGTAGAAGCTGCAGTAGCAAACAATCGAAAGATTGCTGTTTTTGGTCGAAGCATGGAAGCAGCAATGGAAATCGGACAAAATCTTGGCTATATTCGCTGTCCAAAAGATACAATTATTGAACCATCACAACTAAATCGCATACCAGCAAATCGAGTTGTGATTTTATGTACTGGAAGTCAAGGTGAACCAATGGCTGCATTATCTCGCATCGCTAACGGTACACACCGTCAAATTCAAATTATTCCTGGTGATACTGTTGTATTCTCGTCTTCTCCAATACCTGGGAACACAGTAAGTGTAAGCCGTACAATTAACATGTTATATCGAGCAGGTGCTGATGTAATTCACGGACCATTGACTGACATTCATACAAGCGGACACGGTGGACAAGAAGAACAGAAGCTAATGCTGCGTCTCATTAAACCAAAATATTTCATGCCAATTCACGGTGAATACCGTATGCAACGTATGCATGCAAAATTAGCAAATGATTGTGGCATTCCAGAAGAAAATTGCTTCATAATTGATAACGGCGATGTACTTGCGCTTCGTGAAGATGAAGCAACAATCGCAGGAAAGATTCCTTCTGGTTCTGTTTATATTGATGGAAACGGCATTGGTGATATCGGTAATATTGTACTTCGCGACCGCCGTATTCTTTCGGAAGAAGGACTTGTTATCGTTGTTGTTAGCATCGATATGAAGGAATTCAAAGTGGCAGCCGGACCAGATATCATTTCTCGTGGGTTCGTTTATATGCGCGAAAGCAGCGATTTAATCAACGATGCACAGACATTAATTACAAATCATTTAGAAAAAGTAATGGAACGCAAAACGACACAATGGTCTGAGATCAAGAATGAAATTACAGATACATTGGCTCCATTCTTATACGAAAAAACGAAACGCCGTCCAATGATTTTACCAATCATTATGGAAATTTAAATAAAAAGGACAATGCAGCTATATTGGCATTGTCCTTTTTATTATTTCGCTAAAAATATTTCGAATCGATCCACATCATTATCATGACCAATGACTATCAAAATATCTCCAATTTGAATATTTTCTGTCGCACGTGGTGAAACGAGAACTTCCTTTCCACGTTTAATTGCCACAATGTTTAATCCAAACTTCGCACGAATATCTAATTCAATTAACGAATGGCCGTCAATCTTTTCATTCGCAATAATCTCAACGATGCTATGTTCATCTGAGAGTTCTAAATAGTCTAAGACACTACTTGAAGCAATATTATTCGCAATTCGTTTCCCCATATCACGCTCAGGATGAACAATATGGTCAGCGCCGATTTTAGTTAAAACTTTTTCATGGTAATCGTTTTGCGCTTTCACAGTAATATTTTTCACGCCTAATTCTTTTAAAATAAGAGTCGTTAAAATACTTGCATTAAGATTATCCCCAATCGCTACCACAACATGATCAAAATTACGGATTCCTAGACTTTTTAATACCATTTCATCTGTAGAATCGGCAATTACAGCATGGGATGCAATATTTGCAAATTCATTTACACGATCTTCATCCATATCAATTGCCATAACTTCCATTCCTAGCTGCGCTAATTCCCGGCAAATGCTGCCGCCAAATCGGCCGAGACCAATAACAGCAAACTCTTTTTCCTTCGTACTCACACAAATTCCTCCAATAATATTGAATCGTATAAAGCGAAACTTCCATCAGTGGTTTTTTCATCCCTCCAGTGATGGTTAGTTGAACGAATCAAGCTCTTATGAGCAGTTATTCTCTTATCAATTCTTTGTCTCTTCAAAAACTGGATGTAAAGGCTTTACTGCCTTTTGATTAGGATCAATTATCATTGTAGCATATTTTGTAAATTGAAACTTCCATCAGTCAGTTTTTTTCACTCCTCACTGATGATTAGTTGAACCAATCGGGCACATGCCAGCAGTTATCCTCACCTATCTTTCTCGCCTCTCTCTGAATCTTGAGGTGGGGGGCTTACTGCACGTTAATACGGGATAAACATTACAATAAATTCCTCCTCACTCTTATTTCTGTTTTTGAATATAGAAAAATTGTTGTAAATAGAACGCAAGCATACATATTAACATACCGAAGATAAATATGTTTCCAAATGAACTGAACGTCTGAAATACAAACACTAAAGTTTCTTGTCCAAAAAAAGCAAATAGTAACTGTATAAAAGCAAATAATAATGCAAATTGATAGTGCTGCTGATGAAATAAATAATGAGTAGCTCCTAAAAAACCAACAAAAGAAACAATAAATACCCACCATATTTCAAACATCTTTTGCCATCCTACTAGTTCATATCCGTTCACAATAATAGCAATTGCCCCTATGACAAACATCGTCGGAACACTCCAAAATAAAGCCCACTTTCGAAAAAGTAATACCGCTTGCCTGTCTTCTCGTTTATATGCGCAATACGTTAAAAAAGTCGCACTTATATATAAAAGCGATACAATTGTTAGAACAATAATTAACCAAAAATGAAGCTGATTATACTCATTTTCTATATTTGTAACAATTGCAGCTATCAAACCCGGAATGCCGATGCTAGTATATCCCTCAACTAGACCATTATTCCAAAATACCATATTACAAATTCGAATTCCTAATAACATAAAAATAATGGCACCAAGGATAAATAAAGTCGTTTTATTTCCAACTAAGCTCGTGGAAAAAGCAATTAACCCAACAAATAAGAATAGTACAAACGCATTCATAATTTCTGCAACAGGTGATACATACACTCTCACCCACTCATATGTGTTCGCATAGCTTTCTTTTTTTGCTAAACAATATGTATAGAAACTAACACCAAAATATATTGCAGCTACGATTACATATGTATATAAAAAGAAACATAGTATAGTACTTCCGATTTGCACGCTATCCCCTACCTTTTTTCTCTATGTAACACATTGATTTTACACATTTCTTATGTGAAATGTAAACTAAAAACCTCCCTATCACGAGGGAGGTTTTCCATTATTCAGCTGCTTTTTCAGCCTCATCAAGAACACGATTTACTCGTTTTGTTAGCATTTGCATGCCACTACCACCAGCTTGGAAATGACGCAGCACACCATTTTTATCGAACACATAATATGCTGGCACATATTGATTTTCAAAGGAATCTGTAATCGTATGCTTATTGTCTACTAAAATCGGCTGTACAATGCCGTGCTCCTCTGCCACTTCTTTCACTTTTTCAAGATCTAAATCTTCTTCTGAACGCGGCATATGCACAGCAATTACATTTAATTTATTTTTATAGTCATCGCGGAATTCGTTAATGCTCGGCATCGCTTCTTTGCATAAATGACAACTAACAGACCAGAAATGAATCAATGTTGGTTTATCGCCAATTAGTGCTTCCCTTACTACTTCTCCATTTAGTACAGCTGTTGCTCCTTCTAAGGAAGGCATTGGTTCACGTAACTTCATAACATTTCCTCCTTATATATGTAGAGAAAGGCCTAACAACGATTTGTTAGACCTTTTTTCACTCAGTCAAAAAATTAAACGTTTAAAGTTGCTTGACCTGGTTTCCAGTTTGCTGGGCAAAGTCCACCAGTTTGAAGAGCTTGAAGAACACGGATTACTTCGTCAACTTCACGTCCAATGTTATTATGATGTACAACTTGATACATTAATTCGCCTTCTGGGCTAATGATGAATAGACCGCGAAGTGCGATACCTTCTTCTTCAAGTAATACGCCATAGTCACGAGATACTACATGATTTGTATCAGCAGCTAATGGGTATTTCAATTCACCTAAACCGTTTTTCGTACGATCAGTGTTAATCCATGCTAAATGAGTATGAATTGTGTCAGTTGATACACCAATTACTTCTGCATCTAAGTCTTCAAACTCATCATAGCGCTCAGAAAGTGCGATGATTTCTGTTGGACATACGAAAGTGAAGTCCATTGGATAGAAGAAAAGCACTGTCCATTTATCTTGTTTCATAACCTCTTCAAGACTTACTTTACCAAATTCTTTGTTTGGCATAACAGCGTCCATCTCAAAGCGTGGAGCCTGTTTTGCTACCATACGTTCTGCCATATGTATCAACCTCCGTTAAATTTTTAATTATATGTTATCTACTCTTGTATTATATAAGAAGAAATAGTTTTTAGTCAATATTATTTAATAATTATTACAAAATAACTAACTAATAACTTTTTCCTCTACCTACCATTATAAAGTATTGTGCTAGAATTACAAAAAAAATGCACGATAGACCATAAAATTTTTCTTATGTAAAAAGGGAACAAGCCTCAAGCTCTGTTCCCTTTCCATTTTACGTATGTTGTTAAAAAAGTAATCGCTTTTTCAATTACCGATTCATTCGGCTGTAATTTTGCATGATGTAGACCATATTCAGATTCTACACCGAGCCAAAACATAAAACCTGGAATATCGCGAAGCATGTACCCAAAATCTTCTCCTGTCATTGCTTCTGTGCAGGTGATAACATTCATATCTGTATGTTCGGCCGTAAATTTCATAAATTCCTGTGTTAACGTTTCATGATTATATACTTGGTGATACATCGCTCCATAATCAATATGAGCTGTACATTGAAAAGACGCTTCAATTCCTGCAACGATTGCTTCAATACGTTCCTTTACTCGTTTCATAGATTCAACAGATAATGTACGAATCGTCCCTTCTAAACGAGCTTTTTCTGCAATAATATTTTGTACTGTTCCACCAGTAATTTTTCCAATTGTAATAACTGCGCTATCTAACGGATTTACATTTCGACTAATAACAGATTGCAGCTGTGTGACAAGGTGGCTTGCCGCAACAATCATATCGTTAGCTGTATGTGGATATGCTGCATGCCCACCCTTCCCTTTCAAATCAATGTATAACTCCGATGTATTTGCAAAAAGCAATCCCTCTTTTGTTGCAATCGACCCGACTGGATATTCAGGTGCAATATGAAGCCCAAGAATCATATCCGGTTTCCATGCTTGAAATTCTTCACTTTGTAATAACGGAAGGGCACCCCCCGGTCCTTCCTCAGCTGGTTGGAAAATAAAAACAAGATGATCGTCAATTCGCTCTGTAACAAAAGCTGTTAATAATCCAAGACCGATTGTTGTATGAATATCGTGTCCACATGCGTGCATCATACCTTCATGTAATGAAGCAAAATCATAACCTGTCTCCTCCGTAATCGGAAGCCCGTCAATATCAGCACGGTAGCCAATTGTTTTTTCAGGATTTCGACCATGCACTTTTACAATGACACCCGTTTTCCACGTTTTTACTTCTATATATTCACTTGGAAGAGTGCTTATATAATTTAAAATATATTGCTGTGTTTTCCATTCTTGAAAACCAAGCTCTGGAATTTGATGCAAATCTCTGCGCATCTGTATAAATTTATTTATCATCATTTTTTCACCACCATTGATAAAAAGCGTAAGAGCTTGCAAGCCCTTACGCTTTCTTTTTTATTTTTCTGGATTCAGTTGACGAAGCTCTTGTTTAATTTCTGTTTTCGCTTTTGTTTTCTCGTCAATTTCTTTAATAACACGTGCTGGTGTTCCAGCAACAACTGTGTATGGCGGTACATCTTCTGTTACAACTGCACCCGCCGCAACAACTGCACCTTTACCTACTGTAACGCCTTCTAAAACAACTACATTTGCACCAATTACAACATCGTCTTCAACAATAACCGGTTTTGCAGAAGGTGGCTCGATAACGCCTGCAAGTACTGCTCCAGCTCCAACGTGACAGTTTTTACCTACTGTTGCACGTCCACCAAGCACTGCATTCATATCAATCATTGAACCTTCACCAATTACGGCACCAATGTTGATTGTTGCATTCATCATAATAACTGCATTATCACCAATTTCAACATGATCGCGAATAATTGCACCTGGTTCAATACGTGCTTTAATACCTTTTAAGTCAAGCATTGGAATTGCAGAGTTACGACGATCATTTTCTACAACATAATCTTCAACACGCTTTTTATTTTCATCAAGAATTGCCTTAATGTCAGACCATTCTCCAAATAATACACCTGATTTTTTATTTACAAATGCTTGTACTGTTTCTGGGAATGTAATTTCTTTTAAATCCCCTTTTATGTATACCTTTACAGGAGTTTTCTTCTCGCTTTTTTGAATAAACGAAATAATCTCGTTTGCATCCATCATTTTCATGCTTGTTGCCTCCTAAATCCATTTATAATGTTACTCTACCAAACGAAAAGGCTCCTCGCAAGATAATAATCTTATTTTTCCTCTTGAATTTCTTCAATAATTTCTAAAAATGCCTGCACTTGTTTTAACTGTCTAGCCGATTCACTTGTTAATAGCCATGTTTCTCTCGTCAGTTGCACTGGAGTTTTATATGTTTTTTCCTTTACTTCTTTTAAAACAGTAGAGGGCAAAAGTGCATAACCAATACCGTTTAAAACAAGCTGCTTACACGTTTCAATTTGATCGACAACAATTGTACGTTTAGGCGGATTAGAAAATAAACCATACCACCAGTTCTGTATTTGTCCATAATATGTCGAATCACTTTTAAATTGAATAAATGGTCTATTAGTGTCTTTTAACATGGAAATATCCTTAATCTCCGTATCAACTAAATACAGCTCATCTTCAAATAATTGCTTTTTATATCCTTTATATTCTTGCGTCCCTCGCAAAATTGCAACGTGAACATCACCTTCGTAAAAATGATTTTGCACCTCACTACTCCAGCCTGTAAAAAGAGAAATTTTCACAAATGGATACCTTTGTACAAATATCTTTAAAACTGGCGGTAACCAGTATTGGCCAATAACAGAGGCCACAGCAATCTTTAAAGTACCATATGTTTCCGTCTGAAATGTTGCTAATTCGCTCTTAATTGCTTCTTCTCTCTGTAACATATCTTTGGCATAATTTGCTACTTTCTCGCCTTCTGGTGTAATCGTTAATCCTTTTTGCGAGCGAATAAAAAATTTCATCCCCCATTGTTTTTCCATCGATTGAAGTCTTTGACTAAGCGCTGGTTGTGACACAAATAAGCGCTCAGAAGCTTTTCGCATATTTAACTCTTGTGCTAAGATCACCATCATTTGAAAATCATCAATTTGCAATGTTTTCTCCTTCCTTCGTTACAACTGAACGATAAAAGCGACTTCTTCTTTCACTTGAAGTCGCCTTTTTCAACATTATCGATTAAACCGTCTTACCGTTTTATTTAGTAATTTTAAGATTGCACGACGCGTTAAAATTCCCTCAAAATACCCTTCCTCGTTTTCAACACATACAAACGGATGATCAATCGTCATCTCTAATGCTTTTGCAAATGAATCTTGTAACTTCAGGCGTGGAACATCACCTTTCATCACACTTTCTACTTTCATATCCTCTAATTTTTCAAACTCAATACGCTCTAGTCCTAAAATACCATCCAAAATCATTGCCGTACTTACTAATCCATGCAGTTTGTACATCGGATCTAGTACTGGAATAGCAGAATAACCAGATTTCACCAAAACAAGTAAAGCATGCTCCAAACTATTTCCAATTTGAACATGTGCTACTTTTTCAGATGAAATCATTAAGTCTTTTACAAAAACTTGCTGAAATTCTTCTTTCGGAATACTAATCATATTGTTATCCCCCACTTTAACCCATTCTAACAAGTAGCAATTGTAAACTAATTGTAAAAACTAATTCATTCAAGTAGTTCTTTATTTTCTCACTTCTATTTTTAGTTTATGACAACGGTTACATATTATTATTCGTCCTTTTGTTTCTCATACAAAATAAATAACCACAGTTCATTTTACCATAGAAACAAAAGAAAAGACTACCGTTCGGCAGCCTTAATATCCTTCGTTTTTCAGACGAGCAAATAAGTTTGTGATTTGTTTATAATGAGATATGTCTGTTTTCTTTCTCCCAGTTTCGATATCAGAAAGTTCAACGGCAAGTATTTCACTCGCATAATTTTGCCGAAACAAAACATCTAGCAATAAGTTTTGTTCCTCTTTTGTTAAATCAATTTCTCTACTCATTTTCTCCTCTCCTTATTCAACTGTCCTTATTCTTTATTATATAAAAGATTTCCCCTATTTAATAGATTGAAAATTCAATACAACAATTATTTCGTGTACCGATTTGCATAGCTAAACGCCGCATAGGCATCTGGCTTAATTTTAGGCGTTAACCCCATCGCTGTAATTTTATTTGTCATATCTAAAATAAACTCTCTCGTCAAACCGTATTTCCCGATATCCAAATGAATTTCCATAACGAATTCAGCACCTTCTTCGCGGTACGGATAAAGAAGCTCCCACAACTGTTGTATTCGCTCAGGCGTAAATAAACAGGCAATCTCTTGGCTAAACTGTGTTTCTAAGTAGATTTTTTCTCGCAAACTCGGTGGCTTTCCCCTTATTGTCTGATGATATAAACAACCCCATGCTCCCTTTCCAACACGATGCAGATGAATTGCTGTAATAAAACGAGTATTATTTTGATGCACTTGTGAATCTGTTCCAATTGACAATCGATACATATTACGCGGTGCACTTTGAATAAAGTAACAAATTCGTGAGAATACAGTTTCAAAGCTCATATGTCGCTCTGATAAATTATAAAATTGATATTTTCCGTCCATACAGTCACGTCCCTTCTCATAGACAGACTTTCGTATTCTCATTGTATGGGACAGAATAACAAAATATGTCTTACTTATCCTTTACTCGTTTCGATATTCCGGATCGAATATGTACAAAATGGACATTTGAAAATAACATTTTGATTAGATTGCGCTGTTAACACATGTGTAATTTCTGATTGTCTATGACATTTTGGACATACAACAACAGGCATTCTTTCCAATTTTCTCACCTCTTTATCCACTATTTGTGGGCAGTAAAATTCCCATCTCAAGATTATATATTCGGAAAATAACTCCCCGTAAGATTCCAGTTGCTTCAACTAACCATAAGTAAAGAATCTGAAGAAGATAGGTGGGAAATAATTGATGGGAGTTTCACTTTATAGAATATGTTATCAGTGTAGGGACAAGGAACGAATGTTATTCATCTTACATAAAAAAAGAAGGTGCCTTTTTCTTCTTAGGCACCTTCTTTTTATGTATCAAGAAAGAATATCGTAAATCTCGATTGCAACCATATCAATATTATCGAATTGATATACTTGTGGTTTTTCTCCTTGTTGATACACTTCTAGCTCGTACATATCGCTTTTATCAAAATATTTCACGCTACATTTGCGTTCACCGTTCACTTCAAAATAGCGTTGTGCTACTTCGCCGCTTTCAGCTTGTTCTTTTAGACTAACAAGACGAGTTAAAATTCCTTGGAGCAGAGACATGAAATCTCCCCTTTCTCTAATCTTCCTACGAATAGGTTTTGCAGCAGTACTCATTCTATCCGTCATAACTGAAAAAATGTCACACACCTTAGGATAATGGTTATGGGCAAGAAACTCAACTAAAATTTGTCGAAAAAACATATAAAAAGCCGAAATAAATACCTCTACGCCCTTTCTTCCGCACTTAACAGTGTAAAAAACGTTATCTTCATGTTCTTCAAAAGCAGATAAGATAAACAAAGGAGAATTGATCTAGCCTTCAATAGAAAGTGCATCCGTGTTAATGAAAACTTCACTTCATTGAAGTTTTTTACATACAAGACTATAATTGAGATGAGTTAAAGAGGAGGATTTACATGAAGAAAGTAGATGTATATACACAGCCAGATTGTCCACCATGTCAAATTATAAAAGAATTTTTAAAACATAATCATATTACATTTACAGAATATGACGTCAAAAAAGATGCTGCCGCTCGTAATCGTCTTCTATATGATTATGATTCCTATTCTACCCCTACTGTTGTCGTTGATGGAGAAGTTGTAGCAGGCTTTCAAATTGAAAAATTACAACAACTTTTAGAACTAGAACAATAAAAAGGCGACTGCATGAGTCGCCTTTTCCCACGTTACTCGCGGACAGTAAGCTCGCATCAATGGGAGTTTCACTTTATTCTTTTTCGGATTGTCTAATCTCAGATAAAAGCTGTTTATTTTCGTGATACCCCGCCAATTTCCACTTATTACCATCTTTTTGCAGTGTGATAATTTGATATTGATCATTTGTTATATCATGTTCATACACATATAACAAATCATGCTCTTGATTGTATACAATTTTTGTTTTTGATGAAAAAGTAAATGGCGCTTCTTTTGTAGGCAATAAATACTGAGCACTTCGTTTTACATCCTGGCTATTTTCATCGGTAAAAACTTGAAGAAAATTATCTGTGAAATAAGGGGATAATGTACCATACATTTTATCCATTGATAGCCGCTTACCACGAATAGAAAATTGTGCTTCATATCCTTTTCGAATCGTTTCAAATATTTCATTTTGATCAATTTTTGTTTCTTCTTTTCCAAAAACAGTTGTCACACTTTGTCCAATTACAAATGCAACAAAAAGAAATAGCACAATCCAAATCCCATACTTTCTCATTCTCGCACCCTCCTTGTAAAAAGAGCTTGTCCTTCTAGTATTTATTGTAGCAATGATTGTACAATGAAAGAGTGCCTTTCGTTCGTAAAATCTTTACAACGATAGACATCATTCTTATCATAGCTGTCACTATTACCAATTTATGATAAAAACAAACAAAAAAATGCACGAAATATTTCGTGCATTATAATAAAACATCTTCTTCATATAAAAATTCATAAGACAAATCAATAAATAAATAATGCTCATCATCAATAGGAAACGAGAATGTCCGAACCAACTCACCCGTTTCAAGATCCCCGTATAAATCAGACAATCTTCCTTTTTGTTCAAAGCGCAGCTTCATAATGTTTTCTAAAAAGTATGGGCGCCAGCTCCAATTCTTCATATAATATTCTGGCATTAACACCCATTCTCCGTCTTTTTTCATGACGTTTCCTGACTTTTGAAAGCCATCTTCGTTACAAATATAAATACGGAAGCTACAATCTGTTACTTGTTGACTAAAATTCACTAGCCATTTATTAAAATCTTCTATTTTTCTCTGTTTTGCTAATACATTTCCAACATATTCTCGAAGAGTTTCAGTCAGTTTATACACTTTTTGTAATTTTCGTTTTTCATGCTGAATAAACTGATGACACTCATTACCAAGACGTTCTTTCAAAATGTCTTTATCGATAAAATTTTCTGAAAATTTTTGCAAATGATCACCTTGATAGTATCTCCCGCCATTTTTCCAAGCGTATTGCAACTGATAGAATGCATCAATATCTTCATACAATAACGTTGCACCAATACGTCTCGCTAAGAGTGATAATGAATATAAAATATCCTGATACGATTGTAACAGTGCCGTTTGACGTAAATTTGTTAAATCCACTTTTAAAATATCCGGAGCTAGTACACTAATTCTTTCAAGGTTACTTGTTCCTGTTCCTACTTTATTAATTGCAACCTGAATGCCATATGTACGATAATACATAAGTAAATGATTAAATTGTTCAATATCTTCTTTAAAGTCATGTTCTGTTATTTCTAATACGATACGATTTAAACGTAATCCTTTCTTTTCATACGTTAATAATAAATGTAGTAAGCTTTCACTTTCATCGCTCATCAGTATATTTGCATTACGATGCAAAAATAATAAAAATGATTGATCTGTTTCTAAATACCGATCCAATGCTTTTCCTAAAATGATATTATCTACTTCAAGTTGAAACTCATCTGGAATCGAATCATCATGAAAGAATGAGGCAAGACTGTGAATTCCTTCTTCTGTTTGTATGCGTCCTACTACTTCATATCCAATTACAGTATGTTCATCTGCACTAAAAATAGCTTGATAATAAGGAAGGACTTGATCCAAATTACTCATCACGTCTAATGCATCTACCATAGTACTCCCTCCTTTTACTTTTCAAAAATTATAACACGTTATGTAAAAAAAATAATAAAAAAATCCCTTCAGTTTTCCTGAAGGGATTAGAGGGGTAAAATGCTAAGGGGAATTAGCAATTCTACTATGAAGAAAAAAGAGGTCTTAAATATACCCCATAAACAAGTTCCTTGTAAAGGCCCTCTTTCTATCTGTCACAAATTTGTCACAAAAATCCTATCCCTTAAAACGGATATTGATGTAAATGTTGGCCACCATCCATTGTGATGCAGGCTCCATTTATGTACGCAGCTTCTTCAGAGCATAAATAAAAAGCTAGACCAGCAATTTCTTCTGGTGTTCCAAGTCTTCCAAGCGGCACACTTTGTAGTGTTCGCTTTGCTGCTTCTTCAGATATCCACAGCTTATCAGCCCCACCTGTACGCTCAATTGGCCCTGGAGCAATTGCATTTACGCGAATTCCATATTTGCGTCCCCACTCAACAGCAAGCGTTCTTGTCATTGCTAATACACCTGCTTTAGCTGATGCAGAATGAATAACACCAGGACCTGCATCCCATGCGTAAGTTGCAACCATATTAATAATTGTTCCTTTTATTCCTTTTTCAATCCAATACTTCCCAATTGCTTGACTACAATAAAATGTACCATTTAACACAATATTAATAACAGCATTCCAACCATTTGGTGATAAATCTTCAGCCGGACAAAGAAAGTTTCCCGCTGCATTATTTACAAGTACATCGATGCGTCCAAATTCCTCATCGATTTTTTCAATCATTCTTTTTATATCCTCAGTATTACGCACATCCATTTGTACAGGTAATACTTGACCTTCAAATTGTTCAATTTCTTTCTTTGCCTCTTCTAATCGTTCTATTGTACGTCCTGTAATAACAACACGAGCTCCTTCTTTCGCAAAACGAGTTGCCATTCCTTTTCCCATTCCACTTGAACCACCTGTAATTACAACTACTTTTTCTTTCACAATATCCCCTCCCAAAAATGAATACATATTCATTTTATCACTTTATTCGTTAGAATTCTTTATAAATTTTAATTTTTCTGATATCTTTTAATAAAATATACTATTCGTTAACAATGAAAGGAGAGAAGATAAGTAGCGACTCATTCTAACCAATCACACCTTTCTACTACAATTACTTCCTATCATCTCGCTCATATAAACATGAATCATATAACAAGAAGAAACTTTATCAAAAAAGGTATTCACACACTATTATATACTTGTATAACGACCGGAACGGGTTACTATTATGCAAAATATATAGAACCACGCCTTCTCTCTTTTACGTATCATACGATTCATTCTCCACTCATCCCACGCGGATTTAACGGTGTTAAAATGGTTCAATTTAGTGATTTACATTTAGGATATTATTACTCGCTTCAACAACTTTCTAAAGTAGTAACAAAAATAAATGAAAAAAAACCTGACATCGTGATTTTTACTGGAGATTTAATTGATAATTATCAAACATACGCAGATACTCCACTTGTTGCATCAATTTTACAAAATATCATTGCCCCGCTTGGTAAATTTGCAATTTTCGGCAATCATGATCATGGTGGATATGGAACAGAATTCTATAGTCACATCATGACACAATCTGGTTTTGAGATATTACAAAATGTCGAAAAACGCGTTCGCCTATTAGACGGAAGTGAAATTTCTATTTTTGGTATTGACGATATCATGCTTGGAAAACCTGACATACACGGAACCTTGCAACAAGCACAAAATAATCTGTATACGATTGCTCTTGTGCATGAACCTGATGTCGCACCGCATATTGCAAATTTCCCTGTCAATTTACTACTTTCCGGACATAGTCATGGCGGTCAAGTACAACTCCCTTTCTTTGGCGCCATTATTACCCCGACATTTGCAAAGCATTATATTGAAGGTTTTTATCATATTAAGCAAAATTATGACTTGTTATTGTATGTTAATCGGGGTCTTGGAACAACCCGTGTACCATTGCGATTTTTAGCAAAACCAGAAATTACACTCTTCACATTACAATCGACATAATAAACGAACTTATTTCGCCTATTTTCCGCACCATTCTCTCTTGTACTCGCTCATCCACGTTATCTTTTCCATATGATAACAATGAGTTCAATGAAGGAGGTTTTAACATGTATCCACAATACCAGCCGATTCCGTTCCGCTCAGCACTAGTTGGTCCAGTCGGAAACTCACGATTTATACCATTTTTCGGATTCCCTTTTTTAGCTGGTCTTGCAGGAGGTTTAATCGGCGGAGCATTGGCATTTGGCCCTAGACCATATTATCCTTGCTACGGCTATGGCGGCTTTGGCGGCTTTGGCGGCTATCCTTGTCCAACACCGTATTTTTACTAATGTAAATAGAAACAACTATGGAAAAAGGCCTCATATCGAGGCCTTTTCTCTATATTATATAAATAACTGTAAAACATCAGAAAATGAGTATACCTATTTCTTATCCCGCTATGTTCAGACAGTAAAACTCCCATATCGAGATTTTAAGAAATCCAAGAAGATAGGTAAGCGTTAATTACTGATATGTGCCCAATTGGTGAGAACTCTCCATCGATAGAAAATGAAACATCCACTGATAGGAGTTTCACTTTATTCTTCCTCTGTGTGTGTATATGCCATTTGAAAGAGTTTCATTTGACTTTCAATTTCTTGCACATCATCACTTGCTACATAGTAATATTCTCCATACTCATTTTGTTCACGTGCTTTTACATTATCATCTAAAATCAATTGCAATATATCTTTAATTCGTGTTTTCATATCGAACTCTAGAATTGGAAATGAAATTTCTACACGTTTTTCCATATTGCGCGTCATCCAGTCGGCTGACGATAAAAATAACTTTTCTTCTCCATTATGGTGAAAATAATAAATGCGACTATGCTCTAAATAACGGCCTACCACACTAATGACACGAATATTTTCACTTACACCTAAAATTTTTGGACGTAAACAACAAGTTCCCCTTACAATGAGATCAACTTTCACACCAGCTTGTGATGCTTCATATAGCTTTTGAATAAGCGGCTTATCTGTTAACGAATTCATTTTCGCAATAATATAACCATTTCCATATTGTTTATGATAACGAATCTCTTCATCAATGAGTTCAATAAATTGCTGACGAATATCAAATGGGGCAACTGATAATTGATGAAAATGAGGTTTCATTGTATACCCACTTAAATAATTAAAAAAGTTTGTCGCATCAATACCAAAATCTTTACGCGATGTAATGTATCCAAAATCAGTATATAATTTCGCTGTTGCATCATTATAATTACCTGTACCTAAATGGACAAAGCGTTCAATCTTCCCATATTTTCGTCTTACAACAAGCGTAATTTTACTATGTGTTTTCAAATGGCTAACACCATAAATCACATGACAACCTGCTTTTTCTAATTCTTTTGCCCAGTGAACGTTATTTTCTTCATCAAAACGAGCCTTTAATTCCACAAGTACTGTCACTTGCTTCCCATTTTCTGCCGCTGTTTTTAAAGCTTTAATAACAGGTGAATCTCCACTTACACGGTATAATGTTTGTTTAATTGCTAACACATCAGGATCTTCTGCTGCGTCTGCTACAAAATCAATGACAGGTTGAAATGATTCAAATGGATGATGCAATAGGATATCTTGTTCTAGAGCTTTTTCAAACACATCTTCTTCATCACTTAAATCTTGAGGTGGCTGTGGAATAAGTGCTGGATAGATTAAATTGTCATATGCAGATGCTAACTTCTTATAAAGTGCAAACAAACACGTTAAATCAAGTGGGCCATCAATCATATATACATCTTCATCTTTTACTTCTAATGCTTCGTATAATAGAGATAATACTCTTTCATCTAAGTTATCCGTTCCTACCTCTAAACGAACTGCTGCGCCCCATTTTCGTTTTTTTAATTCTTTTTCAATTACTTTTAATAAATCACGTGCACCTTCTTCATGAATAGTCAAATCTGCATTACGTGTAATACGAAAACGCGTCACAGAAGATACCGTATATCCTGTAAATAATTTATGGGTAAAGTTACTAATCACATCTTCTAAAGAAATGAATTTTTGCCTATTATCTTCATTTGGTAAAAAAATAAAACGTTCTAATAATGATGGAACTTGAACGATGCCAAGCTTGGTCCGATTTTCTTCTACCGTTTGTCTTTCATCATATAAAATAGCAGCTAAATTTAAGCTTTTATTCAATAACATAGGAAACGGTCGATACGCATCAATTGCCACAGGTGTTAACACCGGAAAAATCTGCTCATCAAAATATTCTTCAATAAATTCTCGTTGTTCTTTTGTTAAATCGTGAAAAGACAACAATTCTATTCCTTCTTCCTTCAACGCAGGAAATACAATGTTTTGATAAGTATCATACTGTACTTTCATTAATTCATGTGCCTTAGTTGAAATTTTCCCCAATTGTTGTTTCGGCGTTAGTCCAGCTTTATTTTCTGGTTGATTAAATCCAGCTCTTACCTGATCTTTCAATCCTGCAACACGCACCATGAAAAACTCGTCTAAATTTGAGCTGAAGATACTGATAAACTTTAATCTCTCTAATAATGGATTACAGTCATCTTGCGCTTCTTGTAACACTCGCTCATTAAAGGCAAGCCAACTTAATTCACGATTGTTATAATAAGCAGTATCATTCAAGTTTATAAGACTACTCTTCACCGTTTCCATACCCCCATCACACTTCCCTCTAAAACTTTTTCAATATAATTTTATTATATTCATTTTAACAAATATTCATGGAAAGAAGTGTAAATTTTTTGTAAAGAAGTTCGTACAAATTAACTTTTTTCATGAAAATATAATTCAATGTTCGTTTTTAAAACTTTCTCTATCTGTTTTTTCTGTTTTTCCGCCTGTACTTTTTCAGATAATGCTGATTGCTTACAGCAAATATAAAAAGCAAGACCATCTTCGTTTTTTACAATATGAATGGATTCAACAAGATTACGATTTGTCACATTTAATGCTGCAGAAAATTGCAAAATAGACCCTAATAATCGTATTTTTCTTTGTTCGTCTTTTTCAAACCAATCTGTAAATGGTTCGATACATTGTTTAAACAACAATTTCGATTTATAAGAAGCAATTAATGCTAATTTAATTCGTTCTTTATGCATCATGCCATCTATCGTTTTATTTGCTAATAAATAAAATGTATGCTGGCTGCTTGACTCTTCATCAATATATTTTCCAATATTAAATACTTTTGCTGCTCTATGAAGCACAGTCCAATCTTCTTGCGTAAAGGAGATAATCTCTCTTTTTTCTAATTCTTTGCAAATAGTCATGGCATTTTTCATAAGTTGCATCACAACGCTCATATCCATCTCATATTCATGAGAAAGTAAGTGTAAGCTTTCTTCCACAACATTGGGATAATAAGTAATCCCAAACGAATTTGTTAATTCTTCATAAAAAACACCTTCTCGTAGTCCTTTTCTACTCAGCACAAAAGATGGTGCTTCTATAATAGTTGTTAACGTTCTAAACACTTCTGCTGCCGAAATAATGGTATCAGCTCGATCTTTAGCAAGTCCCTCTAACTTTTGCAGTTCTGTAAATGAAAGTGTTAATAAATGTTCGTGTACATGTTCAATATCTGTCCGCTTCATCTTATATAAATGTAGTCCAGAAATCGGGTAAGAAATTAAATTTTGATGAATTTTCACCATATTTCGTGCGCTACCTCCAATTGCAATTAACGGTAATTTCTTACCTTTAAGCCATGGAAGCGATTGAAACTGATACCATAAATAATTTCTTAATTCCTCAAGTTCTTCTGAAGTTGGTGTATCATGACGAATGAATTGTTGCTTTAATGACAATGCTCCAAATGGAAAACTATAATATTCCACAACCTCTCGATTTCGGAAATAAGTAACCTCAGTACTTCCACCTCCTATATCAACAGTAATTCCTTCTGTAAAAGAGGTAGAGTTCATAACCGCTATATATCCATAACGTGCTTCTTCGTACTCAGACAATACCCGAAGCTTAAAGTCAGTGTGTTCTTCAACAAGACGTTTAATTTCCATTTGATTTTTAGCTTGCCGAACTGTTGCAGTTGCTACGCACAATACTTTATGTAACTGGTGAAACCGCGTGCTTTCTTGAAACTGTAGCAAAGTATGTAACAATATATGGATTCCTTCTTCGGTTAGGATACCATCTACTAAATAGTTACGTAAGCGAGCAACTACCTTCGTATTTTCAATCTCTTTGTAAAAACCACCATTTTGTTTTTCATAAATAACTAATCTCATCGTGTTTGATCCAATATCAATAATCCCATATTGTCGTTTCAACGCTTTCGTCATCCTTTTCTCCATATCATTATATCGTTATTTGAAGTTATAAAAACCCGTCCAACATAGCGCAAGAGCACTTAAATTCATAAGTAAGAGGGTCTTCTAGATATTTTTCTCTAAATGAAGTAACGTGAAACTTCCATCAGTGAGGGGTTTTTCCTCCCCAACTGATGGTTAGTTGAACCAATCGGGCGCATGCCAGCAGTTATCCCCCACCTATCTTCCTTGTTTCTCTTTGAATCTTATGGTGAGTGGTCTTACTGCCCGCGAATAGCGGGATAAAGTATTAACTTACTTCAAAGAAAGATATAACTATTATACAAAATAGTTGTTTTTTATTACAACATTGCTTTAATATTGAAAATACGTATAATAATTTTCTACATAGAAGAATTGCTAGCTTTTGTTAGATTATGATACTGTAGACAGGAAAGGAGTGCTAAGATGAAATCTTCACAATCCCAGTCTCGTTCCTACAATCAATTTTCGGTCCATCAACTTGCTGAAGCAATTTTCAGTGTCAACCGACATGCAAAATCAGCTACAAACCCGAAATATTTATATTGGTTAAAAAAGACAGCTTTAGAACGATTAATTTCAGAAAAGCAAGCTACGAAAGAAGGTTTACACTTTTCCAAAAACCCACGTTTTAGCCAACAACAATCTGACGTTCTTGTCCGAGCAGGTAATTATTACTTCCATATTCCTCCTACGAAAGATGATTTTCGTAACCTTCCACATCTCGGTAGCCTTGATTGTGCATATCGAAATCCAAAAACATATCTATCCTTAACATCTGCTAAAAAAATGCTCCAGCAGTATATTGGGGAAGAAGCATTTCAACAAGAAAAAAAATTAAGCGAATCCATTCCTTGGTATCGTCGTACTTACACAAAAAAATAAAGAAGCTTTGGCCGTTTTGGCCAAAGCTTCTTTATTTTTTGTCTTCTTTTATTTTAATGTTTGCTTGCTTATAAAAGGACAGTTTTTCTTGATTATATTGTTTTGTATATTCATTAAATTTATTTTTTGAAGACTCGATATCTTGATAAGATTGATTTACAGCTTTTACTTTCTCACTAATCGTTTTTAACTTTTCATCTTTTGCTTGCAGCATCGTATACAATTCTTTTTCTAAATTTAATGATTTTTTATAGCTATCATACATTTGTTTAAAAGCATCATAACGGCCTGTATACGCATCTTGTACTTTCTTTGCTTGTTCTTGCAGTTTTTTATCTTCAAGTTCCTTTATATATTTATCAACATCTTTTGTTTCTTCTTGCGCTTTATCTAATGTTTCTTTCTCTTTATCTAATACTTTTTCACGATCTGCATCGTTTTTTATAGCTTGATCTAATTTCTCTTTTACCACTTGATTGTTATCTTTTCCGCCCTCTACAATCTGGCTGTACAATTCTTGTCCTTGCTTTTCTAATGTCTCCAATGTTTTCGCATCTTCAAACATTGTTTTTTCTTGTTTTGCAGCATTCTCAAATGCTACGTATAACTCTTCTTCTGGTTTAGGTCCGAAGCAACCTGCAAGTAAACTCATTGATATAACTGCTACTAGTGCTATCTTTTTATATTTCAACTTCAATTCCTCCTATTTTATATGCGATTATCATGCCAGAAATTTAACGGAAAATGATCTGCTTCATCGTATACTTCGAATTCATACCCCTTTTTACGAAGTTCATCAATGATTGTTTGTAAAGCTTGCACTGTTTGCTTTTTCTCATGCATTAAAACAACTTCTCGTTCTTTATTAACGTGTGAGACAACATTTTGGGTTACTCCATTTGGATTTCCTGGTAATTTCCAGTCTAAAGAATCTACAGTCCAATCCCATTCTTTCATGCCAGCAGACGTCATTTGATCACGTAACGCTTGAGTAAGTCCCGGCATACTTCCATATGGACAGCGAACAAGGGTTGGATGAATACCAGTCACTTCTTTCATAATATCTTGTGCTTGTTTCATTTCTTCGACAAATTTGCCTTCTTTATACAGCTTTGTATAATTATGTGTCATACTATGAACACCCGGATAATTTCCCTCTTTTACTAAGCGCTTCACACTCTCTTTATAAGCTGGAATATTTCCACCAATCATAAAGAATGTTCCTTTTATATCATTTTTCTTTAAAATATCTAAAATTTCCTTTTGAAATTCACTTGGTCCATCATCAAATGTTAAGTATACTACTTTACGCACTTGACCATTATATTTTTCAGGCGCTGCTTTTTTCATTTCTACGTTTGTCTGTTCACTTGCAAACTGAACGGAATTTTCTTGATTTGCAACTGCTTTTGCAGGAGAAGTAATTGATTGAAACAGAAAAAAACCTGCTGCTACAGCACAAATTGCTATAACAACAATAACCAACCGCTTAATTATTGTAGAGCGGTGGTTTGTAACGTCTACCATTCTATCATTCCCTTTCTATCTTTCTATCTCTCTATCTCTATTTGTTCCATTTTACACAGTACAAAGGAATCGATGCAATATTTTCCGATTATTCTCTAATTTTCTTCAAAAGGAAAAGTGTAGAGATCTTTCCTACTCTACACTTTTAATGAGAAATCATTGTGCAAAATATACTGACACATCCATCGTTAATTATATGACGATTAACCATATTTTTAAAGGGATTTGTTACAAAACACACAAGTATTGTAACAAAAATGAAAAAAATGTTTCGAAATAATAATGTTATAATTCCACTTGTTGCATATCTCTATTTTGAAATAATCGCATTTGTGCTAGTTCTAATAGCACTTCAAATAAGTCTCCCTCTAATGGATATGTTGCTCCACCAAATATAAATGTGATGTGTACAATATCATCTTGCAACACTTTTGTTAAATTTTTAGTTATTCGATTCATTAATGTTGATTGTTCGTGCCCGTTAGTGCGGGATAAAGCGATATCCAATTACTTTAAAAAAATTCTTGTTGGTAGTCTCCTACTCCATAATTCCTTTTTATCGTTTTATCAACAGGGCCTGCTTTGTTTGCAATGGTCCATACACTTGTTGGTTATGTTGAAATGTATACGTAGCACGAAGAGGTAAAGAAGGTGATATATTGTTACGCTCAGCCTTTACTTGCAATACTAAACATGCTTTTTCTTTTGGCGACAAATTATCAATGCGCCAACGAACAAGTTGAAAAAGAAATTCGTTTTCCCCACTATTAGACGTTAATGTATTTGGTATATACGATAGTTGATCTCTAATCATATGACTTACGCATATACGAGAAACAGCTTCTTTCCCTTTATTATCCACTTCAATTTGAATCGCAATTATATCTTGAAGTTCATAATAAATAGTGTCTGAAAACGAAGACTGTTGTTTCATATTACACACCGTAAGCGTTACTTCTATTTGAGGAGTGTATTGCTTATAAGCTAAATCCTTGTCATTGCCCCCTGACCATAAAGAAGGTTGTATACACAAAGAAAACTTATCTCGATTTTCCAATTCCCCCCAGTATTTCACCATACAAATTCACCCCACTCTAATATTAAATTTATAATTTTCACACTCTCTACTTTTTCTTCGCGGCCTCCGACAAAAACTTAGCCTTTTTATATCCTTTACTTTATATAGTATTCGATAAACGAAAGAAAAAATCATTCTAAAAAAGCTGCACATCATGTACAGCTTTACTGATAAAGTTTCATGTATTCTTTTATCTTATACTAATCATAAGTGGCATATGAAAAACTTTCCTACTGATAAAATTTTCACTTTATATATTGTTTCTCATTCTAGTATTTTTTAATTTGCTTTATTATTGTATAACAATACATAAACAGTTCTCTGTCCTCTCTAATTCTTACAAGTAAGTTCTATGTCCTTTCGTCACTTCCTATATTATGAATCATTTTCAATAATATGTTTTTAAAAAATATTTTACATTTCTGCATTTCTACAGTTTTTATAATAGGTAACCAATAGCATATTTTTTCACATATATATCGACTAAATAATTTATATGTATATGTTTGTGATCTTTGACTAAAAAGTACATATGTACGACAAAATAATTTTGCCGAAAAAAATTTATTTATCATTTGGTCAAATTTGACTATAATATAATTTATTGTTGATATACAAAGGAGGGTTATGCTTGGAGGAACAAATAACTCAAAAGCAAGCAAGTAACACAAAATTGGTTGTAACAGGATTGCTACTGGGAATACTACTGGCAGCAATGGATAACACAATTGTTGCTACTGCAATGCCTACTATTGTAGGTGATTTAGGCGGCTTTGATAAATTTGTATGGGTCACTTCTGCCTATATGGTAGCTACGATGGCCGGAATGCCTATCTTCGGAAAACTATCAGATATGTACGGACGTAAACGTTTTTACATAGGAGGATTACTTCTCTTTCTAACTGGTTCAATACTTTGCGGCACTGCATCTAGCATTGAACAATTAAGTGTATACCGTGCAATTCAAGGAATTGGCGGCGGTGCTCTTATGCCAATCGCATTTACAATTATGTATGATATTTTCCCAGCAGAAAAACGAGGTAAAATGACAGGACTATTTGGAGCTGTTTTTGGAACGTCAAGTGTGTTTGGACCGCTGTTAGGTGCTTATATTACTGACTATATTAACTGGCACTGGGTATTTTATATTAATATTCCATTAGGGATTATCTCGCTCTTTTTAATTACAAAATACTATAAAGAATCTTTACAATATAGTAAACAAAAAATTGATTGGGCAGGTGCTGTTACTTTAATTATTGGTATTGTTTGCCTCATGTTTGCTTTAGAACTCGGAGGTAAACAGTATGCTTGGGATTCAAGCGTAATTGTGAGCTTATTTGCTACGTTTGCTATTATGATGATTATCTTTTTCTTTATTGAACGAAAAGTGGAAGAACCTATTATTTCTTTCCATTTATTCAGAAAACGTTTATTTGCAGCAAGTCAAGGCGTTGCCTTCTTATACGGTGCAACATTTATTATTTGTACAGTGTACATTCCACTTTTCATCCAAGGTGTTCTCGGTGGATCCGCAGCGAATGCTGGATTAATTTTAACACCGATGATGGTAGGATCTGTTATTGGAAGCCAAATAGGTGGACAGTTATCAACTCGTACAAGTTACCGTAACATTATGATGATCTCTGGTATTTTCTTTATTCTTGGTATGTATTTATTAAGTACTTTAACAGTCGATACATCACGTACAATGATTACAGTCTTTATGATTTTAGCTGGATTTGGCGTCGGGTTTTCCTTCTCTGTCTTAAGTATGGCTTCTATTCATAATTTAAGTATGAGAGAACGAGGTTCTGCGACATCAACAAATTCTTTCTTCCGTTCACTTGGTATGACACTTGGTGTAACAATTTTTGGTACGATTCAAAATCATGTATTTACAGATCAACTAAAATCTGTTTTCCCGCCAGAACTAGCAAAGATGGCTCCAAAAGGCGGCGATACAAGTTTCTTATTATCTCCAAATGCGACTGAGAAAATACCGCCACAAATTTTAGATGGTATTAAACATGCACTAGCAACTTCTATCGCTGACACATTTTTATGGGCACTTATTCCTGCAGTTCTTAGCATTATATGCATCTTATTAATGGGAAAAGAGCGACTAATTGTACCAACAAACAAGAAGCAAAAGCAAGTTAGTTAACATTCTTCTCTCCTTCTCCTTGATGAGGAGGAGAATATACTTATTTTAGTATTTTGATGCTATTGGAGTTGAAACAAAATGAGCATGAAATTAGTCATTCTTGGTTTACTTCTTGAAGGAGAGAAGCATCCTTACGAAGTGCAACACATTATGAAAGAAAGACAAATGGATTGTTATATAAAATATGCAAAAGGGTCGTTATATTACGCCTTCGAGCAGCTAGAAAAACAGGAAGCTATCGCTGTTACGCATATCGTACGTGATTCAAATCGTCCTGATAAAACAATTTACCATATTACAGAAAAAGGAAAAGAACTCTTTCATACTCTTGTACTCGAGCAAATTCAAGCAAAAAATCATATATATAAACCAATCTACGCTGGTCTTTCCTTTAGTCATTTCAGTGACAATCAACGCATTGTTCCGATTCTTAAAAAGAAAATTGAAGAAACACAGACATTTATAACAACGATGCAAAGCATATATATAAATAATAAGACTAGCATTCCTCGTGCACAGCTTTATATTTTGGAAAATGTTATTGATCATGCTTCTGTTGAATTTCGTTGGCTGAAACAACTGTATAAAGACGCACTAGAAGGAAAACTTTCAGAAATCCATACAGAGTTAGATAATTAAACATCGAAACAGTCACCAAGGAGTGACTGTTTTTTGTATTCATGAAAATGGATTTTCTTAAGCGTTTTTTTCCTTTTTTCTGTTTTGTAACCTCTTCCCTTTTTCATTACAATACGAATATATAAAGTGAAATTTCCATCAGTGGGGAGGCATCATCCCCACTGATGGTTAGTTGAACCAATCGGGCGCATGCCCGCAGTTATTCCCCACCTATCTTCTTTGCTTTTCTCTCAATCTTGAGGTGGGGGTTTTACTGCCCGTTAATGCGGGATAAAGTGAAACTTCCATAAGCAGGGAGCTTTTCCTCTTTCACTTATGGAAAGCTCTTACCTTACTTCTTTGACTTCTCAAATTCTTGAGGTGGGAGTCTTCCTTCCTACAACTAGCAGAATAAAGGAGGTGACACCTTATGAAGGGTAATTTAATTAAACAATACGGATTTTCTGTATACTACCATTCTTATTTACAAAAACAAATCTTATATATACTAATTCTTCGCAGTGAAATTGCATTTCAATCCCATACATTACAGCCAAATGAACAACTAGAACTACTCTCCTATGACCGCTTACTCTTTCATCATGCTCACGATATATATAAACGTATACAGTCTTATTACTATAATCTCTCCCATACATACCCATCATCACATTGGTGGTGGCATTTAGAAAAATTTTCATGTTAATGTAATTGAATGAACCTTTTGAAAAATTTAAAATATTAATATTTTAAAATAGTAGACAAAATTAAAAATATTGTGTTAGAATTTGTTTCAATATCATAAACGCTAGTTACATTCCTTTCCAAAAGGAGATAGGTACACGAAAAGATTTATTTCGTGTTTAAAAGGGAAGTTTGGTGAAAATCCAACGCGGTCCCGCCACTGTAAGTGCAAAGATTTCTTTCGATATACCACTGTGAAAACGGGAAGGTGATAGAAATCGCTGATGCATGAGCCAGGAGACCTGCCTATTTTAACGGCACTGATAGACTCACGGATGATGAGGAAGTGTTTTTAACGAAAGAGGAGCATTTTCTGCTTCTATGTCTACTTTTCGTTAAATGCATTTCCGAGTAAACGGAAATGCTTACTTATATTTAGGGGAGGAAATCAAAATGACAATTCAAACAAGTAACTTAGGGTATCCGCGAATCGGATTACATCGCGAATGGAAAAAAGCTTTAGAAGCCTTTTGGGCAAACAAAGTGGATGAACAACAATTTGTGAAACAAATGAAAGAGATTCGCCTTCAACATGTAAAAGTACAACAAGAAAAAGGAATCGATCTCATCCCAATTGGTGACTTTACATATTATGACCATGTCCTTGATACAGCATGTATGCTTGGGTTTATCCCCTCTCGTTTTTCAAAGTATACATCAGAGCTTGACGTATACTTTGGTATGGCACGCGGTTCAAAAGATCACGTTGCTTCTGAAATGACGAAATGGTTTAATACAAATTATCATTATATCGTTCCAGAATATGAGGAAGGCTTACATATTTCTCTTAAAGACAATCGTCCACTTCGTTTATATGAAGAAGCAAAACAAGAACTTGGCGTTGATGGTAAACCAGTTATATTAGGACCGTATACGTTTTTAAGCTTAGCAAAGGGTTATAAAAAAGAACACTTCTCAAGCATTTTACAAAAATTAACACAGCCATACATTCAATTGTTACAAGAATTACAAGATGCTGGCGTACGCTGGGTTCAAATTGATGAACCTATCTTTACATCCTTATCAAAACAAGAAATTGGTGTAGCGAAAGAATTATATGAAACGATTCGTAAAGCTGTTCCAAATATATCTATTATGCTACAAACGTATTTTGATAGTATAGAAGAAAACTATGAAGAGATTATTTCATTCCCGGTTACTGGTATTGGACTTGATTTTGTACACGGTAAAGAAGGTAATTTGCGCGCCCTACTACAACATGGATTCCCATCCGATAAAGTATTAGGTTTTGGCTGTATAGATGGTCGTAACATTTGGAGAGCTAACCTGGATGAAATCCTTTCTCTTTTCCATACATTACAAGAAACTATACAACCAAAAGAATGGATTATACAGCCGTCTTGTAGTTTACTTCATACCCCTGTTGACAAGACGATTGAAACACACCTTGAAAACGAATTATACGATGTGCTTGCTTTTGCAAATCAAAAATTAGAAGAGCTTACTATTTTACAAAAAGCTCTCGTTCATGGAATAGAAAATACTTCTGATGAATTACAAACATATCGAAATGCTCACGAAGCAATTCAGACTTCTGCAGTTCGTAATCGTAACGATGTACAATCTACACTATCAGCATTACAAGAAGAAGACTTTTCTCGTCCTCTTTCATTTAAAGATCGCTACGACTTACAGCAAAAAGCGCTGAATTTACCGCTACTTCCAACGACAACAATTGGTAGCTTCCCGCAAACACAGGAAGTTCGTCAAACTAGAAAACAATGGCGTAGCGGTGACATCTCAAATGAGCAGTACGAACAATTTATTGAAGAAGAAACAAAGAAATGGATTCAATACCAAGAAGAAATTGGTCTTGATGTTCTCGTTCATGGCGAATTTGAGCGAACAGATATGGTAGAATATTTCGGTGAAAAACTTGCTGGTTTCTCCTTTACAAAAAATGGATGGGTGCAATCGTACGGTTCTCGCTGTGTGAAACCTCCTGTTATTTATGGTGACGTTGCGTTTATTAATGGTATGACAGTAAAAGAAACAGTATTTGCACAAAGTTGTACTAATAAAGTTGTCAAAGGCATGCTAACTGGTCCTGTGACAATTTTAAATTGGTCTTTCGTTCGTAACGATATTCCAAGAAAGGAAGTTGCTTACCAAATTGCACTGGCACTTCGACATGAAATTAAATTACTTGAATCATCTGGTATTCGTATTATTCAAGTTGATGAACCTGCACTGCGTGAAGGACTGCCGTTAAAAGAGAAAGATTGGGACACATATTTAACATGGGCTGTTCAAGCATTCCGCCTTTCTACTTCTTCAGTGGAAAACGAAACACAAATTCATACGCATATGTGTTATTGTAACTTTGAAGATATTGTGGAAGCGATCCGTCAGCTTGATGCAGATGTTATCTCTATTGAAACATCAAGAAGCCACGGGGAGTTTATTGATACATTAAAAGAACATCCGTATGAAAAGGGAATTGGACTTGGTGTATATGACATTCATAGTCCACGCATTCCAAGTATAGATGAAATGTATACAATTGCAGAACAATCATTAAAGGTGTGCGATCCAAAATATTTCTGGATTAATCCAGATTGCGGCTTAAAAACAAGAAAAACAGAAGAAGTTATTCCTGCATTAGAACATATGGTAAAGGCAGCTGTAAAAGCTCGCCAGCTTTTGCAAGCAAATGCACGATAATAAAGTGAAACTTTCATCAGTGGGGTTTTCTTCATCCCCCACTGATGGTTAGTTGAACCAATCGGGCACATGCTAGCAGTAAGCCCCCCGATTTTCTCTGAATTTCGGGGAGCTTACTGCCCGTTAATACGTGATAAAAATTAGAAAACTACTGCCCTTTGGACAGTAGTTTTCTAATTTTATTAAAAGAACACTAACCTACTTCATAGAACGATGGAAGATCTACTCTGCATTCATAATTAATCATATACTTGTGCATAAAAACCACTATACCAACGTAATAACTAGTTCTCTTCAAAAAACAATTCATATCTTATCTTATACAGGGCATCTACTGAAGGTTCTTCTAGGGGAATTGCTTGCACAGTCACTATATACTCTCCTGACGGAACGAGAAAATGAAGTTGATTTGCTAGCACACTGCTTATAAACACTCCTTCTTGTAACACTGTGAATGGAGCTGATACCGTTCGTATTGCTTCTTTTTTTTCTACAAATTTCTGAGTAAATACCATTACTTCACACGTATAATCAGATAAGGCCTCAAATATAATTGTTCCTTCAGCCTCAGCATAGCCTCTTTCAAAATCTTCATCCGTCCAATCTACATGCGGAGATGTCATCTCTTGATTCATTACTATCAATTGTGCATAAGAAATTGTTAACTCCACTCTTTTCACTCCTTTTTCTATTAAGTGATGCGAAGCAATATATTATTTCACAACAAATTTCACACGTGTTCCATCTGGATATTGATCTAACTTATTACCAACCCATGAACCAGCACCCCGATTATCTGCGGGATTAATATATTCAATGTGCGCTCCTTTTCCACCTTCTTTACACATCGCCATCGGCCATTCATCACGGTCATAGCCTTTTTTGGGCGGGTATGGAGCTAGCGATTGTTTCCTTCTATCCGCAGCTCCATTTCGATCAATTGTACAAATGTTAGAATGCCCTTCTTGTATTGCGTTCGCAATGTGTTTTCCTGTCTCTGGATATCGTTCTTTCGGAAACTCAAGAATTTGGTCGTACGATACCTCTTTCTTATTCTCTGATGCTGGCATTATCAGAACTTTGTATACTCCAATTAATACAGACAGAATTGCAATGATTGTAATCAAAATGCCTTTTACTTGTTTCATCCAGCTTACATCCTCCATTTTCTTCCTCTCTTTCTTTCATTATAACAAACTTCATATTCTTATGTTTTCAGACATTATTCTATATTCCTAGCTTCTTTTCCATCAATAACATGCCATTTTGTGCAACTTTTCACTAAACATGTAGAAAACTTTCAACCTTCCGACATTTTTTTTCAAAGGAAGTATAAAACAAAAAATGGAATTGGTATACATGATACTTTTTAGGGAGGAAATGTCATGAGCGGAACATATAAAACAAAAGATGTCACAAATAAAACGGGAATCCCCAAAAATATGGTTCGTAAATATAGCCAACTTTTAGAACAACATGGCTATTTTATTGATAAAACTGCTGAATCTCGCACGTATAAAATGGATGATTTACGACTATTAAAAATGATTCACGAACGAGCTGCTACATTGGAAGAAGATATTATGGAAACGATTTCATTTATACTAAAAGAAGAAGAGTCTCCACCCGATTCTCCTGCTATTGTAAAAGAAAATACAGACCTACAACTCAAAGAGCAAAGCCTGAAATTTGAAGAATTTATGCACAAGTTAGATATGCTTGCTCAATTAAACGAAGCAATTATTCATCAAAATTCTACCCTTATTACACAGAATCGTTTAAAAGACGAAAAGCTAAATGAATTAATGCACCAAGTATACGTAAAAGAATCCAAACAAGAGGAAATGTTACAAAATCTTGTAGATCACGCAGCAGAAACTGATGCGCTGCAAAAAGAAAAAATGGATTTACTTATGAATCATATGTATAAACGTGAATCCAAACAAGAAGAAAAAATGAACAAACTTATGAACCAAGTTTATAATAAAGAAAGCAATCGCGATGCTCAGCTTATGCAAGTTATTCGAGAAATTCAAGAAACAAAACGATTAGTTGCTGCTTCACAAGAACAAAGTTTATTTAAATCATTTAAAAGTCTATTCATTCGATTTAAATCTGAAAAAACGGGAGAAATGAATAAATAAAAGTTACCGTACCTCGGTAACTTTTATTTTTTATGTACTATGTTTTGCACCGCAGCTGGTAAAGTAATAATCGCTTCCGTTCCTTTACCTATTTCACTTTTATATACAAGTGTACCATTATGAGCTTGTAAGATACTAAAGGTAACCATTAATCCAAGTCCTGTCCCCTTTTCTTTCAATGAATAATAGGGTTGTCCAAGTCTCTCTAACTGCTCTTTTGTCATCCCAACACCGCTATCTTTGACACGAATAACAATAGATTCATCTTTTTGCAATGCAGTCACTTTTAAATACCCTTTATTTTCTTGAATTGCTTCAATGCCATTTTTTACAACATTCATAATCGCTTGTTTTAATTTTGTTTTGTCACCTATCGTATATAAATTCTCTGCAATTTCAACCTGTAGATATACACCTCGCATTGCAGCAAAGGAAGACATTAACGTCGTCATTTCAATAAGCTGTGCTGATAAACAAATATGTTCTTTCTTATCGATTTGCGGCCGAGCTAAATTTAAATAGTCTGAAATAATCTGTTCTGCCCGGTCTAATTCGGCCAAAACAAGACGCATGTATTCTTTATTCTTAACATCTTCTGTACCTTCTAACAATTGAATAAATCCACGCACAACTGTAAGTGGATTACGAACTTCATGGGCCACGCTTGCTGCTAACTCGCTGACAATATTTAATTTCTCAGACTTTTGCATTTCTGTTCGTAACATTGCATTTTCATATAAATACTCTGTTAAATACACTTGGAATGTCATCGTCATAATCATAATAAAAGAGGCAAATATGTATTCGCTATACAAATAAGACATCATTGGCGTAAAGCCCTTTCCTAACAACAAACCAAATATTTCAAATCCTAAAGAAATGAGTGTATAAAAAGATGCCAACATAAAAGATAAAACAATTTTTTTATTTTTCGGAAACGCACTCCATTTTTTAGACAATAAAAAAGGGATAACAGAGATACAAATAATTTCTAATAACCGAAGCCAGCTTAAACCATTCAGAAATCCATCGTATAAAATAGCCATTACAGCCGGAATCATACCAACTGAACCACCATACAAAAACGCACTAATTATTGGGATTTGATGGAAATCATAATTACAGGTTTCCCCAACACAAATTGGATATGTCATTGAAAGGATAAGCGTAATTGTTGATAATAATACAATAAAGTAGCGATTGGGCTTTTGAAGCATGCTTTGATAGCGATTTAAACGAATTGCTTCATACAAAAATAACGGCAAAATAATGATAGCAACTTGAATTATTAAATCACGGATAAGTCCCATCCCCTCATCCCCTATATTTATTTTGATATGATTATACCATTTTATTGGCAAATTTGTTTTATTTTTTAGATTATTCTTAATATTTCTGTAAACATTTTGTGGAAATTTATTCACAAATGTTACAACTTTTCAAAATGATTGTAAACCATGTATCAAATTGTCTCTGTACAAGATACAATAAATACAGGTTAAGAAATCGATTGGGGGAAAATAAAATGACAGGAACTGCGCTCGTCTTAAACGAGGAAAATCTTGTTGTACTGGAAAATGTTGAGAAATCGGTGTATAAAAAATTACAAGAGCAAACAGGTACAAACAATTGTGCATGCTCTATAAACAACTCAGTAATACATCTAGGAAAAGTTTCTTCCGTTCTTTGGAGTGAAGACGAAATCGATTGGGAATACGGTTATTAAACAAAAGGTCGCTTTTTAGCGACCTTTTTTATTTGTAGCTTTTCAAAGCGATTGTATGATAAATATGATACAATAAAAAGAAATTTTGCAACGGAAGAAAGGGAGACAAAATGGAACAATTTATTAATCCACGTGTAAAGGATATTCAAATTTCTGGAATCCGCCAATTTTCTAACATGATTCAAAATTATGATGATCTTATTTCATTAACCATTGGACAACCTGATTTCCCAACTCCTTCTTTAGTGAAAGAAGCTGCTAAGCGTGCTATTGTAGAAAATTTTACAAGTTATACACATAATGCGGGTTTGTTACAGCTTCGAAAAGCTGCTTGTGATTTCTTAAAAGAACGCTATAATTTAGTATATTCTCCGGAAGATGAAACAATTGTAACCATCGGGGCAAGTGAAGCAATCGATATTGCCTTTCGTACGATTTTGGAAGAAGGAACTGAAGTAATCTTACCAGCCCCTGTCTACCCAGGCTATGAACCTATTATTCGTCTATGCGGTGCAAAACCTGTTTTTGTAGACGTCCGTGACACAGGATTCCGCTTAACAGCAAAAGCAATCGAAAAAGCAATTACAAATAAAACCCGTTGCATCGTATTACCATATCCATCAAATCCAACTGGCGTAACATTATCAGAAGAAGAACTCAAAGAGATTGTTTCAGTATTAAAGGATAAAAATATTTTTGTTCTTTCCGACGAAATTTACAGCGAACTTGTATACGAGAATAAACATATATCTATTGCAAATTTTCCAGAAATGCGAAATAAAACGATTGTAATTAACGGTTTATCAAAATCTCATTCTATGACAGGATGGCGCATTGGTTTTTTATTTGCACCAAACTTTTTAGCAAGTCAAATTTTAAAAGTCCATCAATACAATGTTACATGTGCAACTTCAATTGCTCAGTATGCAGCAATTGAAGCATTAACAGCAGCAAAGGACGCCCCCCGTATGATGCGTCATCAATACAAAAAGCGTCGCGATTATGTATACAACCGTCTTGTACAAATGGGATTAACTGTTGAAAAGCCAACAGGAGCGTTTTATCTATTCCCTTATATCGGGAATTTAAACTCCTCTTCTTTTGATTTCGCAATTGAACTTGTGAAAGAAGCTAAACTTGCAGTTGTTCCAGGTTCAGCATTTTCCGAATACGGTGAAGGGTACATTCGTATTTCTTATGCTTATAGTATGGAAATGCTGAAAGAAGGCTGTGACCGTTTAGAAACGTTTCTACAACAAAAAAACTAAGAGGAATACCCTTTCCCCTTAGTTTTTTTTGCATTTATACTATCTTTTTTTCTCTTTCCAACCATCTCTTATGACAAAAAAACCAAATAATCCAACTGTTATCCAGCCAACTAATGTTACCACATATTGAATGAAATTGATTAGTCCATCTAATGCATAAATAGAGAAATAATGAAAACCTGTTGTTAATGATTGGTCCATTACTCCAGCAAGTACTGTCCATAACCAACCAACAATAACCACAAAGAAATACTTCATTGATTTATCCATCTTCTTCACCTCCTGTATATTATTGTATGTTTACCATACAACTTAGCTCTGGGTGAGAAGACTACCTTTATAAATATTTCATTTTATAATTTGTTTAAATTAATCTTATCTATACAATACCATCTTAGATTCTATTTCAATATTTCATTGCATGTTTGACGTTTCATCAATTTATGAGGAATAATAATACACTTTGGTGAAGTTTCACAATGTTCAACTTTATCAACTAAATATCTCGCTGCTTCGTAGCCCAACTGAAAAATATTTACATCGACTGTTGTTAATGGTGGATTTGCTATTTCAGATAATAATACGTTATTAAAACTAACAATAGAGATATCTTTTGGCACGGAAATTCCCTTTTCTGATAAAGCACTTAATACACCTAATCCAATTAAATCATCCGTTGCGATAATAGCTGTTGGCTGTGCATCAAGTGTCATAAGTTCTTCTACCGCTTTTTGACCACTTTCTCGTAAAAAACTAAGATTTAAAACATACTCAGCTGGCAAAGAAATATCAGCTAATTTTAATGCGTCTGCCATTCCAGCGAGGCGATCTTTTGTAACGAGTAGATCCGAATCACCACCGATAAAAGCAATTCGTTTATGCCCAAGTGAAATTAAATATTCTGTTACTTCTCGTGCGGCTGCATAGTTATCATTATCGATATATGTAATCTCTTCTTTTCGTTCATATGGTTTTCCAATGAGAACAAATGGGAAATTTTGACTGTGTAAATATTCTAAAATACGGTCATTCATACGGGAATATAAAAGAATAATGCCACCGATTTGCCTTCCTTGCACCATTTTCACAACACCATTAAAAATCTCTTCTTCCGTTTCTCCAGTTGACATATACAATGAATATTCTTCTCCATGTGCAAATGAGCTAATTCCTCGAATAACTTCTGGGAAAAATGGATTTTGAAACGCTTTACTCGCAGAGCTTGGCATAACAAGTCCAATCGTTTTTGTTGTTTGATTTGCAAGGCTTCTCGCATTTAAATTCGGATGATATCCTAATTCAGCCATCACTTTACGAACGCGTCGTTTTGTTTTCTCACTAATGCTCGGGTTATCAGCAATTACACGTGAAACCGTAGAAGGAGCAACATTCGCTTTTTTTGCCACGTCTTTAATTGTAACTGTCATAAATTTGTTCCTCCTCTCTTTTTATCTACATGATTTATACAAGTTACCTCTATTTTTATCCCGATATTGGCGACAGTAAGACCCCCACTAATGGAAGTTTCATTTTATTCCATTCATAAAAATTTCTATTAATGTAAATCTATATCTATATTCTCCCTCTTCATGTATTGTAAGGGATAGAGCCTTATTTTCCTATACTATATACTATTTTTTTAAAAATTACCCTGTTCTAATGTTACATAAAGCGATATTCCTATTAAAAAAGATAAATGGGACATAAAGTCCCATTTATCCCTTCGTTCCCCCAGCTGTTAAACCAGAAATAAAATATTTTTGCAAAGATAAGAATAAAATTGAAATGGGTATCGCAATTAATACCGATCCTGCTGCAAATGTTGTAAATTCATTACCGAATTTTTTCGCTACCATTTCGTATAATCCAACGGCTAATGTATAATTTTCTGGTGTACGCAAAATAATACTCGCTAAAATAAAATCAGTAAATGGACCGATAAAGGTAAACAGCGCTACAACCGCAATAATTGGCTTTGCCAAAGGCATAATAATTTGCCAAAAAATACGAAAATGCCCTGCTCCGTCCATACGGGCTGACTCGTCTAATTCTTTTGGAATTGTATCAAAGTATCCTTTCATAAGCCACGTATTCATTGGAATTGCACCGCCAACATAAATTAAAATTAATGCTAGATGTGTATCAATTAATCCTGTCAGCTGTGCTAATATATACAATGCAATTAATGCTGAAAAGTTTGGAACCATTTGAAGAATTAAAAACGTTAGTAACCCATTCTTTCTTCCGACAAAACGATATCTCGAAAAAGCATATGCTGTAAAACTAATTGACAATACAGAGAAAATCATTGTCAAAACACTAACTTTCAACGTATTTTTATACCAAAGTACATAGTTACTTTGCGAAAGATCCAATAGTTTTCTGTAATGATCCAGCGTTGCATTTTTAGGAATTATACTTGATCCCGACAAACTATCCCCAGGGTTAAACGAGGAGCCTATAATCCATAATAATGGATAGAAAATAATAATACACATAATGAAAATTACGAAATAACTTAATGAAAGACGTAACATCTTCTGTCGTTTTATATTCATTTACATCATATCCTCTTCTTGGAATGATTTTGTTCTTTTAAATTGCCATAAAGCAACTGAAATAACTATTACCGATAAAATCATCGTTAGTGCTGCTGCTTTTCCATATTGAGCTGATGTCATCGTTAACTTATAAATCCAAGAAATTAAAATATCCGTTCCACCTGCATTTTGTCCCGCTACAGCTGGACCACCACCATTAAACAGATAAATAATACTGAAATTATTAAAGTTGAATGTATATTGCGTAATTAAAATAGGAGCAGTCGCATATAAAACGAGCGGCAATGTAATTTTACGAAATTGTTGCCAAGCTGTCGCACCGTCTACCGTAGCAGCTTCATACAATTCACCCGGAATCGATTGCAGTATACCTGTCGTCATCGCGAAAATAAAGGGAAATCCGAGCCATGTTTGAATAAAAATTAAAGCGATTTTCGACCAAAATGGATCTGTCATCCAAGCAATGTTTTCGATTCCAAATAGAGTTAACACTTGATTATTAATTGCTCCAAATGATTCATTAAACATGCCAGCAAATACGAGAATAGATACAAACGCTGGAACAGCCCATGGTAAAATAAAGATTGTACGAATTACCGCTTTTCCTTTAATACTCGGTTGATTTACTAAAATCGCTAAGAAAATACCAAGCGCAACTTGTAATGTCGTTGCGACGAAGGTCCAAATCACAGTCCAAGAAAATACACTTACAAATGTGTCTCGCCACATTGGCAATGTAAAAATATCAACAAAGTTTTTAAACCCAACCCACTCTACAAGTTTTGCAGGAGGAGAATGATATAAGTCATAATTTGTAAATCCAATTAATAGGACGAAAATAATCGGAAGTACAACAACAAAAATTAATAGAAGAAAACCTGGTGAAACCATCAAATAGGGAAAACCTTGATCTAATAAATGATGATATTGTTCTTTCACAGAGTTTAGTGGTATTCCTACATCACGCTTTTTCCCGTTCTGATACGCATCATATAAATTGAAGGCATATACACCTAGTCCAAATGCAATAACGATAATTGCTAAAATACCTTTTACTAATAGAAAAATAGAGTGATCACGAGGAACTTCTGTACCGAGCGTTACAATTCCCCACAACCCGATATTTAACAAATCAGCAAATGCTACAAAAAACGAACAAGTTAATACTAGAAAAATGATACCTTTTACATATTGTTTATTGTACAGTTGCCCAATACCTGGAATAATAGACAACGCCGCCGCTGTTTTTCGATGTTTTGAACCGTTTACTGCGTGTGTTGGTTCAAAGGATGTTTGCATAGTTCTTCCCCCTTTTTTCTTCCCCTTGGAAGGAGGAGAATTCGTGCCTTTTGTTTACAAAAGACACGAATTCTATATTATTTTTTCTTGCTATGATTTGCTTCAATGTTTCCTTTAATTTGTTTCACAGCCTCATCAAGTGCCGCTTTTGGTTCTTGTTTACCTGTTACAACTAATTGCAGCGCATCACCAGCTGGTTTCCAAACTTCTTGCATTTCTGGAATATTCGGCATTGGAATACCATTTTCGGCTTGTGTCACTACTGCTTTTGCAGCTTCGTTATTTTTAATAATTGGATCTTCCATAACTGATTTCACTGGCGGAATTTCTTTTGTTTTTTCAAAACGAATTTTTGCATTTTCTTCATTTGTCACCCAATCAGTGAATTTTGTTGCCAAATCTTTGTTTTTAGAGAAGCTTGTTACATGCCATCCTTTTACACCAACAAATGTTTTCATCGGCTGGCCATTTGGTAATTTTGGCATTGGAGCTACACCATAATCAATTCCTGCTTTTTCCATCGCCTGGAATGCCCATGGACCATTCATAATAGAAGCTGCTTTTCCTTCATTAAATAATCCATCTGCAGCTGGTCCGCCAGACTCACCAATAATTCCTTCTGGAAATAGTTTTTCTTTATACCATTTTTGAATATATTCTGCACCTTGTACTGCACCGCTATTATTTAATCCAATATCGGCTACATTTGGTTGTCCGTCTTTCTCACCAAATACATAACCGCCCATACCAGCCATAAATGCATTCGCAAAATAGAAGTTATCTCCTAATGCTAAAAACCCATATTTTCCGTTCTTTGTAAATCCTTTTGAAAAATTAAATAGTTCATCCATCGTTTCTGGTGCTTTTGGCATTAATTTTTTATTGTAAATGAATACAGGTGTTTCAATCGCTTTCGGTAAACCATATAATTTCCCATCATATGTTTGCGCTTTTAGTGACAAATCAGTAAACTTATTTTTAACAGAATCATCCACTTTCATCTCAGAAAGTAACCCCTCTGTCGCTGCATCCCCAATTTGATCATGCGGTAATGTTACAACATCCGGCCCTGTACCAGCTGGACCATCAAGACGAAGTTTTTTTAATTGTTCTGTCATCTGAATCTCGACAACTTTTACTTTTACATTATATTTCTTTTCAAAACTTTTTACGGCTGGATCTAAACCAACACCTTTTTTCTGATCTTCCCAAACAAGAAGATCATAATCTTTCTTCTCTTTGCTCGCTTCCTTTTTCCCTGAATCTTTCGGTCCGCATGCCGATAACATACCGATTGCCAAAGCTGAAACTGTTAATAAAGATAACGCTTTTTTCTTCATCCCTTAATACCTCCCCAAATTATGTATATGGTACTCTAATCAATGAAAACGTTTGCATCTAATAGTTTAATAGAAGCACAAACAACTTTTCAATCTATGAAAACGTTTGCGCTATTTGTCTATTATTATACATACATTTATATGTTTTGCAAATATTATTTTTCAAAAAATTTACGCAGCTATTCTTTATATTCATTGACTTTATATGGAATGCGTACTACCCTTATAAGCAATATTAAAATTATATAAAAAGCAATCGTTTGCAATATATTCTTATTTAAAGAACTAGTAAAGGAGAATATTTTATATGATTAAAGAAGCAATATACCATAGACCAAAAGATAATTACGCATACGCTTACAATGAAAAAACACTTCACATTCGGCTACGTACGAAAAAAAACGACGTAGATGTAGTATCCTTCATTTATGGTGATCCATATGAATGGCAAGATGGGAAATGGTTAACAAAAAAAATACCAATGAAAAAGAGCGGCTCGACGGATTTATTTGATTATTGGTTTGTATCAATTGAACCAAAATTTAAGCGTTTACGATACGGATTCGAACTGAAAAGTAGTACTGAAACTATCGTTTATACAGAAAGAGGCCTTTTCTCTGAAGCACCTACTGACGACGTCGGCTATTACTTTTGCTTCCCATTTATACATGAAAAGGATGTTTTTACGGCTCCCCCATGGGTGAAGAATACAGTGTGGTATCAAATTTTTCCAGAACGATTTGCTAATGGAGATTGTACATGTAATCCAGCAAACACTCTTCCTTGGGGCAGCGCAGATCCAACTGCAACAAATTTTTTTGGCGGGGATTTCGTCGGCATTATGAATCACCTTGATTACCTTGTAGAACTTGGTATTTCCGGCATTTACTTTACCCCAATCTTTACGGCACAGTCTAATCATAAATATGACACGATTGACTATATGGAAATCGATCCTCAATTTGGGACAAAAGAAACATTTCAGAAGCTTGTGGAAGCATGTCATCACCGCGGTATAAAAATTATGCTAGATGCCGTTTTTAATCATAGTGGATACTTTTTCGATAAATTTCAAGATGTTCTTGAAAAAGGAGAACACTCTTCCTACAAAGACTGGTTTCATATTCATGAATTTCCAATTGTAACAGAACCTTTTCCTAATTATGATACATTCGCTTTTACACCGTATATGCCAAAACTAAATACAACTCATCCAGACGTAAAAGAATACTTACTAGAAGTAGGACGTTATTGGGTACGAGAGTTTCACATTGACGGCTGGCGACTTGATGTAGCGAATGAAGTGGATCATAGCTTTTGGCGTGAATTCCGCAGTGAAGTAAAGGCGATTAATCCTGATGTCTACATTTTAGGCGAAATTTGGCATGACGCTCTTCCATGGCTACAAGGCGATCAATTTGATGCCGTCATGAGTTATCCTGTTACAAATGCTCTTCTTTCTTATTTTGCAAATGAAACCATTCGGGCAAATGATTTTATGCATCAAATTACCGAATCTCTTCATTCATATTCCATGAATGTAAACGAAGCTGCTTTTCATCTACTAGACAGCCACGATACACCGCGAATTTTAACAACCTGTAAAGGCAATAAAGAAAAAGTAAAATTACTCTATGTATTCCAACTCTCTTTCATCGGTTCACCATGTATTTATTACGGTGATGAAATTGGAATGGACGGGGGAATGGACCCAGGTTGCCGAAAATGTATGATCTGGGATGAAGATAAACAAGATAAAGAATTATTTCAGCATATACAAACATTAATTTTATTGCGGAAACAATATAAAGCCTTTGGCGGGCACGGTTCATTTCAATGGATTGAAGCCAACAACAAACACAATTATATTTCTTATACAAAAACATACGGAAAAGAAACAATATTATTTGTTTTAAATCCAACAAATAATGAAATTACAGCTCCGATACCTTTTCGTATTGGTGGTAAAAAAATTGTAAATCTGTATACAAAAGAAGAGTTTTCCGCTGAAACAAACTCATTACTAGTTACACTTCTACCATATGAATTTTCCATTTTAACATGGTAAAGCTTAAAAGCCTTGTATAGAAAACAAGGCTTTTACTTTATACCAGCACATCCCTCATCGTGACTTGTCATTCTAATTGAAAAACAAGAGAGACCCGTCTCCAAGCCTCTCTAATATCTACTTACATATTTCTCATTTCAATTTATACGCCCGCGTTTCATAAGGCTGTAAAATAATATTTTCAATTGATTCATCCTGCACATCATAATTGTGTATCAATAAATCTACATTACTGTACGCTATCTCCTCCGGTAATTCAAATACACATGAATCCTCAGTAAAGTTTGCAATGACAAGTAATTTTTCATCTTTCCATGTTCTTACGTAAGCAAAAATAGATGGATGGTCTTCTAGAATTAAATCATATGTACCATACACAATTATTTCGTGCTTTTTACGAAGTTCAATCAATTTCTTATAATAATGAAAAATAGAATTTGAATCATGTAATGCCTGCTTCGCATTAATTTCTTTATAATTAGGATTTACTTGGACCCACGGCTTACCTGATGTAAATCCAGCATGTTCACTGTCTTCCCATTGCATCGGTGTCCGAGCATTATCGCGTCCTTTAGCATAAATAGATTGCATCACCATTTCGTGATTTTCACCACATTCACTTACTTTTTCATGGTACATATTCAACGTTTCAATATCACGGTATTCATCAATTGAAGCAAATTGGACATTTGTCATTCCAATCTCTTCTCCTTGATAAATGTAAGGAGTTCCTTTCATCATATGAAGTACCGTCGCTAACATTTTCGCTGACGGAATACGATACGTTTTATCATTACCAAAGCGAGAGACAACACGCGGTTGATCATGATTATTCCAATACAAACTATTCCATCCTGTATGTTCTAATGCTTTTTGCCACTTTGTTAAGTTCTCCTTTAATGCAACAAGCGAACATGGCTTTACATCCCATTTACCATTCTCTCCAGAATCTAAATCCATATGTTCAAACTGAAATACCATCTGTAATTCCTGACGATCTTCAGCTGTATAAAGCTTCGCCTCTTCCGTTGTTACACCAGGCATTTCACCAACCGTCATAATATCATATTGAGATAACACTTCTTGATTCATTTCATGTAAATATGTATGAATATTAGGTCCATTCATAAAATATTGATGACCCGATACATACCCCTCTGCTTCTGTATTCACAGCTGGTAATCCCTCTACTTTTGAAATAAAGTTAATGACATCCATTCGAAAGCCGTCAATCCCTTTGTCCAGCCAAAATTTCATCATCTCATAAATCTCTTTGCGCACATGTTTATTATCCCAATTTAAATCTGGTTGCTTTTTTGAAAATAAATGTAAGTAATATTCATCTGTTGTTTCATCATACTCCCAAGCAGATCCACTAAAAGCAGCTCCCCAGTTATTTGGCTCTTTTCCACTTTTTCCTTTACGCCAAATATAGTAATCTCGATATGGATTATCCTTTGACTTCCGGGATTCAACAAACCAATTATGTTCATCTGAAGTATGATTGACAACTAAGTCCATCATTAATTTCATATTACGTTTATGCATTTCATCCAACAATTCATCCCAATCATTCATCGTCCCAAACTCATCCATAACCTTACGATAATTACTAATATCATAACCGTTATCATCGTTTGGAGATTCATAAACTGGTGATAACCAAATTACATCTATCCCTAGTTCTTGTAAATAATCAAGCTTTGAAATAATTCCGCGAAGATCACCAACTCCATCACCATTACTATCCATAAAGCTACGCGGATAAATTTGATATACAACACTTTCTTTCCACCATTGTTTCTCCATCATGCTACCCCATTTCATAATTTAATTGCAAAACAGGCGCAAACGTTTTCATTAGTGAATGATAACAGATTTTAAATAAAATGAAAACAATGCTTACATTTTTTGTATGGCCTAAAAATATAGTTAGAGCTCTTTTAATATTAAAAACACACTATTTTTGTGTATATTTTCTTAAATTTATGAAAACGTTTTAATTTTTTATTTCTTTTTTTTACGCATTCATTTATAATAAACTTAAAGAAAACGTTTGCATACTTTTTGGCTAGGAGGAAAAGTCATGGCAGAACTAAAATTAGAAAACATTTATAAAATATATGATAACAATGTAACTGCAGTCACCGACTTCAATTTACACATACAAGATAAAGAATTTATTGTATTTGTCGGTCCATCTGGATGCGGAAAATCAACGACATTACGAATGGTTGCTGGTTTAGAGGATATTTCCAAAGGGGAATTCTCAATTGATGGCAAGGTAATGAATGATGTTCCTCCAAAAGATCGCGACATTGCAATGGTCTTTCAAAACTATGCTCTCTACCCACATATGAGTGTTTACGATAATATGGCATTCGGCTTAAAACTTCGCAAAATACCAAAAGACGAAATTGATCGTCGAGTGAAAGACGCAGCCCGTATTTTAGGACTCGAAGAATATTTAAATCGAAAACCAAAAGCATTATCTGGTGGACAACGACAACGTGTCGCTTTAGGACGCGCCATTGTTCGTGATGCAAAAGTCTTCTTAATGGACGAGCCGTTATCAAACCTGGATGCAAAATTACGTGTATCGATGCGCTCTGAGATTTCTAAGCTTCATCAAAAACTTGGAACAACAACCATTTATGTAACACATGACCAAACAGAAGCTATGACGATGGCATCGCGCCTTGTCGTTATGAAAGATGGAAAAATACAACAAATCGGAACACCAAAAGAAGTATATGAAACACCAGAAAATGTTTTCGTTGGCGGATTTATTGGCTCTCCTGCGATGAACTTTTTCCATGGCCAGTTAACAGAAAATCATTTTGTAATAAACAATAAAGTAAAAATTAAAGTGCCAGAAGGAAAAATGAAACTACTGGATGAACATGGTTACATTAACCAAGAAATTATTTTAGGCATTCGCCCAGAAGATATTCATGATGAACTTTTATTTTTAGAAGCTTCCGAAGGTACAACATTTACAACGCAAATCGATGTTGCTGAACTATTAGGTGCAGAATCTATTTTATATATGAAACTTGGAAATCAAGATTTTGCAGCTCGTGTTGACGCAAGACATACTTTTACACATGGTGATCAGATTAACCTTGCTTTTGATATGAACAAAGCGCACTTCTTTGACGTAAAAACAGAAAAACGTATTCGCTAAATAAAAAAAACCGTCCACAGATAAATTGGGGACGGTTTTCAACTTATTATACTAAAGATTCTACTGTATGAAGTGACTGTTCCTTTGTGCTGATAACACCAAAAATAGGAAGATCAGTCAATCTCACTTCTTCTTGCTGTTTCATAAAAGATGACCTCAGCTGTTTTATTTCTATCCAGACGTCATTTATACAAAGTGCATTGGAATCGTTCTCTTTTTCATGAGAAAAAATCGGATCTATTTTATATAATCCGGCATTATTAAACAACATATCGATTCTGTTATAGGCTTCAACTGCAACTTCTAAAACATGTTGCCAATCACTTCGCTTACTCATATCATGAGTAACAAAAAGTGCCTCGCCACCTAAATCTACAATTTCCTCCACTGTTGCTTGTCCATTTTCCTCATCAATATCTGTCACAATTACCTTTGCACCTTGCCCTGCCAACAAAAGAGCTGTGTTACGACCAATGCCGATGCCTCCGCCTGTTACAACGGCAACCTTTCCTGCTAGCTTCATCGTCATTTCCCCTTCTGGTTAGTCTCAACGTCATACAGTATACTCCTTTTTTTGAAGCATCCGCAAGCAGGAAAAGATAGATACATATAATGTAATCGCTTACTTTCGAATTTTCTCTTTTTTCTTACTATTATACTGATCAAAAACTAGACCAACAAAAATAAGAATTCCCCAAAATAATAAACTTTCTCCTGTCATTTCGCTCCCTCCCAATGTGAAGAAACATGAACTCTTTATTATAAATAATAACATTTTCCTAATTTTCAGTCTATTAATCATAAAAAAGCGCGCCTTTCTGGGACGCGCCATCAATATGGAGGGTACTATATAGGAGATGCCTGTCCTATATAAATTCCATTATACCAAATTAAATATATCGAATTTTGTAAAAATTTAGACTGAATAAAAATATTTTTATAATTCAAGTTGATTTTTATTCAGTCATTTCCTATTTAACCAAATTCCATAGTATCCTCCATTGTGCTGACAAAATCTTTAATGTTAGTATGACTAGTTCTTTCATATTTCCCCTGTACCAAATTATACAAACAAATTTTTTTCAAATTTTAAAAAAGGAAGCAACTGCTTCCCTTTCTCTACACAACACCCATAACTTTAGTTTTCACTATAAGATCATGAAAACCTCTATTATCACTTCTAACCAACATCATGTATATATTACATATCACCGGAATACCAAGAAACAAAATATTCGGTACTAACAATACAACAAACCTCATTGTTAAAATTCCTAGCGTTAACTTTTCACTTGTAAGCGATACAAGTTTTGTACGTGTAACTTTTTTCCCTAGTGTATATCCATTCCAAATAAATGGTAGAACAATAAAATAAAGCGCCATTAATAAAAATGCAAGCCCAAAGTCATAACGGATGTCTCCTGAACTTACATTAAAACGATTCAAAATCGCTTTATAGTTTCCGGTTGTAATTGCAACAATGGCACCATACAAAACAGAAATGAAAAACATATCGATCATTGCAGCCCCTAGACGGTTCATAACAATCACTGGTTGATGTATTTTCAGCTTCATGCTGTGTCGACTCCTTTTTTCTATCCTTTATTAACCGTTTCATCGTATCATGTCTAAAAACAGTTGTAAACAACTCATAAATTGGTGTTTTATTTTCTTTTCCTGTAAAATATGTATCAATCACATTTCAGAAGGAGGAGCTCATATTGAAACGATTCATCATCGTTTGCTCTCTCGTATTTTTAACTAGTTGTGCAACAAATTTTAATCCATCTCATTACAGCATTGGGGATGAATATGAGCTCATTAATGTTTCCGGTAATGCACTAGAACTTTTCCCTAAAACAGACGCCTTGTACGCCTCTCAATATATTCCACCAGAAATTGTAGAAATTGCCTGGAACGACAATTATATTTTAGCAAAACAAACAGAGCAAACAGATGACCCTAATAACCCCGATGCTTCTATTACTAATCAAGCGACAGAAAATTATTGGATTATCGATTTGAAAAATAACCGCCGGTTTGGTCCCTATACAAAAAAACAATTTGAAGAACAAAAACAAGAATTTCGTCTCCCTGAACAACTCCAATTACAAAGTGTAAAAACTTACCTTACAAAAGAAAAACAACAATCTTAAAAAAGGTCAAATGAGATATTTCATCTGACCTTTTTCTCTTTATTTTCTTTATAAAACAACATTCTATAAACAATGGTTCCAAACATAATACAAAATAATAACAGTAATGCGTGTTGAATCGATACAATGTGCAGTTGTAAAATGCTTTGAACTCTGTCATTATAACGATAATAGCCCCATCCGTATAAAAAGACGAATACGATTATAAGTATATAAATCTTATGTTTATAGAAATAATGTGCAATACCCATTCCAAATCCAAATAATGCTCCTACATATACCAGTTCATATAGAAGATGAGGAAGTGATAGTTGCTCGATTCGTTGTAACATACATAATAATCCTATTTGAAAGCAAGCGGCTATAATAACCCCGACCAAAACCGTGAATATTCTCACGGATTGTCTCTCCTTTCACTCTATTCACTTCATTATATTCACGAAGTAATAAAACGAGCAGGCCGTTGCCGGGAATTGTATTATATGAAAAGAGTTTGTATATCTTTCCAACCGTATGCAAGTTCTTTTATGTATAATTCTTCAATATCTTTCTCATCTACAAAAGAAGCTTGTAACGCTTCATAAAAATATTTAGACGGATTGTTCGCTACTACCCAAACAAGCATAGAACGATATCCATTCTTATATAAATCTGCTGCCACCGCTTTTATCAATCTTTTTCCAAGTTTGTTACGCTGATATGCCCGTAAAATATATATCGCATATAACTCTCCGTCATACTCATATTTACCAGTTCGCTCTTTCCCACCATCTGCAAAACCAATTATTTTCCCATCAATTGTTTTGGCAACATAAACATGCGACTGCTGCTTCTGTAATACTTGTTTCCACAATGCTTCTCGTTTCTCATACGATTTTTTATCTAACACATCTTTTGGCATAATGCCTTCATATGTTTCTCCCCAACTACCAACATGAACGCGTGCAAGTTCTTTTGCATCATGTAGATTTGCTTTGACAATATACATTACGTTTACTTCTCTCTCCTTTGATTATACTCTATATGTTCTTGTTTCATCGTTATAACAGCTCCGCAATTTTTACATACTGCCACTTCTGCTGTCATTTCTGCAAACGGAACAATATAACTTCCAATATTGCTTTCTATATAAGGTGACATAGTACCTGTTTCTATTTCTTTATTACCACATACGTAGCATCCCTTCTGCATTTTCATTTCCCTCCTAAACGCTATATGTATATAAATTCTCTACAAAACGACATATTTCCTGTCCTACTAACAATTAAGAAAAAACCATTTCACTGTTATAGTGAAATGGCAAATGTTTGTGGTTCTGCTACTTTCTCATGTGTATCGCCTGTTGCAAGTACATCTGTTGTAAAAGAAATCCTTTTTATTTTTTCATTATTATCACTTAGTAAAAGACCAATTAACCCTTCCCTTATTTCACCAGAACTATAATCCTCTCTCGTTATATTTTTTGTACCAACAAATGTGTCTTCTGCATATAAGAAGTTTTGTGTCGGCACATGAAATTGTTGCGTTTCATTTACAGTTACATCATTCATAGAAAAGAACTGCATCTCTTTGTCTCCTGTATTTTCAACCTTATATGTAATTTCAACATATTTAGCAGTATCACCAATATCTTGTCCACTTAATGATGCATACCATTCTGCCTCTTTTTGGTCCAGTGTCTCACCTAAACGACGTTGTACTTCTTCTGGACTTAATTTTGTATACATTTCCAACGTCTCTTTTGTTTCATCTTCCATATTCGATAGTGTAATAACTCTCACATTTTCTACATAGATTTTCATCGTTCCAACTGTAAATGTTTCATTTACATGTTTGATTTGTTCTAATTTTAGAGTGCCCCAATTTTTTTCTTTAATCTCTTGTCCCACTTTTGTTAATTGTATGCCGCCGTATTCATTCGTTTCTGGAATGGTCTGTTCCTTCGGCTGCTTCACTTTTTCATGCTGAGCACAACCACTTAAAACAATAACAAAACTACATAAAATACAAAATACGTTCCATATTTTCATTGTCTTACTCCAATCATTACATGCTATGAAACAACCATTAAATATAACTATACTAATTATTTTCTCTCTAAATATAAAGTGAAACTCCCTTCATTGAGGGTTAGTTGAACCAATCGGGCTTTTACGGGCAGTTATCCCCCACCTATCTTCTTTGTTTTTTTCTGAATCTTGAGGTGAAGGTATTACTGTCCGTTAATGCGGGATAAATAAATGAGATAACTCTTCATTATTACACTTCAACTGAGAACAATGCAATACAGGACTAAAAAGATTCTGTATTTAATGTCCTTAATTTTTTATTAATAAGTTGTCTAATCCTTGTCTTTTCTGCTATTTTGAAAATATAATCTACTTTGAATATAACTACACATTCCCCAACTTTAATGGTGTACCTAGATGCAACTATGTATTGCTTATATTAGGAAAAATACAAGAAGTTACTTTAGAAGAAACAGAGTATTATCAAACGGTGAAACTCTTTTTGAAGATCGAGGGAGACTATTTCATACAGAAACAAAACCAGCTAATGAACACATTAGCTGGTTTTGTTTCTTATAGTGCTTCTATAAATAACGCTGCTCCCATACCGCCGCCGACACAAAGAGAAGCAATTCCCTTTTCAAGTCCTTGTCTTCTTAATTCATGAATCAAGCTTACTGTAATACGTGCACCTGTACATCCAATTGGATGTCCAAGACTGATTCCACTACCATTTACATTCACTTTTTCACGATTTAAGCCCAATTCTTTTTCTACTGCTAAATATTGCGCAGCAAATGCTTCATTAATTTCAAATAAATCCGCATCGTTTACTGACCAATTTACATTTTCCAATCCTTTTCGAATTGCTGGTGCTGGACCGATTCCCATAATTTTAGGATCTACCCCTGCCATAGAGTATCCTACGATTCTCGCTAACGGTTGCAGCCCTTTTTCTTTCGCTTTTTCTTCACTCATTAGTACTAACGCTGCGCTTCCGTCATTAATACCCGATGCGTTTCCTGCGGTTACTGTTCCACCCTTACGAAAAGCTGCTTTTAAACCCGAAAGTTTTTCTAACGTAATATCTGCACGAGGATGTTCATCTTTGGAAACAACACTCTCTTTTCTACGTTCCTTTATCGTAATCGGCACAATTTGCTCGTCAAAATAGCCCGCTTCGATTGCATGAATGGCACGTTGATGACTTAATACTGCTACTTCATCCTGTTCTTCACGTGAAATTTCATATTGCTCAGCAAGATTTTCCGCAGTTTCACCCATCATAATATGATTCGTTGGATCTTCTAGCACTTCCCACACCATATCACGAATTTCTCCGTGTTGTAGTCGTTGTCCCCAGCGGTTCTCTTTTAATACATATGGACTAGAGCTCATTGTTTCTACTCCACCTGCAACAACAACATCACTTACACCTAATTGAATTTGCATTGCTGCTGAAATTAATGCCTGCATACCCGAAGCACATTGACGCTGAATTGTGTAACCTGTGACTGTATCAGGAAATCCCGCCATAAGCGCTGCTGTTCTTGCTGTATTTGCCTCATCTGTTCGTTGAATACAGTGACCTAAAATCACTTCATCTACTTCGTGCGGCAAAACACCGCCTTTTTTCACAGCTTCCTGCAATACAGGAACCATTAGTTCAGTCGGTTTTACATTTTTGAAAGCTCCTCCAAATGTTCCAATTGGTGAACGAACTGCAGCTGTAATGACTACATTGCGCATCTTGTACTTTCTCCTCTCCTATGTACCCTAGTGAATTTTTGGATGGAATAACATAAGATGTATATCTATATCTATTATATTATGAGGTAACTAAAAAATCAAAATATTTAATATAATAAAAATAGAAAGAAGGTTCATTCTTCTTTCTACTCTGTTAATGCTAATAAAAATTTTTGAAGGATTTTTTCTGTTGTTGTATTTAATTTCGGTAACTTATCAATTGGAAAATATCGAATGTCTTCCCCTTCTTCATCACATTCTATTTCACCATATACGTGATGTGCTTGAAAGGCATTGATTACATTATAAATTTCGTCTCCATGCGGATAACGATAATATAAATCCTGTCCAGAGAGCACACCAAGAAATTGTAAGAAATCTGCTTTTAAACCTGTTTCTTCTCTTAATTCTCTCTCTGCTGTTTCTTCAATTGTTTCTCCTAGCTCCATTGCTCCCCCTGGCAATCCCCAATCATATGTATCAGAACGAAGTTGTAATAATACTTCATTCTTTTCATTTAAAACAATAATTGCTGAGCCTACTATAATAAGTGGTTTTGTTCCAACTAATTCCCTCAGTTCCTGTATATACCCCATTATATAACTCCCCTTTCTTTTCCTCTCCTATCATAGCAAAATTCCTTCTTTATTTGTTTGATACATATAAAAATATTTTCATAAAGCGAAACTTCCATCAGTGGGAGTTTTCCCCATCCCCCACTGATGGTTAGTTGAGCCAATCGGGCTTTTACGGGCAGTTATTCCCCCATCTATCTTCTTTGCTTCTCTCTGAATCTTGAGGCCCGTTAATGCGAGATAAACAAAAAAAGAAGCTAATTTACATTAGCCCCTTTCTTCCTTATTATCTAGCCTACACGGCTCTCATATTTTACTTCTTCAAATGCTCTTTCAATTTCTTCATCTCGGTAATGTACGTATGTAAAACGTCCTAATTCTACTAAACGCGCGATTTCACGCAACGCTTTTGCTTGTTCATACTCTTGTTTTATGGAGACATGAACATAAAACTTCATAAGAGGACGCTCATACAAAGGTTCACCTACTTCCACATATACACTTTCTACCCCTTGTACAACTTGAGCATAACTCGCAAACTGATAAACAGCTTCACGATCTGAAACAATTTTAAATGTATACATGTTTTTTCCCCCTTTTCTTTTTACTATAACAAAAAGTGGATATATAAACGTGTCGAAGTGTGACTATTTTCTGACTTCTTTCAATCAATTTTTTATTTTCCCGGCCAACACACAGCTGCTAATAAAATAAAACTTCCATCAGTGTTTTTTCATCCCCCATTGATGGTTATAACCAATCGGGCACATGCCAGCAGTTATCCCCCACCTATCCTATCTTCTTCATTGCTCTCCGAATTTTAAGGTGGGGGATCTTATAAACAAGTCGTTCCAAAGAAAGTACTCATAATCACAACATTTTCGATTATCTTACTACATATAATTCCACTGTTAAAAAATCTAACAACAAGAACACTAAATATATATAATTTAATATTACTGTTTATCATAAATCATCCTATTGTAAATATAATAATTTCTTATCAACTTATGTTGTGACATGATAAAAAACTACGCTAAATGATAGTTAATTTGTCCATACATATTCTTTATTTTCACATAAAGTATTGATATAGACATTTTCTATAGTTCATAAAGGAGAGGGTATTGTTGTGTTTTTATTATTATGAGCGCCGTCGAAAAAAACCCCAATATACAGAAAAACAATCTGCATCTGGATCTGGATCTAAATCTGGATCTAAATCTGGATCTAAATCTGGATCTGAATCTGAATCTGGATCTGATCCACAAGAAGAAACTACAAAAAAACATACACACAATCACAATGTTGCTCAGATTTCAGACAGTGGAAATTCCCGCGTAAATTTAAATGTAGACTCTGATTTAGATTCTGAAACAGCTTCTTCGAATCGGCAGTCTACTGATGTAGAACAGGGGCAGGAGCAATCACAAGAGCAGGGACAAGGGCAAGCACAGGGACAAGGACCAGGGCAAGGGCAAGCACAGGGACAAGGACAGTTGAATACAGATGTTACAAACCAATTATTAGCGGCTTTGCTCCCATTTTTAACAAATGCATTAAATAATTCCGCTCAATCCTCACAAAATTATCCAAATCAGAATTACCCAAATCAGAATTACCCAAATCAGAATTACCCAAATCAAAATTACTCAAATCAAAATTACCCAAATCAAAATTACTCAAATCAAAATTACCCAAATCAAAATTACCCAAATCAAAATTACTCAAATCAAAATTACTCAAATCAAAATTACTCAAATCAAAACAACTATAATCGAGACAAATACGATTAGGCTACTAAAACGTAGCCTATTTTTGTAAGGAGGTTTTATCATGCTACCAGAAAACGGCTCAAATATTTCAAACAGCGGAAACTCCCATGTTAATATAAACGTAAACGTCGATACAAGCTCCATTGCCTATGCGATGATGTGCTATTGGCACACGAGCGGTATGATTACGGATGAACAATTTACTCATATGCTAACAAATTTTGGGAATTTACTTAACAAAGATGATGATATGTTGCCGCATCTTTTATCAAATAAAGAATATTCCCCATACATGATGCGCTCAAAAAATACTGTAGATACATTAAAAACATTTATTCCTCCTCTTTTCAATCGTTAAAGATATTTTCTTTTTATCTCGTCAGAAAAATTCACTATATTTGAGGTGTCTCATATGTGCCCTTACGTTAACATATGTGTTTGCATCGCTCCTGGAGCGAATATTGATAAAGACCGGATTGCTAGGGATATTACAATTACTGAATATATTTGGCATCCTATCGTATTTCAAATTGAAGATATCAGAACGTTAGACGAACCCTATCGTTTTCATGACGGTGAAATTAGTTACATGTCTTCACTAAAATCACAACCAAAGTTGACTTCTTTATTTGCTGAATGTACCGAACGTGCATCGCAAAGTGATATTTATATTTGTTATATCGGTAGTGATTATTTTCAAGAACAATCCGTTATCGCTTGTGCCTATTCTTTATCAACTAATAAACAAATTAAAGGTTACATTGTATTAACAAACGCCGCTTCAGCTTGGAAGAACATGTACACACTCGCACATGAAATTGGTCACATTTTATTCACGCGCCGTGTACAGGACAAGCTTACAAATGCAGATCCCGAATGTCCAAACGGTTCCGAACACCATCCTTCTCCCACAAACCTTATGCATTACATCATTCCTACCCCTTATAAATCACAAATAGATTCCTTATTAACAAATACCCAAAGAGAATTATCTTTAAAAAGTCCCTTATTGCGCAAAGAAAAAAAGTAACCGCTGTAGTTACTTTTTCTTTGTAAATATTAAAATCCTAATCCAACTACAAAACCAAAACAGAAAGAAGAAGAACAAAAGAATTTCATATTCACACGACCTTTACCAAATTAACAGTAGCCCTGCATATATAAATAAAAATGCACCCCCAAAATACAAGCACCCAAATTTTTCAAATCGTTCTTCTTCTTCTGTTATACCCATGATTCCTGAAAATAATAAAAATAAAATTATAAAAACAAACGTTACATAATTCAGTTCTGTATATATTCCACTTTGTAAGTTAAATACCGCAATCATTCCAACTGACAGTGTGCCAAGTAATAGAAAACACGCAGAATCCAATAATGATAACCAGTTTCGCTTTTCTTTTTCCATTTTCCCACTCTCAATTTAGAATACTGCTTAATCCTCTTTACACTTTATTCTTTATATTTTCCATTTTGTTATACCATAAGAAAAGTAAAGCTAAACTTCCATACGCTAAAAACATTTGAAGAATACTCCAATATAGATTTTGTTTTGCTAACCCTTCAAATATGAACATAACAGAAATTGGTAAAATTATTGTAAGTACCCCTATCCAACGAAGAAGGTAAAAATCAATAATAATTAAAACTAAGAATATAATTCCGGCCAAAATAAAACTTTGCGATCCTGACAATTGGATAATCGGTATCCCCATCCATTTATCAACAAACTTAATTAATACAAGTAATAGAATTGGAATCATAACCATTACATATATAATACTAAACTCTATTAATTTGCTTTTAAAAGAAGACATTTTTAATGCAACAACCGTTATTATAATAGAAAGAAGTAAAATGATTGGATACCCAATTAAATCTACATTTGAAATCGTTAGATGATGATTGGGATTACTAAATAAAATGCTATTCAATATCCAATACCCACCAATACTAACAATTGAAGTAACGAGAGATTTTATATTTTCCCTTTTATCAACTTCCATCTCTTCAGCCAATTCTTCTGCATATTCTTTCGGTGAGTCTCCAAAAATATCCGTTACCGTCTTTCCTCCTTTTTCTCCTTCTATTAAATGAAGCTCAGCGTCTTCTAAAAAGTTATTTATATCATCTTCTTTTATTCCTTTTGTTAATAAATATACTTTCATATCAATCAAAAACTTTTTACCTTCTTTAGAAACGTTCATATGTAACCTCCTCGTCTAGATTACTTATTTTTGATTTCCTTTCATTGTTTCAGCGTTAGGAATACAGACTTTATCGTCTGCTTTCCTTTCCCTCTAACAACCGCTGCACACTACTTTGCATCGCTTCCCACCTTTCCATGAAATCATCTAATGCATCTTCACCTTTTTCTGTTAATGTATAATATTTTCGCTTTGGACCAGATGGTGACTCCTTCATCGTACTCGTAATCAATCCTTCTTTTTGCATACGAATTAATAACGGATAAATACTTCCTTCACTTGCCATTGTAAAACCGTACTGTGCCAGTTTTTCACTCATTTCGTATCCGTATATTTCTCCTTCAGAAATAATAGCAAGCAAGCATCCTTCTAAAATACCCTTTAGCATTTGACTCGTCGACATTATTCAAATCCTCCTTCTATCTTGTTTTACAAGATAGATAAGTATAAGTATCTTGCTTTACCAAGTAGTATAACAAACAGTATTTTGCTTTACAAGATAGCTTAAGCATTTTTTCCAAAAGATTGCAGGATTTCCATCCTTATTTCTCTAAATAGAGCAATAGAGTTAACTATATTCATGAAAGGGATGGAATAAAAAATGTTTATAAATCGCGTTGTATTTTTAACAGGTGCCGCAAGCGGAATTGGATACGAAATGGGAAAAGCCTTTGCAAAAGAAGGCGCAACTGTAATGATTACAGATCGTTTAGAGAACAAGGCACAAGAGGCGGCGAAACAATTACAGAACGAAGGATATAAAGTATTTGGAATGCAATGTGATGTGACAGTAGAACAAGAGATTATACAAGCTATTTCTGAAACAGTTGCACGTTTTGGTTCACTTGATATATTAATTAATAACGCAGGTATGCAATATGTTTCTCCAATTGAAGATTTTCCAACTGAAAAATTTGAAATGCTTATTAAGATTATGCAAATTGCACCGTTTGTTGCGATAAAACATGCTTTTCCTATTATGAAAAAACAAAAATACGGACGCATCATTAATATAGCTTCTATTAATGGTCTTGTTGGTTTTGCTGGCAAATCTGCATATAACAGTGCCAAACACGGGGTAATTGGGCTCACAAAAGTAGCAGCATTAGAAGGTGCCGAGTGTAATATTACAGTAAATGCACTTTGTCCCGGCTACGTTGATACGCCTCTTGTTCGCAACCAACTTCAAGATTTAGCGATAACAAGAGATGTCCCGCTTGAACATGTATTAGAGGATGTCATTTACCCGCTTGTACCACAAAAAAGATTGCTTAGCGTGGAGGAAATTTCAGACTACGCCTTATTTTTAGCAAGTGAGAAAGCAAAAGGCATTACAGGACAAGCTGTTGTCATTGATGGTGGTTATACCGCACAGTAAAGTTCAGCAAATTTTTTCTTCTATTTAAATATATACAAAAATGGATTGTGCCTTTACCACACAATCCGTTTTCATCACATATTTTATCCCGCTACTTTTGGGCAGTAAGACCCCCACGAAAGCGAAGAAGATAGGCGGGGCTCTTACTGCCCCTAAGAACCCGGTTGATTCAACTAACTATCAGTGGGGGATGAAGTCCCCCACACTGATGAAAGTTTCACTTTATTTTGGAGCTTCATATCTTTGCATCTGCTTTGGTAACTTCTCAATCGCGACAATAACGCTATCTAACTTACTTTCAATTCTATGCAGTAAGTATAGCGTAACAACAATTGGAAAGCCAACATTGCCAATAACCGATATCCATTCCTCCATAGTCTCTCCTCCCTTCTTATTATAAGTAAGAGAGACTCCAAAAAAGTGGTAAATAAAAACAAGCTAAATCATTTTTGTTTTTCCGAATATCTTTGCGATTTTCACTTTATAATCCCTTTGCACCTCTAATAAAACAATACTTTTCTAAACATCTTCAATTGTAGTTAATGCCTTATATTCAACAATAGTCGGCAACTTCGTTTAATTCAAAAGAGCGATGGAATCTCCCTTCCAACTAATAGAACGAGGTACTGCTATGCTTATACTCACGCTTTTACTTCCTTCCCCAAAACAATAGAATCAAATAATATATGGAACAAACGAGCATCTGCATTTTCTGTTTTATGTAGAAGTAATTTTCTTCCTAACCGTAATGCATGCCTTTTTGCTTGTAATCGTGTTTCTTTATGAGAAATCTCATCTAAATCTGCAACATGCGCTAATCCAATTGTACGGCGAATGACCTCACATCCTGCAAATCCAACTGCATCAATGAAAATATTGTTCAGTACAATTGGTAGCCATTGCTTTTCTCTCGTATACGGTTCTACGCCTTCGAGCATCCATAACCTTGTAAATGTTTCTACGAAAACACTCCATGTTTGCTCAATATGATAAAATAATACGCTGCGTTTGTTTTCTTCACGCGACAGTGCATTTAATAATAAATTCGCAATAAATTGACCTAGATCAAACCCTAACGGACCAAATGTCGCAAATTCTGGATCAATCACTTTCGTTTCTGAAGATGATGAAAATATACTTCCAGTATGTAAATCACCGTGAATTAATGCTTCTTTTCGCGTCAAAAATTTATACTTACACTGCGCTACTTGTAGCTTCAAATTTTTATCACACCAAAGTTCGTCAACAACATCTTGTAATTCTTCTTCATACTCATTTGTTTCATAGTTTGCAAATGGATCAGTAAATACAAGATTCTCTGTAATTTTACATAAATCAGGGTTTACAAACTGACTATCTAGCACTCTTTTTTCTTCTGCTTGTAATCCAAAATCGGATGTGTAAAAAAGAACATGAGCTAAAAAACGCCCGATATGTTTGGATAATAGTGGATAGTCTTCCCCGTTTATCAATCCTTTTCTCGTTATCGTTAAAGCTGATAAATCTTCTATAGCACTAATCGCTAATGTTTCATCGTGCCCATATACTTTCGGTACATACTCTGGTACGTATTTTGCAAAAATTTGCAATGCATCACTTTCAATGGTTGCACGGCGTAAAGATAGCGGCCAACTTTCTCCTACTACCTTTGCGTATGGAAGAGCTTGCTTAAGAATCAATCCCTTCTTCCCATCACGTAAACGAAACACATAATTTAAATTCCCATCACCAATTTCTTCACAAGTGACAACTGCCTTTTCTGAAAAATAACCATGTTCTTTCGCATATGTAACGGCTGTTTCTTCTGTTAATTGTTTGTATCCCATTTTGATTCCCCCTAAATGTATTCGGGTTTTTCATCATAAAAAAACCCCTTTCGATGACGAAAGAGGTTTGAAGATTCACTTCTCCCCTCTTATCTATCAGAAAGTTTTTCTTTCTGTTGGAATTAGCACCGTGCCTTACTAGGCGCGAACTGTGCGCCCCATTTCACAATGGTATTACGGTCGGTTGCTGGGTTTCATCGGGCCAAATCCCTCCACCTGCTCTTGATAAGAGTATATAGTTGTCTGAATTTTTCAGTTTCTGTTGTTGACTATACCAAGAATAAAAATTACTTGTCAATACTTTTTTACTTATACAATTCTGAACGGCGATCAAAAAAAACAGGAATCCCTTTACGAACTTCAGCAACCTTCTTTACATCTAACGTTCCATGCAAAATCATTTCTGTTTCATCTGCCTCATTGACGACTTCTCCCCAAGGATCAATAATAAGCGAATGCCCTGCAAATACATTATTTAGATCACGTCCGGCACGATTGCACGCTACAACATAACATTGATTTTCAATTGCCCTTGCTTGAAGTAATAACCGCCAATGCGCTAAGCGAACAAGTGGCCACTCTGCTACAACAAATAATACCGTTGACCCGTGTGCAGCATGAACACGTATCCATTCTGGAAAACGAATATCATAGCAAATTGTTCCTGCGCACGGTATATCCTCTAATAGAAAATGCCCAGTTTCATTTCCAGCAATTAAATATTTATGCTCATCCATCAGTTGAAACAAATGAACTTTACTATATTCAGCCACAATTTCTCCGCTTCGATTACTAATATACATTGTATTTGTAACACCTTTCTCTGTTTGCTTAGCAATCGATCCTCCAACAATATTTACACAATTTTGCTTACTCCACTTCGATAATAGTTGTTTCGTGTATTCCCCATCTGGATCAGCAATTTCAGCAAGTCGACCTAAGTCATAACCTGTTGTCCATAGCTCTGGTAATACAATAACATCTGGCTTTTCCTTCATTGCTTCGTTTATTTTTTTCTCAGCGTGTTCTATATTTTTCTCTACATCACCAAAAGTGATATCCATTTGAATACAAGCAATTTTCATTGATTTCTCCCTACTCCCTTTTATTTTTTTCCTTTACAAAAAGTTGAAAAGATTATATCATTTGTCACTATAATTGCAACAATTTTCAAAAGAGGTGGAAAGTATGAAACATTTTCAACCTTCTGAGGTATTAACATCACTACCAACACAATTTTTTGCTACGCTTGTCACAAAAGTCAACAAAGCCGTGCAAGCTGGTCATGATGTTATTAACTTAGGACAAGGAAATCCAGATCAGCCAACGCCAGCGCATATCGTAGCAGCGCTACAGCGTGCAGCAGAACAACCAATTCATCATAAATATCCGCCATTTCGCGGGCATGAAAGCTTAAAAGAAGCTGTCGCTACGTTTTATGAGCGTGAATACGATGTACAGTTAAATCCCAAAACCGAAGTAGCTGTTTTATTTGGCGGAAAAGCTGGATTAGTTGAATTACCGCTTTGTTTTACAAATCCAGGCGATACAATTCTCGTTCCTGATCCTGGCTATCCAGATTATTTATCAGGTGTTGCCTTAGCGAAAGCAGAACTTGCAACAATGCCATTATTAGCAGAAAATCATTTTTTACCTGATTATACAAAGATTGATAAACAAACTGCTGAACAAGCAAAATTAATGTTTTTAAACTATCCGAACAATCCAACAGGAGCCATTGCAACAACAAAATTCTTCGAGGAAACTATATCGTTTGCAAACAAACATGACATTTTAGTTTGTCATGATTTCGCGTATGGTGCCATTGGTTTTGATACTAAAAAGCCAATTAGTTTCTTACAAGTTGATGGAGCAAAAGATGTTGGCATTGAAATTTATACGTTATCAAAAACATATAATATGGCAGGATGGCGCATTGCATTTGCCGTTGGTAATGAAAGTGTCATCGAAACGATCAACTTATTACAAGATCATATGTACGTCAGTATTTTTGGTGCCGTGCAAGAAGCTGCTTGCGAAGCTTTATTAAGTCCGCAAACTTGCGTAGATGAACTAGTAGAACGCTATGAATCTCGAAGAAATGCTTTCATTACAGCTTGTCGTTCTATCGGCTGGAATGCAGTTGCACCAAAAGGCTCTTTTTTCGCATGGCTTCCTGTTCCAGATGGATATACGTCAGAGCAATTTGCTGATGTACTATTAACACAAGCACACGTTGCCGTCGCACCGGGTATCGGATTTGGTGAACACGGAGAAGGTTATATTCGCGTTGGTTTATTACATACAGAAGAACGCCTTCGAGAAGCAGTTCACAGAATCCATCAATTAAAAATTTTCAAAAAAATATTGACAACGTAAAAATTCTCTGTCAAAATTCAGTTATCAAAAAAATTAAAACATTTCCAAATACTTCTTATCAAGAGCAGGTGGAGGGACGAGCCCGATGAAACCCGGCAACCGATCTACTTTATGTAGGCACGGTGCTAATTCTCGCAGCATTACGCTGACAGATAAGGAGCTGGTTGTAAAAAACCTCTCCTTAGCTGAGAGGTTTTTTTTATTCAACTAGGAGGTTATGAAAATGAGCGGAATAATAGCAACATACTTAATTCATGATGATTCTCACAATTTAATTTACAAAGCAGAGCAAATTGCTCTCGGTTTAACAGTTGGTTCGTGGACACACTTACCTCACTTACTACAAGAACAATTAAAACAACATAAAGGTTCAGTCATTAGTGTAGAAGAATTAGAAGACGATGAAAAAATAAATATATACCTTGATAAAAAAGTAAAACGCGGTCTTATTAAAATTCATTATCCATCTGCTAATTTTAGCAATGACTTACCTGCGATTTTTACAACTGTTTTCGGAAAATTATCACTGGATGGAGAAATTAAATTAATTGATTTGACATTTTCTGATGATCTAAAAGAGCGCTTCCCAGGTCCTAAATTCGGTATCGATGGGATACGAAACATCTTGAATGTCCACGAGCGCCCTCTTCTCATGAGTATTTTTAAAGGAATGATTGGCCGTAATATCGGTTATTTAAAAACACAGCTTCGCGATCAAGCAAGCGGCGGTGTAGACATTGTAAAAGATGATGAAATTTTATTTGATAATCCGTTAACACCACTGTCAGAACGTATTCGAGCTGGAAAAGAAGTATTACAGTCCATTTACGAAACATATGGTCATAAGACGTTATATGCTGTTAATCTTTCAGGACGCACTTATGATTTAAAAGAGAAGGCGAAACAAGCCGTTGCAGCTGGGGCTGATCTATTACTCTTCAATGCATTTGCTTATGGGCTGGATGTTTTACAAGCTTTGGCAGAGGACGATGATATTTATATTCCAATCATGGCACACCCAGCAGTAAGCGGGACTTACATAGCATCTGATTTATATGGGTTTTCATCTTCCTTATTACTTGGTAAGCTCCTTCGCTATGCAGGCGCAGATTTTTCATTATTCCCATCACCTTATGGAACTGTCGCTTTAAAACAAGAAGAGGCACTTTCTTTAGCAAAAGCACTTACAGATGAAAATGAGCCATTTAAACGAAGTTTTCCTGTTCCATCTGCTGGCATTCACCCAGGACTTGTTCCGCTTCTTATTCGTGATTTTGGTCAGCAATGTGTCATTAATGCTGGTGGCGGTATTCACGGACACCCATCCGGCGCACAGGGAGGCGGAAAAGCGTTTCGATCTGCCATCGATGCAACGCTAACAAACACGCCTCTTCATGAGGTTAATGATCCTTATTTACAAGCCGCCTTGCGTTTATGGGGCAATCCTTCTGAAGAGGTGAAGGCATGAGTATTCAAATTTTTTGCGATTTCGATGGCACAATTACAAATAACGATAATATTGTTGCCATTATGGAAAAGTTTGCACCGCCAGAAGCGGAAACAATTAAACAACAAATTTTATCACAAGAACTTTCTATTCAAGAAGGTGTTGGAAAACTTTTTTCTCTATTACCTACAAGTTTACAAAATGAGATTACAGCTTTCATTAAAGAAACAGCAGTCATTCGTACTGGTTTTATAGAATTTGTACAGTTTTTACGAGAGAACAATATCCCACTTTATATCATATCAGGAGGAATGGACTTTTTTGTTTATCCTCTTCTCGAAGGAATTGTTGATTTTGAGCAAATTTACTGTAATACAACTGATTTTTCCCATGAAACAATTCAAGTTAATTGGCCACATCTATGTGATGAACATTGTGAAAATGAATGCGGTCTTTGTAAATCAACAATTATTCGCAATTTAAGTTCACAAAGTAATTTTAAAATTGTAATCGGTGATTCTATTACAGACTTACAAGCCGCAAAACTTGCTGATAAAGTGTTTGCTCGTGACTTTCTTATTACAAAATGCAAAGAACATCACATTTCTTATACACCTTTTGAAACATTTCATGATATCCAAAACGAAGTAGGGAAATTGTTGGAGGTGATAAAGTGAAACAGTTATTTCGTCAATGGCAAGAACTAAGTGAACTGAAAAAAGAATTAACGGACCGGAATTGGTTTCCAGCAACAAGCGGTAATATTTCAATAAAAGTGAGTGACAATCCTCTTACCTTTCTCATTACAGCAAGCGGAAGAGATAAAACAAAAACAACACCCGACGACTTTCTGTTAGTCGATCAAAATGGAAATCCTGTTTTAGAAACAGATTTACGCCCTTCTGCAGAAACATTGTTGCACACTCATATTTATAACAATACAAACGCTGCATGCGTCTTGCACGTCCATACAACCGATAATAATGTAATTACAAACGTATACGACAAAGAAGTTGTGCTTTGTAATCAAGAAATTATTAAAGCACTCAATATTTGGGAAGAAGGCGCTTCTATTCGTATTCCGATTATTGAAAATTACGCTCATATCCCAACATTAGGTGAGAGCTTTCGCAATCATATTTACGAAGATACAGGAGCTGTTTTAATTCGCAATCACGGTATTACAGTATGGGGAAAAGATAGCTTTGATACAAAAAAGAGATTAGAAGCATATGAGTTTCTATTCCAGTTTCATATTAAACTATTATCAATTAAAGGAGGCGTTCAATATGGCGCAAATTCGTATTCATGAAATTAATACTCGCATTGAAAAAGAAATAGAAGTACAACAATTTTTACAAAATGAAGGTGTTTTGTATGAGAAATGGGATATTACAAAGCTTCCTGCTCATTTACAAGAAAACTATGCATTAACTGATGAAAATAAGAAAGAAATTTTAGAAGTGTTCGCAGAAGCAGTTGCTGATGTTTCTAGACGCCGCGGCTATCAAGCAAGCGATGTTATCTCACTTTCTCACGCAACACCGAATTTAGATGAATTGTTAGTAAACTTTAAGCAAGAACACCATCATACCGATGATGAAGTTCGCTTTATTGTCAGCGGACATGGCATTTTTGCCATCCAAGGAAAAGATGGGCGTTTCTTTGATGTCGAACTTGAACCAGGAGATCTAATCTCGGTTCCTGAAAACATAAGACATTATTTTACCCTTCAAAACGATCGTCAAGTTGTAGCAATTCGTATTTTTGTGACAACTGAAGGTTGGGTTCCTATTTATTAAGGTAGTCTGTTGGATAAAAGGAATTGGTACCCCTTTTCCTTCCTTTTATTCACTCTACATATATACATCCTCCTATGGGCAGGTTTATCTCATTTTATATGAGATAAACCTGCATTTTTTGTTGAATAATTTTTTACAATTTTATGAACATTTTGTGAACTTTTTCTGAATATTCTGTTTAAAATGTGTTATAATACAAATAATAGAAAAAACAAGTGAAATTGTAAAAAGGAGGAAGGGAATACATGGAGTTAATTTTAGCCATTCTTTTCGGTGTCGTTTGCGGGTCTATACCTGCTGTTGTGGGAGCTATTATGGAGGAATTAGAAGTTGGTATGATTGGTTTTGTCGCATCTTCTGTAAGCGCTTTATTTTTTGGTTTATATGGTGCAATTCCTGTTTGTTTACTGTTTGCACTATATATATTACGTCATTCTCGCACAAAACGATTTACTCGAACTAGAGTGGCTGAAGTCATTCCCTTTCCAATTGAAAAAGCACGCCGAGCAACAGGCCTTTCCTAAATAAAAAAGTCCTCATATGAGGACTTTTTTATTTATTTTCTTCTAAAAATTGAAATAGCTCCTGTAAATGAAGTGCATCCTCTCCATAACTAACCGAAACATAAAATTTCCCGTCTACTTCTGCATTCATATATAAATCAATGAGATCACGTTCGTACTTTAACGCTAAATAAAATTCCATCTCTTCTAGCATTTCTTTCGTTGTTCGAATGACATAACGACCTGTTTCATCTCTACCATATTCAAATACCGGTTCAAAACTATACTTCTTTTTAAACGCAGCCAGTTGCTTATCATTAATATAAATTGTTTCTGCGCGCTGTACCGTATCAATGATATTATCAAATTTCTCTAAACCCATACACTCACTCCTTTATGTATCGTTTATATAATGCCTGTGTTCCGCTATTTTCTTCACCGTCTTGCATCAATTGTTCATATAATTCTCGCGCAAGAGCTAAGCCAGGCGCAGATAACCCAAGTTGTTCTGCTTCTGCCAACGCAATTTTCATATCCTTAATAAAATGTTTCACGTAAAATCCTGGTTCAAAATCACCTTGTAACATGCGCGGTGCTAAATTACTTAATGACCAGCTACCTGCTGCACCAGTAGAAATACTTTGTAACACTTTTTCTGGATGTAAACCTGCCTTTTTTGCATAAGCAAGTGCTTCACATACACCAAGCATATTAGATGCAATCGCAATTTGGTTGCACATTTTTGTATGTTGGCCACTACCTGCATTTCCTTGCAATATAATGTTTTTGCCTAACAATTCAAATAACGGAAAGCATGCTTCATATACTTCTTCATCCCCACCGATCATAATCGCAAGGCTTCCTTCTTTTGCTCCGATATCTCCGCCCGATACGGGGGCATCTAATACATGAATTCCCTTGCTCTTCCCTTCTTCATAAATACGTTTCGCAAGAGTTGGTGTTGATGTTGTAAAGTCAATCGTAATCGTCCCTCGCTTGGCATGAGTAAGAATCCCCTCTGCACCAAAGTATACTTCTTCCACATCATGTGGATAACCAACCATAGTCATTACAACATCTACTGTTCTTGCAATTTTCTTAGGAGAATCACACCAGTACGCACCTTCTTCAATCAAAGCTGCTGTTTTTTCTTTTGTACGATTATATACATAAACAGTATAACCAGCTTTTAATAAATGACGCACCATACTTTTTCCCATAACACCTGTACCAACAAAACCAATAGAAGCTGGTGGCAATATCTGCTTCATCTTCTCATCCCCTTTTCTCTAATAAATCACTCACAAGTTTACGAAATTCATTATTAAACTCATCATCAATTCCATTTTGCACATTTGAGAATTCAATTACAAATAATTGTTTATCCCAATTAAAATTGTTAAATGTATTCCATCCCGAAAGTACACCATGATTATGATAATAATCTGGATATATATATAAGCTAAATGCATATTTTTTTTCTGAAGATGGTGTTAGCATTAATTTTAAGCTTTCAGCAGAGATAAGCTTACCTGTCATAATTGCTTCATCTAACTTTTTCATATCATGCACCGTTGTATACATCTCTCCGCACCCATATAACCAATTCATTGCTAATTTAGGCGCTAGCACAAGTTCATTCTCTTTCTTTTTATATCCTTTTGAAAAATTCACATCTCCTGCTGGTGTCTCTCCCATACCTGACTCTGTCATTCCCGCAGGAATAAAGATATGATCTGTAACGTATTGTGCTACAGATTGTCCCGAGTTTTTTTCTAGAATATAAGCTAGCAACATATAATTATAATCTGAATATAACCAGCCACTTCCAGGTTGAAAAGCAGTTGACTGTTGTCCAATCCATGTCACTAAACTAAGACGTGATGCCGCATTGACTTTCCCTTTTCCATGATCAGGGAGTCCCGATGTATGCGTTAATAAATGGTACAACGTAATATTTTTATTAGCAGGAAAAGAAGGAATATATTTATTCACGTTATCCTGTATATTTATTTTTCCTTGTTCTTGCAACTGTAGAACCGACACCGCAATTGTCGTTTTTGTAATAGAACCAATTCGATATTTTGTTTGCGGCGTATTTTCAATTTGTTTTTGTACATCCGCATAGCCATACCCTTTATCTAATATTGTACGGCCTTGATATGACACGAGAACTGAGCCATTAAATTGTTTATCTTTTAAATATTGTTCTAGTTTTTGTGCAACAGCCGTATAATCAATTTCTTTTTCTCTTTCTTTTATTGTACCAGTAGAGGGTATTGTTTTTATTGACTTTGCTTCTTTTTTAGCAGGTACTTTAAAAAAGAAATAGCTCCCAACTAATATAATAGAAAGAAAAAAAATAATTGCACTCCATAACGTCTTCATTTCTAAAAATCCTCCATCGCATCTTAAATAATTGTTCCTCCCTTCACCATTATCCGACAATAAAAAAAAATCGCAACAATTTGTTGCGAAAACATGTTACATTTTTTCTTTTCTATATAAGCACACTTGATTTTTCCCCTTGTTCTTCGCTTCATATAATGCAACATCCGCTCGATGCCTCAATATTTCTTTCGTAATTCCATTTTCGTATGCAGCAACACCAAAGCTTGCTGTGATATTTGAAATTCCAGAAAATTTTTTTGTTTCGATAAAAAATCGAAGTGATTCCGCAATTTGAAATGCTTCTTTTTCTGTTGTATGAGACAAAAAAATAATAAATTCTTCTTCGCTCCACCGTGCAAAAACATGATGCGGCTGTAATTTTGCTGTCACAAGTTCCGCTAGTTGTACCAATGCTAAATCTCCAAAATCATGACCATATGTGTCATTTACTTTTTTGAAATCATCAAGGTCAAATAAAATAAGAGCAAATGATTGGCTCATTCGTATAGCAGTTTCCCAACCTTGTGAAAATAGTCTTTGAAATTTCAACCGATTATAAATATTTGTTAAGGAATCAATTGTTGCTAAGCGTTCTTGTTCTTTATACTCTTCTTCTAACTCTGTAATATCTGTACATGTAACGATGAATCTCGTTACATCATCCGGCAAAGGAGCAATACGTAACAAAAACACAGTTGCTTCTTCAGCCTCATTATACATTTTGATTTTTCTTGATTTCGTTAAGCAATCATCAATCCACATTGTATCATTTTCTGCAATATAATACCCATTCTCCTCTGCAAAATGTTCAGCAAATGTCATGTGATGCTCATGATATGACATAAGATCTTCATATCCGAAGAAACGTAAAAAATTTGTATTGCAATCTATAATTTCATCATCTTCTACAATAAACAACAAATCATTCTGAAAATCGAATATCATTTGAAGTAACTCTTGTTGTAATATGACTTGTTTTAACAATGACAACTCATACACACTCTTTTGCACTTCAGCAAGTATAGATTGAGGCGTAATTGGAGGTAACACAATGTTTCGTACCCCAAGTTTAATAAGGTCAACAAACTGAGATGTAACTTGTGCACTCCATACAATGATAAAAGAAATATTTGAAGTAAATAATTCTTTTACAAATTCGACTTGAGAAGAATGAGAAATATATATAATTACGATTTGTGGTTGAACTTTTTCAAACAATATTTTCCCTTCCTTAAAACTATGTGCCAAAAACAAGCACTTTGGCTTTAACGTTGCAACTGTATGTTGCTCGTTATGACCTTCTTCAATATACAATACATTCACATCGAGATCCTGTAATACATTTTGAAAAACTGTATGTTCCAATAAAAAATGCAGAATGTTCACCACTAGGCTTTCACTCACTTCATTTATCCCATTCTTACAATTAAGGGTCACCTTTCATCATTTATAAGAACTTGATTTGTTCAACAAACCATGACATGGCAGTTTCACATTATATAAACCTCTTGAAGCCCTGTATCATCTTTTTATTGTATGACAACAATAAGTGAGACGTTTGTGCGAATATCTTCTTTTATTCATATCTTTTTAAAACACTTGACAATAGAACTGTATATATTATATCCTTTTACAGTATCAACTTACAAAATGTAAGTTAAGAACATTTTTATATTTGATTCATTTACAAATAGAAACAAAGCTTGGAGGAATTATAATGACACAGCAAGATTTCTTTACTGTTTTATACGAACGCACATCTAATCGTGCTTTCAACCCTGAAAAAGAAATTTCAAAAGAAGAATTATATGATATTTTAAAAGCTGCTGGCCAAGCACCATCAGCATGGAATTTACAACACTGGAAATTCCTTGTATTCCAAGGAGAAGAAGTACAACGCCGCTTACATCCAATTGCATATAATCAACAACAAATTCTTGATGCATCTGCAGTTGTCGCTATATTAGGTGACTTAGAAGCATATAAAAATGTTGATGCTGTATACGGTCCACTTGTAGAACAAGGACTTATGCAAGAAGAAGCAAAAAATCGTTTGGCACAAAACATTGAAGGTGCATACCAACGTGAACAATACCCACGTGATGCTGCGTTCTCTAATGCATCTTTAGCAGCAATGCAACTTATGCTTGCAGCAAAAGCAACTGGTTGGGACACATGTGCAATTGGAGGTTTTAACCCGCAAGCATTAATGGAAGAGTTTAACGTGTCTTCTCGCTACCTTCCAATTATGTTAATTACAATTGGTGAATCTACATTAGCAGGTCACCCAGCACCACGCATGAGCGTAGAACAAGTAACAGAATGGGCAAAATAAAATGAAACCTCCATTAGTGGAGGTTTTTTTTCATTCCTCACTAATGGAAAGCTCTCACCAATCAGGCACGTGACAACAGTTATTCTCCATCTATCTTCTTCACTTCTCTCTAAATATTAAGAGGGGATTACTACCTAGGAATAGCAGACTGTACTCTAAAGATGCTTTTTTGTTACAATTATGATACAATAGTAACAAATTGATAACAAGTGAGGGATTTTCGTTGAATTTATCTGGAAGCTTTATCGCAATATTGTGCTATCTAGTCACAGTACTACTTCTATACTTTGTTGGAGATATGACAAATATTGCGATGCTACAGTTTTCAAAAGAAACAGCGCTTCAGTCCGAAATTGGTCAGCATGCTGGTCGTTCCGTTGCACCACTACTATTAGCACTTCCTGTATATATCATTGTTTTATATAAAAGCAAAAAAATATAAAGACTGTCTTTATTAAAAAGAGGCAGTCTTTTTTCTATACATATCCGCTTATTGTCCAAACTCTCATTTCCCTCTTCTCATATGTTATAAGAAGAATAACAACATTCTACCTAAAACATTTATTCTTTTCCTAAAAAACAGGAAAAAATCTTAAAAAAATTCTTCACTGTGTCCAAACAAAGCATGTACCTTGAGCATATCTTATTAATGTGAAGGGGGTGAGAATTATGTTCGGATGTTTTGGATTTGATGGCTGCCGTAGCGGTGTACGCAGCGACCGCCGTTCCCGTAGCGACCGCCGTTTCCGTAGCGACCGCCGTAGCTTTAGATGCGACAGCCACCGTACTGGTCATAGAAATCGTTTTTGCAACGTTCTTAGAAATCTTGCAATCGGTACTAGAATTGCTCTATTAACAATTAGAGATAACGGTACTTTTACCGACGTTGTATTTGAAGGCTTCTCAAATGGGGTAGCACTTTTCTCAGGAGCTACTACAGGTGTAGGAACAACAGGTGGTTTATTACGTGTTTGCCCAGAAGATGTTGTAGCTATCGTTTTCTAATAGAAGTCATTACCTCCAGGAAAGCTATTGCTTTCCTGGTTTTATTTATCCCGCATTAACGGGCAGTAAGATCCCCACCTCAAGATTCAGAGAAAACGAAGAAGATAGGTGGGGGACAACTGCCCGTAAAAGCCCGATTGGTTCGAAACAATTAGGATCAACTAAAAGATTTACAAAAAAATGTTTATTATATGAAAAAACCTGAGACCGATTTCATTCAGCTCAGGTTTTTTCATTAAATGCTTTTTACAAGTTCTACTACTTCTTCAGCAGTTGACATATTTAAAGCTTTTTGTGCTAACTCTTCCATTTGCACTTTTGAAAGCTTACGAATTTGTGTTCTTGCTGGAAGAATAGATGTTGCACTCATGCTAAACTCATCTAATCCTAATCCAACTAATAACGGAATTGCTAGAGCATCTCCTGCCATTTCACCGCACATACCAGCCCATTTCCCTTCTTTATGAGCTGCATCAATCACCATTTTTACAAGACGTAAAATTGCTGGGTTATATGGTTGGTATAGGTAAGAAACGCGTTCATTCATACGATCTGCTGCCATTGTGTATTGAATTAAATCATTTGTTCCGATAGAGAAGAAATCTACTTCTTTTGCAAACTGATCAGCTAACACCGCAGAAGCTGGGATTTCTACCATCATACCAACTTCAATGCTATCAGAAACCACTGTACCAGCTTGCACAAGTCTTTCTTTTTCTTCTAATAAAATTGCCTTTGCTTGACGGAATTCATCAAGAGTTGCAATCATCGGGAACATAATTTTTAAATTACCGTATACACTCGCACGAAGTAATGCACGAAGTTGTGTACGGAAGATATCTTGTTCTTCTAAGCATAAGCGAATTGCACGGTAGCCTAAGAACGGGTTCATTTCTTTTGGTAAATGTAAGTATGGAAGCTCTTTATCGCCACCAATGTCAAGTGTACGAACAACAACCGGCTGACCTTCTCCTACACCTTCAAGAACAGCTTTGTATGCTTCAAATTGCTCTTCTTCTGTTGGAAGGTTGTCACGGCCCATGTACAAGAATTCTGTACGATATAGACCAACGCCTTCTCCACCGTTGTCAATAATACCTTTTACATCTTTTGGTGTACCGATGTTTGCTACAAGCTCAACGTGATGACCATCTGCCGTAACTGTTGCTTCATTCTTTAATTTTGCCCATTCTGCTTTTTGCTCTTCAAATTGTGCTTTCTTTTCTTCATAAACACGAAGAGTCTCTTCAGATGGGTTTACAATTACTTCTCCATCTAAACCGTCGATGATTACGATATCACCGTTTTGAATTTGCTCCATCACAACTTTTGTCCCAACAACAGCTGGGATTTCCATTGAACGAGCCATAATTGCAGAGTGAGACGTACGTCCACCAATATCAGTTGTGAAACCTTTTGCATATTTACGATTTAATTGTGCTGTATCAGACGGTGTTAAATCTTCTGCAATGATGATTACTTCTTCGGAGATTGTACTTGGGTTTGAGAAGTTAATTCCAAGTAAGTGTGCAATAACACGCTTTGTCACGTCGCGAATATCTGCTGCACGTTCTTTCATGTATTCATTATCCATGCTCTCAAACATAGTAATAAACATTGATGCAACTTCATCCATCGCAAATTCAGCGTTTGCTTTTTCGTTTTTCACTTTATCTTTTACTGGGTTTACTAGTTCTGGATCATTTAATACTAGTAAATGTGCTTCAAAGATAGCCGCTTTATCAGCTCCAAGCTCAGCAAAAGCATGATTTTTAATTGCTTCTAATTCAGACTTTGATTTCTCAAGCGCAGCTTCTAAGCGTGCGATTTCCGCAGCTTCATCCGTAATCGATTTCTTTGCAATATTAAATTCAGGATTTTCTAGACGGAACGCCTTTGCAATTGCAATACCACTTGACGCGGCGATCCCTTTAATGTTAAGAGTCATTATTCTCCTAATCCTTCGTTTTTCATAGTTTCTTCGATAGCTGCTACCGCTTGAGCTGCATCATCACCATTTGCAGTGATTTTGATTTCTGCGCCTTGTTGAATACCTAAAGACATAACACCCATGATTGATTTTAAGTTTACAGTTTTGCCGTTATATTCTAAGTTAATATCAGCACCAAATTTGCTTGCTGTGTTTACAAGTAAAGTTGCTGGACGAGCATGAATTCCTGAGTCGCTAGTTACTTTAAAGATTTTTTCCATAATGATCTATCTCCTTTAAACTACAGTATATTTTAAGTTGTATAGACGTGAGTACTACACTTTCTATTGTATATAATAGGCGATGCCTGGTCAACTACATCGCCTATTATAATTGTAAACAATTTGCGTCTAAATTTTACTGAATTTCAATAACGTTTGTTTCACCTTTTTGGACATTATCTTGCTTTTTAATTTCAACTTTTTGTCCTTCTTGTAAGTTTGTGAAAACAATTGGCGTAATAATAGAAGGCGCATTTTCTTTTACAAATGCTATATCTACTTTTAATAAAGGCTGGCCTTGCGTTACTTTATCACCTTGAGAAACTAGCGCTTCAAAGCCTTCTCCATTCAATTTCACCGTATCAATACCGAAGTGAATTAAAATTTCTTTTCCGCCTTCTGATTGAATACCGATTGCATGTTTTGTTGGGAATACGTTCACAATTTCACCATTTACCGGAGAGACTACTGTACCTTCCGTTGGTTCAATCGCAAATCCATCCCCCATCATTTTTCCGGAAAACACTTGATCTGGCACTTCTGTAATCGGTAAAATTTTACCTTCAATCGGAATCGCAATTACTTCATTTACATCTGCTTTTTGTACAGGCTCTTCTACTTTTGCAGGCGCTTCTTTTGGAACATGCACTGCACGACCTGCCATAATATCTTGAATTTGTGATTTTAACGTATCAGATTTTGGACCAAAGATCGCTTGAATATTGTTACCAACCTCAAGAACACCTGCTGCTCCAAGCTCTTTTAAACGATCTTTATTTACATCTTTTTGATCTTTTACTTGAACGCGTAAACGTGTAATACAAGCATCTAAAGAAGCGATGTTTTCTTTTCCGCCAAACGCTACTAAAATTTCACCTGGAAGCTCGCCTGCTTCTACTTTTCCTGCTCCTTCAACCTCTTCTACTACTTCACGACCTGGTGTTTTTAAATCCCATTTGCGAATTGCAAAGCGGAATCCGAAGTAGTAAATCACTGCTAATGCAAGACCAACAATAATTACCCACCACCATGCCGTACGGCCTGGTAAGACACCAAATAACATAAAGTCAATTAAACCACCGGAGAATGTCATCCCGATTTTAACGTTTAAAAGTTGCATAGTCATAAATGATAAACCAGCAAATACTGCATGTATTCCAAATAGTACAGGTGCTACGAATAAGAATGAGAACTCAATCGGTTCTGTAATACCTGTTAAGAAAGATGTTAACGCAGCAGACCCTAAAATACCAGCTGCCATTTTTTTGTTTTCCGGACGTGCTTCATGATACATTGCTAATGCTGCTGCTGGAAGTCCGAACATCATGAACGGATATTTACCTGTTGTAAATGTACCAGCTGTTAATGTGACACCATCTTTTAATTGTGCCATGAAAATCTTTTGGTCACCGTGGATAACGTCACCTGCTGCATTTGTATATGAACCGAACTCAAACCAGAACGGCGCATAGAAAATATGATGCAGCCCGAACGGAATTAAAGACCGCTCAATCAAACCAAACATAAATGCTGCTAACGTTTTATTTGCATCAATCATTTGATGTGAAAACGTATTTAAAGCACCTTGAATTGGTGGCCAAACAAAGCACATTACAATCCCTAAAAGTACAGAGAATGTTGCTGTTGCAATTGGTACGAAACGCTTACCAGCAAAGAATCCTAAATATGATGGCAATTCGATGTTGTAGTATTTGTTATAGCAATATGCCGCTAATATCCCGACAATAATACCACCAAACACTCCTGTTTGAAGCGTTGGAATGCCTAATACATTTGCATAAGATGGATCTGTAAAACCAGTTTTAACTGGAACTTTATCACTTACAATTGTGACAAATTTATCTACTCCTAGGAAGACGCTCATCGTTTTATTCATAATTAAATATCCAACGAAGGCTGCTAATCCAGCTACTCCGTCTCCGTTTGATAACCCGATGGCAACCCCTACTGCGAATAATAATGCAAGGTTTGCGAAAATAATATCACCAGATTGTTCCATAATTTTTGCAACTAGAACAAACCAGTCTGCTTTTAAAGCAGGGATTAAATTTGTTAACTGTGGATTTTGAAACGCATTACCAAATCCAAGTAAAATACCTGCCGCCGGAAGGATAGCAACTGGAAGCATCAATGCTTTTCCGACTTTTTGAAGAACACCAAAAATCTTTTTAAACATTTGGATTCTTCCTCCCTTTCTTTTTTATTTTTACTTTCGGCAAATGCAAAAAGGCATGAGTTAAAAAAAGGTAGAAAATAGCTATCAAGGAGTAGTATGTCCCTTTCAACAGCTACCATTCCAACCTCTTCTTCACTCATGCCTGATCGAATCAGTAACACGTGTCGAATCGTAATGAAATAAGTGCGATATTCAATTCACGCAAACGTTTCCGTTTATCGATGTGCAACATTTGTCGAAAATAATAACTTTCTGTAAGATTATTATACATAAGTCATGTAAGCGATTCAACAACTTTTTTTAACGTTTACATTTTCGACAAAATCAAACAATTTCTACATTTCTTCTACCTTCACTAAACGCTGTAAGTGCATCGTTAAATAAATCGATTCTGCTTCATACACAGGCAGTTGCAATTGATTTTGCATTACTTTAACAAGTTTCCATGCCAAATTATAGCACTCTGGAAATTCAGCTTTTAAAAGGTCTGCAAAATGTTGTGATTCTTCCACTTGTTCACCATTTTTCACACGTTCAATCGTATATTGCAAATGCCGAACAAGACGTAAATAATAAATGCTCTCTTTGTCTAACACGATCTGTAAATTTTCTTCAATTAAAGAGATGAGATGAGCAATCAATCTAGAATTTTGATTAATAGAAGACACCTCAGAGTTTGTAATAGAGCTATAAATATGCAATGCGATAAATCCAATCTCGCCTTCTGGAAGATGGATATTTAAGCGAGAGTTAATTAATTCTACAACTTCCTCTGCAATTTTATATTCATTTGGATACAGTACTTTCGTTTCCACTAAAAATGGATTGTCTACTGTAAATCCTTGCTTTAATCGCTTAATTGCAAAAGCAATATGATCCGTTAAAGCAATATGAATATGCTCATTTAACGGTGTATCTACTCGATCTTGAATATAAAACATAAGATCATTCATTAATTCTATTAACTTCTCGCTCACATGCGGAACAAGAAGTTTATATTGTTCACGCTCACGTTCATTTGTTAACACAAACATTTTTTCAATCTGTTCTACTTGTAACATTTCTTTTGCTTTTTTGCCAAACCCAATTCCCTTTCCAATGACAACTACTTCTTCATGTTCTGGATGGGCAGCAATAATAACATTATTATTTAAAACTTTTTTAATTTCGAGACAATTATTCATACAACACCACCCTTGCGCGTAAAAAGGTCTTCTTTCATGTTACAGAACAACCTTATTTTTCGTCAATGTAAAACATCTACCATTTTGAAAATGTCGTTTTTTAGACATGATTGTATGAGATGCGTATAATGTAAAGATATATGTCTAGTAGAAAGGAGCAACACCATGATTAAAATGTTCATAAGCGATATTGATGGCACAATGATGCAACACGGAGGTGTAATCGATGAACAAGATATAGATGCACTGCGTAGCCTTGCTGATCAAAATATAATCCTTTGTTTCGCTTCTGGAAGACTTGATAATGAAATTGCCGAGTTAATGGACAAAGTTGACATGAACTTTCATCGTATTAGTGTGAATGGTGTATTTGTATATACACACGAAAATAAACAATTGTTATCAGCAACATTTGATTCTACTATTTTACCAGAGCTGTTGTCTATAACAAATAAAGAACCATTCTTTCGTTATGTAAGTGATGAATATAATTATTATATTGAGGAAAAAACACCGTTTATTCACGAGCTCGAAAAGCAAGTAAAAATGACTTCCGTTGCAGAACCAAATTTACTCAAAAAAATCGATAAAACAATTTTCCCAAATAAAATTTCAGTTGGGGGTACCAAAGAAGATTTAGTTACTCTTCAAAAGAAAATTGATGAAAACTTTAAAGGGAAAGTAAGCACCTTTATTTCTGCCGAGCAGTGTTTAGATGTTATGCCACCTAACATTAGTAAAGGTTCTGCTATTTCTGTCTTATTAGAGGAATTTAACATTCAGCCTAACGAAATAGCTTGTATTGGTGATTCCTACAATGATATCCCAATGTTTGCTTTAACACCTCATAGCTTTGCGATGGCAGGTGCAGATGATGAAGTCAGACAACACGCAACTCATACTGTTCCTTCTGTTAAAGATGCGATTGAATATGTTCTTCATTATAATAATGAAGGATATAAAAATACGACTCACTCCTTATAAGGATGAGTCGTATTTTTATCCCGCTATTTGCGGGCAATAAAAGCCCGATTGGTGAGAGCTTTCCATTAGTGCGGGATGCCCCATTGGTGGAAGTTTCACTTTATTTCACTACATAAAACATTATGTTTTACTTATTGCGTGAAATATTTGTAATAAACTTATAACGATCTCCTCTGTAAATACACTTTACGTATTCCAGCGGCAACTCACCTTCTGCATACGACCATTGTCTCATTACAAGCACAGGTGCTTTCTTCGGAATATGAAGATGCGCAGCCTCTTCATCCGTTGCAATAGATGCTTCAATAGATTGCGTAGCACGAACTAGCTTAAAGCCTAGTTTTTTTTCTAAGTGCTCATACAATGATTGCTGCAAAATTTCTTCATTAATATCTTTTACAAGAGATGGTGACAAATACGTTGTCTCAAACGCAATTGGTTCCTCGTCAGCTAAGCGAATACGTCTCACTTCGTAAACTGATTCTCCCTCTTGAATTCTAAGCCTGTCTGCTACTTTAGCAGTAGCCGGAACAAGTTGAAAGCTTAATAGCGCACTACTAGGTTTCATTCCACGAGAGAGCATATCCTCCGTAAATCCAGTCATGCCTTGTAACTTTTGTTCAACTTTCGGAAGTTGTACAAAAGTTCCAATTCCACGCTTTCGATATAAATATCCTTGTTCAACTAAATTATTAATTGCCTGTCTGATTGTCATTCGACTTACTTCAAACTTATCACATAATTCATTTTCAGATGGAATTTTATCTCCCGGCTTCCATTCACCGTCTTCAATTAGTTGCTTCACCCACTCTTGAATCTGATAATAGATCGGAAATGGTGAATACTTGTCGATGTTCATCAGCAATCGCCTCACTGCATAAAGATAGAGCTTCTTGATCTGCGATTACGGTTACATTTGGATGACGTTGTAAAACTGTAGCCGGACAACCTTCGTTTACGTTCCCTTGTAGCATTTCCTTAATCGCTTCTGCTTTTTTCAAGCCAGAAACAACAAGTAAAATTTGTTTCGCTTTCATAATGCTACCGATTCCCATTGTAATTGCATGAGTTGGCACATCTTCTTCTTTTTCGAAGAAACGACGGTTTGCTTGACGGGTAGATTCTGTTAACTCAACAATGTTAGTTACAGAATCAAATGGTGTTCCCGGCTCATTAAATCCGATGTGACCGTTTTCACCGATTCCAAGAATTTGCAAATCAACTGGATTGGCATCAATAATGCTTTCATAACGTTTACATTCCTCTTGTAAATCGCCTGCCATTCCATTTGGTACATAAGTTTCTTTAAATGGAAGATGATCAAACAACTGTTCTTGCATAAAGTAATGATAGCTGTTTTTGTCTTCATGTGGTAAATTTACGTACTCATCTAAGTTTACAGTGGTTACACAGCTTGTATCAAGTTTATTTTTTCTCATTAATGCGTAAATTCCCAATGGAGAGCTTCCTGTAGCCATTCCTAGCACTGGACTTTCTTTTGATTTTACAATTTGTTCAATTAATTTATAACCTGCTTCCGCTAATGCTTCTGGAGTTTTTACAACAACGATATTCATTTATTTCCCCTCTTTCATATGAGCTCCTAATCGAACTGTATCTTGTACATATAAATCTTTAGACATAATAACAAAATCCGCATTTTTTCCTGTTTCTAAAGCACCCTTATTTACTAATCCAAATTCTTCAGCTTGATTAATTGATGTCATAAGAACTGCTTCTTCAACAGAACATCCAGTAAACGCAATCACGTTACGAAACGCTTGATCCATCGTTAAAATGCTGCCTGCTAATGTGCCATCTTCTAATCGCGCACTGCCATTTTTTACAATAACCGGTTGTCCACCAAGTTCATATAATCCATCTGCTAATCCTTTTGCACGCATCGCATCTGTAATGACACTCACTTTTTTAGGTCCTTTTAATTTATATGCCAATTTCACCATATCCGGATGAATATGAATACCATCTGTAATCACTTCAACCATTACATCTGGGTTTAATAACACATGACCAACTACACCCGGCTCACGATGATGCAAACCACGCATTTGATTATAAAGGTGAGTTGCATGTGTAATATTTCTACCTGTTAATTGCTCATCAGTTGCATCTGTATGTCCGATCGTACCGATAACCCCAGTTTCCGCGAGGTATTGTTCAAACTCACGCGCACCTTCTTCTTCAGGAGCATATGTTACCAGTTTAATTAAATTTCCGCTTGCTTCTTGCCATTGTTTAAATTGTTCAATATTTGCAGGAACAATGTACTCAAGCGGCTGTGCACCTGCACGTTTTTTTGAAACGTACGGGCCTTCTAAATGAATATATTCAAAATGCGCACCTTTTCCCTTCGCTTTTTTTGCAGCACTTAGAGCCGCTTCAATTGCTTCAGGAGACTGTGTCATTGTTGTTGGAAAAAAAGTTGTAACTCCTTCTTGTAACATCTGTTTGCCGAGAGTTACTAATCCGTCGCTATTTGCATCCATTGCATCAATATTGTATCCACCGTGAATATGAATATCAATCATTCCTGGAATTACAAGATTCCCTTTTATATCATGAATCTCTTCATTTTCTTTTGGTACATACTGAGCCATCAATCCCAGTTCTTGAATTTGATCTGTGTAACGAATAAAACCGTTTTCTAGCACTTCATGACCTGTATAAATTTTGGCATTGATGACAACTTGCGTTTTCATTTCCATCGTCCTTTCCCATATAATACTACTTGTATTATTACCTATTTGCCTATTTTCATCATAATATATACACGAGTAGTTGTCTATACATTATAGGTAAATTTTTAATATAGGAAAAAGGTAATTTCTTTTTCTTCTCTAATTATAATATATAGTATTATTTATTCAAAAGGAGAGATTAACAATTTTATGAAAAAGTCAACAATTATTTCATGTATTATCTTTGTAACAGTAGTTCTGATTGGCTCTGGGTCTTATTATATGATGACGAAAATGAATATATCTAAACAAGTTACATCACCTCCAGAACCTCCAAAAGATGCACAAACTGCAGCTATTTACAAATCAATTCACGAACAGCATGAATTGCTAAACAAGTTGGTCTGCTATGATCAATATAAAAACTGGACCCCTTCCTCTTCTTTATGGACTGAGCATGATGCTGCTTTAAAACAAATTGAAGAACAATTCTTGCAGTACACACCGGCAGTTGAAGGGGCTTTACAAAAAGACTTCCAAAATATTGTTGCTTACACGAAACAAGCTCGTGAAGAAAGAAGAGCAACTACACTTGTAGAAATACATCGTATTATGCATGATTTAGATATTTTATTGAACGGATATCAAGAAAAGCTTTGGAACGCTACTGTATATAAACGTAATTAACTATATTTGTAATTTCAGCAGCTTATATATCTCAATGCTGAAATGAGATATACTTACACTATTTTAACAACGGTAAAGGTAACTGATGCTGAATAACAATACGCTCACCATCTGTCTCAATTTCAACATCATGTTTTACGGTAGTATATACGGCGATACCATGCCGATATAATCGTTTCATCACACTTCGATGTGGATGACCATATGGATTCTTTTTATCATATGAGATAACAGCAAACTGCGGTGCAACAGCTGTTATAAACTTTTCACTCGTTGATGTATACGAGCCATGATGACCAACTTTTAATACATCTGCATGCATATCATATTGTTTTATCATTTCTTCTTCTGTATGTGTATCTGCATCTCCCATAAATAAAAAATCAGCCTTACCATAACGAATTTTCAATACAATAGACGATTCGTTATTTTCTCGTTTCGCTTTCCCATCGTTTAACACTTGAATAGAAATATGAGGGTCCAGAGGGATATATTGCCCTTCTTTTACACTTAAAAACGGCACTCCTCTTTTTTTAATACTTCTTATGTACGTGTGATATGTAAATGAACTATATAGTTTCCCACTATCTAACACAAGTGAAACCGGCATTTGTTCAATAATTGGAATTAGTCCCCCGATATGATCCATGTCAGGATGTGTGCTAATGACAACATCTAAGCGTTTAATCCCTTTTTTAATTAATGTATCAATAATAGGCTCCCCAGCTTCATACGGTCCACCATCAATTAAAATTGTTTTCCCGTTCGGTAAAGAAATAATTGTTGCATCTCCTTGCCCAACTCTTAAAAAATTTACAGTCATCTTACCTAAGTGCGTACGTTGACTTGAAAAGGAAGAAACCGTATGTATAGAAGTATGCTGACGTATAGGGGATGCACTATTTAAAGTTATACATAATACAATTGAAAATAGAAAAAGAGCGATACGCACATCTTTCATACACCTTCTCCTTTTTCTATTTAGTATGACGCAGCTTTCATTTCATATACAAAAAAGCTTGGCAAAATGCCAAGCTTTTACTTCGAAATTTCTTGTAGAGAACCAAAGAATAAATCCGCTTCATTCATTCCTTCGCCTTCTTCTGACAGAGCAGGTAATTCATCTAATGTTTGTAATGCAAATGTATCTAAAAATTCTTTTGTTGTGCCGTATAAAATGGGACGTCCTGGCCCTTCTACACGCCCTACTTCTTTAATTAACAAGTGAGAAACAAGCGTTTGCAAAGCGCGATCTGTTTTCACACCGCGAATCTCCTCGATTTCCGTTCTCGTAATTGGCTGGCGATAAGCAACAATTGCTAATGTTTCTAATGCTGCTTGCGATAAAGATGTAGCTGTTGGTGCATCCATCAATTTTTGATAATACGAGGCATGTTCTTTTTTCGTTGTAAAACGATACACCTTTGCAAATTGAACAATTTGCAAACCTCGGTGCAATTGCTCATATTCTGTCTGTAGTTCCTCTACAAGCTTTATTACAGCTTTCACTTCTATCTCTAACACTTTTGAGATTTGTTCCGGATAAATCCCTTCATCCCCTGCTACAAACAGCAGCCCTTCTATAACTGCCTTTTGTTCTTGTCTATCCAACGATAAAAGCTCCTTTCTCACATTCTTTGTATCCCTATACGTCATAAAGACCGAACAACAATATATTGCGTTCGGTCAAACAGTACAACTATGGTTTCAATAAAAAGATTTCATCAAAATTATGCTCTTGTTCAATGACAATTTGCTGATGTTTCATAAGCTCTAAAATTGCTAAAAATGTAACAACAACCATTTCCCGGTCATCATCTGCAAATAAATCATAAAAACTTTGACGACCTCCTGCCATTTCTAATTGTTTTAAAACATCACCCATTCGTTGTTCAATTGGAATTTCTTGCCGAGCAACTGTAGCTGTTACCGGACGTTGTATTTTCTTTCGACGCATTAGCTTTTGAAATGCTGCCAGCATATCATATAGCGTAACATCAATCGGCAGCTTTTCATCTTCCTCTTTTTGAAACATCATAAAATCAAGAGGAGGACGTGTATATAGCTGTGCTCGTTCTTGCTCTTTTTCTTTTAATTGGGTAGCAACTTGCTTATATTTCTTATACTCAATTAGACGTTCCATTAACTCTTGCCGAGGATCTTCTATAAATTCTTCACTGCTATCCTGTACATCTTCTTCATGCTTTGGAAGCAACATTTTACTTTTAATTTGTAATAGCGTCGCAGCCATAACTAAATATTCACTTGCAACATCAAGCTGTAATTCTTTCATCGCATGGATATATGATAAATATTGTTCTGTAATTTCCGCTACAGGAATGTTATATATATCAATTTCATAACGATTAATTAGATGTAATAACAAATCTAAAGGGCCTTCAAATGCCTCAACTTTAAAATTATATTGCACAAATCATCCCACCACATTTTTTCTGTCACTCCATAAGTATAGAGCATACTTCATACACTATCCAACCTTTTTCAAAAATTTAATCAAAAATAGACGTATACCTAGGCCACAATGCCTATCCCGTTCATATGATAGCAGTGTAATGAGTACACATTGTAGGAGGTTACAAACTATGGTACATGGTGCTGGAGGTTTCCACGGCGGATTCGCTCTGCTGGTTGTGTTGTTTATTTTATTAATTATTGTCGGCGCAGCTTGCTTCTGCTAACTGACATAAAGCGACTAGAACAACCTCTAGTCGCTTTATATTTATGATACACTATATATGCACGCTGCTTAGAATAGGAGTGAAAAACATGTATCATGAAGCATACATACAGTTTTTAATTCATTTTCATAGTGATTACGACTACTTTGAATGTCACGAAATTTTAGAAGAACATTGGAAAACAAAACCACGCGGGGAACGCGAACAACATTGGGTAGGACTTATTCAAATTGCTGTCGCTTTATATCACCATAGACGTTGTAATTGGAATGGTGCCGAGCGAATGATGAAAAGTGCACTATTCATTTTGCAAAATGAAAAACAGCACATAGAGGCGTTAAGTTTAGACTACCCAAAACTATTATTACTCCTTCAGGAACGACTGCACATCATTCAAAATCATGAGTCTTATACAGTACTATTTCTTCCTTTTTCTGATCCGAATCTAGAAGACATATGCATGCAATTATGTAAAAACAAAGGACTTCCTTGGAAAGATACTTCTTCTACTCCAAGTGCGGATATTATTCATAAACATTCTCACCGCAATCGTGAAGATGTGATTAACGAGCGAAATATACAATTACAAAAAAGAAAGCAGAGATAATATTATCTCTGCTTTTATTAATGCACATTATGTTCAACTTCTTTGCATTTCTCACAAAATCTAGAAGTTTGTTCGTTTCCGCATACCGTAACATTCGGCAGCATTGTTTGTAATTCTTGTACCATTTTTGTTCCAATTCCCACATGACGATGCGAAGGATTCACACTAATATGCTGAATTTCTAATACACTTTCATCTTGTTTTACCGTCCCAATAATTCCAACAATAGCATCGTCTTCTTTCCATAAATAGAGCTGCCAATTATCATTTTTTTCATAATCCTTCATCGTTGCTTGTAATCGTTTTATATCTTTTTCCATTGGCATAAAAGACAGAAGTCCCATCGCAATTTTTTCATAACTTTTTTTAAAACGAATTAACATGAAATTTATCCCTTCTTACAAAAGTTACAAATCATATATCCCCTCAACCAGCATTTTAAATCTTACATCATATCTATTTTACAATATTTCTAATTAGCTGAGAAGATTTGCCCCAAAAAACAACTTTATAATCATACAAAGAGGGAAAGAGGAAGTCAAATATGGATATTCTATTTATATTATGCCACTAGCATAATATTGTTTGTATCTAGCCTAAATGGCATATAAAGTGAAACTTCCATCAATGTTTTTTCATCCCCCACTGATGGAAAACTCTCACCAATCGAGGTATGCTAGCAGTAATCCTCCACCTACCTTCTTTATTTTCTCAGAATCTTGAGGTAGATGTTTACTGCCTGCAAATAACGAAATAAAAGATACGTAAATTCTCCTATATATATCTTTTACTGCTCTTCACTTACAAATTCTTTTTTAAATAAAAAAAGAGAGCATTTTGCTCTCTTTTCACATTTTACTCTTCCCAAACCTTAACTTCTTTCATAACATCGCCTTGACGCATATTTAATACTGTCTCAATACCACTTGTTGCCTTACCGAATACAGTGTGAACACCGTCTAAATGCGGTTGTGGTTCATGTACAACAAAGAACTGGCTTCCTCCAGTATTTCTTCCTGCATGTGCCATAGAAAGTGCGCCTACACCGTGTTTATGAGGGTTGCCATCTGTTTCACAAGGAATGCTGTAGCCAGGACCGCCTGCTCCTGTTCCTGTTGGATCGCCACCTTGGCTTACAAAACCAGGAATTACTCTGTGGAAAGTAACCCCATTATAAAAACCTTCATTTGCTAGTTTTTTAAAGTTATCTACTGTTTTTGGTGCTTCTTCTGGGAAAAATTCTAATTCGATTTTTTCACCGTTTTCCATTAATATGTATCCTAAAGTTTTCATGTATAATAAGCTCCTTTCAACAATCTCAGCCTTATATTACCACAATCACTGTAATAAACAAAAATATTATTGCAAAAACCTTGTTAAATTTAGTATGTTACTTCCTCAAGCCAATGCACAGGTTCATTTTTATTCTGTTCAATAATTTTCATAACCCCTTCTGGATATATTGGCGTTGCTTTCATTTTACTAATTTCTTCCACTTTAACATACTGTCAGAATGCTCTTTATGCCATCTTACTGCCTGCTCATCTTCTTTAACAGTACACCAATACAATAACGTACAATGATGATATTTTTGATTATCTGCCTCAAAAATATCATCATTTACAGCCGCAAAACGCTCTGCTGTTACTTGTAAATCATATTCTTCCACAAACTCTCTTTCAATTGCCGCTGCAGCACTTTCTCCAAACTCAATCGACCCACCAGGCAAACGATAAAGTGAAACTTCCATCAGTGGGGGTTCTTCACCCCTACTGATGGTTAGTTGAACCAATCGGGCTCTTACGGGCAGTTATCTCCCACCTATCTTCTTTGCCTTCTCTGAATCTTGAGGTGGGTGTCTTACTGTCCGTTAGTGCGGGGTAAAACTCTTCGTTTGTATCACATTGAATCAATATACTTGTCCTATCACGATTAAAAATCAATGCTTCCGCCCTCAACAAAGGTCGCACTCTATCTCTTCCTTCCAAATAAATAATATGTTAAAAATATACTTCTCTATTTCAACACCAATACCTTCTTAATAAAGCGAAACCTCTATCAGCAAGGGCTTACTGCACACGAATAACGGAATAAAATCCGACAATCCTGCTGTTTCTTCCAGAAATCATTCTTAAGACGGATGACAAATACAAAAAATATACTATAATTACTTTGTTGCCCGAAAATTTCAGAAAGAGAAAGGGAGCGATTTTTCGTGAAAACGAAACTATTAACGCTGCTATTAGCTATGATGGTCTTTTTAATTCCAACAGCTTCATACGCAGACGTGATTGAGGGAGAGTCTATTGTTACATTAGGAGAAAATTTAACAGAACAGCAAAAACAACAGCTTCTTGAAGAAATGAAAGCGCCAAAAGATGCGCAAATTATTACGGTATCAAATGCGGAAGAACATAAATATTTAGATGGAGTTGTACCAAACGCACAAATCGGCACAAAAGCAATTTCTTCTTCTATGATTACGTATACAAAAAAAGGATCTGGTCTTGTTGTACAAGCGAATAATATTAATTGGGTAACAGATGCAATGTATACAAACGCATTAATTACAGCAGGTGTAAAAGATGCGAATATATACATTACAGCACCATTTAAAGTGTCAGGAACTGCAGCTTTAACAGGTTTAATGAAAGCTTACGAAACAACATCGAAAAAAGAAATTCCAGAAGAAGTAAAAAAAGTTGCAAACGAAGAAATGGTTCAAACCGCAAAACTTGGTGACCAAATCGGGAATGATAAAGCTGTACAACTTGTTGCAAACGTTAAAGAAGAAATAGCAAAAGAGCAGCCAAAAACAACAGAAGATTTACGTTCACTCATTACAAAGGTTGCAGATCAACTTGGAATTACATTAACTGATGAACAACTCAATAGTTTAGTAGCACTCTTTGACAAAATGAAAAACTTAAATATCGATTGGGATCAAGTTAGTAACCAATTAAATAAAGCGAAAGACCATGTTTCATCATTTCTAAGTTCCGACGAAGGTCAGGGCTTTTTAGAAAGTCTAAAAGGTGTATTCTCTAGCTTTATTGACTTTATTAAATCACTATTTAATTAAAAAAAGCTCGTCATTGACGAGCTTTTTTTTATGCTAACAACGGAAGTTTCATAATTGCTTCTTCTACAGAACGAACAACATGATTCGCTTTTCCTTTCACATATGGATGAGCATGATGCAACGTAAAAGAATGCGGCGTCACAGAAAACATTGAAACATCATTAAAGGAATCCCCAATGCACGCTACTTCATGTGCTTCTACTTGTAAATGTTCCATTAAAAGTTGCAGTGCACTTCCTTTACTAATTCCAACTGGCATAATATCCACATATCTCTTTCCCGAAATCACTACTTCTGCTTTTCCTTGAAACTTGTTTCGCAGCTCTTCATCTAACATTGTTATTTTTGCTTCTTCTCCATATACAAATAATTTTGCGGGATGAATAGTTTGTCCAAACTCTTCATCTAATGTCTCCACTTCTGCGATTTTCACTTGAATATATTCTTCAAACGTACGATGATGCTCATTTTTCTTTTTCGTATATCGATGCTCCTTCGCACATACAATATCCGCCATCTCTTTTTCATGTATATATTTATATATTTCCCGGGCAATCTCACGATTAAAAGTCGATTCGTGGAGCATTTCCCCTTCTTTCGTTAATAAGACCGCACCATTTAACCCTGTTGTATAATAAGGGAAAGCGAATTGCTTCACAGCATCATGAATACGATGAGTAAAACGGCCAGAAGCAAAACAAATATCCGTTCCTTTCTCTGCTAGCCAACATAATGCTTTTTCATCATCTCGACGAATCCGATTCACATTATAAACGAGTGTATCATCTAAATCGCTCACAAATAACTTAATCATGTAATCTCCCCTTCCATACAACATATGTACTTCTAGTGTACAAAAGAAATGTTATGTTTTTGTTAAAAATATATAAATTTATAATAAAAATGAGCAGAAGTTTCCTTCTGCTCATTTTTGTCGTCTTTTATCTTGTGGATGAACTATACTTGGACGCACTTTCAAATTAGGAATAGACGGTCGAATCAAAATTTTCACGAATGCTCCCCAATCAAATGGAAGAAACGGCCAAAGATACGGTGTTTGCAAACTTTTAGTCGATGCTAAAAATAACATTAATAATGTCATTCCAATAACAAATCCTATATCTCGAAATAAAGCTGTACATATAATAAGGAATAATTTACCGATTTTGTTCCCTAATCCTAATTCATAACTTGGTGTTGCAAATAATCCAATCATAGAAATGGCAGTATATAAAATAACTTCTGGTACAAATAGACCGACATCAATTGCTATTTGGCCAATTAATATAGCTGAAATTAACCCGGCTGCTGATGACAGTGGTGTTGGTGTATGGATAGATGCCAGTCGCAAAAATTCTAATCCTACTTCCGCTAAAATAATTTGCAAGAAAATTGGTAAATTTGTTGTTTTATTCGGTCCAATAAACGCAAGTTTTTCTGGCAATAAAGTAGGATCAAGTACAAACGTAAGCCAAAGTGGTAATAAAAACAGTGAAAATAATATTCCGAGAAATCGAGTCCAGCGTAAAAACGTTCCGACAGCTGGATTTTGCCGAAACTCCTCAGCATGCTGTACATGATGAAAATATGTTGTTGGTGTAATAATTGCGCTAGGGGAAGTATCTGTCAATAGTAAAACATGTCCTTCTAGCAAATGATTGGCAGCAACGTCTGGTCTTTCTGTATATCGAATAAGTGGAAAAGGATTATATCCTTGTTTAACAAGAAACTCCTCAATGGTTTTATCAGCCATCGTCACACCATCGATTTCAATACTTTCTAACTCTTGCTTTATTATTTTCACTAAGTCTGGATTCGCAATATCTTGTATATATGCGATACAAGTATCAGTTTTTGACCGCTCGCCTACCCGTATCATCTCATACCGCAAGCGAGGATCACGAATACGCCGCCGAATAAGAGCTGTATTCACAATAATATTTTCAACAAATCCATCGCGGGCACCTCTAACAACTTTTTCTGTATCCGGCTCTGTCGGAGTTCGTCCTGGATAGCTACGAACATCTATTACAAATGCTTCTGTTTCTCCCTCGATAAAAATAACGATTAAACCTGATAAAACTTGAAATATTACATCTTCCATCGTCTTTATTTTACTTACTTGCTGATGAATGAGACGATTTTCTAGCAGCTTTACAGTATTGTCTTCATACCTTTGTATTTCATTCGTATCAACAACTTCATCCAAAATATGTATAATGAAGTTCGAATCACTTAAACCGTTCACAAAAAAAACACCAATTTCTTTATCTAAAATTTGAAATTTACGAATTCCCACATCAAACGTAACGCCAAGCCCAACTGTTTGCTTTAAATAATTTTCATTATCGCTTAAAAATGAAGAAATTGGTATACTAGTCTTTTGTTTGTTGGTCATAAAACCCACTCCTTTCTAAAATTACTTGAATTGCTTTTTTTGTAATAGGTGATCCACGCTTCCAGTCATCATTTCCGTACATTTTTCCAATATCTCCAATTCCAACAATAATGGGGACATGTAGTTCATCTAAACAGTAAACGGTATCACCGTTAATCCTTCCTATTTCAACATCCGCTAACCCAAACTTATCAACACCATACTCAGTTAACCGTCCTTCTCGATCGATGCTTACATCAACGCGGGCCCATTCCCAATGATGCGTATTAGAAGCAACAGCTAACACGCCAAGTACGTCAATTTGTTTATTCGTTGCTACATATTTTAGTGCTTTTTCTCCTGAACCTTCTCCAATATATCCACTATCATCAAACATAACAAAAACTGGGTCATGTGGTGTTTGCATGATAAGCTCAACAATCTTTCTCCCTGTTAATTTCGTTGGATTACTTTGTGATGCCGAAATACATCGTCCCCCAAACTCCTTTGTCAGTAACTCGATTGTTCGCTGTGCATATTCATCTCCGTCTGTCACCAAAATAACCCTTCTTCTCATCTTGTTTATCCTTTCGGTTTAAAAATAAGTGCTGCTAAAAATGCAAATAAAATTGCTGCTGAAATTCCAACAGATGTTAACTTAAACATACCCATTCCAATCCCAAGATAACCATGCTTTTCTGCAGCTTCCATCGCACCATGTAATAAAGAATGACCAAAACTTGTAATAGGAACAGTCGCTCCTGCTCCAGCAAACTGAATTAATTTATCATAAATTCCAAATCCATCTAAAATAGCGCCAGCTACTACGAAGATTGCCATAACATGTGCAGGTGTTAATTTTGTGAAATCTAACAGTAGTTGTCCAATAACACAGATCGCACCTCCAACTACAAACGCATATATAAATTCCACATATTACACCCCTTTTATTCTTTCAAATACGATACCGTGTGCAATCGTTGGAATCGTTTCTTTTTGTTGAATCATAATCGGATTTAACAAGGCACCTGTTGCTACAACAAAAATCCGTTGTAAATTCCCCTTTCTCATTTCTTTCATTAAATGTCCATATGTCACAACTGCAGAGCAGGCACAGCCACTTCCCCCTGCAAATACTTGCTGGTCGTCTCTATAAATCATTAAACCGCAATCATTATAGACATTACCTATGTCATAGCCTTCATCTAACAAAAGTTGCCGCGTAATTGGTGTTCCGACTGCAGATAGGTCACCCGTCACAATCAAGTCATAATCTGCAGCACTTCTTTTTAAATCTTCAAAATGCTGTTGAATTGTATGGGCTGCAGCAGGCGCCATAGCAGATCCCATATCAAACGGATCTGTTATGCCTAAATCTTGAACTTTTCCAATGGTTGCTGATGTTACTTTAATTGAACTTCTTTCACGACTAATTAAAGCTGTACCAGCTCCTGTAACAGTAAACGTCGCTGTAGTTGGCCTTTGCCCTCCGTACTCTGTTGGATAACGAAATTGCCTTTCAGCAGTGGCATTATGACTACTAACTGTTGCTAATACACGATTTGCAAATCCACCATCAATAAATGCAGCCCCAACAGCTAGAGTCTCCATAGAAGTTGAACATGCTCCAAACATTCCTAGAAATGGAATCGAAAGCTCTCTAGCAACATAATTTGCCGTAACCGTTTGATTTAATAAATCTCCAGCTAAAAAAAAATCGATATCTGATGCTTGCAGTTTTTCTTTTCGCAATACTTGTTGAACTGAATCTCTCATTAATCGTCTTTCTGCTAGCTCCCAATTCTCTTCTCCACAATGCAAATCATCATATGTAATATCAAAACTATCTCCAAGCGGTCCCTCCGCTTCTTCCGGACCAACTGCCGTTCCTGTCGCATTCACATATACATCGTTTTGAAATACCCACGTTTGTTTCCCAGTTAATCTCATCTGTCTTCTCCTTTACTTACAAAAAGTGAAACTTCCCTTAGTGATTTCCCCCCTCACCTATCCTCTTCGTTTTCTCTGAATCTTAAGGTGAGAGATTACTGCCATTAGGGCGAGATAAACAGCTTCCATGTATACCGAATGAGACCTACAACATACGCTCCAACAACACCAAATACAATTACACTTCCAGCAATCTTGAACATATTAGTGGCAATCCCAAGAACAATCCCTTCACTGCGGTGTTCCATTGCTGCACTCACCATTGAATTTGCAAATCCAGTAACCGGGATTGCTGACCCTGCCCCTGCAAATTGTCCAAGTTTATCATATACACCAATCCCCGTTAAAATGGCCGACAATAATATTAATGTTGTGATTGCTGGATTTCCCGCATTTTTCTCCGTAAAATCAAAATAGTGTATGTACATCTTCATCAAAGCTTCACCTAATATACAAATAAGCCCTCCCACAACAAAAGCCTTGACGCAATTCATAACATAGTTAGGTTTTGATTGATACTTTTTCACGTTATTTGTATAATCATCTTTCAATTTTCGCGGTGTCATTTACATACCTCCTATTTCACAAAATAAATCCAATGAAATAAAGAACCTACCACCTTACCAAGAACAAGTGCGATAAGAAGAATAACAATTTTCCCATCCACCCCAACACGTTTTGCCAATATCGGAAGTACATTCAGCACTTCTGTTAAGGCAGCGGCAAGCATTCCAATAAATGTGCCACATAACAATCCAAGGAACAAAAGCCAATACGGTGAAACCACCAATGTGATATCGCGTAAACTGCACCATGCGCCGCTTAATGCACCGCTCACAACAGCCCATTCATAATATTGAACACGATGACCACTTTTCGTTAACTGAGCAAGCCTTGGAATCACACCTAATACAGTTAAAAATGCAACGTATCCTCCTCCAACAGCAATTCCACCAGCAAATCCAATAAAGATTACCCCGATATATTCAATCATTTGGGATTTTCTTTATCATTTCTTTATTTTCATTCATCATCACATATTGATCGAGAGATTGCTGGTATTGGAACATTTCAACTTCTAATGGGCTCGGCTCCTCATTAATGCGTTTTTGAAAAACATGATTAAAAAAAAGAATCATTCCAAGTCCAAGTCCTAACGAATATGGGATTTGAAATAAAAGTGGCTTTTTATTGTTTTCTCCTGTAATCATGTAATACAAGCGTTGATGTACTTGCTGCATACTAACGTCTTCATGAAAATAAATAATTGCAAGGGCAGCTCCCACAAATAGTAATAGCCAAACCATTCCAAAAAAAAATGGATTTACTCGTTTTTTCTCATATACGATTTCAACAATAGTTTGTGCTGAACCAAGCAAATTAATTTGTAAGCTGCTAGAATACTGTTGAATGCGCTGAATGACTTTCATCACATCAATTACCACATGCGTTTTATCTTTCTTTGTAATTTTGTATACAGCCTGTCGTTTTATTTCGTCTACAATGTCTGAATCTCCAACTACTTGTGCAACATCACCAACTTTAATCTCATAAGCAGGCGACACTTGCAGGCGACTTCTCATCTTTACATATATCGTTTTCTCCACTCCAATCACCTCTTAACTATTCCTCGTAGTTGTAGTATGGATATTGGAAAATTTTCTAATACAACTTTTTTTGAAATAAAAAAACGAATAGACTATTCGCCTATTCGTTCCTTCATTTGCTTTAATATTTTCTTTTCTAGCCGTGACACTTGTACTTGAGAAATTCCTAAGCGCTCCGCTACTTCCGATTGCGTTTGATCTTTATAATACCGTAAATACACAATCAGTCGTTCACGTTCATCTAATTCACGAATCGCTTCTTTTAAAGCAATCTTATCAAACCACTTCGTTTCAGAACGATCCGCAATTTGATCTAAAATGGTAATAGGATCACCATCATTTTCATACACCGTTTCATGTATGGATGATGGCGTACGGCTTGCTTCTTGCGCCATTACAACTTCTTCTGGCGTTAACTCTAGCGCCTCTGCTATTTCAGTAACTGTCGGTGCACGGCCATACTCTTTTGATAATTCATCTTTCATTTTGCGAATTTTATTTCCAGTTTCCTTTAAAGAACGACTTACTTTCACTGTCCCATCATCACGTAAGAAACGTTGAATTTCTCCAATAATCATTGGGACCGCATATGTTGAGAACTTTACATCAAAAGATAAATCAAATTTGTCGACAGATTTTAGCAAACCAATACAACCAATTTGAAACAAGTCTTCCGGCTCATAACCACGATTTAAAAAACGTTGTACAACCGACCAAACAAGTCTCATATTATTTTGTATAATTAAATCTCTCGCTCCTTGATCACCATCTTGACTTCTTTGAATTAATTCTTTTAACTCGTGATCCTTTAACTGCCCTTTTCCTTTTCCTTTTCCTTTTTCACTTCTGACCTCTATGTCCATAGGCAATTCTCCTTAATTGCATAGAGCGTTACTTTTTGATAGATACTTCGTCAAATGGATCGTTGTCCCGAAAGATTCATTAGAAATAATCTCTACTTCGTCCATAAAATTTTCCATAATGGTAAATCCCATTCCGGAACGCTCTAATTCGGGTTTTGTTGTAAAAAGGGGTTGCCTTGCTTCATCTAAATCTAGAATTCCAATCCCTTCATCACGAATCGTTAACTTTACCATGTCATCTTCCAAAATAACCGTAATATACACAATGCCATCTGCATGCCCTTCATACCCATGAATAATAGCATTTGTTACCGCCTCAGACACAACTGTTTTCACTTCAGTTAACTCTTCCATCGTTGGATCGAGCTGTGCAATAAAAGCCGCAACCGTAACCCGAGCAAACGATTCATTTTGACTTAATGCTGAAAATTGAAGGTTCATTTCATTTCTCATCTACGCCACCCCCAATGTCGCGAGCGCATGCGCTTCATTTTCTTCTAAACGAATAATTTTAAATAGCCCTGACATCTCAAACAAGCGCTTTACAGCAGGAGAAATTGCACATACAACCATTTCTCCGCCTAAGCTTTTGACATGTTTATATCTTCCTAACACAACACCAAGACCAGAGCTATCCATAAATGCTAATTGCTCTAAGTTTAAAATAATATGATGAACATGATGCGTCTCAATCATATCAGTGACTTTCGCTCGCAACTCTTCGGCAGCATGATGATCCAGTTCGCCTGCTAAACGAACACATAAGACGTCACGCTTTACTTCTAAATGAATGGAAAGACTCACCCTATTTCCTCCTTACATTCAAAATTCGCGTATACACGCAAAACATATAAGAAGTTTTTCTCTAAAATAAATGTAGAATCCTTCCACCTGACAAAAGAAGTACTATTTCGTCATAAAATGAACCTTCTAGCAACATCTCTTACCATTGAAATAACAACAAACTCAACAAAAGAAAGCGGCAACAAAATTGCCGCTATTTCGATGTCGAAAACATCCCAAAACTTCGTTTAAATAACTCCCACCAGCTTGCTGCTGCGACATCCTCTTTCGCAACAATTGTCTGTTTGAGTAATACTTGATTATCTTTTTTTATGACAAGTGTACCTAAAGCATCTCCTTTTTTAATTGGAGCTTTCACTTTTTCCTCAGCCACTACTTCTTTTTTGATATTTTTCATCGTTTCTCCCTTTTTCATTAGTAGAGAAACATTGTCAGACGCAACTAAGTCGACTGTTTCTTTTTTCCCTTTTCCTACTTTTACCGTCTGAATTTTTTCGCCTCTTGTATACATTTTTTTCGTCATATATTGACTAAATGCATAATCAAGAAGCTTCGTCACTTCCGCATTCCGTTCTTTTGATGTTGGAGATCCCATGACAACAGAAATAACGCGCATGCCATTTCGTTCTGCAGATGCTGTTAAACAATATTTTGCCTCTGTTGTAAAGCCTGTTTTCACGCCATCAACACCTGGATAGAAACGAACAAGCTTATTTGTATTTACAAGCCAAAATTTCTTATCCGTATCTTCTCGTAAATAATCTTCATATTTACCTGTATATTTACGAATTAACGGATATTTCATTAATTCCTTTGCCATAACTGCCATATCATATGCTGTTGAATAATGGTTCTTGGCTGGAAGGCCTGTTGGATTTTGAAAATGAGTATTTTTAAGTCCTAAATCTTTTGCTTTTCTATTCATCATGTCTACAAATCCTTCTTCTGACCCAGCAATGTGTTCAGCAACTGCAACTGATGCATCATTTCCAGATGCAATTGCAATGCCTTTTAACATTTCATTGACTGTCATTTCTTCACCAGGCTCCAGGAAAATTTGTGATCCGCCCATAGAAGCTGCATGTTCACTCGTTCTCACTTTATCTTTCAGTGTTAGCTTTCCTTTTTCAATTTGCTCCATAATGAGTAGCATGGTCATAATTTTTGTCATACTAGCAGGTGGCAACTTTTCATTTGGATTTTTTTCAAATAAAACTTTTCCCGTATCCTGTTCAATAACAATCGCTGACGATGCTTGTTCCGCTAGCTTTGGTTTTGTTTCTGCTTCTTTTTTCTCAGACTGCGCAAAACCAATTGGAACAGCGGAAAGCAATAACATGAAACAAACAAGTATTCCAATCAATCGCTTCATGACTAACCCTCCATTCTATATCACACCTATCTTTTCCAGATGAAGGGTTTTTATACCATCTTTTTCTAAAAATAGCATTGACAAACAAAAGTATGCTATATATTGTATTAAGTGTATTACGTTTAATAGTACACTTAAAAATTCATCAGGAAGGAGGCATTGCTCTTGCACATTCAACTTGATCCAAGAAGCAACACTCCGATATGGGAACAAATTGTTCACAACGTAAAGGAACTAGTTTTAAAAGCAATGCTCGCACCAAATGATAAACTCCCTTCTGTTCGGGAACTTGCCTCTTCACTCGTGATAAATCCAAATACAGTGAGTAAAGCGTATCAAGAGTTAGAACGACAAGGAATTATTGAAACGCTGCGCGGCAAAGGAACATTTGTATGCCAATCGATTACTCCAACACAAGATGAAAGGAAAATTGCTATGGTGGAAAAACAATTTCATCAATTATTACTAGAAGCTTCATATCTCGGTATTTCAAAAGAAAAAATTCATGATTGGATTGATTCATACTATAAAGAATTAGGGGGAAATACTCATGCTGAAGGTGACAAACGTAAAGAAAACAATTGATAATCAAATAATATTAGAAGATATTTCATTTACTTTAAAAAAAGGAAGCATCGTCGGATTACTTGGGAGAAACGGAGCTGGAAAAACAACACTATTGCGAACACTTGTTGGAATATTAAATCCAGATGAAGGAACTGTTACATATAACGAAATAGACGTGCACAAACATCCTGAAGTGAAACAAACGGTTGTATATGTCCCAGACTCTACAAACGTATTAAGCGGATATACAGTAAAAGAAATCGTAAAATTTTATAAGGCAGTTTATCATAATTTCAATGAAGACTATTTTTATAAACTACTAGAGCGCTTTAACTTACCAGAGAAACGTATTCGCAGCTACTCTCGTGGAATGAAAGCTTTGCTAGCAATGATTTTAGCTTTTTCTACTGGAGTAGAATATATAATTTTAGATGAGCCGACAAATGGACTTGATCCTATCATAAAAAGACAGATTCTTCAGTTTTTAATCGAAGAAGTGGCAGAGCGAGAAATTACCATTCTCATTTCTACACATCACCTAGATGAAGTCGAAAAAATCGCAGACACAGTCATCATTTTAAAAGATCATACAATTGCATCTATCACAGCTTTAGAAGATACAAAATCACGCTATGCAAAAATTCAAGTAGCTTACGAACGCTCACTACCACAAAAGCTAGTGAATTTATGTAATGTGAAAGTATTAAACCAAACAGGAAAAGTATATACCGTCTTAATCGAAGGCAACGTAGCAGCTACGTTAGAAAAATTTCATAAAGAGCAGCCGCTCTTATTAGAAGAATTACCAATGTCACTTGAGGATGTATTTGTTACGGCTTTTGAGGAGGGGTCACATGTTTCATAAAGCGTTATGGATGCGAACGTATAAACAAGGGAAATATATTGTTCTATTGTTTTGGTTAAGTAGTTTATATTTGTTACCTTATGAATATTATAGTGCTGCTCAATCAGAGCTTAGCCGGTCTAAAATGAAATTTGATGATTATGTTTATTATTATTCCTATTCTTTTAATACATTTGACACCATCTTCTTACAAGGTATCATTCTCATTGCACTTGCTTGCGTCTTGATTGGATGGGAACGAAATAATCAATCAACTGATTTTCTTTTCTCTATGCCTTTTAAAAGAAAAGATATCTTTTTAACAAAATGGTTATTTGGCGTGTTGAACATTATTACAGTAAATATCATTTGTTGGATAAGTATGTATGGAATAAAGAACGTATCGTTTCACGATCAGTATCAAATATTTACTCCATTCCACACTTACTTTTTATACGCTACGATTGTACTCATTGCAACCTATACATTCACTTTATTTATCGGTACCATTACAGGAAATATTTTCTCACAAAGTAGCTTAACTACAATTCTATTATTTCTACCATACGGTTTAGTATTGTTAATATCCGGATTTGTATATACTCATACGAGAGATTCAGTAGAAGCATTAGGAGAAATAGAGCGTAAAACTCATGAATACTTACAACATGTAAGTATCGTTGCACCGTTGGAGTCTTTCAACATTCATTTTAATTACCATCCTATCGCGAAGTTCGATGAGCACGGAAATGAAATTTCCACATTGCCGCAAGACGATCCAAAGGAAACGACATCTGTTCCATCTGCGTGGAAATTACTGACGCCATTTGCTTATATCATTATCTTTTTACCAATCGCAACTTTTCTTTACACACGTGCTCCAAACGAACAAAACGGAAAAATACTATTGTTTCCACAGTTACAGAAATGGTTTGTTGGTTGTACTGTTCTTTGTTTTGCTTTATTTGGAGGTAGATTACTCGGAGGAAGAGATGCATTCCTTTCTTATTACGTCGGTTTTTTCATAGCCAGCATTGTCAGCTACTTCGTTTTTACACATCTACTTAAATGGAAATTTTCTTTCGGTGGAAAGTAACGATACCATTTTAATCAAAAAGAATATACGTATAAATTGAGGTGAATTACATGTTTCAGAAAGCATTGTGGATGCAAAACTGGAAACAAGGGAAGTATGTCATTGTGCTATTTTGGCTAAGTACGTTGTATCTCTTACCATATGAATATTATACGAATGCACAGTACAAAGCTAAGTACTTGCACGACACTACGGATACTTATTATTTATATCATTTGAGCGGAGACAGTCCTACATTTTTTCCTGCTCTGCTATTAATTGGATTGGCTACCATATTAATAGGTTGGGAACGTCATAATCAATCGATTGATTTTCTTTGGTCTATGCCATTTAAACGCTCCCACCTGTTTTTATCAAAATGGTTATTCGGTACGGTTCATATCGTAAGTGCACTTAGCGTAAGTTGGTTTCTTATGTATATCGTCTACAAAACTACGATACATGCTCAGTATCAATCATTTACGTTGTTTCATCTATACTTCGTGTATACGATTATTACATTGATTGCAGTGTACACATTAGCTATCTTTATCGGAACCATTACAGGAAACATTATTTCACAAAGTGCGCTAAGTTATATTATAATGGTTTTTCCCATTTATATTTTTCAGCTTGTGTTTCCTTTCTTTGCATTGCATGCTGATTTATCACAACAAGAATATAATAATGCTTATAATAAAAGTTCACTGTATACAGAAAACACAAGTATTATAGCTCCCCTTGCTCATTTCACTATTAACTACGACTATGATCCACATAGAGAAGCTATAAAAGATGAATATGAAAAAATACATGTAGGACCTGCTTATCACCATATTCCGTCTGCTTGGACACTACTAAGTCCTGCAATTTATATGATTATTTGTCTTCCATTAGGAACCTACTTATATGCACGCTCACCAAATGAGCACAATGGAAAAATACTGCTATATCAAAGACTTCATGTCTATTTCTCAATATGTACTTCCATTTGTTTCGGACTTCTTGGCAGCGAAATTTTCACTGATGGCAGTAAATCTATTCCGCTTCACTATATGTATTTTATAGGGTTTAGCATTTTGACATACGTCATTTTACAACGAATGTTAAAACATAAACTTTCTTTATATGCAAAATAGCCTCCTAGTCAGGAGGCTATTTTCAGAGTGTCGAAAAACAAACTTGTTACTATACACTCGCCTTTCTCCTCTCCTCTTTACAATTGAAAGAGGAGTTTTCATATGTACTATGTAGAACAGATCCTGAAAAAGTGAGTCACACTTCGTTTGCTGCGCGGTTCTAGCATAGATTTAACCTACAAAAAAACAGAAGAAGGAAAGATAGTCTACATTGCAATCCCCCTTTATAGTAAAATATAAAAAGGTATAAAACTGAATTTTTAGATATTTTAACGTGAACTGAAATAATTCTGAGCGTGGAAAAAGCAGATAAGGGGGAAACTTACATGAGATCCATTGAAAAGGATACATTGTGGAAACTTATAGAAGTATCTAGGGGTAAGCATCCAGCAACAATTTGGATTACAGGAGGAATTGTGTTTAATGTATACACAGGAGAGCTGGAAAGAAACAATATCGTTTTGTATGAAGATCGTATTGCTTATGTAGGAATGCGTGCACCGCAAATTGATGAGAAAACGAAAATTATAGATGCATCCAGCTTTACATTAGTTCCAGGATACATCGAACCTCATGCACATCCATATCAGTATTATAATCTTACCTCATTCGGAGAATTCGCTTTAAGCTTAGGTACAACGACTTTAGTGAATGATAATCTAATATTTTATTTAAATACAGATCAGAAACATTTTGAATATTTATTAGACTACAGCAGTCATTTGCCTGTCAAAAATTATTGGTGGGCAAGGATGGATCCACAAAGCAACCACCCGGATATGTTAGCGAAATTCACGACTGAGCGCTTGGTCAGTTTACTTAGTCATAAGCAGGTTATACAAGCTGGCGAATTAACTGCTTGGCCTGCTGCCTTGACTGGCGATGAAACAATACTTGAAGGAATAGCAGAAGCACGGAGGCTTGGCAAAAGAATTGAGGGGCATAACCCAGGGGCTTCCAGTGAAACCTTAAATGCTTTAGCAGCACTCGGTGTTACGGCTTGTCATGAAGCTATCACTGGAGAGGAAGTAATCAGAAGGCTTCGTTTAGGTATGTATGCAACTTTGCGTCACTCCTCTATACGTCCTGATTTGCCGGGCCTAATCAAAGATTTACAAGAGCTCAACTTTGATTTTTCTTCCGCTTCAAGACTTATGTTAACAACAGATGGCTCCATGCCTCCGTTTCTTCAACATGGATTGATGGACTATCTTATTAAGATTTCTCTCGATAATGGTGTTCCTTTCCATGCCGCATATCGGATGGCCACTTTAAATCCCGCAACATATTATGGATTGGATCAAGAAATCGGTGGAATCGCTCCGGGACGAGTCGCAGATATTCTATTTCTCGAGGATATAAGCAAACCTTCCCCTGTCAAGGTTATAGCAAACGGACAGCTGGTTGTGACAAACGGGCAGCTCTTGAAGCCGTTTCCTGCATGTGATTGGCAACAATTGCAGTTTGAACCTATGCACATAGAATGGCGTGTTCAACCGGAATGGCTGGATATGACCGCTGAAGACCCGGAAGTCCCTGTGATAGCAATGCTTAATGCGGTTATTACAAAATCCAGTCCCGAAGCACTGCCGCTGAAACAAGGCATTATTGAGTTAGAAGCTAGAGAAGGATATTGTTATGTCAGTCTTATTGATCAAAAGGGGAAATGGGTTACTAACGGCATATTAAAAGGATTTGCCGATCACCTAGATGCTGTAGCGACAACCTACACAGCATCTCAAGATATTGTTGTTATAGGGCAAAACAAAGATATTATGGTGAAAGCTGTAAACCAACTGCTCGATCAAGGGGGCGGTACCATATTAATGGAAGGGGAGGAAACCTTATTCAATTTGGAATTGCCGCTTGGAGGGAAAATGAGCAAGTTGCCCATGCATGAACTAATTTTAAAAACGACAGGGCTTGTGCAACTTCTAAAGGAAAGAGGACATCAGCATATCGATCCATTATATACAATGTTCTTTTTAACATCGACCCATCTACCGGCTGTACGCTTAACAGCTGAAGGAGTATATTCCATTAAAGAGAACGCGGTTGTGTCTTCGGTTAAAACAGTAAAGAGTAACTATTTTATCAGATAAAGTGAAACTTCCATCAGTGGGGGGTTTTTCATCCCCCACTGATGGTTAGTTGAACCAATCGGGCTTACGGGCAGTTACCCCCCACCTATCTTCCTCACTGCTCTCTCAATCTTGAGGTGGGGGTCTTACTACCCGTTAATGGGGGATAAACAACGTGAAAATAGCCTCCTAGTCAGGAGGCTATTTTGCATTCTTTCGTCTTTCGCTATATGTCTTCTCTTCGTCTGTCCCAAATCCATCATCGTTTGTCACGATTTGATCTGTCGGTGCGACAACACTTTCAGCAATTTTCCAGTCCCCATACTCTTGTACAAATACTTGTAAAAAGTAATTTATTCCATTTAGTTGGTATGGATTTTCTTTTTTTACATCATACTGCACAGCTAAATAGTACACTTGTACATTTTCTTTTCCGAATTTTGACACATACTGAGAAACTCGCGGAATATAAACAGAAGCTTTGGCCAGTGAAATTTGTTTTACCTTTACGAGGGAGGAATGTTTTATATTATGTAAAGTATCTTGATGATGAATGTTATCACTATGATGAAACAAAACAGAAGCTTGCATCGAGCGCATCCATAATTGTGAGTATAAAACAGGCTTATGATTTGAGAGATATTCTAGTTCTTTTTGTACAATTTGATTTGGAGACGCTGCACTTATCTCTATACTGTAACATAGTAAACATATACCGATAATTCCAAAAGAAACAATGCGTTTCATAGTCTTCCTCCTATTCCATATAGGTAAAGTATAGGAATGTAGGTCTGTTTTTATGCAGCGCATCCGTTCTATAGTATGATGAAGCCATAAAAAATAGAAAAGCAAAAATTGCTTTTCTATTTTTTATAGAACTCTGCCAAAGAGCTCTAGTACCATTTCAATTTCTTGATCGCTCCAGTCCTGGAACTTCTCTCTATAATATTCTTTTCGAACATTTTCAAGCTTTTCGGCAACATCTTTCCCGGTATCCGTAATTTCTAAATAAACAATGCGCCTGTCTGAATCAGAGCGCTTTCTCGTTACAAGCCCCTTACGAACAAGACGATCTGTAACCGCTGTAATATGACTCGATGTAACATTCACTTCACTTGCAATTTGCGATGCCATTTGCGGGCTTTTCCAATATAATGCACGCAGTACAGAAAACTCATTCCATGGCATATGTTCAGAAAAGAGTTCATTAATATCATTTTGTAATAAACGAATCATTTTCCGAAAGGAGATAGATAAGTCTAAAATAAGTGCTTCTCGTTTTTCGTTCACTGTTCTCGACCCTTTTTTATAATATTTACACATATTATAATGCATGAATACCTTAATTGTATATATTTTCTTTCTACTTAGATTTTCCACTATATTTCTAAATTTAAGGAAAAAATGGACTCACTCCTTTCATATAAATAGAGAAAGGAAGGTGAACAGTTATGCAAATTGGAATGCCCCCATATTTACATGAGTTACGTAACGGTAAAGAAGCAACTGTTACTGTACAAGGTGAAGGTGTCGTAAAAGCAAAACCTGATGTTGTCGTGTTAACAATTGGTGTTCGTACTGAAGGTACAAATGTAAAACAAGCACAAGAAGAAAATGCTGCTCTTTCTGCTAAATTACTTGATTCTTTGAAACAACTTGGAATTACAGAGCAAAATATCAAAACGCTTTCTTACACCATTACACCGCAATATGAATACGTAAACGAAAAGGCTATGTTACGCGGTTATCAAGTTGAGCATTTATATGAAATTATTGTATTGAATGTACAAAAAGCAGGGGAAGTATATGAAGCAGCTGTAGCAAACGGGGCAAATGTCGCCAAAGGACTTGTATTTCGCGTTTCAGAGCCTAATGCTTATTACAAACAAGCATTAGTACTCGCTGTGCAAAATGCCCAAGAAAAAGCAAGGACGATTGCTAGTACATATAATCTAAATGTAAATCCCATTCCCATTTCTGTCGTTGAAGAGTCCTCTCATATGCCGCGGGAATTTGTTGCTTATTCCGCTGTCCATAGCGGTGCTCCTCCTATTCAATCAGGAGAATTGGAAATCATTTCAACTGTCCGTGCTATTTTCACCTATATTTAATTGTACATCTAATAAAAAAAAAGAAAACGTTCTCATTTTTTTATTGTAAAAAACCTTCGTTTTGTTATAATAATAGACGGTGAACCCTATATAGGGATATCACGGGCGGGAGAGGGATATGAAAAAGAAGGTTTAACATGAAAGGAATTCTTGAAAAAACATTTAAATTAGACCTACATCACACATCGCCAAAACAGGAAGTACTTGCTGGTGTAACATCATTTTTCACGATTGTTTATATTATGATTGTGAATGCATCTATTTTATCAGATGCTGGTATTCCTCTTGAAGCAGGAATTTTAGCAACTGTATTCAGTTCATTTGTCGGATGTCTATTGATGGCATTTTGTGCAAATGCACCAGTAATCCTTGTACCAGGTATGGGGGTAAATGCGTTTTTCACGTACACAGCTGTGCATACGCTTGGTTTAACTTGGCAAGAAGCATTAGCAGCTGTCTTTATCGCTGGTATTATTTTTACAATTGCCGCGTTTACACCTATTGCTCGTACACTTTCTACTGCAATTCCAAAGTCGTTAAAAGAAGCGATTACTGTCGGTATTGGGCTATTTTTAGCATTTATCGGCTTGCAAAAAGGTGGCATTGTCGTTGCGAATTCGAACACTGCTGTTGCATTAGGAAAATTAAGTAGTCCAGTTGTTCTAGCTACACTGCTTACGCTTATTGTTGCATTAGTTTTGTTTATTCGTAATGTACGTGGAAACTTTTTATGGACCATTGCAATTGGAACCGGAATTTCCTGGTTATTTGGTATTGTTGATACAAGTCAAGTTGGCAATAGTTCATTTTCATTTGCTAACTATGGTGATGTTTTTGGTGCAATGTCGTTTGGGAAACTGACTTCTTTACCATTTTTAATTGCAACGTTCTCATTGAGTATGGTACTCATTTTTGAAAACATGGGACTTTTGCACGGTTTATTAGAAGATCAGCGTAAATTCCCTCGCGCTTATCAAGCAAATGCAATTTCAGCGATAACATGTGGTCTATTTGGCACAAGTCCAACTGTTTCTACAATAGAAAGTGCTGCTGGTATTACAGCGGGTGGTAAGACAGGTCTGACGTCTATCGTCACTGGTGGTTTATTCTTTGCCTCATTGTTTGCTTTGCCGTTTGTAAAGTTAATTCCAGATAGTGCAATCGCTCCAATCTTAATTATTATTGGCGGTTTAATGATTACAAACATTCAACAAATTCCTCTGAACGATTTTTCAGAAGGATTTCCAGCGTTTTTAATTATCGTTATGATTCCGCTCACATATAGCATCGCTGATGGTATTGCTTTTGGATTCATTGCATATCCAATCTTAAAAGTAGCACTCGGTAAGCATAAAGAAGTTGCAAAACCTCTTTATATTATCACATGTCTCTTCTTACTCATGTTTGTGTTACCTGTCATTGGCTAAATAAAAAACGCCGGGAATTCCCGGCGTTTTTTTATTATTTAAACCAGCCCTTCTTATAAAACCATACCATCATGCCACCACCAATAAGAGCCATTATGGCTAAACAAATATAATAACCATACTCCCACTTTAACTCTGGCATATTGTCAAAATTCATTCCATATACACCAACAATAAATGTTAATGGCATGAAAATGGTTGAAAAAACCGTTAATGTTTTCATAATATTGTTCATATGATGAGAGTTTAGGGAAAAGTAACTATCCCGAATATCAGCTGTTAGCTCTCGGCTTGTTTCAATCATCTCAGACAGCTTTAACAAGTGATCATAAATATCTTTAAAATAAATTTCATGATCATTCACACCATGAAAACGCGTTGAATTTAAAATACGATACAATAAATCGCGCATCGGTACAATTGTTCTTCGTAATTTTGATAAATCATTACGAATATCAAATACCTCTTCTAATACAGTACTTGTTGTATCTCCTGTTAAATTATCATCAATTGCATTTAAATGATCTTCAATATAATATACTGGAGCAAAATAATCATCGACAATTTGGTCAATAATTGTATGCGTCACATGAAGAGTGCTTCTCTTTATACGTTGTCTTTCCCCAAGTTTATTCCATGCTCGTTCAATCGCCTTATTGTGCGAAAAGTGAAAGGATACAACAAAATGATCACTAACGAACAAATCAATTTCATGCGGCTCTAATCCATCTTCACTGAAAGCATGAAGAACTAAAAAGTGATACCCTTCATAAAAGTCAACCTTTGGCCTCTGTACATATTCTAAACAATCTTCAATCGCAAGGGGATGGAATTTGAAATAGTCTTGTAAAATATATGTATACTCTTCTTTCGTCGGTTTACATAAATCTAGCCAAAACCACACAATATCTTCTCGCTTTGTTTCTTCTAATGACAAATCATATAATACTTCATTTTCTTTTGTTACTGCACAAATTCTTATCATATTTTCACCCATTATTATTATATGCAAAAAAAGCCAAGGAGCAAACTCCTTAGCTTTTTTATCTCACAATTCGTGAACAAATTGTCACTTTATTTTTCTACGATACCGTGTACTAACTTCGGTGCATCTACATGCTCTGCAGATACCTTCATGTTATCGTAAATTTTTTGTTTTACGTCTTCTACATTCTCACGATTCGCGTAAATTGTTACAAGCGCTTCACCTTTTTTCACGCTATCGCCCACTTTTTTACGAAGCATAAGTCCAACTGCTAAATCGATTTCAGATTCTTTCGTTGCACGACCTGCTCCTAAAAGCATTGCTGCTGTACCAATTTCATCTGCAACAATTTCAGATACAAATCCATCTTCTTTTGCCTCTACTTCAATCTTATATTGTGCTTGCGGCAATTTAGAAGGATCATCTACAACTGAAGCGTCACCGCCTTGTGCTGCTAAGAACGTTTTAAATGATTCTAATGCTTTTCCATTGTTCATGACTTCGATGAGCTTTTCACGCGCATCTTCTAAAGAAGAAGCTTGTCCAGCAAGATATACCATTTGACTTCCAAGCGTTAAACATAGTTCTTCTAAATCTTTTGGCCCTTTTCCTTGCAATGTATCAATCGCTTCTTTCACTTCTAAAGCGTTACCGATTGCCTCACCAAGCGGCTGACTCATATCAGAAATAACAGCCATCGTTTTACGTCCTACATTGTTACCGATGCGAACCATCGCTGCAGCTAATTGCTTCGCATCCTCGTCCGTTTTCATAAATGCACCCGCACCTGTTTTAACATCAAGAACGATTGCATCCGCACCAGCAGCAATTTTTTTACTCATAATAGAACTTGCAATTAACGGAATAGAGTTTACCGTTGCTGTCACGTCACGAAGTGCATATAACTTTTTGTCAGCGGGTGTTAAGTTTCCGCTTTGACCAATAACAGCAATTTTATTTTCATTTACAAGACGAATAAATTCCTCATTTTCAATTTCTACATGAAATCCTGGAACTGCTTCTAATTTATCAATTGTACCACCTGTATGCCCAAGACCACGACCAGACATTTTCGCAACCGGTACACCTAAAGCAGCAACTAATGGGCCCAACACAAGCGTAGTTGTATCACCAACACCACCAGTTGAGTGTTTATCTACTTTTACTCCTTCGATTGCTGATAAATCAATTGTATCGCCGCTATTTACCATTGCCATCGTTAAATCAGCACGTTCCTGCTCATTCATATCTTGAAAGAAAATTGCCATTGCAAGTGAACTCATTTGGTAATCTGGAATATCACCATTTGTGTAGCCTTCAATGATAAAATTAATTTCTTCTGTCGTTAATGCTTTGCCATCACGTTTTTTTGCAATTAGGTCCACCATTCTCATTGTGAACTCACCCCTTCATTTGTTTTACAATTGCTTTTACAAGTGCTAAGAAGTTTGCTTTTACACGCTCTGTTGTTTCAATTACTTCATCATGATGAAGCGGCTGATCTAAAATTCCAGCTGCCATATTTGAAATACAAGAAATACCAAGTACTTTCATACCGGCATGACCAGCGACAATAACTTCTGGGACAGTTGACATTCCGACTGCATCACCGCCAATTGTACGAATCATACGAATTTCTGCAGGTGTCTCATATACAGGACCTGTCATCGCAACATATACGCCTTCTTGTACTTTAATATTTAAATCAGCAGCAACTTGTTTTGCCATTTTACGAAGGTCTTTACTGTATGCTTCAGACATATCAGGGAAACGTACACCCATCTCAGAATCATTTGGTCCGATTAATGGATTATGGCCCATAAAGTTAATATGGTCTGAAATTAACATTAAATCGCCTGGCTCAAATGATGTATTTACACCGCCAGCAGCATTTGTAACGATAACTGCTTCTACTCCTAACTCTTTCATAACACGAACTGGGAATGTTACTTTTTGCATATCGTATCCTTCATAGTAATGGAAACGACCTTGCATTGCTACAACTGTAACACCTTGAAGTGTACCAAATACAAGTTGACCAGCATGACCTTCTACAGTAGATACAGGAAACTCAGGAATTTCACTGTACGGTACAGCTACTGCATTTTCGATTTCATCAGCTAATACACCTAGACCTGAACCAAGGATTAACCCTACTGTTGGTGTTTCTTGAAATTTTCCTTTTAAGTATGAAGCAGATTTTGAAATTAACTCACGATTCATTTGATGTTCCTCCTATTTATCTAGCTCGTTCAAAAAGCTTTTTCCATATTTCGGCATTGTTACACCGAAGTTTTCTGCAACTGTGGCACCGATATCAGCAAATGTTTGACGAAGTGGTAATTCTTTTCCGCCATCTTTCATGCTTGGACTATATGCTAATAATGGTACATATTCACGTGTATGGTCTGTACCGTGGTGAATTGGGTCATTACCATGGTCAGCTGTAATAATTAACAAGTCGTCTTCTTTTAACTTCTCAAGTACTTCAGGAAGACGTGCATCATATTCTTGCAGTGCATCTCCATAACCTTGAGGATCACGACGATGACCGAATAGTGCATCAAAGTCAACAAGATTTACAAAGCTTAAACCTGTAAAGTCCATACTCGCTGTATCTGCAAGCTTATCCATACCATCCATGTTAGATTTTGTACGAAGAGATTGCGTTACACCTTCTCCATCATAAATATCAGAGATTTTACCAATTGCGATAACATCATAGTCACTATCTTTTAATTCATTCATTACCGTACGACCAAATGGTTTTAGTGCGTAATCATGACGGTTTGGCGTACGTGTGAAGTTTCCTGGCTCTCCAACGAATGGACGAGCAATCACACGACCTACCATATATTTTTCATCAAGTGTTAACTCACGTGCAATTTTACAAATGTTATATAGTTCTTCAAGCGGTACAACTTCTTCATGAGCAGCAATTTGCAATACGCTATCAGCAGACGTGTACACAATTAATGCACCGGTTTCCATATGTTCCTGTCCAAGTTCATCCAAAATTCCCGTTCCAGAAGCTGGTTTATTCCCAATAATTTTACGTCCTGTTTTCGCTTCTAACTCATCAAGTAATTCTTTCGGGAACCCTTCTGGGAATACTTGAAACGGTGTATCAATGTACAAACCCATAATTTCCCAATGACCTGTCATTGTATCTTTTCCCATAGATTTTTCTTGCATTTTTGTATAATATGCAAGTGGCTTCTCTGCTTTTGCAATCCCTTTCATTTCACGGATGTTACCAAGACCTAATTTCATCATGTTTGGCATTTGTAATCCGTTCATATGCTCTGCAATATGGCCAAGTGTGTCAGAACCTTTATCGCCATATTTCTCAGCATCTGGTGCTTCTCCAATTCCTACGGAGTCCATTACGATAAGAAAAATACGTTTATATTTATTCACAACTGTAACCTCCTATATATGCTACTTATGTAGTATGTTCAAATCGATGTAAAAACTTCCCTTTTCTTCTAAGTCAGATGTCAGACATCTCATGCTGATATCATAACATGTTCACGCTTTCTTTTTAAGAAATTTTTATCACATTTCGTTTTTTTTTCACATTTTCATTGTAATATATTCTACCTAGAACCGCTAATGAAACCGATATATGTTTCTCGACATAAAAAAACAGCTCTTTAAAAGAGCCGTTTTTTATCCCGTTATTCGCGGACAGTAAGACATCCACTAATGGAAGTTTCACTTTATTTCACTTCAACTGTTTCTTCTTTATGATCATGAAGATCACCTTTTCGCACATGAACCTTCACTTTATATGTTCCTGCTTCTTTAAATGTATAAGTACTTGTATACTCGCCTTTGTTACCTTCTTTTGCTGGAATAAACTCATGCTTTTCTGCACCGTCTTTCCAAATTTCAAGTTGAACTTCCGCACCAGTTAATGCTTCTTCTTTTTGTTTTACATGTACGTTCATTGTAGATTCTGTATTTGCTTTCACACCATCTGCCATCAGATGAATCATTGTATCACCATGAGCATGATCGTCATGATGACCATCTGTTTCTTTTTTTGTATCCTCAACTTTTGCATTTCCAACAGCCACTTTTACTTCTGGCATCACATGCATATCACGTGCATTTGTATGTGCGATAATATGATAAACACCATCAGATGGGAATGTTTTATCGATTGCATAAACACCCTTACCTTTATTCTTCGCGTCTAGCATCTCTTTTTTCTCGTCGCCATCTTTCCAAATTTCAAACTTTACATCATCTGCATCTGTTACTTTTTCTTTCCCTTGTGTAACAATTGCTTGTACTTCTACTTTTTCATTCGGCTTTAATGTTTCAGGGTTCGTTTTTATTTCTACCTTTACTTCTTCAAGCGACTTATTCTTTTTCGTTGTCTCGTCCGATTTCGTATTACAACCAGCTAACGCTAGCATTGTGATAAATAATGTAATTAAAAGTTTTTTCATCATAACTTCCTCCTTCTTCCTATTTTAGTATAGAGGAAATATACGTTCATATTCTAGCCTTCTGCTGAAAACAATGTAAGAAATGTTTGTGAAGTTTTTGTGAAGTGCTTTCATTTTATCCCACTACTCGCGGGCAGTAAGACCCCCACCTCAAGAATAAAAGAGAAGCGAGGAAGGTAGGTGAGGAATAACTGCTGGCATGTGCCCTATTGGTTCAACTAACTATCAGTGAGGAATGCCCCCCACTGATGGAAGTTTCACTTTATAATAAGTAAAAGGGCATGAACACTCATGCCCTTGGATGAAACTGTTTATATACATCTTTTAATCTAGCTTTTGAAACATGTGTATAAATTTGTGTTGTCGAAATATCGGCATGGCCAAGCATTTCTTGTACCGCCCTTAAATCTGCTCCATTCTCTAATAAGTGCGTTGCAAAGGAATGACGCAATGTATGCGGTGTAAGTTCTTTTTGAATATTTGCTTCTTGTGCAAGCCTTTTTAAAATCTTCCAGAACCCTTGACGAGATAAACGGTTTCCGTGATGATTTAAAAAGAGTGCTTCGGCCACTTTCTTTCCTAAGAGTTCCGGTCTTCCTTTTTCAATATAATACTGAATCGCTTCTGTCGCTAAACTACCGAGAGGGATGATTCTCTCTTTATTTCCCTTTCCGACGCAACGAACAAAGCCCATTGTTAAATGTACATCTGATAAGTTTAATTCAATTAATTCAGAAACACGTAACCCTGTTGCATATAATAACTCTAACATAGCCTTATCACGAATCCCAAATGCACTCGTTCTTTTCGGTATTTGCAATAGTGCTTCTACCTCATTAATCGATAACACTTTCGGTAATTTACGCTCACCTTGAGGTGTTTCAATATGTACAGACGGGTCATGTTCCACAACACGTTCACGCAATAAAAATTGATGAAACGACCGTACAGATGCAATGTGACGTGCCATCGTTTTCGAAGATTTCCCATTATCTTTTAGATGATGTAAAAAGTTCACAATATGCATGCGCGCTACATCATGAAAAGATGTAATTTGTTCTACTTTTTGTAAATACTTCGTATAACTTTTTAGATCACGCTCATATGATACAACTGTATTTTGAGCTAATCCTTTTTCAACAACCATATAATGAATAAAGTCTTGTAATTGATCTTCCAATCTTCTCTACTCCCCATTTTCATAGAAAAAAATCATTCTGTTGACGAAAGCATCTTTCGCAGGCTCCTCTGTTCCAGATACTTTTTCTACTGTTTCTTCTTTAGGCTTTTCATAACGATGATAACTTTCATATTCTTCATTTATCCATAGTATAGCGAAATAAAACAAAATGGTACAACTAATAAACAATAAAAATACTTTCATACCATCAAAAAGAACTTTAATTGCTCGGCGCATTGTGAATTCCTCCAAAATTTATGTTATTACAACATATGCCAAGCTTTTCATCATTTATACCTAATTATGAAAACTCCCGCACTTCTCTCTCTAAAATCTTAAGGCGGGGAGTCTTACTCATTTGCAAAAAAAAACCTTTTCCTAACTAAATAGGAAAAGGTTAACTTTCTTCTGTTAATTTTTCTTGACACTTCTCACAAATACCATGGAATGTTAAACGATGATCCTTGACTTTAAAGCGCCACTCATTTTCTACTCTTTTTTCTACTTCACAAAGTAAATCTTCTTGAATCTCTTCTACTGCACCACATTCTGTACAAATTAAATGATGATGAAAACGTGATGCACCTTCTTGTCTTAGGTCATAGCGCGAAACACCGTCACCGAAATTAATCTTGTCGACAATCTTTAACTCGGATAATAATTCCAAAGTCCGATAGACGGTTGCAAGTCCGATCTCTGGCGACTTTTCTTTTACAAGGAGGTAAACATCTTCCGCGCTTAAATGGTCTTCTTCATTTTCTAGCAGTACGCGAACCGTAGCTTCACGTTGTGGTGTTAACTTATAACTCGCTGCATGCAATTGCTTTTTAATTCGATCAATTCTTTCTTCCATTCGGTACTACTCCCTCCCTCGCCACTCTTACCCCATTATATCAGAAGAAGGGAAACTGTCAAAAGAAAAATAATCAAAATTACTTGATAATAATTATCAAAGTATAATTATTTTTTGTTAATAGTCTCCATGACTTGTTTCATAAAATTTGGCGATGCATAAGCTTCAATTCCTGAAGCAATCGCTAGCGCTGCACCGATAATAAGAAAAAAGCAAGTATAGCGGATAAAAAGTGGTAATAGAGGCTCATTTACTTTTCGAATAAATTGATGACGAATCATGCGCAAGGAAAAGCTAGCGGCGATCGTCGTCATAATAAGAAATGTTGGGATAATAATTAAATTTTGTGGAAGTACAGCCACAAATGCTAATAATAAGCCGTTCCAACCAAGTTGACTTACTAAAAAACCTACTGTAAATCCAACAACCACTCCTTTTAAAAATAATAAAATAAAAATAAGAGGCAAACCAATAATGGAAATACCTAAAATCCAAATAAAACCAATATATTTCAGTTGCGATAAGTAGCTTTCGCGAAACATCTCACCTGCATTTGCAAATTGCCCTTTGGAAACTTGTCCAAAAAAACGACTTAAATAAAAATACAAATCTTGTTTTTGACTTATTTGTAAACTATTCACAAGGATCGCCCCAAAAATAACCCCCATTAATAAAAGGACAGCTACAAATACATATAATGAAGCGTGTTCCTGTACATGATATGTTACACGATCTTGCCAAGACGATTTCCTTAGCATATTACGTCCCCCCGTTCTTCCTCTTACTAGAATGTATGATAGAAAGAAAAAAGTATGACGAATTAACATTGAAATTCCACGCCACTTTGCTAAACTTAAAGGTAGAGAATAGGAGGGATTTCTTTTGAAACAACTATTATTAGATTTTCCAACATTATTTCAGACCGAGCGCCTGCAGGTACGTAAACCGTTCCCTGGCGATGGTACAGAAGTTTATGAAGCAATTCAAACTTCTTTAGAGGATCTACAGCCATGGATGTCTATTACGCATGAAACTGAAGAAACGGCAGAAGCAGCAGTTAGAGCCGCCCATGGGAAATTTTTACTTCGAGAAACATTGCCGTTTCATCTATATGATAAAACAACAGGTACATTCATCGGTGCACTCACACTTCACCCAGAAAACTGGGATATTCCAAAGTTTTCTATTAGCTTCTGGCTTCATAGCTCTTACACAAAACAGGGGTATATGACAGAAGCATTAAAAGGAGCCATTCAATTCGCGTTCGATAAACTCAGAGCGAAGCGACTTGAAATTCGCTGTGATGCCAATAATACAAATGCACGATTAGTAGCAGAGCGCCTAGAGTTTATTCTAGAAGGTACGCTAGAAAATGACTTCCTTGCTCCTGATGGTAGTTTACGTGATACATGTGTATATGCAAAAATACAATAAATATCGAGACGCTACAGCTAGTCATCTTCAAATTTTACAAAAATAAACACTCGCATAAAGCGAGTGTTTATTTTTTCAATTGTAAATATTGAATTGCAAACATTGTCTTTGCATCATGAATACGTTGCTCTTTTATTAATTGCAGCGCTTCTTCTAATGATACTTCCATTAACTCAACAAACTCATCCTCATCAAGATCTGCTTTGTCTTCCTTCTTCTTCAAACCAGTCGCTTCATATACATATACAATTTCATCTGCAAACCCTGGTGATGTGTAGAATGACGTGATGAGCTTCATGTTATCACATATGTACCCTGTTTCTTCCTCTAATTCACGAATTGCTGTTGCTTCAGGTTGTTCTCCCTGCTCTAACTTTCCAGCAGGAATTTCTACAAGCGCTTTTTCCATCGCTTTGCGATACTGTTCAACTAACACAATTTTCTCGTCATCTGTAATTGCGATAATCGCTACCGCACCAGGATGCTTCACAATTTCACGTTTACTCGTCTCACCATTTGGCAATACTACTTCATCAACACGAACTTTAATCACTCTTCCATCAAAAATAGGCTCAGTCGCAATCGTTCTTTCTTCAAGATTACTCATAAGACTTCATCTCCCTGTTCTATTTCCTAGTCTTTCTTCATACATTCTATCACATTGAAAGGAGCGAAACGAAAATGAAAGTGTATATTTTACCAAATCGAGTAACGTTAGTCGGAAAAGCCTGGGAAATTCGTTATATGCTAAAACAATATGAACAACGTTATAAAACTGTTCATGACTGGATTACAAATACACAAAGGTAAAGTGTTTGTGAAACTCCTTACGCTTTCGTACAATAAAAGTAAGGAGGGTAATGATGAAAACACGTAAATTAGGAAATTCAGATTTATATGTAAGTGAAATTGGACTTGGATGTATGTCACTTGGAACAAATGAAACAGAAGCCATTCAAATCATTCATGAAGCGTTAGATTTAGGTATTAATTTTTTAGATACGGCCGATTTATACAATTATGGATTAAATGAAGAATTTATCGGAAAAGCGTTACAAGGAAAACGAGAGCAAGTTGTACTTGCTACAAAAGTTGGGAACCGCTGGACAGAAGAAAAAAACGGTTGGACTTGGGACCCTTCTAAGGCATATATAAAAGAGGAAGTAAAAGAAAGCCTGCGCCGATTAAAAACGGATTATATCGATTTATATCAGCTACATGGCGGAACAATTGAAGATAATATTGACGAAGTCATTGAAACATTTGAAGAACTAAAACAAGAAGGAATCATTCGTCATTACGGGATTTCTTCCATCCGTCCTAATGTTATTCGCCAATATGCAGAGCGTTCTAATATCGTAAGTATTTTAATGGAATATAACATATTAAATCGCCGCCCAGAAGAATGGTTCCCATTCTTACAAGAACACAATATTAGCGTCATTGCCCGCGGTCCACTCGCAAAAGGCTTATTAACTAGTAACAATGCACAGAAATTAGCTAAAGTGAAAGAAAAGGACTATCTCTCTTACAATCACGATGAAGTAAAACACATCGTATCTCGTGTGAAAGAAATAACAAATGAGCGCTCTCTAACAGAAACCGCGCTTCAATATTGCTTACATACCCAGGCAATTGCAGCTCTCATTCCAGGTGCAAGCTCAATTGACCAATTACGCGAGAACATAAAAGCCGGCACTACAAATTCATTGACAGACGAACAATACACACACATTCAAGCAATTGCGAAATTAGATACATATGAATCTCATCGATGAAAAAAGCTACCGAAAAATCGGTAGCTTTTTTACATCGTATCGTATTTCTCTGGATTTGTTCCTGAACGCTTATTACAATCTAGTTTATCAATTTGCTGCACTTCTTCTTCTGTTAATGAAAAATCGAAAATATGAAAATTCTCTGCAATGCGAGACGGTGTAACAGATTTTGGAATTGTTACAATTCCACTTTGAATATCCCAGCGCAAAATAACTTGAGCAGGTGTTTTCTCATATTTTTTAGCAATCTCTTGAATAACCGGATGTTCAAATACCTCCCCACCTCGCATAAGCGGACTCCATGCCTCCATTTGAATTTGTTCTTGCTGACAAAAATTGCGAAGTTCAAATTGTGCTAACATTGGATGAAGCTCGACTTGATTCACCATTGGTTTAACATGACAATTCTCTAATAAATGTTTTAAATGATGAGTATGGAAATTTGACACACCAATCGCACGTACTTTTCCTTCTTCATATAATTTTTCAAGAGCGCGATATGTATCCACATACTTTCCACGTATCGGCCAATGGATTAAATATAAATCCACGTAATCCATCTGTAACTTCTTTAAACTTGTTTCGAATGCTTTAAGCGTCGTTTCATATCCTTGTTCATCGTTCCATACTTTCGTTGTAATAAAAAGCTCTTCACGAGCAATTCCAAATTCACGAATCGCTTCTCCGACACCGCTTTCATTTTCATAAATAGTAGCCGTATCAATCGCACGGTATCCGATTTCTAGCGCAGTCTGTACCGCTCGCTTTACTTCCTCCCCTTCTTTTGCTTTATATACTCCTAAGCCTAGCATTGGCATTTTCACACCGTTATGAAGTGTTGTTGTTGGAATATGCATAAAAAACTCCTCCTTTACTCCATTTCAACAAGAAAAAAATAAAAAGTCAAAAAAAGCGATTTGTTTACATAATCTTGTTATGTTAAGAAACTAGAAGAAAGTATATAAGTACAAATTGAAAAACCGACTTAAATAACTATTTCTTTTTAGGTGGGTAAGAGCATCTGGCCATGCATAAAAGCGGTCAGAACCTTTTCCTGCCACATGTAAGAATGAAAACAAAGGGAGAAAGCAAGTGCAGGTCATGTTTTCTTCTACATAGCAGCGGCTTATATGTTAAAAAATTAAAATGGATTTATATATTGTTGTTTCATTTCATATGAACAACCTTTTCTCGCTTTTTTCAAAGAGCAATTTCTTGCTTTCTTCATCCTTTTATCTTACAGTGTAAGCGTAAAACAAAATACACAAAGTAGAGGGAAAAAGATGAAAGCTCTTGTATTTAACACATTTGGAGAACCAGAAGTATTACAATATAAAGAAATCCCTAATCCTGTTATCGGACCTAATGACATTCTTGTAAAAATGAAAGCAATTGGCTTAAATTTTGCCGATGTTTACAGAAGAAAAGGAAATTATCACCTCGCTGGTCAACCACCATATATTTTAGGTTACGAAGGCGCTGGAATTGTAGAAATAGTAGGAAATAATATTACGACCATAAAGCAAGGAGATTCTATTGCATTTGCAGATGTTCCATATGCAAATGCAGAGCTTGTAGCAGTTCCAATAGAGAAAGCAATTCCACTTCCTAATCATATTTCATATGAAACAGCTGCTTCTATTTTACTGCAAGGTTTAACAGCTCACTACTTAACTCGCGATAGCTATGCAGTAAAGGAAGGAGACATTGTACTCGTACACGCTGCTGCCGGTGGTGTAGGACAACTTCTTGTACAAATTATCAAATTATTAGGCGGTAAAGTGATTGCCCTTACCTCTTCTATGCAAAAAGCAAAAGCTGCCGAAGAAGTTGGCGCAGACTGGACCTTTTTGTATGAGGATGACTGGAAACAGAAAGTCATGCATGCGACTAACGGAAAAGGTGTAGATGTCGTATATGAATCTGTTGGTTCTACGTTGATGGATAGCTTTGAAGCAACACGTATTGGAGGAACCGTTGTTTTTTACGGAATGGCAGGAGGCGATCCAGCGCCTGTAGACCCGCGCATGCTTATGGATACATCTAAGACGTTAACCGGCGGTGATCTATGGAATGTGCTCACTTCTCATAAAGAGCGTGTTCTTCGTTCTAAAGAACTATTCACATGGATTCAACAAGGAAAAATCAAGTTATCCAAACCAACTACATTTTCCTTAAACGAAGGAGCAAAAGCACATCATTATTTAGAAAGTAGAAAAAGTACAGGGAAAATTTTATTACTTCCATAAAATTATTATAAAAATAACGTGCCGCATATATATGGCACGTTATTTTTTCTTCATCTATTCTCCTTTATATTCGTTTCTTATTTAAAATCTTTCCATGACAAACTACTTTCACTTAATAATTCTTCAAATGATTTGTTTTTTTCGCGCTCACGCTGTTCTTTACGCTTTCTCTCTAACTCTATTTCTTTTTTCTGCTCTTCTTGCTCTTTTAGCTCTTTTTGTTTACTTTTCAGCTGCTTCATTAATGCTTCGTTTAATTGATCTCCAATTGTTACTGTTTCTTTTTCCATCTTCATCCCTGTTTGTTTCTGTGCTTGCTTTTGCTTTTTCTTTGCCATAATTAAATCACCTTTTACTTTTTTCTTTATTATAGTAGCAAGTGCAATTTACCAGCAACCACAAGAGCTGTATCTGCATCTCTATTAAGTTGCCCGAATCCCAGCTCCAATTCCACATGAAAATGCAAAACAGTTAATCATCCATAATTAATGATTTATTTTCTATATAAAAATAAAGAGATTTTGTTTTATAAATTTTCTTAAAATATAGAATTTTATATAGATTGTTTTCTTATAATCTATTAAAATGATGTCGTATGATGTCAGATTTATATAAAGGGGAGAAACAAAAAACATGTGGAAAAAAATTATACCGGCAGTTGCTGTTTTAAGTACAGTCACATTTTCAAGCGTATTTGCAGCACAGCCCACTTCTACACCAACACAAGAAAATCGTTACATTGATGTTCAAATGCTAGGCATTAATGACTTCCACGGTCAATTAAACACAGTAAAAAAAATAAACAATAAGGAAGCCGGTGGGGTCGATTACTTAGCTGCATACTTGCGAGACCGCGAAAAACAAAACAAAAATACGCTACTTGTTCATGCCGGAGACGCAGTTGGAGCAAGTCCACCAATTTCTGCTTTATTACAAGATGAACCAACAATTGATATTTTCAACGACCTTGGCTTTGATGTTGGAACAATTGGAAACCATGAATTTGATGAAGGTGTAGACGAAATGCGTCGCCTTATTTATGGTGGCTATCATGAAAAGACTGGCAACTTTAAAGGTGCTCAGTTCCCTTACGTTGCAGCCAATGTTTACAACAAAACAACTGGTCGTTTATTTTTACCGCCATTTACAGTAAAAATGGTACAAGGAGTTCCAGTCGGCTTTATTGGTGTCGTCACAACAGAAACACCAAGCATCGTTATGCCTAAAATGGTTGAAAACGTAAAGTTCACAGATGAAGTAGAGGCAATTAACAAGTCTGCACAACAATTAAAACGATTAGGTGTAAAAGCAATTGTTGTATTAGCACACAATCCTGGTACAACGGATGATAAAGGAATTACAGATGGTGATCTCGTTCGTTTAGCTCAAAATACCGATCCAGAAGTCGATGTCATTTTTGGCGGCCATAACCATGCATATGTAAATGGAACTGTAAATGGAAAACTTCTTGTACAAGCTTATTCGTACGGTACAGCTTTCGCAGACGTTGACTTAAAAATTGATAAGAAAACAAAAGATATTGTAGAGAAAAAGGCTGAGATTGTTACAACATTTCACGATGGCATTCAACCTGATCCACAAATTAAGAAAAAAGTCGAGCAGTATGCTGAAAAAGTCGCTCCACTTGTAAATGAAGTTGTCGGTAAAGCTGCAACTGCTTTAGACAGAAAAGAATCACCTGCTGGAGAGTCAACACTTGGTAACTTAATTGCAGATGCACAGCGCAGTGCGATGAACGGACAAATTGCTCTTATGAATCCTGGCGGTATTCGCAACGATTTAGATGCAGGAGATATTACATGGGGAGAACTATATGGCATTCAACCTTTTGGCAACCAATTAATAAAATCAACATTGACTGGAAAAGATATTCGGGACATTTTAAATCAGCAATGGCAAAAAGATAAAACACGTATGCTCCAAATCTCTGGTATCACGTACAAATGGGACGCTAACAAAGCAGATGGTGAAAAAGTAATTGATGTACGTTTATCAAACGGCGAAGCTCTTGTTGACTCGCAAATATATACTGTCGTAGCGAATGCCTTTTTAGCTTCTGGTGGAGACGGTTTTGTTTCCTTTAAAAATGGAACAAATACAGAAACAGGACCGAATGATTTAGATGCATTAGTAGATTATGTGAAGCAGGCAAAATCACCGATCGAAGCAAAAATTGAAGGGCGTGTTCAAAAAATAAATTAGCCGTTATAACATACAATTTTCATGAGTGGAAGAAATCAAGCTTCTACAGGCAGTTCTTCTTTTAAATCTTACTGCCTGCAAATAGTAGGATAAAAGCGGGAAATCCCGCTTTTATTATCTTTCACGATATCTTTCTAAATATTCTTTCAGTGCAATTTCTACAAGTTTAGACTTATGCACACCATTTCTAACAGAAAGACAATCTAATTGTTCTAGTACTTGTTTAGAAAGAGAAAATGTACGTTTTTTTTTCTCTTCTTGCTCCACAGACGTGATACGTATTCCATATTCGCGTTTTTGCAACAACTCATAAATATGTTGCAATTGCTCATAAATGAGGCGCTGATAATCTATTTTTTCCTGCTGTAGACTTACAGCTTCTTTTAATTGTAAATGACGAGGCTCCTCCCCTTCTCCAATAAATACCCTTTTTTTCTGCTCATTATCATATCCATATCCGAGTAATCGTAATTTTTTTGATAGTGTATATGGACTCATTTCCAGTCGTTTCGCAACAATTGCTATCGATTCATGATTATTTAAACGATCAATAATTTCACCAATTTCCACCTCCTCCCTCCTCTCTATTAAACATAGGATAACGTGAAACTTTCATCACCGGGAACTTACTGCTTGTTAATGCGGGATAAAGTTATTATGTTATGATACAATAATTTCTTATTAGTATATTTAGTATATGATGAAAAAAACATCACTGTTCAATATATCGCAATCAAAAGGAGGTCGTCCTCATGTTCATCCGCAGCAGCACCCCCTCTTTTTACGATAAAAATAAAAAACACATCTCAAATAGTATTGCTACAATTGAAAATGTTCTTATAAATAATCGGAAACAATCGTTACTCATTCGTGGGCAAGATCTCAATCAACCTCTTCTATTATGCTTACACGGTGGACCAGGAATGGCTCAAATTGGCTTTGCACGCCATTTTCAAACAGAACTTGAGAAACATTTTATTGTTGTCAACTGGGATCAGCGCGGAGCAGGAAAATCCTTTTCATGGCGAGATTTCAAAGAATCGCTAACAATTGAGCAATACGTTTTAGATACACATAAAATAATCGATTATCTTCTAAAAAGGTTTCAAAAAAGGAAATTATTTCTTCTTGGACACTCTTGGGGCAGCATCATTGGATTATTTGCTGCACAGCAATCTCCTCAATACATCGAAGCATATATCGGAGTGGGCCAAATTGTGCATATGAAGCAAAATGAGAAACTGCTTTTTGAACATTTAATTCGATCCGCAAAGCAGCGCGGACATACCCGTGCACTTGCTTCTTTAAAAAAGCTTGGAAAGCCTCCATTTCTAGATAAAAGGAGACTACTTATCCAAAGGAAATGGCTCGGTATCTTTGGTGGAGCTATTCAAAATGGGACATTCTTTTCTTTCATTCGAAAAGGGTTTCTATCCCCTGAATACACATGGATAGATTGGATTAAATTTTTTAGCGGAAATATGAATTCTGGGGAATTATGGAAAGAGATGTTAACGATTGATTTCTTTTCACAAGTGCCGAGCGTTTCATTTCCTGTCTATTTTTGTTCTGGACGCTATGACTATCAAACGCCTTATGCACTTGTACAACAATATTGCGATGTTCTTAACGCACCTATAAAAAAAATGATTTGGTTTCCGAACTCAGCTCATTCTCCAAATTTTGAAGAACATACACGTTTTGCAACAATGTTACTTGATATTAAACAAGAACACTTCTTACTACACCCTTGATTAAGTGAAAATTTCATCAATCAGACTCCTACGGCCCTACGAGTAACAAAATAGAAAAAAAGGCGCGTGTTCTCACGCACCTTTTACTTTGTTGATTCTCTCTCAATTAGAACGAAATCCAAATCAGCTACCTCTTGGTTATATTCCACCTTTTTTATTTTTGCAATTAACTTATGAATAGCAAGTGCTCCTATACTTGTTATCGGCTGAGCAATTGTCGTTAAAGCTGGCGTAGACCACTCCCCTTGTACAATTCCATTTAAACCAATAACTTGTAAATGTTTTGGAATGGAGATATAAAGCTTTTGTGCAGCACGAATAAAGCCAATCCCTACAATATCGCTACAAGTAATGATACCATCTATGTATGGATATTTTTGTAATACCTCCACAGCTATTTGTTCTGAATCTATCTCTTCCCTATACGTTTCTATAACTCGGTAAGATATCTTCTTCTCCCAAACCGCGTCTAAAAAACCAGTGAAATATTCTTCCATCGCTTCATTATTTGTATCTTCATGAATATAGGCAAGAAACTGACATCCTTTCTCTTCTAGAACAGAAACAGCTTGTATCGCCGCATTATAATAATGTAAAGAAAACCCCTCAACCGAATCTACAATTACAAACGGAACTGATACTATTTCTTTTTGCAAGCTTTCATATACATCACGTGTCATAATAACACCTGCAATATTATTTTGTTCCAATACATCCATGTAACCACGCTTATGTTTCATATTGCATATAATAATTTGATATCCTTCTTTGTAAGCTTCTTCTTCAATAACTGTAAGTAATGGTAAGGATGCCGGGTCTTGTAAGTCAGGTACAAGCAGGGCAATCATCGTAGAAGATTTTTTAAATAGCGCCTTGGCCACCGCATTTGGTCTATATTGCAACTCTTCAATTGCTTTCTTCACTTGTTTTACCGTATCTTCATGTACATACCCTTTTTCATTTAATACTCGTGAAACTGTTGCGACTGAAACTCCTGCCAACTTTGCAACATCGCGTATCGTTGCCACATCTTCACCCCTTAACATGGAAATAGTTTACAACCTCACCGTAAAACAAAATAAAGCCTACGTCAAGGTTATTGTTATATATTTCTGAAAATTGTTACATAAAAAAAAGAAGTGCTTACATTGCACTTCTTTCCTCTTTCAATTGCTTGTCTTTTATCGCAAATGTTTTCTTTAACATCGGCGGTGTAATCATCGTTGTCAAAATAACAACAATAACAATCGCTGTAAAGTAATCTTGCGCTAATAATCCTGAAGCCAAACCTTGTCCTGCAATAATCAAGGCTACTTCGCCACGTGAAACCATTCCAGATCCAATGATTGTAGAAGACTGTAAATCAAAACCTGTCATACGTGCTCCAAGACCGCAACCAATCAATTTCGTTAACACAGCAATTACTGTTAAAATGGCAATAAACCAAACTTTATCTCCAAGTCCTGCAAACGTAATATTCATCCCAATACTTACAAAGAAAATAGGAACAAACATTGCATAGGCAATTGGTTCAACTTTCTTCTCAACTTCATGTTTATAATCTGTTTGGGAGATAGCAATCCCTGCCGCAAACGCTCCGATAATTCCCGCTATTCCTAGTAATTCTCCAAAATAAGCGAAGGAGAAACAAATAATAAGGGCTGCGCTAATAATAGATTCTGACACACGAAGCGGAGAAAGCCAGCGCATAATCATTGGAACACCTTTCCATCCGATTAGGATAATTGCTGCAAAGAAGACAACCTTTTTCAAAATAATCATTGTTAGATTCACATCACCTGCACCTAAGAAACTCATGGCAAAAGCAAGCAAAATAACAACAAGGATATCATCAAACACAGCTGCGCCAAGCATTGTTGTACTTTCGCGCGTTTTCATTTTCCCTAAATCCCGAAGCGTTTGCACAGAGATACTAACGCTAGTTGCACAAAGAAGTAAGCCTAAAAAAACTGCATTTGCTTGCTCCATTCCCATAATCAGACCGGCAACATAGCCACCTAGAAACGGCATAATAATTCCACCCACTGCTACTGCTAAAGAAGAATTGCGATTTTCATTTAGTTCCTTTAAATCCGTTTCTAAACCAGCCATAAACATGAGGAGAATAACCCCGACTTCACTTAATTGCTTCAGTAAATCTGTATTATCAATTAATCCCAATACTGCTGGACCAATCACAATACCAACAATAAGTTTTCCAAGTACAGACGGTTGCCCTAGCCTGACACTTAAGTCACCCGCAAGCTTTGTACTTAGCAAAATTACTGCTAATTGAAAGAAAAATATCATCTCATCTCTCCTTTTCTCATCCTAATCATTAGAATCATTATAATTATATATGATGTATACTAGTCTGTGAAATTATCAAATTAGCACATTCATGTAATTATCACATTCATTTTCTCCTAATAAATTCCTATAATAAAAAAACTTCCTATTTATAAAATAAGAGCATATATTTTAGCTTATCTAACTTTTAATTTGACATATTTTTTTTTCAAACTCAATTTCATGTAAGATTGGAATTCCCTCATAGCCAATAATCGGAATTTCTCGTTTCAACTTACGAGCTTCTTGTACAGCATCTATGTATAGATTTGTCATAGTAAATCCTCGTTTCTGGTAAAATCGCATCGCATTTACATTATCATTTGTCGTGATAAGCCAAATTTTTTCACAAAATTGTTTCTTTGCCGCATCTATTACACACTCTACAAGCTGTGTACCAATCCCTCTTTTTTCTTTGAAACTATCAAGTGATACAATTTCACAATTTTTATCAATGATATAATATGTGATAATTCCTATTATTTCGTTATTTTCCACTACAAGAAACCCTGGTAATCGATCTAATTGATGGATATGTCCTCTTGAAACCATTACAGTACTGCCCCAATTTTCTTGCATAAATTGACCAATTTCTTCTCGCATCTCTGCTGTTATATTTTGAATTCTCATCATACTCACTTCTCTCACCTTTACAGATTGTTATGATACAATATAATTGTATCATATGTATTGTAGCTTGGAGGATGGAGTATGAAAGCGTTTTGGACAGCATTACTAACGATATTGGGTACTCTTATTGGGATTGGCATTTTCTTCACAAATGCAGTCATGTATTTAAAGAAAAAAACAGAAGAAGAAATTTTAGAACGTGAAACAAAACAGCATTTTCGCTTGGAGGATTTTGAAGCTCTACAGAAAGAAGAAGTATACCTCTCTTCGCAATTTGGTTATAACATTCATGGCTACTATATTCCTGTTAACAATTCAAATAAGTTCATGATTTTTTGCCACGGCGTCACCGTCAATAAAATGAATTCTATAAAGTATGCAAATTTATTTTTAAACAGAGGATTCAACGTGTTTATTTATGATCATCGCCGCCACGGTCAAACAGGAGGCAAAACAACAAGTTACGGCTATTACGAAAAACACGATCTAAAGACGGTAGTGGATTGGCTCAAACAACGATTCGGTTCAAATATTACACTTGGTATTCATGGTGAATCCATGGGAGCAGCAACGTTATTACAATATGCAGGCATGGTTGAGGACGGAGCTGATTTTTACATTGCTGACTGTCCATTCTCTGATTTTTACGAACAGCTTCATTATCGTTTAAAGGCTGAGTTTCATTTACCAAAATGGCCTCTTTTACCACTCGCTAATGCCTTTTTAAAAGTGCGTGATGGTTATACAATTCAGGAAGTTTCTCCTATTGATTGTGTGAAAAACATTAAAAATCCTGTATTGTTCATCCACAGTAAAGACGATGAATACATTTTATGCCAAATGACACAAGCATTGCATGAAGCAAAAGAAGGCGCAAAAGAACTCTTTATTGCAGAAAAAGGCGCTCACGCTTGTTCTTATGCAGAAAATAAAGAAGCATATGAAACAGCAATTGATCAATTTTTAACAACATACGTAAACGAAACAAAAAACAGGCTTGCATAAGCCTGTTTTTTACTTCGCTACTTTTGGGCAGTGAGAGCTTTCCATCAGTGAAGAATAAAAACCTCCCACTGATGGAAATTTCAATTTATTTTAACGAAAGAACAATCGGTTCATCTTTAGCAAAATCAGGAGCAAACAACAATTCAGATTCCACCTCTTCTTTAGGCATTTCAAATATAATGCTCGTTTGCAATGAATCGTATGATTTTAGCCTTCTATCATGCAATATACTTGGATTCCTTTTCGTTTGAACGGCCCCGTATATTTTTCCAGTCGTTGAAATAACATTAAACTGCGCAGGTTTAACAACAATACTTTTGTTTCTATTGTTTTCTAAAGAAAAGTTTATAACAAGAAGCGTGTGGTTTTGTTTCGCAGTCCACACATCATAATGCGCTACACGGCTTATATTTTTAATATCAAATTCGATTTGATCGGCGGATAAAACCCCTTTGACACTTGATTTATTAACCTGTTCCTCTCTATTACACCCGGCAATACAAAAACACATGATGATACTTATTATACTCAATCGTTTCCGCAACAACTTCCACCTTCTTTTGCTGTTTCTATCGATTGTATGATGTACACATTGTACGTTTTTATACATATGGAATACAGTGAAACTTCCATCAGTAGGGGCTTCATCCCCCACTGATGGTTAGTTGAACCAATCGGGCTTTTACGGGCAGTTATCCCCCACCTATCTTCTTCGCTCTTCTCTGAATCTTGAGGTGAAGGTATTACTGCCCGTTAATGCGGGATAAAACCTGTGAAATTATACAAAAAGGCTAATTCATCCCTTAATGAATTAGCCTTTTTCCTATCTCAACCAACAACAGAAGTCTTATTATATCAAGTACCTACTAATAGCAAGATTATGTTACGCCAATACGTCTGTAACTTGATCCATATTTTCAGAAATCCATTTTACCGCTTCATCAAGCGATGGGAATTCTGTTGTTTGAAATGTTACTTCATCTTGTAATAACCATACATCCTTCACTTCTTGCTGCACACCAGCAATCGACCAATGAAGTAAGCTGTATGGATGATTATTGTTTAAAAATGATACCCACGTTCGCTCTTTTGCAATGTTTTGTAATGTACGTAATTGTTTGTTCATGTTTATGTTCACCTTAATATTTTTTCAGTATATCACTTATTATATCATTTCTATTTTCTCACAAAAAGCATTGTTTCTAAACATTGTCAAGTAATTCTAGTAAGTATATGATAGACATAAGCGTTTGGTAAGGAGGTGTAACAATGGAAAAAGTACAAATTAAAGTAAATAATAATGGTTCGTTCCGTATTACAGGGGATGTGGAACTAATCGATGGTGAAGGGAATGTATTTCCAGCTAAACCGGCATTTTCTCTATGCCGTTGTGGATTATCCCAGAATATGCCGTATTGCGATGGTTCACATAAAGGAAAATTTGAATCTGTTGTACGTGCACCGAAAGAATAAAAAACACGCGCACAAGAAAATGTGCGCGTATTTTTACATGTTCCCAATATAAAATCCAACAAAAGCACTGCCAATACCTATTGCATAACTCATAACAAAATATAGTAATGCCTTTTTCCCTTCTCGTGTATGTATAAGTTGTACCATTTCTAGCTGATATGTTGAAAACGTCGTAAATGCTCCCATAAATCCTGTACCACATAACAATATCCACATTTTAGCTACTTCAGCACCCTTTAACATACCAAGTAAAAATGAGCCGATTATATTTATAAAAAATGTTCCATATGGAAAAGCATTTCCGTACTTTTCTTTCGCTACAGTACTAATAAAAAAACGTGTAATTGCACCGAAAAAGCCCCCGATACTGACAAGTAGAATACTCATATGTTTCCTTCTTCCCTCAACCTGCGTTCATACAGCATATTCCCAGCATAAAATCCACTAAAAGCTAAAAGTAATCCCCCTATCATACTTGCGCCCACATATAAAAATGCCATTGTGAATGCTTCATGCTGTAGTAGCTTCAGTGTTTCCACACTAAACGTTGAAAATGTTGTAAACGCACCAATTATTCCTGTACCAACAGCACTTATCATAAGCGGTGAAACTTGTTTCATCCGAAAAATAGACATCGTTAAAAATGCTAATAAAAAGCTACCACTCATATTGGCTAACCATGTTGCTAATGGAAAACCAGCAGAAGATGTTGGTTCAAGCAATTGGCCTACTCCATAGCGAGCCAAAGCTCCAATAATACCGCCTATTCCTACAGCAATATATTTTTTCATACTCTCACCTCGTTTTAAACACGATATAAAATCTTTTCTACACTAGTATAGCAAATTAATCCCGCCGCTAATGCAGCTTTAGCTCCTCTTTTATTTTCATGCAATTCTTCACATTCAAATATTTTTTATAGCCTTTTTTCTTTTTTGTGCTATAATGTGAGCAAACAGCATCCTTCGGGGTCGGGTGAAATTCCCAACCGGCGGTGATGAAGTTCACACTTCTAAGTCCGTGACCCGTTTTCAAGTTGAAAACGGTGGATCTAGTGAGAATCTAGAACCGACAGTATAGTCTGGATGGGAGAAGGATATGTTTTCTAGTACGTATAATAGGATACAACGTTTATTTCAGCATGTGCATTTGTATTGTTTATTTTTAAACATACACTTGTTTTCTTTCGTATACCATTTGGTTCTCTGCTGAAATAACGGGATAACACTAGCATGTGAAAAAATCGATATTTGCTAGGCTTCTTTTCTACGCAAACATATCAATTATTGCTAGGTTTCTTAAGCATACTCTCGTATCCTTCTTATATTTCTAGAAACATCGTCTCTCTCACCCCGAGGATTATGTCCTTGGGGTTTTTTGATTTTTTAAGAGAGGTGAGTTTATGACAGATCAAGAATATATGGCACTTGCTTTGCAATTAGCAAAAAATACAGCTGGTCAAACAAGTCCTAATCCAATGGTCGGTGCTGTTGTTGTAAAAGATGGAAATATCATTGGAGTAGGAGCTCATTTACGAGCAGGAACTGAACACGCTGAAGTTCACGCTCTACACATGGCGGGTGAAAATGCCCATGGTGCAACAGTATATGTAACGTTAGAACCATGCAGTCATCATGGAAGAACCCCCCCTTGCTGTGATTTACTTATAAAAAAGAACGTAAGCCGAGTAGTCATTGCAGTGCTCGATAGTAATCCGCTTGTTTCAGGTCAAGGTGTCAAGCGTTTACAAGAGGCTGGAATTGACGTAACAATTGGTGTACTCGAAAAGGAAGCAACAGAATTAAATCGTTACTTTTTTCACTACATGAAAACAAAGCGTCCATTTGTAACCTTAAAAACAGCAATGAGTCTAGATGGAAAAATCGCTACTCGTACAGGAGAAAGTAAATGGATTACAGGTGAAGCATCGCGGGCTGATGTACATCGTTATCGTCATACACACGATGCCATTCTCGTTGGTGTAAATACAATCATTGCTGATAATCCGTATTTAACAACGCGCCTTGTAAATGGCGGAAAAAATCCGATTCGCATCGTACTTGATACACATTTACGAACTCCACTTTCATCCCATGTGATTACAGATGGAGAGGTGCCCACATGGATTGTTGTTGGAAATAGCGTTTCAAAAGAAAAAATTGCAAAATTTCAATCTGATATGGTATCCGTATTGCAAATGAAGACAAGTAACATTGAAGTAAACGAAATGCTTGATCTTCTTGGAGAAAAAAATATTCTTTCTCTCTTTGTCGAAGGCGGACAAACTATTCATGCGAGTTTCTTAGAAGCGAAATGCTTTCAGGAACTGATTACGTATATTAGTCCAAAACTAATTGGCGGTAAAGATGCTCCAACATGGTTTGGCGGAAATGGTTTCACAAAACTGCAAGATGCACTTACCTTGCACATTCAATCGATGGAACAAATCGGCGATGACATAAAAGTCGTTGCCACACCAAGAAAAGAGGTGCCTTATGTTCACAGGAATTGTTGAGGAACTTGGAACAATTGCTAACATGCAACAAACCGGCGAAGCAATGCAACTTACAATTTCCGCACAAACTATTTTGTCGGATGTAAACTTAGGCGATAGCATTGCTGTAAACGGGATATGTTTAACTGTCACTTCTTTTACAGCACACTCTTTCACCGTTGATGTTATGCCGGAGACGATGCGAGCAACTTCACTGCAAACTCTTAGCCGCGGTTCAGAGGTAAATTTAGAGCGCGCTATGAGTGCAAACGGTCGCTTTGGTGGACATTTCGTTACAGGACATATTGACGGTATTGGAACAATTGTTAATAAAAAACGAAGCTATAATGCCGTATATTACAAAATACAATTACCAAATGAACTACTTCGTTATTGTTTACAAAAAGGATCCGTTGCCATCGATGGTACGAGTCTTACGATTTTTGGTGTTGATGACTCTTCCATTACAATCTCTCTCATTCCACATACGTTAAGTCAGTCAGTAATCGGAAAGAAAACTGTCGGCGATATCGTGAATATTGAATGCGATATGATTGGAAAATATATTGAACGTTTTATTACGCAGGCAGCACCTAAAAAAAGCTCACTTACAGAAAGCTTTTTACAAGACAATGGATTCCTATAAGGGAGGAAATGAAATGTTTCATCGTATTGAAGAAGCGTTAGAAGATTTAAAGCAAGGAAAAGTTGTCATCGTATGTGATGATGAACATAGAGAAAACGAAGGGGATTTTATTGCCTTAGGTGAGTACATTACACCGGAAACAATCAATTTCATGATTACACACGGGCGCGGTCTTGTATGTGTTCCGATTACAGAAGAATATGCCGATCATTTGGAACTAAAGCCAATGGTTTCAAATAATACAGATTCTCACGGCACTGCCTTTACAGTTAGCATCGATCACATTTCAACAACAACTGGTATTAGTGCTCATGAACGTGCGACAACTGTACGTGAGCTACTAAACCCAAAGGCGAAAGCAAGTGATTTCAAACGCCCTGGACATATTTTTCCTTTAATTGCAAAAGCAGGTGGTGTTCTCCGCCGCGCTGGGCATACAGAGGCTGCTGTAGATTTAGCAAAATTATGCGGTGCAGAACCAGCAGGCGTCATTTGTGAAATTATAAATGAAGACGGTACCATGGCACGAGTACCTGATTTATTAGAAATCGCAAAGCAATTTAATCTCAAAATGATTACAATTGAGGACTTAATTGCATATCGCCGTCATCATGAAACGTTAGTACAGCGCGAAGTGGAAATTACTTTACCAACGGAATTTGGTACATTCCAAGCAATTGGCTACTCCAATTCTCTTGACGATAAAGAACATATTGCTCTTATAAAAGGTGATATTTCCACAGGTGAACCAACTCTTGTACGCGTCCATTCTGAATGTTTAACTGGCGATGTATTTGGGTCTTGCCGCTGCGACTGCGGTCCACAGCTTCATGCCGCTCTCGCTCAAATTGAACGAGAAGGAAAAGGGGTTCTTCTATACATGCGTCAAGAAGGACGCGGCATTGGACTGCTTAATAAATTACGAGCATATAAGCTGCAAGAAGAAGGTTACGATACTGTAGAAGCAAATGAAAAGCTTGGCTTTGCAGCTGATCTTCGCGATTATGGTATTGGTGCACAAATTTTAAAAGATTTAGGATTACAACAACTTCGTCTCTTAACAAATAACCCACGTAAAATTGCAGGCTTACAAGGTTATGATCTAGAAGTTGTCGAACGCGTATCGTTGCAAATGCCGGCAAAAGAAGAAAATAAGGCATATTTACAAACCAAATCAACAAAATTAGGTCATTTATTAAATTTATAATAGATTAAGGGAGAGATACATTATGGTATTCGAAGGTCATTTAGTTGGTACAGGATTAAAAGTAGGGATTGTCGTTGGTCGTTTTAACGAATTTATTACAAGCAAGCTATTAGGCGGTGCATTAGACGGTTTAAAGCGTCACGGAGTAGAAGAAAATAACATTGATGTCGCTTGGGTTCCTGGTGCATTTGAAATTCCATTAATCGCGAAGAAAATGGCAAACAGCGGAAAATACGATGCAGTTATTACACTTGGAACAGTAATCCGCGGTGCAACAACGCATTATGATTATGTTTGTAATGAAGTTGCAAAAGGTGTGGCTTCTCTTTCATTACAAACAGAAATCCCTGTTATCTTCGGCGTATTAACAACAGAAACAATTGAACAGGCAATTGAACGTGCTGGGACAAAAGCTGGAAATAAAGGCTGGGAATCTGCTGTTGCAGCCATTGAAATGGCAAACCTATCTCGCCAATGGGCATAAAGTGAAACTTCCTTTTGTGAGGTGCTTTTCCTCACAAGAGGTTAGTTGAACTAATCGAGCTCTTATGGCTGGCTAGATTTTCTTCCTGCTCTTACTTCTTACCAGCCGTTTGAGCGGGATAAAGTGAAACTTCCTCCTGTGAGGTGCTTTTCCTCACAAGAGGTTAGTTGAACCAATCGGGCTCTTATGGCTGGTTAGGTTTCGAGCAAACAACCAAAAGAGGCTTCGGCCTCTTTTTGCTTTCTCATTTTTTCTCTTCTCTGTTCCTCTTGCGCAATATGAAGCTCTCTGCCCACTTCTTTTAAATCTTTTCCTTCTGTTTCAATTCCAAAATACTCAGCTTGATGCCGAAAATGCTGCTCAATTCTCGCTTGCATATCTTTCTGTTCAGGATTTTCAATTGCTTTCACTGGGTCTGCACTAATTGCTTTTAACAAAATAAGAAAGCTCATAATTGCTAATATATATTTATGCATACAAATCTCTCCAAACCGTTGTTGATATCTCTCTTACTATGTACAATTGCGGAGCGGGAAATTCGGCTGCATATCATGTTCATCGCCTTACAAGTTGAATGGCCACAGGGGTTATATACGTTTTATTACATTTTATTTACAAAAAAGAAAGCTCCTATATCAAGAGCTTTCTTCCCTAATCTTTATTGATTTCTCGCAACTAAAATCCATGTAACTTTATCCCGCTATTCGCGGGCAGTAAGACCCCCACTGATGAAAGCTTCACTTTATTACAACGCACATTCCTCAATTTCAAATCCTAAATCTTCAATCATTCCCCAGTCTGCTGTTGGCTCTTGGCCATCTGTCGTTAAATAATCACCAACAAAGATTGAGTTTGCAGCAAATAAACCAAGTGGTTGAACAGAGCGTAAATTAATTTCACGTCCGCCAGAAATCCGAATTTCTTTTGACGGATTCACAAAGCGCATCATTGCTAATACTTTTAAGCACTCTACTGGTGTTAATTCTTTTTGCCCTTCTAACGGTGTTCCATTTACAGCAACAAGGAAATTACATGGGATAGAATCCGCATCTATGCGTTTTAATTCAAATGCAATTTCTACACGTTGCTCCTTCGTTTCTCCCATTCCGAAAATAGCACCCGAACATGGTGATATACCCGCATGCTTCGCTTTTTCAACTGTATCAACACGATCGTCGTACGTATGAGTTGAGCAAATACTTTCATAATTATCTACATGCGTATTTAAATTATGATTGTAACGATGCACACCAGCTTCTGCAAGACGCTGCGCTTGATCTTCATTTAAAAATCCTAAACAACAGCAAATCTTCAAATCAGTCGTATCACGGATTTCTTTTACCGCTCCAATGACATGCTCTACTTCTTTATTAGTTGGACGGCGGCCGGAAGCAACAATACAATATGTACCTGCCTTGCGTCGAATCGCTTCATGTGCACCTTCTACAATCTTCTCTTGCGTTAACCAAGCATACTTATCAATGGGAGCCTCTGATACGATTGATTGGGAACAATACCCACAGTCCTCCGGGCATAGACCAGATTTCGTATTAATAATCATATTTAGTTTTACTTTTTTTCCAAAATAATGATGACGAATCACGTATGCAGCATTCATAATCTCTAAAATTTCTGTATCATCTGCTTGTAGAATATTGAATGCTTCTTCTTTCGTTACAGCTCTTCCTTGCACGACCTCAGATGCGATTTGTTTCCAATTTGTTTTCGTTTGTACATGTTTCATTTATTCTCTTCCCCTCTTTTTTCATATAAGAAAATAAAGCATGATATGTTGCTGCAATTCTTCCATCTTCCATAAAATCTTGTTCATATATGCGAAGCATATTGCGAAAGATAGAAGGACTTTGGCAATAGGATCCTTCATTACTGTTCGTAGCCCCAACTTTACGAATGGATTGTAAAAATTCACGAACTGTAGTAAAAGTTTCTATGTAACATGTTTCAGCAACATGTATATCCCCTGTTATTCTTTTACATAATTCTTGCAACTGTAGTCCTGTTAAAAAAGTTTGACCAACAGTTGTTGCATCAGCTATTGCACACGTTGTTTTTGCACGCTGAAATGATGTATGAAGCTCATGAAATGTTTTATTTCCAAACGTCGAAAATAGTAGCACACCATCTTCATGTAAATGATTATATAAATTCGCTAACGTAGCCGATAAATCGTTTAGCCATTGAAACGTTGCATTGGATATCATCACATCATATTGTTCATAAAGTTTAATATGTTCAATGTCTTCACATCGAAATGTAACAGACTCCATATTGCACTGCGTTTTTGCTTTTGCAATCATACTTTCTGCAAAATCCACAGCTGTAATCGTCGCATTTGGAAAAGATGTCGCTAGTTTCTCTGTTACATAACCTGTGCCGCATCCAAGCTCTAAAATACGGATTTGCGCCGCTGCATCGTAATGTTCTTTCATATAAACAAGCAGCTGGCTTGCCATCTTTTTTTGTACATTTGCATATTGATCATAAGATACAGCAGCTTGATTAAATCGTTTTTGTAACAACGGCTTGTTGATCATTTTGTTGTATCTCCTTTACAAACTGTAGAATTTCTTTAGCACATCGTTCTGCATGTGTAAAACAAAGTGCATGTCCAGCTTCCTCTATAATCGTTAGCGATGCATTTGTTTTTTCGCGTATATACTGCGCCGCAGAAGGAGGACAAATGGCATCAGCTTTTCCATGAAGAAGTAATAACGGAACATCTATTTGCTGCAGCTGTTCTCTGGCATCTGTTTTTATTAAGTAATCAAGTCCACATTGCAAAGAGTCAATCGAATCACCTTGAAACTCCTCGGCCATTTTTAGAAATGCCTGCTCCTCTCCCATTTCCTGCTCCGTCTTTGAAAACATGCTTACATAAAATTTTTTCAACGTAGCATCTTTTTGTTTGAGAAGACTTCGTTTCAGTCTTTCGACAAAAGACCCTTTCCATCCATGTACATAATCAGAGTCCATTGTAAATTTCGCTGTTCCTCCTAATAAAACGATCCCTTTCGTTTGCAATGAATTATAAACTTGAAGGGTTGCCAATGCACCAAGTGACCAGCCAATTAAAATCACTTCTTTATCTTTAGCTACCTCTATGATTCGTCGTTCAAAATCCTGTTGCTCTTCAACATTCCGCCAATGAACAACGTGTACTGGAAAATCATGTACATATGGAAGAAACGACTCCCAAATTTGTTCCTCCATGCCCCATCCAGGAATAAGCACAAGGCTAAATTGCTTCATGAAATCACCCCTTCCTCCTTTCCAATTTGTACAATCTGCTGGGCTGCCCACTGTAAATCATCATTCGCATGCTGTGCTGTTACAGCAAACCGAATGCGTGAACTATGCTGTGGAACGGTAGGGGGACGAATGGCAATTGCCGCTATTCCTGCCTCTTGCAATTTCATACTAAAACGAAGCACTGCTTCATTAGAACCCACAATAACAGGAACAATATGCGTGGTGCTTTCTCCAATCTGAAAACCAGCTTCTTGCAGAGTGGTGCGGAAATATTGGCCATTTTCTATTAACCTTTGACAATACACTTCATTTTTGCTTACAATTTCAATTGCTTCCCCAATTGCTCCAAGCATTCCTGGAGGTAAAGCAGTTGTAAAAATTAAACTGCGCATAGTATTAATCATATAATCAATACAAACAGCTCGTCCGGTAATGTAAGCACCATAACAACCTAGCGCTTTACTAAACGTACCCATATGAATATCTACACACTTTGCCAATTCTGGATGCTTATGAGCAAGGCCTGCTCCATTCTTGCCGTAAACTCCGCCAGCATGCGCCTCATCAACCATAAGAAGCGCTCCGTACTTTTCTTTCAGCATTACTAGATCCTCTAGATGAGCCCTATCTCCATCCATGCTAAAAATAGTATCTGTGACGATCAGCTTTCGTTTTTCTGCTGGAGCAGATTTCAGCAATCTCTCTAAATGTTCCATATCATTATGACGATAGCGCTTATGCTCTGCACCGCTTAATACGATGCCATCTACGATACTTGCATGATTGAGCTTATCGCTAAACACAATGTCATGCCGGCCTACAAGTGAAGAAATCGCTCCAACATTTGCTGTGTAGCCGCTATTCACAATTAGTGCTTTTTCAGTTTCTTTCCATGCGCATATACGTTGTTCAATTTCTTCATATAACGGATAGTTACCTACAACCAAACGGGATGCTGTTGCTCCTGTCCCATACCTTTTTGTTGCTTCCATTGCAGCTTCTTTTAACCGTCCATCTCCAGCTAATCCTAAGTAATTATTTGAGGCTAGATTTAGCAGCCTCTTTCCATTTCGAACGAGCCACGTTTTTTCTGCATGTTCCGTCACGAATAATGTTCGGTGCTGTGATGTTTCTGTAAGACTCGTTAATTTAGACTGAAAATGTGCTTCCCACGCTGGATTCATGACGCAAAAACTCCTCTAATTTTGAGATAGCAATGCTCTCTTCTGCTGCTTGTAATAGTTCATTTCGTGTAAATCCTTCACGAAGCGCTGGTAATAATCCAATAACCGGTACGTCACTTAACTCTTCAATCATTTTTTTATTTTCTAGCACTCTCTCTTTTTCATATTGTTGGCACCCAGAAAAAATGACACCTGCGACTGATAGTCCTTGTGCTTTTGCATAAGAAATAGTTAAAACAGTATGATTCACTGTACCAAGTGTTGGACGTGCTACAATAAGTAACGGTAATTGTAACTGTTTCGCAAAATCGACAACGAGAGCATCTTCTGTGTAAGGAACTACAAGCCCACCAGCCCCTTCCACAAACAAAGAATCAAATTGTTTTGATAATTCTTTGTAATGCTTTGTAATATCTGATAATAGTACTTGTCTTCCTGCTCGTTTCATAGCTAAACGCGGTGCAAGCGGTTCTTCAACTGAATAAGGACAAATCTCTTCGCATGATGTCATCACACTTGCCGCTGCTTTCAAGCGGGCAGCATCACCTTCTGGATGAGAGGAAAGATGACCGCTTTGCAGTGGTTTATACACACCGATATTATGACCGCGCTGACGAAGTACACCTGCTAATGCACCTGTTACAACCGTTTTGCCTACTTCAGTATCAGTTGCTGTCACAAAGAAACCTCTCATCAGTATCCCTCCGTTACTTCTTGAATTGCTTGATGTAAAATCGTAATCATATCATCAAGTTCTTCTATTGTAGAAGCGAGCGGCGGCATAAATACAACAACATTTCCTAATGGACGAAGAATCATACCTAAATCACGTGCTCTTCTACAAACCTTCACACCCATTTGTTCCCGCCAAGAATACCCTTCTTTCGTTTCTTTGTTTTCTACGAGCTCAAGACCAATCATAAAACCACGCTGACGGATATCTCCCACATGTTTAAATTCATGAAAAACTTCTAACCGTTTTGCAATATATTCCGCTTTATGAGCAACAGCTTCTATAAGGTTTGTAGTTTCAAATAATTTCAAATTCGCAAGTGCTACTGCACAACCTAGTGGATTCCCTGTATAACTATGACCATGGAAAAATGTTTTTTGCTCCTCATAGTCACCTAAAAAAGCATTATAAATTTCATCGGTTGTTACTGTAATTGCAACTGGTAAATATCCTCCTGTTAACCCTTTTCCAGCCGTTAAAATATCCGGAGTAACGCCCTCATGTTCACATGCAAACATTTTACCTGTTCTGCCAAATCCTGTGGCTACTTCATCTGTAATAAGAAGAACATTGTAAGCTGTACAAAGTTCTCGCAATCCTTTTAAATAGCCCTCTGGCATTGTAATAATGCCGCTCGCTCCTTGTACAAGAGGCTCTACAATAACAGCTGCTACTTCTTCGTGATTTTGTCGCAACATCTCTTCCATTTCTTCTAAATGTTTTTTCACAATAACTTGGTGATTTTCCCCATAAGGAGAACGATATGTATACGGATATGGTACTTTTAACGTATCAAATAGAAGCGTACTATACACTTGGTGAAACATATCAATAGCTCCAACAGATACCGCTCCAATTGTGTCACCATGATACGCTTCTTTCATCGTAATAAACCTTTTCTTTTCAGGTTTTCCTTTATGCTGCCAATATTGAAATGCCATTTTAATTGCAATCTCAACCGATGTGGCACCGGAGTCAGAATAAAAAACTTTCTTCAGTCCATTTGGTACAATTTCAATAATTTTTTCGGCTAACAAAATACTTGGCACATTCGCAATACCTAGCAATGTAGAGTGCGCTATTTTATTTAGTTGCTCACGAATAGCATCATCCAGCTCTTGTACATGGTGGCCGTGAACATTAAGCCAAATGGATGATACACCGTCCCAATATCCTTTTCCATTCACATCGTATAATTTTCTTCCTTCTCCTCTTTCAATAATGACTGGATCATCCTCCAAGAAATCTTTCATTTGGGTAAATGGATGCCACACATAGTCTTTATTTTTTTGAGCTAGTTCCTCATATGTAAAAGTTTGATCAGTACTTCTTACAGTCACGATTGTCACCTCTAATGTTAACTTATTTTTATTTAAGGTTAACATTATAAAACAAACACTGTCAATTCTTTTTCAATGCAATAATATTCTTAAAAAAGAACGACTTATCCTATGATAAGTCGTCCTATTTACCGTGCTGAATTTTACCAATCTCCTGAATCAATTGTTCATCTGTTTTGCCTTCTATTTCAATTCCCAGCTCTTTTGCATGCTCTCGAAGAAGCTCTTGTCGCTTTTCATAACGCACTGCATCTATTTCTTTTTGGATCTGTTCTTTTGTTTTTCCTTCTGTAGAAACTCCTAATTTATTGGCTGTTTTCTGTATTTTCTCTTCTTCACCTACGTTCTTTTCTTCTTTATTTTGTTGTACCGTTTCTTGTGGTTTTTCAGCACTTGTCTTTATTAAATTAGGAGATGCCGCAAACGCTGTATAAACTCCAGCACCGCCGACGACTGTGAACACCATAGAAACAATTATAATTTTCATCTTCATGTTTTCCCCTCCTTTCTTGTTCATTATAACGTACATTATTGATATTTTTTTCATAATTTTCTTTACATTATTCCTATCGTATAAATTCAAAAATAACTATTGACATCCTTCTCTTTTTTATGATAAAAATTTACTAACACGATATGAATCGGCAATGATAGGATTTAGTAGTATTTCGTTTCATGCTTTCAGAGAGCTGATGGTTGGTGCGAATCAGTACAGAACGGAGTATGAATTACCCCCTTAAGCTTCTTTTACGAAACAGTTGGAGTAGTGAAAGACGGTTACAGACCGTTATTTCTGCAAAGTGGTGAAATGTTTTTTGTTTCACAATTTAGGGTGGTACCGCGATATTTTCGTCCCTGCATATACTGCAGGGGCGTTTTTTATTTTGATTAATCGGTGTATACCTTTAATTGTCATACGTACATTTCACAAGCTAGGGTGGTACCGCGATCATTTTCGTCCCTGCATATATTGCAGGGGCGTTTTTTATTTTTAAAAAAGGAGAGAAGTAGTATGCGATTTTCAACGGCCGGGGGAATTATTCGATATTGGCGTATTTTTTCAAATCATAGTAAAACATAACATCTAGGGAGGATTTATTATCATGATTTCAAAACGAGCATCTATTATACTAACAGCTCTTATCTTTTTCTGTATCGGTTTTAGCGTCATTCAATTACAAGTTATGCCTCATATTCCTATTTTATTTGGGATTGTCATATTATTAGCGTTTGGATTCGCAAAAAAAATTCCATGGTCTGTTATGGAAACAGGAATGAGAAATGGAATTTCAGCTGGTCTGCCATCTATTTTTATCTTTTTACTTGTCGGTGTATTAATTAGCGTTTGGATTGCTACAGGGACAATTCCAACATTAATGGTGTACGGTTTTCAAATTGTTTCACCGAAAATCTTCTTACCAACAGTCTTTATCGTATGCTCTATTATCGGCACTAGTATTGGCAGTGCCTTTACAACAGCTGCTACGGTTGGAATTGCTTTCATGGGAATGGGAAGTGCTCTTGGCTACGACGCTGCTTTAGTTGCTGGTGCTGTTATTTCCGGATCCTTCTTTGGAGACAAAATGTCACCTCTTTCTGATACAACAAACTTAGCACCTGCTGTCTCTAAAGTTGACATGTTTGACCATATTCGAAATATGCTTTGGACGACTGTACCGGCATTTATTATTTCACTCGTTATTTTCTTCATTCTTGGGAAAGGAACTTCTGGAAAACTTCAGTTTGGATCTTTCACAGAAACATTACAAGAACATGCAACAATTTCTGTAATTACTTTACTGCCAGTTCTTGTGCTATTTGTATTAGCTGTAAAAAAAGTACCAGCAGTTCCAACTTTACTTGCTGGTATTATCTCAGGTATTATCATTCTATTTATTTTTACTCCAAATACATCTCTTACAAATTTAATTAATATTATGCAAAACGGATATGTATCGCATACAGGTGTAAAAGATATTGATAGTTTATTAACACGCGGCGGATTACAAAGTATGTTAATGTCTGTTGCCCTTATTTTCCTTTCTCTTGGCATGGGAGGATTGCTACAGGAAATGGGAATTATTAAGCAACTTATGGCAGCAATTTCAAGCTTTGTCAAAACGAGCGGACGTTTAATTTTCTCGACAGCAATTACTGCAATCGGTGTTAACTTTTTACTTGGCGAACAATACTTATCAATCATCTTACCAGGTCAAGCATTTGCAGAAAAATACGATGAGATGGGATTAAAACGCCGCAATCTATCACGTGTATTAGAAGATGCAGGTACAGTTATTAATCCACTTGTACCATGGGGAGTTAGTGGTGTGTTTCTCACAAGTGTCCTAAACGTACCAACGGTGAGCTACCTTCCATACACAGTTTTCTGCTTACTTTGCCCAATTATCACTTTACTCGTGGGATTCACAGGCTTTGGCCTTTCATGGGATAAAGAACATAAAGAAAAGTCCGCTGCATAGCAGTGGACTTTTCTTTATTATTTATTTAATTTCTTTCTTCTAAATAGCACTAGCGCACCTGCACCAATACATGCAAGTCCTGCTGCTAATGTCGTAAACACATTCGCCCCTGTTTTCGGCAAGCTATTATCTGTTTGCGGTTGATCTTGAACCGAATCTGCAGTTGTCGGCGTCTCTTCCCCGTTATTATTATCTTCTGGTGTTTTCGGTTGATCTCCACCGTTATTATTATCAGGTGGCGTCGTTGGTTGATTAGTCTCGTTATCTCCACCAGTTGATTCATTCTTTTTCGTTAAATCAATCGCATATTTCGCAAATTCATTTTCTGATGGACCAACATAAGAAATATTCCCGTCTTTTTCTATATATTTTTGGGCGTTCTGTGAAGAATCAAATGTTATATTCAATTTCTCACCAGCAATTGGTTTAAACGTCCAGTTTTTATCTGCTGTCGGGTTAATTGTTTTCATTTGTTTCATATATTCTACAATAATTTGACGCGTTTCATCAGGAGATTGCAAAATCACTTCTCCTTTACTTACACCTGGGAATGTTTGACTGCTACCACGGTAATTATTCGTTGCTACAACAAACTCTTGATTGTCAGTTACCGGTTTTCCATCATACATTAAGTTCACAATACGATTTGCAGCTTCATTTACAACTTTTCCATCTTTGTCAAACTTAGCTGGCTGTGTTACATCAATTTCATATTTAACTCCATCTAACACATCGAAGTTATATGTTGGGTAATTTATATTCACTAATTTTTGCTCATCTGTTTTACTTGAATCAATTTGGTTAAATTGACCAGCAGACATCTCCAACCAATCTTTCAACTGAGCGCCATTTATTTTCACTGCATATAATGTATTTGGATATACGTATAAATCCGAAACGTTTTTAATTGCAAGCGTTCCAGCTGGAATATCTGTATAATATGTAGATCCGTTACGTCCACCCGCTTTAAACGGTGCACCTGCTGATAAAATTGGCAAACCTTCAAATTTTGTGCCCTTCATCTTCTGCTCTGTATACCACTTTTGCGCATTCGTTACAATTTGAACAGATGGATCATCTTGTACAAGCGCAAAATAGCTGTTAATTGGTGCTGTCGTTTCACCAACTGGTGTATTTACATATTTAATTGTCGCTTCATGATCATCCTTTATTGCTGCTACTAAAGATGGATCCGATTCTACTAAAGCATTTCCCTTACTGTCTGCAATTGGACGAACAGAAGGTTTAGATTTATCTTTTTGTACTTCCCATTCTCCATTAACTTGTTTCAATTCCATATCAATAATTCCTAAGTTACTTCCAAATGCACCAGGCATTACAACCGGAACGCCATTAAATGTATCGGTTACAACCGCATGGGAATGTCCTGTTAATACCGCATCGACACCATCAATATTCGTTAAATAAAAAGAAGCATTCTCCATTCCAATATTGTATCCACTCTTATCAATGCCAGAGTGCGCCAATGCAACAATAATATCTGCACCTTCTGCCTTCATTTGAGGTACTAATTTCTTCGCTGTTTCTACAATATCTTTCGCTTTTACTTTTCCTTCTAAATTCGCTTTATCCCAGCTCATAATTTGCGGTGGAACAAAGCCCATTACGCCAATTTTCACTTTATGTTTCTGACCAGATTCATCTTCTACTTCTTTTTCAAATATATGATACGGTTTGAAGTAATTTTGATCATTTTCTTCATTACTATCTTTATCATCCTTATATACATTAGAGTTAATCACAGGGAACTCTGTTTTGCTAATCGCTTTGTTTAAGAAGTCTAAACCATAGTTAAACTCGTGGTTTCCAAGTGAAATAACGTCATACTTCATCATATTCATTAAACGATATAATGGATGCACATAATTTCCATCTAACCCTTTTACTTTTGCTACATAATCGCCAAGCGGTGTTCCTTGCAGCGCGTCCCCATCATCAAATAAAACAGAGTTTTTCGACTCTTCTCTCGCTTGATTAACAAGAGTCGCTGTTTGAACTAATCCTACTTTATTATCTGTTTTTGTTTGATAATAATCATAATTCATTAAGTTCACATGAATATCAGATGTTTCTAATATTCTTAGTTTTACAGTACTTCCCTCTTCCTCTGCATGTACAGGTGTAGGCCATATTTGCGGAGCAATAACTCCTAATACAAGCGCAGCACCAGCCAACATTTTTGTTGATTTTTTCACAAAAAAATCCCCCTTATAAAATAATCCCCTGCGACAAAGTAGAATATTAGGTGTGTATCCCTTCACACAATCAGATTCTTAAAGAAGTTAGTTGTCTTACTTCTTTTGAGAACATAATAATAAATCTACCCGTCTGGTATTTATCATAACGAACAGTAATTTATATCGTCAACGAATTTTGACAGACTTCCACAAATTTTCTGTGAAAATAATGTAAAAGTTTTTTGAAGTCATAACATAATGCCTACTCCATTACTTCTCCTAATGAATATGGTACAATAACCATTTATAAGGAGGGTATAACGATGAAAAAAATCATTTTATCGGCACTTTGTCTCCTCCTTCTTATCATTATATTTTTGGATTATGAAAAGAATCATGAGACAAATGTTCAAAAGGAATCTCCAACAGCAACTGCTCCGCATTGGATTGATTCACAAACAGATGCAACACTACATCATCTTGTCTTAGGTGATTCTCTTGCAAAAGGCTACGGGTCTACACAAGGTGGCTATACACAAATTGCTTCTCAGGAATTAGAAGAGCAATTGCACAAACAAATTACTGTCGATAACCTTGCTGTAAACGGCTTAACAACAGATGGTTTACTTCAAATGGTACAAACAGAAGAAGTAAAACAAAAAATAAAAGATGCCCACATTATTACAATTAGTATTGGTGGGAATAACATTTTACACATAAACAAAAATGTCGGTATTACGGAAGGAATGAAATTATTAAATGAAGAGCAAGATCGTTTTGAACGCGATTTACAAAACATCGTAAAGACCATTCGTATGTCTAATCCGAATGCACTCATCATTTTATCTGAGCTCTATAACCCATTAAAACTCGAAGATCCTATTGCTTCTTACGCAAATGTTTTCTTAGATAGCTGGAACAAAACAATATATTCGATTTCAAAAGAAAATCAACCTTCGCTCGTATTACCGATTCGTAAATTATTACCAACTGATCAAAAAGACTTACTATACGACCAAGTTCATCCGAATGATAAAGGATATGAAAAAATTGCAGAATCCTTTGTACAGCAAGTGTTATCATATAAAGTGAAACTTCCGTAAGTAGACGATTTTCCTACTTACGGTTAGTTGAACCAATCGGGCCGTTACAGACGGGCTTCCATCTTGTACCACTCACACATACCGCTTGTTTGGGCGGAATCAATATAAAAGCAAATAATTCTATTTTTATACATCATGATTTTTTGTTACAATAAGAATAGAAGGGGGCCTGTTATATGGAGTCACGTGAGTGGGAGCGTATCGTTGATCATCTTCTTTCGTTAGTGCCTCTTTTTTATCGCAAGTTTATGCTTCCTGGAGAGTTCTCTTCTCGTCGACATATGCCACCATCACATACACAGGTGTTATTGTTATTGCATGAACGAGATACATTAGCAGTTTCAGAAATCGGAAAACGTCTAGCTATTTCGAGACCGAATATGACACCATTGCTAAACAAACTCATTCAAGAAGAACTTGTAGAGCGCCATTATAGCGAAAAAGATCGGCGTGTTATTTTAATGTCTCTTACAGCTGAAGGGAAATTATTGGTAAACCAATACAAACAATTCCTTTTAGAAAAACTGAAAGAAAATTTACAAACGTTATCAGCAAGCGACCGGGAACAACTTACCCATTCGCTACAAACAATTCAAAACTTAATTATGAAAGCAAATATATAAAGCTGCTTCTAAACGGAGGCAGCTTTATGCTTCATAATAATTTCCATAATATACATTGGAATACGGCCAAGTAGTTAAATACGGTTTCGTTTCTTGTGATGGTTGCATCTGTCTTACATATGGGACAGGATAATATACAATATGCGGATAGTACCTAGGAGCATAATAAGAAAAAAACATCAAATTTCCCCCTTTTTAGAAGCATATTCAAAAAGGAAATTTGATGTGCATTCATTATATTTGTGTAATGGGTCTTTTTATTTGTTTCTTTCTTCTTGTCAATCTCAGTTTGCGGTTTTTCTCGTATAAATAGTACATAACAAAATAGGCAATTATGCCGAATACAATTCCTATAATTGTCATTCCGATTATTACATACACTTCGTTTTGTAACAGGTTTTTTAACATCGTTAGCCCATTACTTGAAAAAAAGTCTTTTATTGTGTAGTGGTGATACGGCATTGTTTTTACTTCAAATGGATAAATAAGTTTTCCAAGTGCATGTGCGAACGGAATTAGAATAACAGGTAAAAATGATGCTTTTCCAATAAGATTACCGATAATAGCTGCAGGAAACGAACCGTTGAATAATCGAACGAGCGGATAAAAAATAAGATATATGAGAGAAGCTGTATGAATAACTAGCATTTCTATTCCAAAACCAACAGCAAATCCTCTTGATACAATTTTCGCACCCTCTGGTGCACGCAATAATTTATAATAATTTAATTTCATTCCTCGCCAAATACGCTGAAAGAATGAATACGTTTTCTTATTTACTCGCATCTGAATCATCTCTCTTATATTTTTCTGTTATTTACTATTATAAAGTATACAAAGAGAAAATGCGAAATCTCAATAAGACATTTTAAATAAAAAACAACCTTCCATTATGAAGAAGGTTGTTTTTCTTGTAATAAACTGACTAATAATGCCTTTTGTACATGCAAACGATTGCCGGCTTGCTGAAATACAATTGATTGTGGCCCATCAATAATTGCTGCGGTTACTTCTTCTTCACGATGAGCAGGCAAACAATGTAAGAAACGATAAGTTGATTTTGCATACTGAGTGAGCTGTCCGTTTACTTGATATGGCTGAAATAATTCGTATTTCTCCTTACTATTTTCTTGGCCCATGCTCATCCAAACGTCTGTATAAATAAAATCTGCTTCTTTAACAGCTTCTTTTGGATTATGCGTAACTTCAATTTTAGCTCCTGTTCCCTTTGCAATTTCTATTGCACGTTTTACAATCTCTTCATTCGCTTCATATCCTGGAGGCGTCGCAACTGTAATATTCATTCCCACTTTTGCACTTGCAAGCAGCAATGAATGACAAACATTATTTCCATCTCCAACGTAAGCAAGTTTGATATCTTGGAATGTATTCACTTCTTCATAAATCGTCATTAAATCTGCCAGCGCTTGACATGGGTGGTGATCATCTGTTAATCCATTAATAATTGGAATTGTCGCTTCTTTTGCTAATTCTTCTACTTCCGCATGTGAAAATGTTCGTATCATAATTCCGTCAATATATTGTGACAGCACTTTGGCCGTATCTGCAATGCTTTCTCCTCTACCGAGCTGCAATTCTTTACCGCTTAAAAACATACCGTGTCCTCCAAGCTGAATCATACCAGCTTCAAATGATACACGTGTACGAGTAGAATGCTTATCAAAGATTAATCCTAAAATTTTACCATTTAATAAGGGCAATGTTTTTTCTTTTTTTACATACATCGCAAACTCAATAATTGCAATGATTTCTTCTTTCGTTAATTCTTCTAATGTTAAAATATCCTTTGTTTGAAGTTTAGGTACAGACATTGTTTTCATACGAATTCCCCCTCTATTTAATCAATACTTGTTTGCATACACGATTTATCATATGTACTGCTTCATCGATTTCTTCTTTCGTTACGATAAGTGGCGGTAATATACGCAGCACATTTGACCCGGCTTGCAAAACAAGAAGCCCTTCTTCCTCTAACGCCGTTATCATAGGACTAACTTCTCCTTTACAAACAATCCCAATCATAAGTCCTTTCCCGCGAATATCAATAATCCAATTCATATCCTGTAATTCTTCTTGTAATTTTCGTAAAAAATATGCTCCCTTTTCTTGTACTTCTTGCAAAAAAGAAGGTTGTGAAATAATCTGTAATACTTCTTTTGCAGCTGTCATCGCGATAAAATTCCCGCCAAACGTCGAACCATGTGTCCCAGGGGAAAAAACAGATCCTAATTCCTTTTTCCCAAGCATCGCTCCAACTGGAATACCATTTCCAAGCGCTTTTGCAACTGTGACAATATCAGGGGAAATCCCCATTTGTTCGTATGCAAATAACGTCCCTGTTCTTCCAATTCCGGTCTGCACTTCATCTACGATAAAAAGTGCATTGTGTGCATGACACAACTTCTCGATTTCACGTAAAAATGTGATATCTGCAGGAAGAACGCCACCTTCTCCCTGCACAACTTCCACCATAACAGCTGCGACTTCTTCATTCATCACTTCTTGAAACGCAGCAATATCATTAAAAGGAAGATGCAGAAAACTTGGGAGGAGCGGGCCGAATCCATCATGGATTTTAGACTGCCCTGTTGCACTCATTGTTCCAAACGTTCGTCCGTGAAACGATTGTTTACACGTAATCACGACTGATTTTCCTGTATGCTTACGCGCTAACTTCAGCGCTGCTTCATTCGCTTCGGCTCCGCTATTACAAAAAAATGCATAGTCTAATTCTCGATCTTTCGTTAATAGCGCAGCGACTTCTTCTTGCACTGTATGGGGAAATAAATTTGAAATATGCCATATTGTCTTTAACTGTTCTTCCACAGCATTTACCACCGCTGGATGACAATGTCCTAAATTGCATACCGCAATTCCAGAAGTGAAATCTAAATATTGCTTTCCTTGTTTATCTGTAACCTTTGTGCCGCTGCCTTTCACAATTTCAATGTTTCGTCTACTGTATGTTGGAAAAACATGCTGTCCCATTATAGATCCCCCCTTTTTTTATTGTTGTACCAATCCACTCTCCTTTATTTGTCAGAAAACGTTGTGTACCGTTTACAATTACAACATCCTTTACACCTAGTTCTAGTGACTTCAGTGCTGCTTTCACTTTCGGAATCATTCCACCAGTAATAACTCCATTGTCTATAAGATCTAGAAGCTGCTTTTCCTCTGCTTGCTCAAGGAGCTCCTCCTTATATATGACACCATCTACATCTGTAATAAAAATTAAATTTTTCGCATTCATCGCTGTCGCAATTGCTGCTGCCGCTGTATCTGCATTGACGTTGTATACCTGTCCAGCCATGACTCCAACTGGTGCAACAACAGGAATAAACTGATTTACTAACAAATGTTCTAGTAACATCGTTTGAACATATTGCACTTCACCGACAAAGCCAAACTTCTCTTCTAACGGAACAACTTGCAATAACTTTCCATCACAGCCGGATAATCCAATTGCTCCAAGTTCTTGTTCATTTAACTTTGAAACAAATGTCTTATTTGTACTACCGCATAAAACCATTTGCACAACTTCCATTACCTCTGCTGTTGTTACACGCAGTCCATCTTTCTTTTCAATTGGGATACTTAATTTATTAAGCATCGCATCAATTTCAGGCCCACCGCCATGAACAACAATCACGTCATATATTTGTGCCATTTGTTTCATACATTGAAAAAATGTTTCACCTAAACGAGCTAACATACTACCGCCACACTTTATTACAATACGCTCTCTCATTTCTTCTCTCCTTATGTGCGATAACAAGCATTAATTTTCACATATTCATAACTTAAATCGCATCCCCATGCTCTTCCACTGGCTTTGCCAAGATGTACATATACATCTATAACAATCTCTGATTGCTGTAACAGTTGTTTCATCTCTTCTTCTGAAAAATGTTGCGGTTCACTACCTTTTAATACTGCAATCGACTGAACATTAATATCCACCGTACTCGTTTCAATTACAATGCCGCTTTGTCCAATTGCGCTAATAATACGTCCCCAGTTTGCATCTTCGCCGTATACAGCTACTTTTACAAGATTGGAACCGACAATTTTTTTCGCAATCATATTTGCTTCTTCTACAGTGCGTGTGCCATGCACATTTACTTCAATTAACTTTGTCGCCCCTTCTCCATCTTTCGCAATTTGCTTTGCTAAATCTTCACACACCTTTTCAAGTGCCATCAAAAACTTCTCCCATTCTGGATGTTCTTCACATATTGCGGTTGTGTTTGATAGGCCGCTTGCCATAACAAGTACCATATCATTCGTAGACGTATCTCCATCGACCGTAATTTGATTAAATGTATGATTCGTAATTTGTGACAATGCTCTTTGCAACGCTTCACTTTCTATATTTACATCAGTCGTAATAAACCCAAGCATCGTTGCCATATTCGGGTGAATCATTCCTGAACCTTTTGCAGCCCCGGCAATTGCAACCTCTTTTCCTTCAATAGAGAGCTTATAGCACGATTGTTTCGCAACTAAATCTGTTGTCAAAATCGCTTCATAAAATGATGCCGCAATCTCTAATTCTTTTGATGGTTGTAAAAAAGAAATACCGCTTCGCACTTTTTCCATCGGTAGAGGCTCTCCAATAACTCCTGTAGACGCTACCGCAACATAATGCTCCTCTACATGAAACTGCTTAGCTGCTAATGCACGCATTTCATATGCATCTTGTAGTCCTTGTTCGCCTGTACAAGAATTTGCATTTGCACTATTGACAACAATAGCTTGTAATTTTTCCTTGGCAGCAATACTTTCTTTCGTAACAATAAGAGGAGCTGCTTGAAATTGATTTTGTGTATAAACAGCCGCACAGCTAGCTGGCACTTCACACACAATTGCTCCTATATCTTTTCTCTCTTTTCTTAACCCCGCATGAATTCCAATTGCTGCAAATCCTTTTGGTGTTACAATCGAACCGTTTTCTATCTTCGTGCATAATACTGTTTCAATCATGATTCTTCCCCCTTACGGATATAGCGGCATAAAGTGTAAATTCTCCGTTTCTTTCACTCCTGCCAATATATTTGCATTTTGTACAGCCTGCCCAGCTGCACCCTTCATTACATTATCAATGACTGCTACAATCGTAATTCGTCCCGTCCGCTTATCGTAAGCTGTTCCGATATCACAAAAGTTAGATCCCCTTACTTCTTTCGGACTTGGAAAAACTCCCTTTTCTCGTATTCTTACAAACGGTGAGTGACAATAACTCTCTTCATAAATTTGCTGAAGTGTAACATCTGTTATCTCTTGCTTTACCTTTGCATAGAGTGTTACCATAATTCCCCTTGTAATCGGAATAAGGTGTGTACTAAATGTGATTGGTTTCATGCTCTCATCCCACTCTTGTAGCATTTGCTCAATTTCCGGAACATGCTGATGTTCATTTACTTTATAAATGTATAAATTATCGTGAATTTCTGGGAAATGCGTCATACTTGTTGGTGTCTTTCCAGCTCCAGAAACCCCTGATTTTGCATCAACAATAAGTGAATCCACTTCAATTATTCCGTTTTTTACTAAAGGAGCTGCCGCCAGTAATGTTGCTGTTGCATAACATCCTGGATTCGCAATTAAGTTTGCTGTTGCGATCTCACCTTTTTTCCACTCCGTTAATCCATACACAGCTTGTTGTAACACTTCTTCTTTCGCAGCTTCTTTTTTATACCACTCTTCATATATAAATGGCTTTCGAATTCGAAAATCTCCTGATAAATCAATAACTCTCATACCCGCTTCTAGTAAACTTGGAGTCAAATTTGCTGACACCCCAGCCGGTGTTGCTAAAAATACAATATCTGCTTCTTTTGCAATTCCTTCAACATCTACTTCTGCTAATGTGTGAGAAACAAAAGTAGATAAATGGGGATAAGGTGTTGTCATGACGTCTCCAATTTGCGAAAAAGAATGTACCGATGTCACTGTAAAACTTGGATGATGTGTTAATAACCGTAAAAGCTCAAGTCCTCCGTATCCAGTTGCCCCAATAATTGCCGCTTTCATAATTCCTCCTCATTACCTTTTAGATTTAATTATGATTATAATATTGTATATTTATAGAGTCAATTAAATATTTATAAATTTTCAAATAATAAAAACCTATATTAAAAGTCATTTTACTAATAAAACTTTCAAATTAGGTGAATTTTTATGCAAACAAACAAAATAGAGACTTTCTTTTCTAATTCAAGTACAATAAAAACAATACATATATACATGTAGGTGGGAAAAATCATGAATGAAAAACTAATCCAAAAAATGATTACAAAAAGTTTTCAACAATATCAATGTACGCCAACTTCACAAGAAGACTATAAAATGCTTATAAAACGTATTCAAAACATACTTTCTAGTAATACAGAGATTGATTTGTATGAGGCGATAGAGGATGTCGTATACGAATATATTACGTTATCTTAAAGAGAGATATTATTACAAAAAAATATTGAACTAAAATCAGCAATAGACAATTTAATTAAGTAAAAAATAGGAGATTCTCAAAAGAGAATCTCCTATTTTTTACTTAATGATTTTCCAGCTACACGCTCGAATAACCCTGGAAACAATGAAAAAATAATCGGTCCTAAATTCATCCACTTGGGTAAATTCACTTCACGCTTTTTCATTTCGATTGCTTTTACAATTTGCTGCGCTACATAGTTTGGTTTTAATATGTAACGTCCGACACTTTTTACGTATGTACCAGATTGATCTGCTATCGTATGGAAGTTTGTATCAATTGGACCTGGATTAATTGCTGTTACAGTTATGTTTGTATTTGCAAGTTCCATGCGCAAACTATTTGTAAACCCTAATACTGCATGCTTTGTTGCTGCATATGCACTTGATTTTGGCGTTGCAATTTTCCCTGCTAGTGAAGCGATATTCACAATATGCCCGCTATTTCGTTTCATCATATAAGGCAAAACTGCCTTCGTACATGCTACTAAACCGAATACATTTACATCGAACATATCCTTTACTTCTTGTACCGATGCATCAACGAATGTTTTAAAAACGCCAAAACCAGCATTATTGACTAATATATCAATACGTCCTATATCATGAAGTATTTGTGTGAAAACAAACTCCACTTCTTCTTCATTACTAACATCCAAAACATAGTAATGACAAGAAGTACGATATGCTGTTTCAATTTTTTGCTTGAGCGCTCGCAGTTTTTCTTCTGTACGAGCAATTAGTACAGTGATTGCACCTTGCTCCGCTACTTGCATCGCTAGCTCTTCTCCAATTCCACTTGAAGCTCCTGTGATGACGATTACTTTGTCTTGTAAACGTCGGCTCATGGCTGTCACCTACTTTGCATAGTAAATCCATTGTTCTGATGACTTATCAATCATCACTTGTTGATTATATGCTAAAAAGTCTAATTGTCCAACTGTTTCAGAGATTGTAAGCGGCAACTGCTTTTCATATAACGTAGGAAATAGTTTGACACACACCTCGAATGCTGTCATCGGTTGTTCTTTTAATAAATTTAATACTTTAAAAGCTCTTGCCCCTTGTTTTTGTAATCGCTCATTTACCAGCCCTTTTACATCAAGAACATCTTCTCCATGCCCTGATAAAACACGTGAAATATTCATACGAGCTAAACGCTTTAATGTTTCATTGTACTGCAGCATCGGTTGTGCTCGTTCTGTTTCTCCCTCATATGGCGGCTCTAGAATTGGATTAGAAGAAATATGTCCAATCAGCGCATCCCCGCCAATTAACAACCCATCTCTTTCACGGTATAAAGAAATATGAGTAGAGGCATGCCCCGGTGTTTCAATCACCGTAAACTCCGGTAAAGAAGCAATACTATCTCCTTCTCGTACAGTATGTGTAAGCGAACGTTTACAAGAATAAATCAGTGTTTTCGTTAACAATGCACCTTGTGGTAACAAGACTTCTGGAACCCCAAATTGCACAGATGCTTCTAAAAAGAACTGTTGATAACGCTTTAGAAATTGCGGATCTTGTGTAATCCACGGTTCATTCCACGGATGTCCAACAATATTTGTTCGTTCAGAAAATATATCCAATAATCCGCAATGATCTGCATGATGGTGTGTAAGAACAACCGTTTCAATATCTTCTATCTGATATCCTAACGCACCTAGTTGCTTCTCCAGTGCAAGTCTCGCTTCTTCTGTATTTGTTCCTGTATCAATTAATGTGAGTGTCTCTCCCTCTACTAAAAAAACATTGACTACTTCAACTGCAAATGGAACAGGAATTTCCATTCGATGAATGACTGTCATACATATTCGCCCCCTCTTTCTTTCCGTTTCAAAAAATGAATCTTCCTTCAGTTTACATCTTACATAAATATTTGTCATTATTTTCAGATAAAAAGGAGGGATTTTCTATAAAGAACCGAATGTATGTAAATTTATAAGTTATTCTCATATACATAGTAAAAGGAGGACTCATCATGTCACTACAAAAAATCGCTTTTATCGGTGCAGGTTCAATTGCCGAAGCCACCCTTGCCGGCTTATTACAAGCTCACGTTGTAAAAGGGGAACAAATTACTGTCAGTAACCGCTCTAATGAAAGAAGACTGCAAGAGTTACATCATCGCTACGGAGTACATGGTACACATGATAAAAAAGAGCTGCTTGCTCATGCCGATATCATATTTTTAGCAATGAAACCAAAAGATGTTGTGGAGGCTCTTACTCCATTACAAGATTACATTACAGAGAATCAATTAATCATTTCATTATTAGCAGGTGTATCTACGACATCCATTACTAATTTATTACAAAAAAATGTTCCTATCATCCGGGCAATGCCAAATACATCATCGACGATTTTAAAATCCGCTACTGCTATTTCTCCTTCTGTTCACGCAAAAGAAGAACATATCATGCTTGCAAAAACGCTTTTTGAAACAATTGGTCTTGTTTCTGTTGTAGAAGAAAAGCACATGCACGCTGTCACCGCTTTGTCAGGAAGTGGACCAGCTTATATTTATTACGTTGTCGAAGCGATGGAAAATGCCGCAAAACAAATCGGCCTAGAGGAAACTGTTGCAAAATCACTTATTCTCCAAACAATGATTGGTGCCGCAGAGATGTTAAAAACAAATACAAAGCACCCTTCTATATTACGAAAAGAAATTACATCACCAGGAGGAACGACGGAAGCTGGCATTGAAGTATTGAAAAGCTTTCAATTTCAAGAAGCACTTATTCAATGTATTACAGAAGCAACAAAACGTTCTCACGAGCTTGGTGAAACGTTAGAGAAATTTGTAAATGAAAAATAAAAAAACCTCGCTGAGTAAGCAAGGTTTTTCTCTTATTCACTTTTCTTCCCAAAAATTTCTTCCTGTATACGACGCCCCGTTGGCGTTGCCGCAAGACCGCCTTCTGCTGTTTCACGAAGCGCACTTGGCATCGATTGCCCGATGCGGTACATTGCTTCAATTACTTCATCACATGGAATGGCACTCGTTACACCAGCTAATGATAAATCAGCTGCAATCATCGCATTTGATGCACCAGCTGCGTTACGTTTTACACACGGTACCTCTACAAGTCCTGCAACAGGATCACATACTAAACCGAGCATGTTCTTAAGCGCAATACTCATCGCTGTTGCCGCCTGCTGTGGTGTACCTCCAGCCATTTCAACAGCTGCTGCCGCTGCCATACCACTTGCTGAACCAACTTCCGCTTGGCACCCACCAGCTGCTCCAGCAATACAAGCATTGTTAGCTACAACCATCCCAAACGCACCAGCTGTAAATAGAAATTCAATCATTTCTTCACGTGTTGGGTTTAATTTTTCTTTTAGCGCAAATAACACACCTGGTACTGTCCCAGCTGAACCAGCTGTTGGCGTCGCACAAATAATACCCATAGCAGCGTTTACTTCATTCGTTGCGACAGCTTTACTTACCGCATCTAAAATTGTATCCCCAGACAACCCTTTTCCGCTTTTCATGTACGCTTGTACTTTCACTGCGTCTCCACCAGTCAGTCCAGTCGGAGATTTTACGCCTTGAATTCCGCGCTCAACTGCTTTTTCCATTACAACTAAATTTTTTTCCATACCAGCGATTACTTCTTCACGAGAAAGGTTTCTTGTTTCCATTTCACATTGAATCATAATCTCTGCGATTTTTACATTTTTCTCTTCTGCTTGTGCAACCAGTTCCGCTACGTTCCGAAACATGTTGTGTCCCCCCTGCTATTAATCCATAATTGTTACTTGACAAATATTTGACTGCGCTTTAATTTCCTCGATTATTTCATTTGCTAACAATTCATCCGTTTCAATAACCATTAATGCTTTTCTTCCTTTTTCCTTACGTGAAACACTCATCATGCTAATATTGATTTCGTGCTTTGCAAGAATAGATGTAACAGAAGCAATTGCTCCGAAACGGTCATTATTTACGATAAGGAGCGCCGGACTTGTGCCTGTTAATTGCAAATCAAATCCATTTAGCTCCACAACTTCAATTTTCCCACCGCCGATTGAGCAAGCAACCACTTCAATTTCATCCTCATCTTTGTACAAACGAATTTTCGCTGTATTTGGATGCACTGCTTGTGCTTCTTCTTCAATAAATGTAACGTCAATTCCACTTGCTTTTGCAATTTCAAGTGCTTGTGGAATACGAGGATCATCCGTTTCAAATCCTAGTATTCCTCCAACAAGCGCTACATCCGTACCGTGACCTCGATACGTTTTCGCAAACGAACCGTATAAAGAAATGATAATTTTCTCAGGTTCATGACGGAACAGCTGACGAGTAACTTGCCCCATTCTTGCTGCACCTGCAGTATGCGAACTAGATGGACCAATCATAACTGGACCAATAATATCAAAAACTGAGCGATATTTCATAATAGTTCCCCCTAAATCTTCATTATGAAAAAGTTATTTACTAATAATCTATTAACCTGTTGCTTTTTTGTTTTTCTATTTGTACTAATAAATTTATAGAATCAATTCAATAAACTGATACACACCATCAGCTATCATAATATATAAGAATCATCTTGTCACTTCTTGATTTATTTCATTTTTTTACAAAAACAAACAAAACCTAAATTTATAACGTACAAATATATTGAAGACGCTTTCATTATATCTCTTTTTTTACGGAATTTAAACTTTTTAATATTTCAAATTAAGCACAAACTTTTCATACATTCAGTTCGATAGTATTTTACCGTTAATAGTTCTTCTCTATTTTACGAAAACGATACAATGAAAAAACCATGACAGATACATCCGTTATCTCTGTCATGGTTTTTTCATTATCTTGATACAGGAAAACTTTTCAAATCCGCTGCGATTTCCGTGTTTGGAAATACTTGTTTCGCTTCTTCGACGAGCATTTTACATGCTTCACCTTGATAACGAGAGCTAATATGAGTTAAAATCATTTGTTTTACATTTGCCTGCAGCGCAATATTTGCCGCTTGTTGTGTTGTAGAATGGTAATAATCATAAGCTTGCTGTGAATCTTCGGCACCGAACGTCGCTTCATGTATAAGTACATCAGCATCTTGTGCTAATTCAATACTCGCTTCACAATAACGTGTATCTCCTAAAATTGTAATAATTCGTCCCTTTTGAGGTGGTCCAATGAAATCCTTTCCGCAAAGTATACGCCCATCCTCAATCTCTACTGTTTCTCCATCCTTTAACCGCTTAAAGATTGGTCCCGGTTTAATTCCTTCCTCTAATAGTTTATCTACAAGAAGATGCCCTGGAATATCCTTTTCTACAATACGATAGCCAAAACATTCAATGCCGTGTGACAATCGTTTCGTTTCCACAAGAAATTGCTTATCTTCATATACAATACCTTCTTCGGTAATTTCTATAATCTCTATCGGGTATTTTACATGTGTTGTACTCACTGCCAACGCTACTTCAACAAACTGTTTAATCCCTTTTGGGCCATATACAGTTAACGGAGTTGTTCCCCCCTGAAAAGAACGGCTGCCTAACAAACCTGGCAATCCAAAAATATGATCCCCATGTAAATGCGTAATAAATATTTTCTCAATGCGACGCGGACGCACTGATGTATGTAAAATTTGATGCTGCGTTGCCTCACCGCAGTCAAATAGCCACGTTGCACCTCGTTCTTCTAATAATTGCAAAGCTATCGCTGATACATTTCTTCCCTTTGAAGGAACACCAGCTCCCGTTCCTAAAAATACAAATTCCACGTTGCATCCTCCAAGCATTTCATAATATCTATCGCTATCTTACGGAATATAAACAAAAATGGCAAATAAACTTTGTATAAACCACTTATCTAGACAACTATATAATACGAACATTCATTACAAAAAAATTCACACTCGTTCGTTTTTTGTAGTAAAATAATACTATTATTTATACAAGGTGGCTGAAACAATGAAAGAATTATTTCGTTTACAAACTGACTTTTCTTCTTCTTTTGATCGCTGGGTAAGTTCATTTATCTCTGAAACACCAGCAGAATTACAATGGTCTACATTAAAAGAATTAATTCATGAGTATATAGCATTGCATACAATTCAAGCGGTACCAGAATACATCTCTTCTTCCATCACATATTATGCACAGCGTATTTCTACGCCAACTAATACAGACATTGTGATTTACGAAAGTCCTTCTATGTCATAATATGTTTACGTATTAAAACATAAAAAGGTATCGGCTTCCGATACCTTTTTATGTTGGGATGAATAAGCAAAACGACTTGTTTAAATACAAAATGAAGTACATAGACAGGCGCCGTTTTTGAATTATGATGCATATAAATCACGGATTTATCATCTTGAAAAATCCGTAAAAGTTAATCTTCCACAAACGTTATACTTATATATCACATAAATATGTTAAGTAATGTAGAAGATAAGGAGCATATGAGTGATAAAGTAAAACTTCCATCAGTGGGGGTTTTCTTCATCCCCCACCTATCTTCTTTACTTTTCTCTGCATCTTGAGGTGGGGGTCTTACTGCCCGTTAATGCGGGATAAATACAAAATTCCTATCAATTGTTATGTATTGTTACAAATTGCTTAATCATTTCATTTAAATCCTTCGCTGCTTTTGTGGGAATCTGATGCTTTACATTATCAATAAAATTTAATTTATTACATGGCAATTTTTCATACAGTAGCTTCGCATAACTGTAAAATGGTTTATTTTCCTTACCATAAACTAACAAAACAGGAAGCTTAATCTTTCTAAGTTGACTTGTACAATTATAATGCAAACTATAACGATAATATTGTTCGATATTTTTCGCATTTCCTTTTCGCGCTTCTTTAAACATCTTTACGAATAATTTCTGTGTATTCGAATTGCTCCATGCAATGGACAATGTTAGAACATGAATAGCTCGTGCTTTTGCAAGTGTTATACCTAAAGAAATTTTATTCCTTAGATAGTTATCCTTTACTTCTGATATCCCTCCGATTACAATACCCCCTAAGGCCCTATCCGCATAATGCAACAAAAATTCCAATACGACAGAACCTCCAATTGAGTACCCGCATATAAATGCTCTTTTGATGTTCAAATAATCCAATAAACATCTAATATCTTCAACGATCAATGGATAAGTTATCGATTGTTTTGAATACTGACTTCTTCCGTGACCTCTAATATCAAAAGTAACAACTTGAAACTTTTGAGATAATTCTTCTACTTGGTACTCAAAATTTACAGAAGTAAGTACAGGAGGATGAATAAAAACAATAGGAATCCCTTGTCCCTTTACCGTATAGTATAGGCTGCTACCGTCCACATCCAACATTGGCATGTATGTAATCACCTCATTGTCTTTACATTAGCTTCTGTTATTATACGAAGCTTTTCTTTTTATATTCTGGAAAATACATTAACATAAGTTGCCATCATAAATCTCCATAAATTTCGCAATATAAATCATGTAGAATGGAGCTTAATATCTATTCATAAATTTTTCTACAAGGAGTCGAACATGAATATTCTAAGATGGTTCATATCATTATTCGCTTTTAGAAGAGGAACTCAGCAAGTGTTCCGATTGTTTAGAAATAGACGAAACACTCGAAATTGGATTTGGATTTCTTTACTAGGTATAGGAACAGTTTTTGGTTTAGCAGCACGCCGAAACTTCAATATGATGCGGCCGGCTCAACGTTTCTTTCGAGGCCTTCAAAATACAACAAGAACAGTTATGCCAAACAATTTAAATTTGGCAAATGTGGAATTTGGTAATGAAATAACTCCAAATAAACAAAAGAAGTAATGGAATCAAAATTAATAACGATTGTGGATTAAGTAAAGCTTAAAAATGTATTGTACGCTGAAGAGAAGACTTTATATACAAGCTCTTAGCTTAATTTTAAATATGAAAGGCTGGCATTTTGCCAGCCTTTCTCAGTGTACTTCAAAGTATTCAATCTCTTCCACATAATAGTACCTTTAAATTATCCCGCATTAACGGTCAGTATGCCCCCCCACTGATGGAAGTTTCACTTTATTTTCATATGATTCTTCCATGATTTACGCATAAAAACCAAAGAATTGGTCATTTTAAAATATAAAATTGAGTAAGGAGGAGCATATATGAAAAAAATAAACATCCTTGTTGTATTTTTTCTATCAATTATTTCATTGTTTGGATGCGCAGGAAATCAAAAAGAAAAAGCTTTGGACAATCGTAAAGATAATGCAATGCAAAATGTTCGATACGAAGGCAACAATGCTGGTATTCAAAACGATAGAAATAATCGTATAAATGATAACAACCAAACACGACTAGAAGTGGCTAATAAGGCCGCTGACCGAATTGCTGAATTAGATGAAGTCGACCAGGCAAATGTCATCGTTACAAACAACAATGCCTATGTTGCAGTTGTCTTAAAAAATGGAGTACAAGGAAACATAACAGATCAGCTAGAAAAGAAAATTGCCGATCAAGTAAGAGCTACAGATCCAGATATTCGAAATGTATTTGTATCGTCAAACCCTGATTTTGCCAATCGGATGAGGGACTATGCAGAAAAAATCAAGCGAGGCGAGCCAGTAGAAGGGTTAGTTGAAGAATTTAATGAAGCCGTTAAGAGAGTATTCCCTACCGCTCGTTAAAAGTGAATTTAAAAAGTATTAACAACAACTTATCATGTTTCTTAAGAAAAATTTTATTGTCTCTAAAATCTCGCAGAAGATACCTCCTGCGAGATTTTTCTATAGCAAATGCTATTACATATTAATGTTTCATATAAATTTATTCTCTAAATTCTGCTGAAATGTTCTCTCTTGTTGTCGAAACACTTGACTGCCGTGCTGAATAACCTTCGTACCATATTTACTATTTAGTTGTTCCATCACTGTCAAAAGCGGTTCTGCCTTCGCATCTTCTTCAAAAGAAAATAAATCAAGCTGCTTAATCGCTTCTGTTTTCCATTCTAATTCACAGGCAGTAATGCCAAGTAATCTCACAGGGTCACCATCCCAATGTTTTTTCCATAGCCTTATTGTTGCTTGAAAAATATCTGGTGATTCCCAAATTGCATTTTCTAACATTTTACTGCGCGTAATCGTTCGGCGATTATAGTATTTAATCATAATTTGAATATTATATGTAACGAGAGCACGTTTTTGTAATCTTCGGCTCACAGATTGAGACAAGCGCTCTAACATATCTAGCAATTCCTTCTCTTCGTCCACATCTTTTGGCAACGTTATAGAATTTCCGATCGTTTTGTATTGTCCCATTTGACTTGGATCAACATCTCTATTGTCTATGCCATTTGCACGTTTTTGCAAATCCAGCCCATGATTTCCAATCACAGAACGAATAATATGAGCTTTTCCAACGGCTAAGTCACCAATCGTATGTATATGTACATCTTTTAATTTTTCTGCTGTTTTCTTCCCAATCCCATGCATCTTTTCAACTGGAAGCGGCCAAAGAAGCTCTTGTACATCACGTTTACGAAGCACTGTAATACCTAGCGGCTTTTTCATATCAGAGGCTGTTTTGGCTAGAAATAAGTTTGGAGCAATCCCAATGCTGCATGGAAGCTGTAATTCTGTTAGTAATGTTTGTTGAATCATTTGAGCAATTTCTAACGGTGAACCGAGCCCATAGCAATCTGTAATATCTAAATACCCTTCATCGATTGAAACAGGTTGGATTTTTTCTGTAAACCGCGCAAGAATTTGAAACAAAGCAAAAGAAGCCTCTCTGTATAACTCAAAGTTTGGATGTTTTATAACAAGTTCCGGACATAATCGTTTTGCTTCCCAAACAGGCATTGTCGCACGAATTCCCTTCGCCCTTGCTTCATAACTGCACGTTACAATAATTCCTTTCCGTTCCTTCGCATCCCCAGCTATCGCTAACGCTTTACCTTGCAACGATGCATCATGTGCGATTTCAACAGATGCATAAAAACAATTCATATCAACATGCAAAATGACGCGGCCATTTTTCGGATACATTTCGCGCATCTTTCTCACCTCACAAGAACATTCGTTCTTATTTTATCAAAAACATTATAAAAAAATCAATATTAGAGAGGAGGAAATTGTTAATATATAGAAGTACGTCCACACGGGAATTTTAAGGAGGTTAAAAAAGAAATGACTACATATCCAAAACCCCTTTATCTAATTTTACTATCTGTTTTCTTTTTGTTGCTCATCTATTCCCTACTTCCAATCATAGGCGTTGATGCTCACGGGTTTCTTTCGTCTCTATTGTCATTTTCAACTTTGTACATTCTTCCATGGATTTTTTTGTACTGGTTTATCCGCCTTGTAAAGGCAGTAGAATCCAAATAACTAACACTCTTAAGGAGAGAAGAAAATGAATGAAGAATTTGATAGCAAACACTTTAGACTCGAAAAAATTCGTAACGGGATATATGCGGCAATTGCAAAAGAAGGTGGCGGTGCTGCAGCAAATGCTGGTTTTATTGATTTAGGGGATACAACCATTGTTTTTGATACATTTAATACACAACAAGCTGCCGAAGATTTAAAATATGCAGCAGAAACTATAACAAATCAGCCCGTTACATGGGTGATAAACAGTCATTGGCACGGAGACCACATTCGAGGTAACCAAACGTTTAAGGATAGCACTATTATTTCAAGCCAAATTACATATGACAAAATGAAGACTATTCATCCATCACGGATCACTAAACAAAAAAATGATATTCATGGTCTAAGAAATTATATTCGCTCTTTAAAGGACCAAGTAACTCAAACTTATGATATTAACTTAGAACATCAAATCAATTTTTTAAGTGAGTTAGAAATCTCATTACCTACACTAGAGTTAGTACTACCACAACAATCATTTAAAGATGAAGTCATTTTCCGTGGAACGAAACGTAGTGCAAAGCTTTTCACATTAGGCGGCGGGCATTCCCTTTGCGATGCTATGCTTTATATTCCAGAAGATAAAATAATATTCATGGGTGATTTATTATTTGTTGATTGCCATCCCACATTTTTCGAAGAATCAAATCCACAAAGTTGGATTCATATTTTAAAAGAGGTTGAAAGTATGGATATTGATATAGCCATATCAGGGCATGGTTCGATTGGTACAAAGATCAATTTCTTACAAGTAATCGATTATATACATAACTTAACTGCAATTGCACAAAAAAACAACGAGATCGAAACTATTCCATTACCTAACGACTACAAAAATTGGTCTTCTCCACAAATATATCATCAAAATGTAAAAACACTAAAAGAACTATTACATTGTTAAGCTAGTTGAAGAACATTTACGTTAAGTAATAAGAAAACGCATGGGTAATTTCACCCATGCGTTTCAACTTAGCCGATTCTTTGATTACTTCGCTACTTCCTCAATAATCGCAACAACCATTTCTGCTGTTTTTACTAATTCTTCAACAGGTATTTTTTCGTTTGTTGTATGAATTTCTTCGTAACCAACTGCTAAGTTTACTGTTGGAATACCGTGACCCGCAATTACGTTTGCATCGCTACCACCACCGCTTTGGTGAAGGGATGGTGTACGACCGATTTTTTCAGCAGCACGTTTAGCAACTTCTACAACGTGATCGCCATCAGCAAATTTGAATCCTGGGTACATTACTTTTACTTCTACTTCTGCTTGTCCGCCCATTTCTTTAGCTGTAGATTCAAATGCTTCTGTCATTTTGCGAACTTGCTCTTGCATTTTTTCGTCTACTAAGGAACGTGCTTCAGCAAAAATTTCTACATAGTCACAAACGATATTTGTTTGTGTACCGCCTTCAAAACGACCGATATTTGCAGTTGTTTCAGAATCAATGCGGCCAAGCGGCATTTTTGCAATGGATTTTGCGGCAATTGTAATCGCAGATACACCTTTTTCTGGTGCTACACCTGCATGAGCTGTTTTACCGCGAATAATTGCGTTTACTTTTGCTTGTGTTGGCGCTGCAACAACGATTTCTCCAACCTTTCCATCGCTATCTAATGCATAGCCATATTTCGCTGTAATACGTTCACGATCCAATGCTTTTGCACCAACAAGACCAGATTCTTCACCAACTGTAATGATGAATTCGATTTTTCCGTGCGCAATATTTTTCTCTTTTAACACGCGAATTGCTTCAAACATTGATGCAAGTCCAGCTTTATCATCAGCACCTAAAATCGTTGTGCCGTCTGATACGATATAACCATCTTGAATAGAAGGCTTAATTCCTTTACCAGGAACAACTGTATCCATATGAGAAGTAAAGTAGATTGTATCTACTCCTTCTTTTGTTGCAGGTAATGTACAAACTAAGTTACCAGCACCATGACCAGTCTCACCCATTGTATCGTCTTCAAATACTTCAACGCCTAAAGAAGAGAATTTTTCTTTTAATACTTTGCAAATTTCAGCTTCGTATTTTGTTTCAGAGTCTACTTGCACAAGTTCCATAAATTCATTCACTAAACGTTCTTGATTAATCATGAGAATGCGCCTCCTGTTATGTATGTAACAATGACTATTATAACAGAATTTCGTAAAATTTTCGAAAGAGATGGTACAAGAGGTTATTTACATTATATCTCTTTACTAAATTGCTTCTCTTATTATCATTCGTTCAACAATATCCATCACTAAAATGCCTTCTTTTATCGTCTTTTTATTCAGATTTTTAGAACTATAGCAACTTATCTACTTTCAATTTTGTCTAAGTAAATCCCTTGTCTCCTTTTTTATTTCTCGTTACAATAGATAGAAGAGATTCGCAAGGAGGATCAACATGAATAAAAAAACTCAAAAAATTATGGTTTATGTTATGTTAATTGCAATGCTTGTAACAACACTACTTACTGGGATAAGCATGTTTTGGTAAACAAGGGCTACTTTGTCCTTGTTATTTTATTATAATCACAACGCCAGCGATACTAAATGCAAATCCCATCGCCAGTGCTAGTATGAGGCTGCTGTAATGTTGCTGATAAAAAGCACCTATTGCAAAAGTAAAATTGAGAAGAGAAATAAAGAAGATAGCTATAGTGAGTGGAAAGATATTAAAAATAGCCAATATAAAAGCAATAACGGAAAGAAAACCTACAAAAAATTGGATGTATGGTAAGCTCTGATTTATATACACAACAGCAACCCCTTTTCACCAAATCTTTATATACCTCTCATTAACGCATGTTATATATACACATGTCAAGACAAGATGTGATATGACAAAAAGCCAACATATACTGTTGGCTTTTTTCGTAAGCAATCGCACCCTTTTCTTTCGCAAGCTGCTCAAATGACTTTTTCGACTTAACAATCCATACTTTTGTTCCAATTGGAACCTGATCGTATAAATACTCTACATCTTTTTTATACATGCGAATACAACCTTGCGAAATATATTTGCCGATTGAGCTTGGCTGATTTGTTCCGTGTATTCCATATTTACTACCATCTGTACCTCGGGCATTAAACCCAATCCATCTAGAACCGAGCGGATTTTTCGGGGAACCACCTGGGATGTTCTTTGCAATATAATATGGATTTTTCACTTTCATCACAACATCAAATGTACCTTCTGGCGTTAAATCATTCGTTTTACCTGTCCCAACTGGAAATGTGTTTTGTATCTTTCCATCATGAATATATGCAAGCTGGTTCGTTTGTTTATTGACGATAATAAGCGGATCGCCAACACGTGGATTATCACCGAGCGGCCAAAGCGGCGATAGGGAAACAAATAATATGAATGAAAGAAGATATGGCATACCTCATTCCTTCCTTCTTATATTAATTCTTTGATGTTATATTTCCCTTTGAATCGACTTTTAATAAGTAAATATTGTTCTATTTCATACACGAGCTGAACGAGCTTGGCCCGCATTTCAAATTCTTCTCGTGTTTCTGGAAGCCGCATTTCTCGAAAGATTTCTCGCATCTCCTGAAGTTGCCTTAATGAAATAACCCCCGTACTTTCTGGGCGAATTGCATTCCCAACATTTTCAATTACATCCGCCACCATCCCCGCTTGTTCATACGACCAAGATAACGAAGCGGCTAGCGGCATAACTCTTTCTAAAATTTCATACTGTTGCTGACGCATTTGAAAATAACGATAGTAATAATCATCTTCACGCATAAACTGATTTTCCAGCTTTTTAAAAGACAATTCTTTTGCCTTCTCAAGTAATGTTTCCGTTTCAATTAGCTCTTTTCCATTCCACACACTATCACGATTTCTTAAATATGCAGCCATTTCAAAAAGAATCGTTTTAAAATTAGATTCTACTTTTTGTTGATAATCTTTTAACTCACTTTCAACACTTGGCATGTACAAATTAATTAACAAAGCAACGCTAATTCCAACCGTTAAAATTGCAATCTCATTTCCAACAATTGACCACGTAATTTTTTGCAATGAAAATAAATGCATAACAATAACAGAGCTTGTAACAATCCCCTCTTGAATCTTAAGCATAACTGCAGTTGGAATAAACAGAAGTAATAGAAGTCCAAGTGCTAGCGATGTATACCCTATCGATTCAAAAATAAAAAATGCAAACACCATAGAAAGCAAACAAGCTAAAAAGCGATGAATAGATACTTCTAATGATTTTCTTTTTGTATTTTGCACACATAGAATAACAAGAATGCCGGCTGTGCTATAAAACTCCAAATGAAATAATTGAGCAATCCACACAGCCAAGGCAGTTCCAGCTGCTGTTTTCACTGTTCGATATCCAATTTTAAACATATTAACGCTCCTATTATGTACGAACTTCTTTCAAAATAAGTATAAAGAAAAGGATGACACAATGTCATCCTTTTTCCATTATTATTCACGCAATTTTTACATGTTACAACATTTTTTGTAAAAATTCTTGTGCACGTTTGCTTTCCGGTGCTGTAAAAAATTTCTCTGGGTTCGCGTCTTCTACAAGTTTTCCACCATCCAAAAACAGAACACGATTTGCTACTTCTTTTGCGAAGCCCATTTCGTGCGTAACAATTGCCATCGTCATTCCTGTCGTTGCAAGAGATTTCATAACTTCCAGTACTTCTTTTACCATCTCTGGGTCCAGTGCTGAAGTCGGTTCATCAAAAAGCATAACGTCTGGTTCCATTGCCAAGGCTCTTGCAATTGCAACACGCTGTTTTTGTCCACCAGAAAGGCGATTTGGATATGCATCCTTTTTCTCAAGTAATCCCACTTTTTCTAATAATTCTTCAGCCTTTTTCACTGCATCGTCCTTTGAGACACCTTTTACCGTAAGAGGAGCATACGTAATATTTTCTAACACTGTCATATGAGGGAATAAGTGAAAATGCTGAAATACCATCCCAACATGCTGACGAACTTCCATAATATTTGTATTTGGATTTGTTACCTCTTGATTGCCAATCCAAATTTGTCCGTCCGATGGTACTTCTAATAAATTCATGCAACGTAAAAACGTTGATTTCCCTGAACCAGACGGCCCAATAATCGCTACTACTTCGCCCTGTCCAATTGTTGTTGTAATATCTTTTAATACTTCGTTATTTCCAAATGATTTATGAAGGTTTGTAATTTTAATCACTTTTCTTCATTCTCCCTTCAACCGCTTTGCCGATGAATGTAAGAATAATAACAAGGATGTAATAAATCATACCGACAAATAAAAGTGGTTCAAAATATGACAATGTCTCTCCGCCAACAATATATGCGCGGCGCATTAAATCTGTTGCGCCTATCACAGTAACAACTGCCGACTCTTTCGTTAATGTAACAAACTCATTTACTAATGCAGGTAAAATATTTTTTAATGCTTGCGGAAAAATAATATTTCGCATCATTTTTCCATATGGAATACCGAGAGCCATCGCTGCTTCTGTTTGTCCTTTATCAACTGCCTGAATTCCAGCGCGAATAACTTCTGACATATATGCACCTGAGTTTAAGCTAAATGCTAAAACTGCTGCTAAAAATGCTGAAATATCATATCCTGTAATTTGAGGGAGACCATAATAAATAAGCATTAATTGTAGTACAAGCGGTGTACCACGAAAAATAGATGTATAAAAATCAGCAATAATACTTAAAACTCTAATTCTGGCAATTTTACAAAGCGCTAATAACGCACCTAGCGCAAAGCCGAGCAAAGAAGATACAAAAACAATTTTCAATGTTACTTCTAAGCCCTTTAACATATATGGTATTGACGGCGTAATTTGCGAAAAATCCAAGTTCATCCTAAGTCATTCCTCTCCATAATATGGAAAGGCGGCTTATTGCTCGCCGCCAAACCATTTCTTCACTAATTTATCCATTTCTCCATTTTCTTTCATTTTCTTAATCACTTTATTAAACTCCGCTGTCTTATCACTATTTTTCGGAAGTGCAATTGCTGAACCAGCTTCATCCGCAGCTTCCGGAATTTCTACACTCTTTAACTCTTTATTTTTTTCTAAATATCCTTTTGCTACTGTATCTTCTAAAATAATTGCATCAAAACGACCTGCTTGAATTTCTTGAATTAGTTCTGGTATACGATCGCGTCCTTCAGACTGGAACGATACTTGTTTCTGTAGATCCTTTGCCTTTTCTTCTTGAATTGATCCTGTTTGTACCCCTACTTTTTTCCCTTGCAAGTCTTGCAATGTTTTAATATTTGAACCTTCTTTAGAAATAATCACATTTTTTGACGTGAAATAAATATCTGTAAAATCAGCGTTTTTCTTACGTTCTGCTGTCGGTGTTAGTCCAGCCATTACAAAGTCAACTTTTCCAGCTTCTAATGATGCTAACAGTCCGCTAAAATCCATATCTTTGATTTTAACTTTATAGCCTAATTCTTTACTGATATAGTTCATAACATCGATATCAAAACCGATAATATCTTCACTCTTTTTCGCATCGACATATTCAAATGGTTTGTAATCTGCAGAAGTTCCCATAACTAAAACTTTATTTTTATCAGTACTTCCTGCTTCTTCACGCTTACTGCAAGCTCCGAATATACTTACGATTAAAATAAGTGCAAATGAAATGGATAAAAATTTCTTCATTACTTCTCCTCCTAGTTAATGTATATTTAAAGATTTTATAGAATTTTTATTCGTTGAATGTATTGTAGCAATAAATTAATTTTTATGCAATAAATAAAATAAAAATTAATTTATTTTTTCTTTCCACAACATCATTAACAGTGTGTACACTGTATAATTTTATGCATAAACAGCTGATTTTATGTAAAAAAAGAACCGTTAAGATTCTATTCTTAACGGTTCTAAAAAGGTATATTACATTTCATCACAATGTTCTTCAAAGTACGATTGTAATTTAGCAATTACCTGCATTGGTTCATGGCCTTCAATTTCATGACGCTCAACCATTGTCACAATCTTACCGTCTTTTAATAATGCAAACGACGGAGAAGACGGTGGATATCCTTCAAAATATTCACGAGCACGTGCCGTTGCTTCTTTATCTTGACCTGCAAATACAGTAACAAGATTGTCTGGGCGTTTATCATAATGAACCGAATGTGCTGCTGCTGGACGTGCAATACCACCTGCACAGCCACACACAGAGTTTACCATTACAAGCGTTGTGCCTTTCTTTTGTAATGCTTCCTCTACCGCTTCTGTTGTTGTTAATTCTGTATAGCCAGCTGCCACGATTTCTTCGCGTGCTTGACGGACAACATCATTCATAAAAAAGTTGAAATTCATCAAAGTTTTCCCTCCTCACATATACCTATCTGTATCTTACCAATAACTATTTCTAAAATACAAGTAAACTTACTTGCTTTGTATCATTTCTACATATACTTCAATCATTCTTTTATGCGATCCTACAATATACTCTGGTAATTCTGTAACCGAAAAAAACTTTAATTGTATTGCTTCTTTTTTGTTTACAGTAGGTTCTCCTTCATAATCATGAGTATAATATGCAGTGGTTACTGCTTGGAACTCGTCACCGTTTGCAAGTTTCACAAAATGTTTTGCACCTGAGAACACATTAATGAGCTGCAAATTCTTCACACGAATGCCGGCTTCTTCATACACTTCACGGTATGCAGTTTCTTCTGGTGATTCCCGCAGCTCCATTAATCCACCAAGAAGTCCCCATTTCCCATACGGTTCTTGTCTTTGTTGTAATAATACTTCCCCATCTTTATTCAATACAAGAACAACCGAACCGACTAAAATTAAAGGGTAGTGACCAACTATTTTTCGTAATTCCTCCACATATCCCATTCCAACAAACCTTTCTTTTTTATTTCCTTGTCCACACCATTGTATCATATGTATAAAATGGAAAAATGCGTAATTTTTTTACTTTTTAAGCAAAATGTTTATTTGTCCCTTTTCATCTATCGTTGCTAATTGAATCAATTGAATTGGTACTTTCTGCTTTAACTCATCTTTTACCCACTCTTCTGTTTTTTCTATTAAAGCGAGAACATCCTTTTGGATATCCCCATTCTTTACCAAGATAAATGTAATAGGTGATTGCTCTGCATATATTTTCATATCTTTTCGAGACACTTTTTCATATGCTGCATATTGAAATACAGAAACAACTCCACTTGCTTCCCATAAGGCTAGTTTTACTGTTTGAATATCTGTAATACCTTGCAATCTCAGCTCAGAAAATAAATACTCTACTGTAATCCGTGCCTTCTTTAGATTATTAAACTGAACAGAACCATTATGTATCAGAATAATCGGTGCAGGCTCTAAAAAACGTCTCCACCAATCCACCTTTAATGTCAAAACGGAACTTACTATATGAAGTACTACGAGAACAAATGTTGTAATCAGAGAACCGAGAAGGCCTACTCTTTCATCAGATAATGCGTTCGATATATTTCCGCCTAATAATAGTACTAGCACAAGATCTAAAAAACGAAGCTGAGCAATAGAGCGTTGTCCCATTGCTTTTGCAACAATAATTAAAAACATATATGCCAATATGGCACGGATCACCCATTCGAAATTCGAAAGATGCTTTGCTCCTTCAAATATATGCATAAATGGCACCCCTTAACAAAATTCCTCCTTTTAGTTTATGTTTATCCGTATTGTCTATGTAAAAAACAATGTAAATCTTCAGCTAAGTTGCAAATTTACATAGGAAATATGCTTCCACTTAAAAACTTCTCATTCATATACGTAAAAAAAGCCCGCCAATTGGCGGGCCTTCCTATGATTAATATACAGAAGTGTTATCTGCAGACGTATTCTCAAGAATTTCTTTCACACGGCCTAAGAACTTACCACAAATGAATCCGTCCAGTACGCGATGGTCAAGGGATAGACATAAGTTAACCATATCACGTGCACCGAACATACCATTATCCATAATCACTGGACGTTTCACGATAGATTCCACTTGTAAAATTGCCGCCTGTGGATAATTAATAATACCCATAGACTGAACAGAACCAAACGATCCTGTATTATTGATTGTAAATGTTCCACCTTGCATTTCGTCAGCTTTTAATGACTTCGTACGTACTTTCGTTGCAAGCTCAGTAATTTCACGAGCGATACCTTTAATTGTTTTCTCATCAGCATGCTTAATAACTGGAACGAATAGTTCATCGTCAGTTGCAACTGCGATAGAAAGATTGATATCTTTCTTCTGAACAATTTTATCGCCAGCCCACATAGAATTAATTTGTGGGTATTCTTTTAATGCTTGTGCAACAGCTTTTACAAAGAATGCAAAGAATGTTAAGTTGAAGCCTTCACGCTTTTTAAATTCACCTTTAATTGAATTACGGTATGAAACAAGGTCTGTTACATCCACTTCAATCATCATCCAAGCATGCGGTGCTTCATGCTTACTGCGCAGCATGTTTGCAGCAATCGCTTTACGCACACCAGTCACTGGGATTTCAATATCTCCAGGCATTGTTGGTACAGATACTGGTTTTGCCGCTTCTGTTTTTGGAGCTGCTGGTGTAACTGCAGCCTTTGGTGCTTCTTGCGTAATTGGTGCAGATGCTGCTTCTTTCTTCGCACCTGCTTGTGGAATATTTCCAGATTCCACTAATTTTAAAATATCTTTGCGCGTAATACGGCCATTTGTTCCCGTACCTTCTACTACATCTAAATCAATATTATGTTCACCTGCAAGTTTTAATACAGCTGGTGAAAAGCGTGGCTTACCATCAGTTGGTTGCTTCGCTTTTGGCGCTGCTGGTGCTGATGCAGCTGTCTCTGCTTTTGGTGCCTCTTCTGTTTTTTCTTCTACAGCTGTTGCAGCTACTTCATTTGCACCTTCAACTTGAATCATACAAATCACTTCACCAACAGCTAATGTATCACCTTCGCCAGCGATTAACTCTGTAACAACCCCAGTGAAAGAAGATGGTACTTCTGCGTTTACTTTATCTGTCATTACTTCTGCAAGCGGATCATATTTATTTACATGATCACCAACAGAAACAAGCCATTTACTAATTGTACCTTCCGTTACACTCTCCCCAAGCTGAGGCATCGTAATTTTTTCTACAGCCATGTATAGTCCCCCCGATTAAAATTCCGCAAGTTCGCGCATTGCTTTTTCAACTTTATCTGGATTTACCATAAAGAATTTTTCCATTGTTGGTGCATATGGCATTGCTGGAACGTCTGGACCTGCAAGACGAGCAATTGGTGCATCAAGGTCGAATAAGCAATTTTCTGCGATAATTGCTGCTACTTCACTCATAATGCTTCCTTCTTTATTATCTTCCGTTACAAGAAGAACCTTACCTGTTTTTGAAGCTGCTTCAATAATTGCTTCCTTATCTAACGGATATACAGTACGTAAATCAAGAATGTGAGCAGAAATGCCATCTTGTGCTAATTTTTCAGCAGCTTGAAGAGCAAAGTGAACACATAATCCGTATGTGATAACAGTAATATCATCACCCTCACGTTTTACGTCTGCTTTTCCGATTGGTAATACATAATCATCTTCCGGCACTTCACCTTTAATTAAGCGATATGCACGTTTATGTTCAAAGAATAATACTGGATCTTCATCACGAATTGCTGCTTTTAATAAACCTTTTGCATCATACGGTGTAGAAGGAATGACAATTTTTAAGCCAGGTTGGTTTGCAAAAAGTGCTTCTACAGATTGAGAATGATACAATGCACCGTGAACACCGCCGCCAAATGGTGCGCGGATTGTGATTGGACAAGTCCAGTCATTGTTAGAACGGTAACGAATTTTTGCTGCTTCGGAAACAATTTGGTTTACCGCTGGCATAATGAAGTCAGCAAATTGCATTTCTGCAATTGGGCGCATTCCATACATCGCTGCACCGATTGCTACTCCAGCGATTGCTGATTCTGCAAGTGGTGTATCAAGCGCGCGCATTTCACCAAATTGATCATATAATCCAGTTGTCGCTTTAAATACGCCACCTTTTTTACCAACGTCTTCTCCTAATACAAATACTTTCTCATCGCGTTCCATTTCCTCGCGCATTGCTAATGTAATCGCGTCAATATAAGACATTACAGCCATGAAACGTTCCCCCTTATTCCGCGTATACGTGCTTTAATGCAGATTCTGGATCTGCATACGGAGCATTCTCTGCATATTCTGTTGCTTCGTTTACGATATGCATCACGTCATCTAACATTTGTTTTTCAGATTCCTCTGTTAAAATACCTACTTCTTTTAAGTAGTTTGCAAATGTATAGATTGGATCTTTTTTCTTTGCTTCTTCTACTTCTTCTCTGTCACGGTACACACGATCATCATCGTCACTAGAGTGAGCTGTTAAACGATAAGATACCGTTTCAATTAATGTTGGACCTTCACCACGGCGACCACGATCTGCCGCTTCTTTTACAGCTTTATATACTTCAAGCGGGTCATTTCCGTCTACTGTGTATCCTGGCATACCATAACCGATTGCACGATCAGATACATTTTTACAAGCTAATTGTTTTTCAACTGGGATAGAGATTGCATATTTGTTATTCTCACACATGAAAATAACTGGTAATTTGTGTACTCCTGCAAAGTTTGCACCTTCATGGAAGTCACCTTGGTTAGAAGAACCTTCTCCAAATGTAACAAACGTTACTAAATCTTTTCCTTCCATCTGTCCTGCTAATGCAATACCTACTGCGTGCGGTACTTGCGTTGTAACTGGTGAAGAACCTGTTACGATGCGATTTTTCTTTTGTCCAAAGTGTCCAGGCATTTGACGTCCGCCAGAGTTTGGATCTTCTGCTTTTGCAAATCCAGATAGCATAAGCTCTTTTGCTGTCATACCAAATGCTAACACGACACCCATATCACGGTAATATGGTAATGCGTAGTCCTTTTCGCGATCAAGTGCAAATGCTGCGCCTACTTGTGCAGCTTCTTGTCCTTGACAAGAAATTACAAAAGGAATTTTCCCTGCACGGTTTAATAACCACATACGCTCGTCAATTTTACGTGCGAGTAACATCGTGCGATACATTTCTAATACTTGCTCATCGCTTAAGCCAAGCTCTTCATGGCGCTTTGCTTTTACTTCAGCCATTTTAACACCCTCCTAAATCCTTTTTACCCCGCTCTATTATAAAGCAAGAACGATACACTATCCATTCCCAATGGTTCACTTTTATCCGTGTAACGCTTTTCCATCAACTGCTAACGCAGCTTCACCAATTGCTTCTGATAATGATGGATGCGGATGAATTGTATGTGCAACTTCCCAAGGCGTTGCATCTAATACTCTTGCAAGACCTGCTTCTGAGATCATATCTGTTACGTGCGGTCCAATCATATGAACACCAAGAATATCATTTGTTTCTTCATCAACAACAAGTTTCACAAAACCATCAGATTCTCCATATACAAGCGCTTTACCGATTGCACGGAATGAGAATTTACCTACTTTTAATTTATAGCCTTTTTCTTTTGCTTCTTGCTCTGTTAAACCGACAGAAGCAACTTCTGGGCTACTATATACACATTTAGATACCATAGAGTAATCAATTGGCATCGGCTCTTTTCTAGCAATATGTTCAACTGCTACAATTCCTTCATGAGAAGCAACGTGTGCAAGTTGCAAGCCGCCAATTACATCGCCAATCGCATAAATGTGTGATTCTTTCGTTTGATAATATTCATTTGTTTGAATATAACCTTTTTCAACAACGATATCTGTATTTTCTAAGCCGATATTTTGTGTGTTTGCTTGTCTTCCAACAGATACAAGCATTTTTTCAGCTTTAAATTCTTTATTTTCACCGTTAAGTTCCGCTTGAATTGTAACACCATTATCTTTTACTAAAGTTTCTGGTAATACTTTTGCACCAGTTACAATCTTAATACCTTTTTTCTTAAGCAAACGCTGCATTTCTTTAGAAACGTCTTGATCTTCAAGTGGAAGAACATGTTTTGCATATTCAAGTACAGTTACTTCGACACCGAAATCAGCAAGCATAGACGCCCACTCAATACCGATTACACCGCCACCAACAATAATAACAGACTCAGGAAGCGCTTCCATTTTTAAAGCGTGGTCAGATGACATAACATATTCACCATCAAGCTCAAGTCCTGGTAAAGAATTTGGACGTGATCCTGTTGCAACGATTACGTTTTTCGGAATAAGCATTTCATTCTCTTCACCACTTGCTAATTCAACAGAAATCGTTCCCGGCATCGGTGAGAAAATAGATGGGCCAAGGATACGACCAATTCCTTCATATACATCGATTTTCCCTTGCTTCATTAAATGCTGAACACCTTTATGAAGTTGGCTAACGATTTTTTCTTTACGTTCTTGTACTTTTGCAAAGTTTAATGAAACATCGCTTGTAACAACACCAAATTCTTCCCCTTTTTTCGCCGTTGCGTATACTTCCGCACTACGAAGCAACGCTTTACTTGGGATACAACCTTTGTGTAAACATGTGCCACCAAGATTCTCTTTTTCAACAAGCGCTGTTGTTAGTCCTAATTGTGATGCACGAATAGCAGCAACATATCCGCCTGTACCGCCACCAACAATAACTAAATCGTACTCTTTTGCCATATTTTTCAACCCCTAGCTACGGTTTCTTTTTCCCTTACAACATACTCTTTTGCAACTTCTTCTTCACGAAGTACACGAAGCGCACCTTCTGCTAATGCTTGTAGTTCATCTTCTCCTGGATGTACAATTACATCGGCAATCCAATGAACGCGCTCTTTAATTTCATCAACAAGGATTTTGCTATATGCAAGTCCACCAGTTAAAACAATTGCATCTACTTTCCCATGAAGAACTGCACTTGATCCGCCAATTTCTTTTGCAACTTGATATGCCATCGCTGTATAAACAAGTGTTGCTTCTGGATCACCTTGTTCTACCATCTTTTCTACTTTAATTGCATCATTTGTACCAAGTAAGCTGACTAAGCCTCCTTGTCCAACGATTTTTTTCATCATTTCATCACGGTAATAGTCACCAGAGAAGCACATTTCTACAAGCTGACCTACCGGAACTGTTCCTGCACGTTCTGGGCTGAATGGTCCTTCTCCATTTAAACCGTTATTTACATCAATAACTTTTCCTTTTTTATGAGCACCAACTGAAATACCGCCGCCCATATGTGCAATTAATAAGTTTAAATCTTCATATTTACGATCAAGTTCTTTTGCAACTTTACGAGCTACTGCTTTTTGGTTTAGCGCATGAAAAATACTTCTTCGCTCCATGCCAGCTATTCCGCTAATACGGGCAATATCATCCATTTCATCTACAACTACTGGATCAACAATAAACGCTGGAATGTTAAGTCCAGAAGCGATTTCATATGCTAAAATACCTCCCAAATTGGAAGCATGATGGCCACTATAACCATTTTTTAAATCTTCTAGCATAGCTTCATTTACTGTATACGTACCGCCTTCAATCGGGCGAAGTAATCCGCCGCGTCCGCATACAGCATTTAACTTAGAAATATTAATGCCATGGGAATGAAGCACCTCTAAAATAGTTTGCTTGCGAAATTCATATTGATCAATAATACGCTTATATTTCCCAATCTGTTCTTCGTCATGACGAATTGTTTCTTCTAAAACAGGTCTTTCATTATCAAAAACACCAATCTTCGTAGATGTACTACCAGGATTAATGACAAGAATTCGATTCACGGACAAGGCTGCTCCCTCCACCATTTATTTAGAAAGACAGTAGCAACTTCTAAATGAAGCCGCTACTGCTTTCATATTTACTTTTTCTATTAATTAACGACGGCTTAAAATGTTGTGGCCGTTACTTAAAAATGTGCTGCGTGTATTTTTTAAGCTTGCGATGCGCTCTTCAGCAAGACGATCTGCCGCTACATATGTTGGCACGCCATCACGTTTTGAAATTTCGATTACTTTTGCAATCGTGTCATAAATTGCTTCTACACGTTTTAATGCACGCTCTCTATTGTATCCGTATAACTCATCCGCTACGTTAATTACGCCACCTGCGTTAATAACATAGTCTGGTGCATATACGATACCCATTTCATGAACGATATCGCCATGACGATCTTCTTTTAATTGGTTATTTGCAGAACCAGCAATTACTTTCGCTTTTAATTGTGGAATTGTTTCATCATTTACTGTTGCTCCTAATGCACATGGTGCATAGATATCACATTCTACACCGTAAATTTCGTTAGGTTCAACAGCAGTTGCACCAAATTCATCTACAGCACGTTGTACAGCTTCTTTATTAATATCTGTAACGATTAATTTTGCACCTTCTGCATGTAGGTGTTTACATAGGTGATAAGCTACATTTCCTACACCTTGAACAGCAATTACCTTACCTTCTAAGCTATCTGTACCGAACGCTTCTTTTGCAGCTGCTTTCATACCAACATATACACCGTAAGCAGTTACTGGAGATGGGTTACCAGAAGAACCGAATGAAGGTGAAATACCTGTTACGAAATCTGTCTCTTCATGAATAATATCCATATCATCTACAGTTGTACCAACATCTTCTGCTGTAATGTAACGGCCATTTAAACCTTGAATGTAACGGCCTAATGCACGGAACATTGCTTCGCTCTTATCTTTACGTGGATCGCCGATAATAACTGTTTTTGCACCGCCTAAGTTTAAACCAGCAGCTGCGTTTTTATATGTCATTCCTTTTGCAAGACGAAGAGCATCTTCAATTGCAGCTTCTTCAGAATCGTATGTCCACATTCTTGTTCCGCCAAGAGCTGGTCCAAGAGTTGTATCATGAATTGCAATAATTGCTTTTAATCCTGATTCTTTATCTTGACAGAATACTACTTGCTCGTAATCGTAAGTTTCTAAGTATTTGAAAATTTCTAATGTCATTGTAATTTCCCCCTTGATATGTTTAACATTTTCGATTTTAGCCCATTATACTGGACTCATTTCCTTAATCATTAATGAAAATAAAACATGTACTGCAAGAAAGTTTATTTAGAAGCAGTCGTAACTGCCAATGCTAATGAATACACTTTTGTTTCTGCTGAATCTGCGCGAGATGTTAACACAATCGGTGCTTTTGCTCCGGCGATAATCGCTCCTACTTTTGCATTTGCAAAGTATACAAGCGATTTATATAATACATTTCCAGCTTCAATTGTTGGGACGAGTAAAATATCTGCTTTGCCAGCTACATCACTTTGAATTCCTTTATGCTCTGCTGCAATTTGTGAAACGGCAATATCTAAAGCAAGTGGTCCATCAATGATACAATCTTTAATTTGTCCTCGACGATTCATTTGCGTTAACATTGCTGCATCAATCGTTGCTTGCATTACTGGATTTACAACTTCCACAGCAGCAATCGGAGCTACTTTCGGTACTTCCACTCCTATTGCCCGGGCAACTTCAACCGCATTTTGTGCAATAGCCGCTTTTTGCTGTACATCTGGAGCAATATTCATCGCTGCATCTGTTACAATGATAAAGCGATCATAATTGGGTACTTCAAAAGCTGCAACGTGTGATAACACACCGCCTTTACGAAGACCCCATTCTTTATTTAATACTGCTTTCAAAATGCTAGCGGTTGGAATATTCCCCTTCATAAGTACATCTGCTTCTCCGCCTCTTACAGCTTTTACTGCTAATTCAGCAGCTTCTGCATTAGATGTAGCAGAGATTACTTCAATATGTTCTGAAGGCTGTAATCCATGTCCTTGTAACATATTCATAATCGTTTCTTGATTTCCATATAGACGAAATTGAGCTAACTGTAATTGAACAGCCTTTGCAACCGCTTCAATTACTTCATGATCTTCAGCTACTGCAACAGCAACTGTTTTTTTCGGCTGCTCTGCTGCCTGATCAATTAAAGTTTGTAACTTCATATTTTGTAATCAACCCTTCCTCGTCGTCCCTCGCTTATATTAAAGCAAATATCGTGCCAACTTTTAAATCCCCTTTAAATATTTTTGAAAACGCATTCAAAACGTAGAAAAATCAACATTTTGTAACTAAACAAAAAATTCCGTCTAATTTTGTCGCATTCTATTTACCGTGCAATTTCTTGCACGGTATGAAATTTATTGCATGCCATTTTTTGCACGTTCGTATTTTTCTAGTTTATAATATAAATTCCGAACCGAAACCCCTAATACTTGGGCCGTTTTCGTTTTATTCCCATCAAATCTAGATAAGTACTCATGAATAATATTCCCTTCAAATTCAGCTACTAAATCATCAAGAGGCTTTTCTTCTAAGTCAGGAAGTAAATTACTCCCTTTCAATTCAGATTGGTCATCTTGATGTAACGGAGGTAAATGATGTACATCAATATACATTTCATTATAATTCATAAAAATAATTGCTCGCCCTAAAATATTTTCAAGCTCTCGAACATTTCCAGGCCAATCATACGACTGCAAATACTGCACCGCTGATTCCGTTAATCCTTCGACATTGCGTCCATAGTCTTGATTAATTTTTTGAATTAACCGATCAGCAATTTCAGCAATATCTTCTTTACGTTGACCGAGCGATGGAATATGAATTGGAATTTTATTTAAGCGATAATATAAATCTTCCCGAAAATCACCATCTAAAATTGCCTTTTCTAAGTTCACATGCGTTGCGGCAATAACTCGAACATTAATAGGAATCGGCTTCGTACCTCCGACCCTCACAATTTCTTTCTCTTGTAAAACACGGAGTAATTTCGCCTGTGTATTCGCAGATAATTCTCCTATTTCATCTAAGAAAATACTTCCGTTATTTGCTTCCTCAAAAAAACCACGCTTCCCTCCGCGTCGCGCGCCGGAAAATGCTCCTTCTTCGTAACCAAATAGCTCACTTTCTAATAGCGATTCGGAAATTGCTGCACAATTCACCCGAACAAACTTATTGTACTTCCGATTGCTGCCATTATGAATGGCATGCGCAAATAATTCTTTTCCAGTTCCTGACTCTCCGCGCAGTAGTACCGTCGCTGGTGTATTCGCTCCTAGTTTCGCTTGTTCAATTGCCGCTATAATCTCTTCTGACGTTCCAACAATATCATCGAATGAATATTTTGCCTCCAACGTACGAATAATTTGTCTTGCCCTATTTAATTCATTTGTTAACTTTTGAATTTCGGATACATCACGAATCACGCCAACGCTTCCCTTTAAAATCCCATCAACAATAACCGGGGCTACGTTTACAATAACATCTCTCTTTTTTTGACCAATCTTCATATGAATACCACGCACTGCTCTGCGTGTCCGGAGCACTTTCATATGCATACTTTCTCCTTCTACAATATCCGTTGTCGCTGGTTTACCAATAATATCTTCTTCAGAAAGACCTGTTAATTTTGTATAGGCTGGATTAATAACAAGCCCTCGTCCTTGTTCATCAACAACGGAAATCGCTTCTTCAGAAGAATGAATAATTGCTTCTAGCAGCGTTTGAATTTCTTTTAAATTCGTCACTTCTTCAGCCAAATTTACAATTTCGGTAATATCTTTAAAAACCGCAAACGCCCCTTGCACTTCTCCAATTTCATTTAAAATTGGAATGCGCGTTGAAATAATTTTCTTTCCATTATGTAATGTTAATTCTTGATTAATCTCAATTTGTTTCGTACGAACAATACGAAGTAACTTACTTGTTGGAATTACTTCTAAAATGTACTTATTAACAACATCTTCGCTTTTATAGCCTATCATTCGTTCCGCACTTTTATTGAATAATAGTACATTCCCATCTTTATTAACAACAATCATACCATCGTGCGTTGAATTTAAAATCAGGTCACGCTGCTGCGTTTGTTCTTTTAACTGCCCAATTAACATTTCTTTTTCATGCGCAAGCTTAACAACAATATTCGCAACGTCACCCGGGACAAGCAGTACATCTTCTTTTTTCTTCACTAAAACCTTTTCATACACACTGTAGTCACCTGTCATATCAAAGATGACATCAATATCCTCTCGTATAAACGCTTCCCAATCACTTCCTGTAGAAATATAAAGCCCCTTTGCAAGTTGTATACCTTTTGCCGTTTCATCAATATCCACAATCGCAACCACTTCAAATATATTCGATTTTTGCAGCAGACCTAGAATCGCACTACCCCCAGCACCCGCTCCAATAATTAATGCTCTTTGTCTCATATGCCACCAATCCTTCCGCAGCACCTCTGCAAAATTTTTCACACCTCTATCTTACTTGTTCCGAAACCTCTTGACAAACGAATACAAATTATAACATCATTTTGTATATACTAAATTGTCTGAAAAGGAGTTTTCCACATGCAGCGTTACCTCGCTCTTTTTTTAGCAGTTATCCCTATTTTACTAGCTGTGCTAGGTATTAAACTGATGAGAGATACTGTCTTCGGTATTCTTTTCTCTCCAATCCCTGTATTATGGTTACAATTTTTAATTGGAGCACTCTGCTTTGCGATTGGTTTTTATATTTTTGGCGGATTCGTTTTATATCGTGACCGAAAACGAAATAAAGTACAAGCTCGCTTTCGAAGATAAAGTGAAACTTCTATCAGTGGGGTTTTCTTCATCCCCCACTGATAGTTAGTTGAACCAATTGGGCTTTTACGGGCAGTCATCCCACACCTATCTTCTTCGCTTCTCTCTCCATCTTGAGGTGGGGGGCTTACTGCTTGCGAATAACCGAATAGAATTCTTCACCTTGAAATATTCCACAATATCAAACGTTCATACGAAAAATGAGACCTTCTCTGAAGAAAGGTCTCATTTTTTACCTTGCAATAGTCCCTTTGCACGCTCTGGATAGTCTGTAATAATAGCGGTCACATTCATCTCCAAAAACTTTCTCATCACTTCTTCATCATTAATCGTGTATGGACGCACCGCTACACCATTTATCATCGTTAATTCTATAATCCCATCCGAAATATAACGATAGTTCGGATGAATAGCACTGGCTCCCATCTTTTTCGCATAAGCCCACGGACTATGCAGCCCTTCTTTATATAAAATCGCTGTTTCAATATCAGGAGCCATCATATGACACTTTTTCATACTATAATGATTAAAAGAAGATAGAATAATTCGCTCCTCCATATTATATTTTCGAACGAGCGTAATCACCTCTTCTTCTAACCCTCGATACGGCACCTTATTATTCTTTAATTCGATATTAAGAAAAAGGTTGTTTGTTTCTAGCCATTCTAACACATCTTCTAATAAAGGAATACGGCACGCACCGACCTTATCATAAAATGTATAACTGGCATCTAACGAACGCAAATCTTCATATAAATAATTCCGAACTGCTCCTTTTCCATTCGTCGTTCGATTTACTGTTTCATCATGAATAACAACAATTTTTCTATCTTTTGTGAACTGAACATCCAATTCAATTCCATCCGCTCCGAACTGCTCCGCCGCTTGAAAAGAAACCATTGTATTTTCTGGGTATGTTCCCGCAGCCCCGCGATGTCCAAAGATAAGCGTCATCTTCTCACCTCAAATCTTATCTACTCTAACTGCTAGTAAGAAATCATTGCAGGTTACAAACCTTACGAGCTACTACCATTAGCGAATCTCCCGCCAATGGCGACTTCTCTTTATGTTATACTATACAAAAAGGAGGTACTTTTATGAAACCATTACAACTTTCACCAGACACAGCTATTAAGTTATCTAAAGCTCTCGGTGTTCCACTTGAACAGCTTATGCATATGCCTCAGCATATTTTAATTCAAAAACTTGTTGAATTAGAAAAACAAAATAAAGATACAGAATAGACAGTCCTGTTATGCACAGGACTTTTCTTATGAAAATTCCCGCCACTTATCTCCTTCGGATCTTGAAGTGGGGGTTTCTTGTCAATTCCCTAATAAATTCCCAACACAACAAACAATCACCGCTTCATCCTATCTCTCCTTTATAATCAAAACAACATGTAACATTTAAACATTCTTGCTTCTCAAAAGAAAACCTCCGATACCTTCCCGTTGAAACAATAAAGTGAAACTTCCATCACCGGAAGCTTTCTTCATCCCCCACTGATGCTGATGGTTAGTTGAACCAATCAGGCACATGCCAGCAGTTATCCCCCACCTATCTTCTTTGCTTTTCTCTGAATCTTGAGGTGAGGCGCTTACTGCCCGTTAATGCGGTATAAAAAATGAACATTCCTTTCATGATGGTTATCTAAAACTACCATAAAAGGAATGTTCATCGATTTGTATATCAATGATTTATTGATTAAAAAAGAAATTTATTGCTGAATTTACTTTTATAAACAAAACCACTTCATCTATTGATATCGTTAATTCAGCTCGCCTTATGCTCAAGCCTTAATTTATCTGCAACCATCGCGATGAATTCACTGTTCGTAGGTTTCGCTTTTGACATGGAGACAGTATAACCAAATAAAGAAGAAATAGATTCAATATTCCCTCGGCTCCATGCAACTTCAATTGCATGACGGATTGCACGTTCGACACGGCTTGCCGTTGTATTATATTTCTTTGCGATATCTGGATATAGTACTTTTGTAATTGATCCAAGCAACTCAATGTCGTTATATACCATTGAGATCGCCTCGCGCAAATACATATACCCTTTAATATGAGCTGGTACACCAATTTCATGAATGATACTTGTAATGCTCGCATCTAAATTTTTCGGTTTTCCATCAGACGTTGTTACAGAACGAAAAGCTGATAGTGGACGTTTAATTGTAGCGCTTGATTTTCCACTCACTTGACGAATGTGACTTGTTAAGTTTTCCATATCAAATGGTTTTAATATAAAATATGATGCACCTAAATCAACAGCTTTTTTTGTCACATCCTCTTGTCCAAACGCTGTTAGCATAATAACATTTGGCTGTTTGAAACGGTCAATATGACGCATTTTTTCTAACACTGCGAGTCCATCTAAATGTGGCATAATAATATCAAGGACCAGTACATCCGGTTGTCTCTCTTTTAATAAATTTAAGCAATCTTGACCATTGTAAGCTACCCCAATCACTTCCATATCATCTTGAGCGGCAACATAACTCTCTAACATAGATATAAGTTCTTTATTATCATCCACGAGACACACTTTAATTTTCTCCACAGCTTTTCCTCCCTACAAATGATTTCTCCCGACATAAAGTATTAGCTTCTAGACTACATGAATTGTTCGACAATTATGTGAAAATCCCCTTTAAAACTTTCTTAAATTCCGAAAAAATCACAAAAAAACATCTTTATCGTTCATTTCTTAGTTTTTCTTTACATATTCCATCATATGATTACAACCGAATATACATACTCTACTTTTATTTTACAACAAAAAACAACCATTGCGAAACTTTTGTAACTTTTCAACGACTTTATACAGTGAAATTTCCATCAGCGGGGGTTTCTTCATCCCCCACTGATGGAAAGCTCTCACCAATCGGGCTTTTACGGACAGTTATTCCCCACCTATCTTCTTCGCTTTTCTCTGCATCTTGAGGTGGGGGTTTACTGCCCGCGAATAGCGGGATAGATCGAAAAAAAGCAAGCTGAATAAATTCAGCTTGCTTTTTTCTGATCGTTATAAATATTAATACCCGCTTCATGTAGCATCCACTCAATATGAACTCCATATCCGGATGTTGGGTCATTAACAAATACGTGTGTTACAGCTCCAACTAATTTCCCATCTTGTATAATAGGACTACCACTCATTCCTTGTACAATTCCACCTGTTTTTTCTAATAGACGTTTATCTGTAATCTTAACAACCATCCCTTTTGTTGCAGGGAATTTTTGCGGAACTGTACTTACGATTTCTATATCGAATGCTTCCACTTTATCTTGATCAATAACCGTCAAAATTTTCGCAGGTCCCTCTTTTACTTGATAAGAAAGAGCAATTGGAATTGCTTCATCCATAATTCCATTTTTCATTCCTGTATTTAACTTACCGAAAATACCAAATGGACTATTCGTTGTAATATTACCAATAATTTCATGATCTGGTGAAAATCTTGCTAGTTTTTCACCCGGATCACCATTACTACCACGTTCAATGGATGTTACTGTCGAACGAACAATTTGTCCATCTTCAACTTGAATTGGTTTTTTCGTATCATTGTCAGAAATAACATGACCAAGTGCACCGTATTTCATTGATTCTGGATGAATAAAAGTCATTGTTCCAATACCTGCAGCTGAGTCACGAATATACAACCCAATTCGATACGACTGTTCTCCCCCATCTTTTTGCGGAGTTAATTTTGTTCGAATATATTTTCCATCTCGCAATAAAACAAGATTAAGCGATTCCCCTGTTTTCCCGCTATCATGAATAAATGGTGCAATATCACTCATTCGTTCAATCGTCTTACCATTTATTTCAGTAATCATATCCCCTACTTGCACACCTGCAAGCTCACCCGGAGATACTTTTCCTTTTTCTGTTTGGATTAAATGATGGCCTACAACAAGTACCCCTTTTGCATTTAACTTTACTCCTATTGATTGCCCACCTGGAACCACCTTAAAATCTTTTAATACTTTTACATTTACTTTTTTCACCGGCAATCCTGCAAGCTCATAAACCATATCAGCTTCTCCGCTTTGATGCGGATTTACTGCAATTGTTTTTTCACCAGCATGTTGAGAAACAATTGTAAAAATCGTTTCATCTGTTGATTTTGTTTGAAATACAGGTAAAGAAGATACTTGTGAATCTTGATTTTGAAACATAACAAGTTGCTTTGGAAGTGAAATAAACTCGCGAAGCGGTTTATAACACCCAATAAAGACAAGCGAAACAAGGAGACAGATTCCTATGATTTTTCGAAATTGCTCTAATTTCAATCTTTTCACTCTCCTCGCTCCTAACCCACATTCAGCCAAGCGGCTTCACTTTTTAATCTCTCCTTGCTACCCTTTCTTTATAACCGGAAGAATTAAGAAATCATTGTTGTTACCAAAAAAGCTATCCATTATTGGATAGCCTCTGCTGCTTGTTTAAAACGATGCGCTTGCGAGAGTAACTCTCTTGCATGCTCTGTTGTTAAATCAGTTATTTCTACACCAGAGATCATGCGAGCAATTTCTGTCACTTTTTCGTCCTGACTTAGTACAGTAACAGATGTAACTGTTCGTTCATTGACAATTTGTTTACGAATAAACAAATGAGAATCTGCCATAGACGCGACTTGTGGTAAATGTGTAATACATAGCACTTGTGAATTGACGGAAACACGATAGATTTTTTCAGCAATTGCCTGCGCAACACGCCCGCTTACTCCAGTGTCTACCTCATCAAAAATAACAGAAGCAACACCTTGATGTTTAGAGAAAATACTCTTTAACGCTAATATAATACGGGATAATTCTCCTCCTGAAGCTACTTTAGAAAGCGGCTTTAACGGTTCTCCTGGATTTGTAGAAATATAAAATTCCACATAGTCATACCCATCTTGGGTCATTTTTACAGGAGCTCCTTCGACAAGAGGATCGTCAATTGTCCCTTCTTTTTTCTTTATCATTACTTCAAATTTTGTTTTTTCCATGTACAGCTCTTTTAATTCTTGATGAATTGCTGTTGTTAATCGGTTCGCAAGATCATGACGCATGCCACTTAATAATTTTGCTTCTTTTACTATAAGCTGTTCTAATTCTTTTAATTTTTTTCTCGTTGTTTCAATGTGTACATCTTTATTTTCAATGGTAAATATTTCTTGTTCGATTTCATCCGCATACGCTAAAATTTCTTCTACAGTATTTCCATATTTACGCTTTAACATACGAATTTCATTTAAACGCGTTTCAATTTCATCTAAACGATTAGGGTCATACTCCATCATATCTAACTTTTCACGGAGCTGATAAGCGACCTCTTCTAATAAATAATAACTATTTGCAATCGCATCATAGTTTTCTTGATATGCTATATCCAAATCAGTAATGCTCTCCATTTGATTCATTGCATTTCGTACATGATCTAAACCAGAACGGTCTTCAGTTAAAGAGCGATACGAATCACCCAACGCCTTATAAATCTTTTCGAAGTTCGAAATCTTCAATCGTTCTTCTAATAAGTTTTGCTCTTCATCTATTTTCAAGTCTGCATTTCGAATCTCTTCATGTTGAAATTGAATCAAGTCTAAACGATGTGCCATTTGTTGCTCGTTCTCTGTTAAAGAGAGCAATTGTTTTTTTAATTGCTCGTATTCTCTATAAACATTTTGATACTTTTCTAACTGAACTAAAATATGATCCCCATCAAAATGATCAAGCATAAATAAATGACGATCTTCATTCATTAAATCTTGTGTTTCATGTTGCCCATGAATATCAACAAGCGTTTTCCCAATTTCCTTTAATACACTTAATGTAACCAGTTTTCCGTTTACGCGGCATACACTTTTCCCATTCACAGAAATATCCCGTTTTAAAATCATCATGCCATCTTCAATTTCAATATCAAGTTCTTCTGCTTTCATAACGCAAGGATGATTTTCATCCTCAATATAAAATAACCCTTCAATTTCAGCTTTATCTGTCCCATAGCGCACAAATTCCGCAGAACCGCGTCCTCCAACAAGAAGACTAATCGCATCAATAATGATGGATTTCCCTGCACCCGTTTCACCACTTAAAACAGTCAGCCCTTTTTGAAAAGAAATATTTAATGATTCAATAATAGCAAAGTTTCTAATCGATAATTCCGATAACAATGCCTCATTCACCTCGTTATCTAATTCACACTCCATACTGGAGGCTTAAACTATTCTCACATACATTCTTCTATTCATTCTTTTCTTGATGAAGAATATATTATGTAATCTGCTTCATTGTACCAAACATTTGTTTTCACGGTCAATGTAACAATATTGATATTTCGATATGGAAATGTGTATTTTTACGTGCTATTTTGGACTTTTATCCCGCATTAACGGGCAGTAAAACCTCCCCCACTGATGGAAGTTTCACTTTATATTTCTTCATAACAAAAATATCTTGCTTACTTTTCACTCTTCTGAGCAATAAAGCAAACAAGATTCTTTTTGTTACAGCATATTTAAAAAGCGATTCGATACAACTCCTGTATCTTCAGGTGTACGGCAAATAATTAAACACGTATCATCACCGCAAATTGTGCCAATAATTTCATCCCATTCTAAATGATCAATAAGTGCACCAAGAGCATTTGCGTTACCCGGCAACGTCTTTAACACGAGCATATGACCAGCTGAGTCTAATTTAACAAACGAATCGATAAGATTGCGTTTTAATTTTTGAAGCGGATTAAATCGTTGGTCGGCTGGTAAGCTATATTTATACCTTCCGTCATGAAGTGGCACCTTTACTAAATGTAATTCTTTAATGTCTCGTGATACTGTCGCTTGCGTTACATTAAAACCTTCATTACGCAAAATATCTACTAGTTCATCTTGTGTTTCAATTTCTTTATTCGCAATAATTTCTCGGATTTTAATATGGCGCTGCCCTTTATTCATATTTTTGCACCTCGCACTATCTCTTACCTTAGTTTTAACGTCGCTATACTTCACTTCTTTATGTTAACGTATAACTGGTTACTTGTACACCGTTGTTTTTACAATTGTGTTTACAATTCTAGCTTGCTGTATGTTAAAAAAAAGGAACAACAATTGTTATTCCTCTTTTCCTTTTTGCTTCAGGGCTTCGTGAGCTTCTGTCACAACTTCCTCTACTCGAATAGGAGAATGATTTTCCCCTTGCGTACGCTCACCATACCATTTTAAATGAATTAAAAATTCAATATTTCCATCTCCGCCCGTAATTGGAGAGAATGTTAAATTTTGAACATCATAACCCTCTTCTAATGCAAAATCGACAATCATTTCTATAACCGCTTCATGCACTTTACGGTCGCGAACAATTCCCTTTTTCCCCACTTGCTCTCGCCCAGCTTCAAATTGCGGCTTAATAAGCGCTGCAACGTCACCACCAGAAGTTAACATCGTTTTCAATACAGGTAAAATTAATTTTAAAGATATGAATGATACGTCAATGCTCGCAAATTGCGGTAATCCTTGCTGCAAATCAGCAGGTGTTACATAACGGAAATTCGTCCGTTCCATTACCACAACGCGCTCGTCCTGACGCAGCTTCCATGCAAGCTGGTTATAACCTACGTCTAACGCATATGATAACTTCGCTCCATTTTGCAAAGCACAATCGGTAAACCCACCAGTTGAGGAACCAATATCTAACATAACCTTATCTTGCAAATCTATTTGAAATGTTTCTAATGCCTTCTCTAATTTGTATCCACCACGGCTTACATACGGCATCACTTGTCCTTTTACTGTAAGCTCTGTATCTTGCGGTATTTTTTCACCCGGCTTATCTAAACGCATTTCATTAGCATATACAAGACCGGCCATAACAGCCCGCTTTGCTTTTTCTCTTGTTTCCACAAGTCCTCGTTCTACTAATAGTACATCTACTCTTTCTTTTTTCCCGCTCATTCGTTACGCCCTTTTTTGTTTTAATGGAATCATTGTACAAATGCGCTCAACAACTGCATCTGTTGTTAAGCCAATTTCTTCAAGAAGCTTAGATACACTGCCATGCTCGATGAAATGATCTGGAATACCCATACGCTCAATTAGTGCATTATGGTACCCATGCTCACTAGCAAATTCTAACACACCAGAACCAAATCCTCCGATTAAACACGCTTCTTCAATCGTTAAAATCGGCATATTCTTTCCTAATAACTCATGTAAATACGATTCATCCATCGGTTTGATAAAGCGAGCATTCACAACTTTTACAGATATCCCCTTTTTCTCAAGAGATTCCGCTGCCTCTAAAGCCATTGGAATTGTCGTACCAAATGTTAAAATGGCTGCTTGTGAACCTTCACGAAGTGTTTCCCATGTACCGATTGGAACTTCTTTAAACTCCTCATCCATAGGTACGCCAAGCCCATTTCCACGCGGATAGCGAAGCGCAATCGGCCCATCTTCGTAATTGATGGCTGTATATACCATATGTTGACCTTCGTTTTCATCTTTTGGCATCATGAGAACGATATTCGGAAGATGGCGTAAAAATGCAATATCAAATATACCTTGATGCGTTTCTCCATCAGCTCCTACTAACCCTGCTCGATCAATCCCGAAAAAGACATTTAAATTTTGGCGGCACACATCGTGAACGACTTGATCATAACCACGTTGTAAAAACGTAGAATAAATCGCTAAAAACGGCTTCATATCTTGCGTCGCTAAACCAGCCGCCATCGTTACCGCATGTTGCTCAGCAATCCCTACATCAAACATACGATTCGGAAATTCTTTTGCAAATTTTTCAAGCTTTGATCCGACCGGCATTGCTGGCGTCACAGCAACGATACGCGGGTCATCCTTCGCTAATTTACGAACTGCTTCGCTAACAACAGAACTCCATGCCGGCGCAACTTCCTTCGGTTTCACAAAATCACCAGATTCAATTTTGTATGCTCCTGTACCATGCCAAGTTCCAATTACATCACTTTCAGCCGGTTTATAGCCTTTTCCTTTTTTCGTAATCACATGAACAAGAACAGGACCTTTCGTTTTCTTTGCATATTGAAGATTTTCAAATAAACTTTCATAATCATGACCATCAACAGGGCCTAAATATGTAAATCCTAATTCTTCAAAAAACACACCGGAAACGAGTAAATATTTCAAACTATCTTTTACTTTTTCTGCTGTTGCAGCTACTTTACCGCCTACTGCCGGAATTTTCTTCAATAAGTATTCCAGTTCATCTTTTACCCATTGATATTTCCCTGCTGTACGTAAACGTCCAAGTACGTTATGCAATGCACCAACGTTCGGTGCAATCGACATTTCATTATCATTTAAGATAACCGTCATATCTGTTTGCTCATGTCCAATATGGTTTAGTGCTTCTAGTGCCATTCCACCTGTTAACGCACCATCACCAATAATCGGAACAATATACTCTTTCGTTTTCTTTAAATCACGCGCAAGTGCCATTCCCATTGCGGCAGATAATGAAGTAGAACTATGCCCAGTTTCCCACACATCATGCTCACTTTCACAACGCTTTGGAAAACCACATAATCCTTTATATTGTCTTAATGTCCCAAAATCCTTTGCACGCCCTGTTAAAATTTTATGTACATAGGATTGATGTCCTACATCCCATAAGAATTTATCTCTTGGACTATTAAATACTTTATGCAAAGCAATTGTGAGTTCTACTACACCTAGGTTCGGAGCAATATGTCCACCTGTTTGAGAAAGCTCTTCAATTAAAAACTTTCGAATATCTTCGCTTAATGCCTCTAGTTCGCTTATAGACATATCCTTCAAAAAACTAGGATTTTGAATTTGCGTCAGATCCACAAGGATCACTCACTTTCGTTTCATAATCTGTCATCATATCAACTAGTATACAAAATACCTGTAAAACATATTTGTACTTAATTGTATTACAAAAATCAAGCATCTTCTTTATTTTTATACGATGAAAAAAGAGCCGCTAACACAAAGTGATAACGGCAATGTAATCTACATATATTTTTGCCAATAACAAGAAAAGAAAAACCTTTGTCTACATTTATACCACAAAATCCCCGATGGCTCAACAAATGAAAACGTTCTGATACTAGTGATTACGCTTTGCAATTAAATCACAAATTGTTAACAAATATTCATCTTGTAATTGTAAAGAAGAAATTGCGTCTTTTGCTTTTGCAATTGTTTCTTCTAAAATTTGTTTCGCTTCTTCTAGTGTAAACAACGTTGTATATGTACTTTTTTCATTTGTCATATCGCTTCCGACCGGTTTCCCAATTTCTTCTTCTGTTCCTTCTACATCTAAAATATCATCACGAATTTGAAAAGCAAGTCCAACATACTTCGCAAATGTAAGTAGTTTTTCTTGTTGCTCAGTCGTAGCCCCTGATAATAGCGCACCAGCTAATACTGCAAATTCTAATAAACGGCCAGTTTTATGCTTATGAATATATTCTAACTCGTGAAGCGTTAACTGTTTCCCTTCCGCTTCCATATCCGCAACTTGTCCTCCAACCATTCCTTCTGGTCCTGCTGCTTTTGCAAGTTCTAACGCAATGCGCATCTTTATTTCAGGAGTAATGTCTTTATGCTCTTGCCCTGTTACAACTTGGAATGCATATGTTAACAATCCATCACCAGCTAATACAGCCATCGCTTCACCAAATACTTTATGATTTGTCGGTTTTCCACGGCGTAAGTCATCATCATCCATACAAGGCAAATCATCATGAATTAAAGAATATGTATGAATCATTTCTAGTGCACAGGCTGTATCTATTCCTAAATCTCTATCTTTCCCAAACGCTTGTAGCGTCGCAAGTAAAAGTAACGGCCGGAGACGCTTTCCGCCCGCTTCTAATGAATATGCCATCGCTTCGCGAAGCACATTCGGACATTGTAATGTATTTGCATAACGGACAAGCTGTTCTTCAACAAGTGCTTTGCTCTCTTTCATAAAAGCATCAAAAGCTATATACGCCATTATGCTTCATCTCCTAGGGCAGTAAAAGGACGAAGTTCACCGTTTTCACCAAGTATAACTGCCATTTGGTCTTGTACATCTTTCAATTTGTCATCGCAAAGCTTAGAAAGTTCCATACCTTCTTTAAAATACGAAATTGCTTCTTCAAGCGGAACATCGCCTTGTTCAAGCTTAGAAACAATTTGCTCAAGCTTTGCAATCGCTTCTTCAAAGCTCACTTTATTTTCCATCGCCTAGTTCACGCTCCTCTATTCCCCATACATTACATTCTAACACACCATCTTGAAGCTGTACTGCAACCGCATCTCCAAGATCAATTTCTTTCACGCTTTTTAACACCTGTTTTTTATTGTTATAGACAAGACCGTAGCCTCGCATCATCACTTTAAGAGGACTTAACGTTTCTAACTTCTCTACTGCCCTTGTAAAAGCAAACTCTTTCGCTTGTAGAAGAGTTTGCATTTCGCGTTGCAGTTGTTTTTGCAATGCGTCCACCATAAGCTTTGTTTGCTCAATTTTTTGCGAAGGATGATGCTTTCCTAAATAAAATGACAGCTGCTGAAGCTGATTCGCCTTCTTCTCTATGTAACGTTCTTTCGTTTGCATCAGCTTATCAATTGTACGATCCAATTGTTCTTCCTTTTGCTCATACAGTTGTTTTGGATAACGAAACGCATATGATTTTTGTAATGCTTGCAGATGCTCCTGCTTATAGTTCATCATCTCACGCATCGCTCGCGTTAACCGAAGTGTACGCTGCATCACTTTTTCTTCTAATTCGAGAATGTGAGGCGCTGCCAATTCAGCTGCCGCTGTTGGCGTTGGCGCTCTTAAATCCGCAACAAAATCAGCAATTGTAAAATCTGTTTCATGACCAACAGCAGAAATAATCGGAACTTGACTCGTAAAGATTGCCCGGGCTACTGTTTCTTCATTAAACGCCCATAGTTCTTCAATTGAACCTCCACCGCGACCAACAATTAGTACATCCATATCGTTCATTTCATTTGCTTTTTCAATAGCCTGTACAATCGAGGGAGCTGCGAACTCCCCTTGTACAAGAACTGGAAATACAATTACATTTCCAATAGGATAACGACGTGTAATCGTCGTTATAATATCCCGAATCGCCGCACCCGTTGGTGACGTAATAACACCAATTGTTGTTGGATAAGCAGGAATCGGTTGTTTATATACTTGTGAAAACAGCCCTTCCTCTTCTAAACGAGCCTTTAACTGTTCATATGCTAAATGAAGATTCCCTACTCCATCTGGCTGCATATCATGAACATAAATTTGGTATGAACCACTTGCTTCATAAACAGAGATTTTCCCTTTTACAAGCACTGTCATCCCGTCTTCTGGTCTAAATTTCATATTACGATTATGACTTGCAAACATGACCGCAGCAATTCTTGCATTTTCATCTTTTAATGTGAAATACATATGACCGCGGCTATGATATTTAAAATTTGAAATTTCTCCTTTTAACCAAACAGACTGTAAATGAGGATCATACTCTATTTTTGTTTTCATATAACGAGTTAATGCTGTAACGGTTAAATATTGCTTTTCCATCTTTCTCTCCTCATAGCCGCTTTGCAATTACTTACAAACAACACCTGCGCGCTCTGCAGATAGTACTGTATTTTCTAGTAGCATTGTAATTGTCATTGGACCTACGCCTTTTGGTACTGGGGTAATATAGCCTGCAACGTTTAATACATCATCAAAGTCAACATCACCGCACAACTTCCCTGTGTCTAAACGGTTTACTCCGACATCGATTACAACTGCGCCTTCTTTTACATAGTCAGCTGTTACCATTTTTGCTCTTCCAACTGCAACAATTAAAATATCAGCTAGCTTCGTTAATTCTTTTATATTCGCTGTTTTTGAATGACAATAAGTAACTGTCGCATTTTCATTTAAAAACAGTTGTCCTACTGGTTTTCCAACAATATTACTTCGTCCAATAACAACTACGTGTTTCCCTGTAATATCAAGGTTTGTTTCTTTTACTAATTCTAAAATGCCGTGCGGTGTACATGGAAGGAACGTATCTTGTCCTGTCATCATACGACCGATACTAATTGGGTGGAAACCATCCACATCTTTCTCAGGAGAAATTTTTTCAATGATAGCTTTTTCTTCAATGTGATTTGGCAAAGGTAATTGCACTAAAATACCGTGAATACGATCATCGTTATTTAAACGTTCGATTTCTGCTAATAAACGATCTTGTGTAATTGTATTAGGAAATGTAATTAATTCAGAATAAATGCCAACTTGTTCGCATCCTTTTTCTTTCCCTTTTACATACGAATGAGAAGCTGGATCATCCCCAACTAAAATCACAGCTAGTCCTGGTACAATCCCTTGTTCTTTTAGTTCTGCAACTTTCTCTTTTAACTGTGCTCGCTTTTTCTCTGCAACTTCATTTCCTTTGATGATTACTGCTACCATGTTAAAATTCCCCCTTAAAAAATTACAAAGCTACTTTTCTTCTACCCCGCTCTAACGAGCAGTAGGGCCCTCACCTTAAAGATTTGAAAAATCAAAGAAGATAGGTGAAGGTTAACTGCTCGTAAAAGCTTAATTAGTTTTACTAATCATCTGTGGGGTGAAGCTCCCCACAGATGAGAGTTTACTTTATACTAGATAAAACGCCGTTAATAAAACGACGAGATTCGTCGTCCCCATATGCTTTTGCAATTTCAATTGCCTCATTAATAGATACGCTATGCGGAATATCTTCCATATATTTCATTTCATACACAGCAAGTCGTAAAATACTGCGATCAACAATGCTAATGCGCTCTAATTTCCACTTTTTTAAATTTTGACGAATAAGCTCATCGATTACTTCTTTATGCTCTACACACCCGAAGACAAGTGTTTCTAAAAATTCATTTGTACTTTCGCCTTCTTCAAGTGTATTTTCTACTGCAGCTTTCGGATTATATTCTCCGGTAATATCCATTTGATAGAGTGCTTGCATTGCTCTTTCTCTAGCCGTCCTACGTTTCATTATAACTCTCCTTTATACTTCAAGTCTTCCTTATGTTTTGTTATATTATTATAATTTATAAGCCGTCGAATTACTTACTCTTTATAATTTCCGCTGAGTTTTCAACCTTATAATACAATGATAATACCACAATTTATCGTTTCATACACGAGTTCCCTAACGGAAAAATAATAAAAAGATTAACTCCAAGTTCCATATCATACCACAATGTACGTTTTTTTCAAAAATACGTATTTACCCTTATATTTTTTTCATTTTTTTGAATAATATAATGTTTCTGGAACTTAAATAGAGGTATACAAAACGATAAAAAAAGGTGCCTGTATAACGAGGCACCTTTTTTAGTATTACACTGGCTCAATTTCTGTCTTTGGTGTCTCAAATGTTACACCAACGATATGCACGTTTACTTCTTTCGGTTCAAGGCCTGTCATTGTAAGAAGCGCTTGACGAATATTATCTTGAATATTTTGTGCAACAACTGGAATTGCTACACCAAAATACATTAATACATAAACATCAACGATAATGTCATCGTTTGCTAACTCTACTTTTACGCCCTTTCCGTGATTTTTCTTCCCTAACTTCTCAACAACATCTGTTGCAAAATTACCACGCATTGCCGCTACACCTTCTACTTCAGAAGCAGCAATACCTGCAATTACTTCAATTACTTCCGGTGCGATTTCTACTTTACCAAGAGTTGTGTCTTGCCCCATGTCTAACATATGATCAGCCATGAAAAAACCTCCTTTAAATGTATCAGTGCGCCGTTAAATCATGCTGTTCTAGAAACTTAGTGTTAAATTCACCTTGTACAAACTCAGGATGGTCAAGAAGTTGTAAATGAAACGGAATCGTCGTATGTACACCTTCAATGACGAATTCACTTAGCGCTCGCTTCATTTTTGCAATTGCTTCTTCACGTGTTTTTCCGTAAACAATAAGCTTTGCAACCATCGAATCGTAATAAGGCGGAATCGTATACCCAGGATATACAGCTGAATCGACGCGAATACCAAATCCTCCTGGCGGTAAATACATTTCTACCTTCCCTGGAGATGGCATAAAGTTTTTGGCAGGGTTTTCCGCATTAATTCGGCACTCAATTGCCCAACCGTTAAATTGTACTTCTTCTTGCTGCAGCGATAACTGCTCTCCTGACGCAACACGAATCTGCTCTTTAATAAGATCTACTCCCGTTACCATTTCAGTTACAGGATGTTCGACTTGAATCCGCGTATTCATTTCCATAAAATAGAAACTTTTCGTTTTATATTCGTAAATAAATTCAACTGTGCCGGCACCTGTATAATCTACTGCTGCCGCTGCTTTTACTGCTGCCTCTCCCATTTGTTGACGAATGGTAGCATCTAAAGCTGGAGAAGGCGACTCTTCTAACAGCTTTTGCAAACGACGCTGAATTGTACAATCACGCTCTCCTAAATGAATGACATTACCATGATTATCTGCCATCACTTGAATTTCGACATGACGGAAATCTTCAATGTACTTTTCTAAATATACACCAGGGTTTCCAAAAGCGGTACTTGCCTCTTGCTGTGTAATTTGAATCCCTTTCACAAGCTCTTCTTCATTGCGCGCAACGCGAATACCCTTGCCGCCGCCGCCCGCTGTTGCTTTAATAATAACAGGATATCCAATTTTCTCTGCGAGTGCTACAGCTTCTTCGGTATTTTTAATGATTCCTTGTGAACCCGGTACAATCGGAACCCCTGCTTCTTTCATTGTATCACGTGCAACGTCTTTTGTGCCCATTTTTGAAATAGCTTCTGGACTTGGACCGATAAAAATCAAATTACATTCACGACAAAGCTCTGCAAAATCAGCATTTTCTGCTAAAAATCCATATCCAGGGTGAATTGCATCACAGCCTGTTAATTTCGCAACACTAATAATGTTCGTTAAGTTTAAATAGCTCTCCTTTGATACAGTTGGACCAACGCAGTATGCTTCATCTGCCACTTGTACATGAAGCGCTTCTTTATCTGCCTCAGAATAAATTGCAACTGTTTCAATATTCATTTCTTTACAAGCACGAATAATTCGTACAGCAATTTCCCCGCGGTTCGCAATTAATACTTTTTTAATCATAACTCAAGACTCCCTTATTATGCTTTTACAAGAAATAGCGGTTGTCCATATTCAACAAGCTGACCGTTATTCACAAGGATTTCAACGATTTCTCCATTTACTTCTGCTTCAATTTCATTAAAGAGTTTCATTGCCTCTACAATACAAACAATTTTCCCTTCTGATACGCGATCTCCTACATTTACATATGCAGGCGTATCTGGTGATGGAGATGCATAGAACGTTCCAACCATTGGAGAAGTAATCTTTTGTAAGTTCTCCTCTTGTACTGCTGGTTTCTCCTCTTGTTTTGGCGTTTCAGCTTGAGCTGGCGCAGCAACCACTTCTGTTGCTATAGCTTGTACAGGTTTCTGCGCTGCAGGAGCAGGTTGCACAGCAACTACTTCATTACCACGCTTTTTCATCTTAATTGTAGTACCATCTTTTTTGTATTCAAATTCATCAATATTAGAATCATCAATCAACTTAATCAATTCACGAACTTCCTGAATTTTAAACATGTAAAATCCACTCCTATATACTTGTTTGTCCTGCTGCAACAGCTTGGCTGCTTCTACAAACCATCAGTTATAAACGCCACTGATGAAAGTTTCACTAAATCCTGCTATAACAGCCAATAATAAGTTACTTCCCATACTCTTAATAAAAAAATACTATGAAGTTTCATACTATATATATCCATCTTACGATAAATATTTTCAACATTCCAATTTATTTTTCTTTATGATAAATAAAATCTTCTGTGAAAATAACAGTATGGTATATTTTATCACCTAGTAATAATACCAAGTTTCACTCAAAATTGGCAAGACCACTTCTAAAAAAACAACGTATTCTTCCTTATTATGTAAGTTTATATATTTTTTACTAAATATTCAAAGTTTATTTACCTCCACTTCATATCCCCTTCATATAAAAGGAGTATCGTCAAAGTAGAATCATATACAGTGAGGTGTGGAAACGTGAACATTTGGCTTATTCTCTTTCTACCAACTGTTATTATTTGGGGTGTAGCTCTCGCTATTCAAATGAAATGCGGACAAAGTAATCACCTTCATCAAGAACCAATGATTTTTTACTCACAACAAATTTTTCCTATAAAAGTGAAAGAAACCGAACTACGATTGCTAGACTAACTTCTAGTAAACAAAAAAAGCTATCGAAAAATCGATAGCTTTTTACTTTGCTATTTCAAATCGAACATCTGCCATTAAGCCCGTTTCACTTTTTACAAGCTGCATAATTTTATTTGCTTCTTTTGCAGAGAGCTTCGCTGCTTGCACTGTCACTTTAATGTCATTTCCATCTGCACGTACAAGTGCGTCTTTATAGCCACCTTCTGTTTTAATTAATGTTTCTAATAACGTTTCTTTGGCTGCTAAATCACTTAATGCATTAAATTCATCTTTTGCTTTACTTCTCTCTTCAGCAGAAGCGTTTGTTGAGTTCATTACATCTTGCAATTTTTCTTTCATTTCACTGCGCTGATCCTCCATTTTCAAACGTAGTGCTGTGAAACTATCCTCACTAGCAGAATGACTAGATACATTACCTTCTTTTTTACTTGTTTCTTTTTTGTTTGTTTCCTTTTCAGGTCCTTGCTTCTCTTTCGTTACTTCTTCAAGAGATGTTGTAACAACCTTACTTTTATTATCTGGCGTCATTACATAGTATACCGAAAGAACAACAACTAAACTTAACATCGTTAATAACCAAACTGTTTGTTTTTTTAGCACTTTATTTCCTCCCTAATTCTTTTTTGGCAAGACAGATACACGGTGGCTTGGGACATCAAGCATACGAGTAACAGCCTCTCTCACCATTTGTTTTACTTGTATATTATCCACTCCTTTTGCAACAACAAGAACACCGCGAACTTTCGGTTTCTCTGTTTTGAGTACAATAGGAGTTTCTTTATCCCCTTCACGTATAATTACCGTTTTATCATCAGTAGACTCATCTTCAACTTTTCGTGTTCCACCTTCTTTATCTGTTTCATTTGTCGTTTGCGATCGCTTCACCGTATTTTTGTCGAGTATTTTTTCTTCAGATGAATCAAGATTGACTGTAATTGATACATCTTTTACACCTGTAATACTTTCTAGCGCTTCTTTTAATTGTTGTTCATATTCTTTTTCATATTTATCAATGATAGATTTGTTATCACTGCCTTTTTGTCCAAACGTCGGGACATCTTTTACTTGCTCTTGCCCTGTTTGTGATTTGAGAACAGGTACTTCTGGTTTTTTTGCTTGAAAGAGATTACTAGAAAACATAAGGAGCACACCGAGTATGAGTAAGATGATTAAAAACTTGGATGTTATTTTTTTCTCTTTCTCGTCTTTTTCATTTCCTTTAAAAAATTTGAGAAGAAACTGAAATTTATTATTCATTTACTTTCCCTATCCTCCCTTCCATCTGAACTTTAATTTTGTTCTCTTCTAATTGCCATTTGTTTGAGAAGAATTGTTTCATTTCGGCTGTGTTTTGTTCTGATGTCTTTCGAGGTTCCTTCGAATTAATTTCTACCTTTTGAATTGTTTCAATAGCCCCTTCTCGATTGCGTTCCTTTTGTTGAAGTGTTACGACAACAGACTGAATATCTTGCTGAGATTTCACTTCCTTTTTCTCTTCTGGTACTTTTATCTGCAAACTCATAACGGCCATGCCATATTGTTCTTCCAGTTCTTTCCCAACTTGTTTTTTCATTTGGACAGCCATCTGTTCTAAAATATATGCACGTTGTGAAGCTTGTATTTCTTTTTTCTTTGTATCAATTTGATTTTCTATTAATCCGTTTGCCACATACTTATCTTGACTAACGTTTGCAATTACATCTCGAACGTCTGTTTGTAGCAATCTAAACAAGGGCGTTAAGATTAAAACAACTAGAAGCAAACTAACAACAAATTTGACATACTTTTGTAAATTTGAATTAGGAAGTAACATATGAAGCATCGTCGCTAATAGTAGAAACACAATAATATTCCGAATCCACTCTACTACAAATTGCAACCTGATCCCCCCCTAACGCATCATTAACGTAATATTTCCAGCTGCGATAATAATAGTGATACTTAAAAAAAACATAAACGATACAATAGCCAAGCAAGCAAACACGTATATAATGCTTCTCCCGATAATATCCAAGCATTGGATAATTGCCCCTCCACCAACAGGCTGCAACACTGCTGCTGCAAATTTATAAATGAAAGCAATACAAAAAATTTGAATAGCAGGAAAAGCAACGATAAGTAATAAAATAACCATCCCAACAATTCCAATTGTATTTTTTAATAATGCAGATGCACTAAGTACTGTATCTGCCGCTTCGGTAAACATTCGCCCCACAACTGGAATAAAGTTTCCGGTTACAAATTTTGCTGTTTTAACAGCAATCCCATCCGCTACTGCTGTTGCCGTTCCTTGTACAGATAGCACACCAAGAAAGATTGTTAAGAAAATGCCAATGATGCTAACGCTAACATTTTGAAGCAGCTTGGACAATTTTGTGACTTTATATTGATCACTCATTGTACTTACAATACTTAAAATCGTTGCAAGCAGAAGAAGCGGTAAAACAATGAAATTCATGAGCATCCCGCTCGTATTCATAAGAAAAACAATAATTGGATGAAAGAAGGAAACAGATACAACACCGCCTCCAGTAGCGATGAGTGCCAACAAAATAGGGAGGAGCGCTAAAATAAAATCTATCATTGTTTGAATGGTGTCTCTTGCATATGTCATTACAACGTAAAAACTATTTAAAGCAAAAACGATAAGTACCATATATACAACAGCATCTGCTATTTTCCCAATACTGCTTTTTTCAAAAGCAGATTGAAGCGATTGAAGAAGTGCACTAAAAATAGTAAGCATAATCAGCGTTCCAAGTAGCTTTCCATTAGCCAGTAATTCATGAAATAAATATTTTAGTAATCCTATCATCCACTCTTTAATCGAAAAATTTTTTTCTCCTTTTACAAACTCCATAAAACTTCCCTTTTGGCTTTCCGGCAAATATCCCCCGTACTTTACAACAAGGTCATCCCAATATTTCTTTACATCTTCTATTCCAAGCTTTCCTAGCTGTTCATCCACAACATTTTGTTCTAAGGGAGAAGCTTGTACAATAATTGGTAAAGAAAAAAAGAGGAAAAAAGCAAACAAAAGCTTTATTCCAAACGATCGCACGATTTATCCCTCCTTTATCCGGTTGGCAAAAAACCGAGAATTGTTTCAATTACAACCGTTAATATTGGAATCGCCATCACTAAAATTAAAATTTTTCCTGCCAATTCGATTTTTGAAGCAATCGCTCCTTGTCCTGCATCTTTCGTAATTTGTGCGCCAAATTCTGCAATATAAGCGATTCCAATAATTTTCAGCAGCGTTTCCACATACACATTGCTCACTTTCGCTTCATTTGCAATACGCTCAATCATCGTTAAAATGGAGTGAATTTGATCGATTACAAGTAAAAACATAACGCTACTGACAAATACAACAAACAATGAAGTTATACTCGATTTATGCTGCTTCAATACTGCCGCCAAAAAAGTCGCCACAAGCCCAAGTCCTACAATTTGTAATATTTCGATTCGAATCGCCCCCCTTTACTGAAAGAGAAAGACGCTTTTAATCTTGTCAAACAAATTGTTAATTAAAAATGCAACCTGAAATAAAATAACAACAAAACCAACGAGAATAACCCAATTGGCAATATCTTCTCGCTTTAGTTCTTTCAGCACAGTATGAATGAAAGCTAAAATAATACCAATACCTGCAATTTGAAAGATTAATCCTACATCGATCGACATTACCATTCCCCCTTACAACAATAAAATAACGATAAGTAATCCTGCTAATACGCCTAAACTTTTCAGCATTTTTTCGTACTGGATTTGCATTTCCTTTGCTTCGCCTTCTTCTCTCTCTAGATGTGTAATACATAAACGAATATGCTTTTGCTGTGATTCGCGATCGTGTTGTCCTAACGTTTCTCCAAATTGCTGTAAAATTTCATATTCTGTTTGCTTCAGTGCTGTGAGTTTCCAATTTTCTTGTAAGCTATCCATCCACGCTTCCCGTACAGTTTGCTCTCCCGTTTGTAATCGCTCATGAAAGCTATGAAAAAACCAGTTCAAAGGCTTTGGCATTTGTTTTACAAGGCGTGCAGCTGCCTCAGATAACGGAGTATGCCCATACATAATTTCCGCTTCTAACGATTGCAGGGCAGCCTTTAACAATCGCAGTTGACGAGGGCGCTCACTATATTTTTTCGCATGTGAAAAACCAAAAAACGTTGATACCGCAACAATAAGTGCAGCGCCAAAGAATTTAATCATACGCTCAGCACCTTCTCCCCTCGGCGCATTGGCCTTCCGTTACCATCTTTCATGTTTATAATAGTTCCTGGTCCTTTTATTTTAGAAAGTTCAATAAAACGTTCAAACACGCCCAGCTCTATGATTTTTCGCAGCGAAGGTCGTTTCAGTATGTCTTCGTATCCAAATCCATGTGCACTAATAAACAATTGAACACCAGCATGAACAGCTTCCATAATCGCTTCGCTATCCTCTTGCCGGCCAATTTCGTCAACGATTAATATATCGGGACTCATTGAACGAATCATCATCATCATACCTTCTGCTTTTGGACACGCATCTAGCACATCTAATCTTGTTCCAAACTCATATTGCGGAACACCTTTCACGCATCCAGCAATTTCTGATCTTTCATCTACGATACCAACTTTACAAGAAGGAACATGTTGCCCTGGAACACCGGCACTCATACAGCGCGCTACATCACGCAATAATGTTGTTTTCCCTGTTTGCGGCGGACCAATAATCATCGTATTTAGCCAACGCTTCTCGTATAAATACGGTAAGAGAGGCTCAGCAATCCCCATTTTCTGCCGAGCAATTCGAATATTAAATGACGCCACATCTCGAATCATTTTCACTGCACTCTTTTCCATAATTACCTTTCCTGCTAGGCCAACCCGGTGTCCCCCACGCAGCGTGACATACCCTCGCTTCAGCTCTTCTTCCATCGTATAAAGTGAATATTGACTCAATTTATTCAGTAAATATGCCGCGTCTTCTACCGTCACGATATAGTTATAAAAATGCGCTTCCCCGCGCGCAATACATTCAAGCGGCCGACCAATCCGAATCCGTATTTCTTCTAATGTGTCATATTCTTTGCAGTCTTGTATAAAACGTTCGATTTGCTTTGGCAACATCTCTAATACTTCTTTCATAGCTCTCTCCCCATCACATCGCTATTTCAGTACTGCAATAAAAATACAACCAATCCCAAGCACCAGAAAAAATAGTTTCAAAAATGAAATTTCGTTCGTAACACTCGCAATTCCAACTGACATCGTCACAATCAAAACAGTCGGTCCAACAAATGCAAGCATGCCATTTACGAACAATGCTTTTTTTACATCATTGAAATACAACATAAGCAAAGCGGCGAAAATCTCCATGCTCCCCGAAAAGATTCTAAGAAGCGCCATCACGAGCACAGACGTTTCAAATGCCGCTAGCCACTGCTTCATCCTCTCACCTTCTCTCGTTATCCTTACACCGTTCTAACAGCACACATATATCTTGCTGAAACAAGATGAAAGAGTACGTTTGTACAACCATATGCAAGGGTTGTCTATTTCAGAAGCAGAAAAGTAATTTTTTAATTATCAAACAGAAATAGGCAGAATTTTCTGTTAAATTATGGTATACTGGAACAAAAAAGGAGAAAAGTATGAAAGTTTCTAAAATCACTCTTACTATCTCAGTAGAAATAGTTGCTATTTTCTTATTTACAAAACTTATTGATTGGTCATTTATAGAAATTTTCTTTTTAGGGAGTTTAGCCATTTTCAGTATCACTTGGCTATTGCTTTTAAATATGAATCGCAACGCCAATATGGAGCGTGCTATCACAAAAAGCTGGACAGGAGTTGATACCGGGGAAGTAACACCTTTTCAAGTTCGTATGAATCCCTATATGATTGGAACCCTCCTTCTGCTTACGATTAGTTTTATTATTACCGTCATTTACTACATACCTTATTTCACATAAAGTGAAACTTCCGTCAGTGGGGGTTTTATTCATCCCCCACTGACGGTTAGTTGAACCAATCGGGCTTTTACGGGCAGTTAGCCCCCACCTATCTTCTTTGCTTCTCTCTGAATCTTGAGGTGGGGGTCTTACTGCCCGTTAATGCGGGATAAAAAGAGGCACTCATGGATGACCCATGAGTGCCTCTTTCAATTACGCACGAGAAACGTATTTTGATTCTCCTGTGTTGATAATAAGCATTTCACCTTCATTAATGAAGATTGGTACTTGTACAACTAGACCAGTTTCTAATGTAGCTGGTTTTGTTACGTTAGAAGCTGTGTCACCTTTAATACCTGGTTCTGTTTCAACAACTTTTAACTCAACAGTGTTTGGAAGTTCTACACCAAGTACTTCGCCTTGATATGTCATGATTGCTACTTCCATATTTTCTTTTAAGAATTTTAATTCGTGTTCGATTTGCTTGTCAGCAAGTTCGATTTGCTCGTATGTTCCATTATCCATGAATACATGAGCTTCACCGCTTGCATATAAATATTGCATACGACGGTTTTCGATATGTGCTTTTTCTACTTTTTCACCAGCACGGAATGTTTTTTCTTGAACAGAACCTGTACGAAGGTTACGTAGTTTAGAACGAACGAACGCTGCACCTTTACCTGGTTTTACGTGTTGGAAATCTATAACCTGCCATAGGCTATTGTCCACCGCAATTGTTAAACCTGTACGAAAATCGTTTACTGAAATCATGCAAAAAATCCTCCTGTGTATTACAAAATAATAAGTTCTTTCGGAGATTTAGTTAACACTTCATTACCTTCAGCTGTTACTATAATATCATCCTCAATGCGAACTCCGCCTACATTTGGAATATAAATTCCAGGTTCTACAGTCACAATCATTCCTGGCTCAAGTACCGTTTCAGAGCGGAATGCCAAACTTGGTCCCTCATGAATTTCCAGACCAATTCCATGACCTGTAGAATGCCCAAAATACTCACCGTATCCTTTTTCAGTTATGTAGTCACGCGTTAACGCATCAGCTTCACGGCCAGTTAAACCAGCTTTAATGCCGTTTACACCGCGTAGCTGCGCTTCTAATACGATATTATAAATTTCCTTTAATTTGTCGGACGGCTCACCTACTGCAATTGTACGAGTAATATCAGAGCAATATCCTTTATAGTAAGCACCGAAGTCTAATGTAACAAAATCTCCATTTTCTATCAATTTTTCAGATGCCACGCCGTGCGGCAATGCTGAACGAAGTCCCGAAGCAACGATAATATCAAACGAAGAAGAAGTTGCTCCTTGCTTTCTCATGAAAAATTCAAGTTCATTTGACACTTCAATCTCAGATACTCCCGGGCGAATAAATGATAGAATATGTTCAAAGGCAGCATCTGCAATCTGTGCAGCTTCCTTTAATATCTTAATCTCTGAATCAGTCTTAATCAAGCGTAACTTTTCCACAATACCAGAAGTTGCAACAAATTCTGCATCAACTTCTTCTTTATATGCCGTATAAGAGCTGTATGTAAGAGTATCTTGCTCAAAACCAAGCTTTTGGATTCCTAAGTCTTTTACTTGTTTTGCAACTTCTTCAAGAATCGCACCTGTATGCTGCACGATCTCATAGCCCACCGTTTGTTTTTGCGCTTGTTCAACATAGCGAAAATCTGTAATAAACAAAGCGCGTTCATTTGAAATTAATACAACTCCTGCCGTTCCTGTAAAGTTTGTCATATATCTACGGCTATGTTGATTCGTTAATAGAATGCCATCAATACCAGCTTCTCCAAATGCACTTCTTAATTTTGTAAGTTTCTCCATTGATTATGCCTCCCCGATTTTCTCCAATAATGCAAGTAACGCTAAGTGATAGCCGTACAAACCAAATCCCACAATTTGTCCTGCTGTGACCGGCGCCGTAACAGATACATGACGAAACGATTCGCGCTGATGAATATTTGAAATATGCACTTCAACAACAGGAATCGAAACGCTCGCAATCGCATCACGAATTGCATAGCTATAATGCGTAAATGCTCCTGGATTTAGAATAATTCCTTTATATGTACCCTCAGCCTCATGAATGATATCAATAATGGCACCTTCATGATTGGATTGGAAACACTCTAGCTCCACTCCCAAACTTTCTGCTTGTTGTTTCATATCTGTTTCTAGCGATGCTAATGTTCCCGTACCATATACATTAACCTCTCTCACACCGAGGCGGTTTAAATTAGGCCCGTTAACGAGGAGCAATTTATTCATATACCTAACTCCTTAATAAAAAAAATGTCTATATAACATTTTACCATACCTCTCACTTATTTGAATAGTTTGTCTTTTCCCCATTCCCTATACCCTTTTCGTTATTCACCTCAAACGAAACAGAATATGCAATAAAAACACCATATAAAATAAAAATACATGCTGTCGTTATAATTGTTGTCCTAGGCATTTCTAACGCACTTCTTATGACAGGTGCAACAGATCCAATTACAAAAAATAATATTCCCCACCATATAAGACCGTATATAATGCCTGGAATCACACCTTCAAACTTACTCAAAGTTACCTTATATACAAACGCCACAACAATTGAAAGAATCCCCATACACACAATTGCCGTTACGTTTCCCCATACACCTTCTTTCCAATTTCCAAGCGCAAACGGGAGCAACAAATAGTTTGGACCCGCATCAGTAAAAGAAAAAATATGGAGAAAGTACCAAACAGCTCCCCAAAACAAACCTCCAAACACACCAATTTGGGCTATTTTTTTCGTGACAGATTGTTCTTGTTTCACATCCACACCTCCGCCTACTAGTATGTCCGAAACTTGTTTAAAGCATGTTTAAATACTGCAGAATTTGTCTATAAAAAGAATAGGAAATGTCTGACTAACCTGCTGATTTTCCTTGTCAGAAGTACACTTTTGTCGATAAAATAAAGGAAACTGTAGTGTTGTCATGCAATATAATGACAACACCTAGAGTCGCTACCTCTTTTCTGATAAGAGAGAAACAAATACAGGTTGGTGTTGACATGACAGAGAAGACAAAACAAATCTACGGCGGTCAAGCAGTAGTAGAAGGAGTTATGTTTGGCGGTAGAGAATATACTGTTACAGCGATTCGTCGCAAAGATAAATCTATCGAATTTTATCGATTACCTCGTGCCCGTAATAAAGTGTTATCAATGTTTAAAAAGATTCCATTTTTACGCGGCATCGCGGCAATTATTGATGCAAGTGCAAACGGGGCAAAGCATTTAAACTTCGCTTCAGAACGCTTTGATGTACATCCTGCAGATGATGAACAATTCGTACCCAAAAAAGAAGAACAATCGAAGCTAACGATGATACTTAGCGTTGCAGCAGTCGGGGTCTTATCCTTTATCTTCGGAAAAGTGATTTTCACTGCGGTTCCTGCACTTTTAGCAGAACTGACAAGACCCGTTTTCCCATCTCATACTGGGCAAATCATTGTCGAAAGTATCATTAAGCTTGTATTATTACTCAGCTACATTTACTTTGTTTCATTGACTCCACTTATTAAACGTGTATTTCAATATCACGGGGCGGAACATAAAGTAATTAATGCTTATGAGAATAATCTTCCATTGACAGTAGAAAACGTACAAAAACAAACTCGTCTCCATTATCGGTGCGGTAGTAGCTTCATTTTATTTACTGTTATTATTGGGATGTTTGTATATTTTCTCGTTCCAACAGATCCTCTTTGGGTTCGTCTTATAAATCGTATTTTGCTCATTCCTGTAGTGCTTGGTATTTCATTTGAAGTACTGCAATTTACAAACAGCTTACGAAGCGTTCCAGTACTCCGCGCATTAGGATATCCCGGTCTATGGCTTCAGCTGTTAACAACGAAAGAACCAACAGATGATCAAGTTGAAGTAGCAATTGCATCTTTTGAAGAACTATTGCGTCTAGAAAAGAGACAGCAATAACTTTTTCATATTATTATTCAACTCCTTCGCCTTTCGTTAATAAACTAATTAAAATATCTTTCTTTTTAGGAGGTGTTCCTTATGAAGGCTCGCTCATTTATGTTCGCTCTATTTGTTGTAATTGTTGGGTTAGCAGTATTTAGCCTTGTATCATTCACAATTGAAAATCCAATGGGAGTTGTAAAAAACATTGCAATAGCGCTCATTGTTTTCGGTGTCTTTTATTTACTTTATAAGATGCTTACGAGTTCAAGCGGTTCAGCTAATAACTCACAATCTTCCTACAAACGTGCTGCGAAACAATCGAACCGAAAATATGGAAAACAAAATGTAACACCCCTAAGTAAAAATTTGTTAAAGAAAAATGCTTCCGATGCTAAAGGAAAAAAAGGAAATACTTCCTTCCTAAAACGAAAACGAAAGCAATCTCACTTAACAGTTATTGAAGGAAAAAAAGGCAAAAAGAAAGACCGCGCTTCCTTTTAGAGAAGCGTGGTCTTTTTTACTTTTGCTTAATAAATTCAATAACCTCTGCTAAATTCTTATCTTTCATAGAGTTTAAACGTAAATGATGCGTTTCAAAAGACAAGGATTTCGTCACTTCATTTGGCACAATTACACATTTTAACCCGGCTGCAACTGCAGCCCTTGCTCCATTCACGGAATCTTCAAAAGCAATGACTTCAGAAGGATGTACACCAAGTTCATTAACAGCACTCACGTATAGTGCTGGGTCCGGTTTTACTTGTAATACATCTTCTTTCGTTTTAATAACCTCAAAATATTTTTGTAATCCCAATTCCTTCAAAAAATTCGTCACCCATTTCCTTGAGGAACTAGAGGCCAAACCAATTTTCAAATTGAGTTTCTTTGCTTCTTCTAAATACTCGTTTACCCCTTCACGAGACACAGGTAATTTCATTTTTTCACGATGCAATATTTCTACTTTTTCTTCTATATGCTCTTTATTCCATTTTTCTTTTAACTCACCTTGCAAAAATGTATGTAAGACTTCATCTGTCGTTCCAATACATTTTGCAAACTCTTCAAGTGGCAATTCTCCTCCGTATTCACGTACAATTTCCTGATATGCTGCAAACCATGCCGTTTCTGTATCTACAATGAGTCCATCAAAGTCAAACACAATCGCTTTCAACATATCTTCCCCCTATGTGTGTAATCAGCATATATATTCTACGCTGTGCACCAATCTCCCTTTTTTACAAACAAAAAAGGAAACTGATCCTCAGTTCCCTCTCGTCTCTTACTGCGCCTGTTCTTCATTTGCCTTTTGAACACCACGAAGCTTCTCAACGCGAAGCTCATCTTGCTCAAAGTACTGCACTAAATCGCCAATACGATCGATAGCTTCCCAGCTTAAATGATGTTCAATTCCTTCTACATCATTATAAATCTTACTTTCATCTACACCGATAATACGCATAAACTGCTCTAGCAATTCATGACGATAAACAAGGCGCTTACCAATCTTTTTCCCTTTTGTTGTTAATACAAGCCCTCTATATTTTTCATAAATTAGATATTCATCTTTATCAAGTTTTTGTACCATTTTTGTTACAGAGGATGGATGTACATTAAGCGCTTCGGCAATATCAGATACACGGGCATATCCCTTTTCTTCAATTAACAAATAAATTTGTTCGATATAATCTTCCATACTAGGAGTAGGCATCGGTTTCCTCCATCCAATTCATTTTATATATTCCGCACTAAGCAATCAATAAAATGATACAACAGAAAGGATATCGTGACAAGAGTGGAAACAGGCCTATTTTCCCAATACACAAAAGAACCCACATACATAACGTAGGTTCTATCATGGAAAATATTGCATTTCAGTATTTGGAAAATATTTATCGAAAAATGGGCAAGAAAACCCCATCTTCAAAACGCGCAGAGCATAGCCCAGTTTAAGGTGGGGTTTTCTTCATCTCCCACTGATGGAAAGCTCTCACCAATCGGGCTTTTACGGGCAGTTATCCCCCACCTATCTTCCTCGCTTCTCTCTCAAACTTGCGGTGGGGGTCTTACTGCCCGCGAATAGCGGGATAAATGGTTCCAGAGTAATCTTCACCTTCTTTTCTTAGTATGAGCGAAAGACTAGATGAAAACTCGGTTCAAACTTTTCCACTTTCACTCATCTGTATTCTTAAATATTCACTTTTTAAAAAGAGTATCTATCCTATCACTTAACGATATGGCAAGGTGTCGTATTAGCCCTTTTCTTCTACATTTTATATAAATTTTTATTTAAAGCCTCAAGGTTTTAACAGCTCTGTTCTGGGCTGTTTTTCGCTTGTATAAATTTACAAAAAGAAAAATAACATAAACAAAAAAGAAAAATACAAAATAATTAAAGTAAATTGTTGACGTGATGCTTTTATTATCGGTATCATATTTCTTCGTGAGCAATTATTTTTCGTTATACGATTTTTTTATTATTACTGAATTTTTGAGAGGGGAAATTTGATGTCACTTAAGAAGAAAACGCAAGTACGCACCGGCAAAATGGTACGTGAACTAATGTTAGCAGACGAAGATGTAAATGCTTCGCTAATTATGGTATATAGTGAAAACGGTGTAAACGCAGAAATTAAAATCGAGGGCTTAACGCCAAAATGTAACGAAGAATTATTTTTGAGCGGAAACGTAGATTGGAACAAGAGCGTTATTTATAAAATTGTCGATTTTACTGGCAATGCTGAAGTTGGTAAAGTGACATTAAGCGCAATGAACAAAAACAATGTTTCACTGCAGATCGAACGCGTCATGTGGAGTAAAGGAACAAAAGAAGAAACGGCAGAACTAGAAGACAATACACTATCAGTTGTCGAAACTCCAAACAAAAAGACAGCAGTTGAAACTTCAAAAGAAGTGACACCTGTAACAAAACCAGTTGTAAATGTTGCACCTACTCCAACATCAATTCCAAAGCCAGCGCGTCCAGAACCAGTAGTCAAAGCTGCACCAACGCCTGTACAAAAAGAAGTAACTGTACCAACTACAGTACAAAAAGAAGTAACTGTGTCAACTCCAGTACAACCAGTAGTTCCAGTTAAACAACCTGTAACGAATCAACCAAACTCTGAATTACAAGAAAAATATGTTCGTCTTGTAAAACAAGCTGTGGATGTATGTCAGGATTACGAACTTGGTATGGATGTAGACGATTCTATCGAAAATTTAAAAGATGAATTACAAAAACAAGGAATATCGGTAGCATTTGATGCAGAAATTATGGATGTTGTAAACCGTTTACGATCACTAAAGCAAAAGGGCATTAAAGTAGAAAAAGTATTGAACTTATTATAAAAAATAAGGAGATGGATCACCCATCTCCTTATTTTTTATAATTCCATTCGTCACTTTCATATTTTTCTTTTGCTAATGTTTCAACTTCATGCAGTTGTTCTTCTGTTAACTGATACGGAACAAGTTCAACATTTAACCCTTTCTCGAATCCAATCTGAAATGCATCGATAAGTTGTTTAATTGTAAATGTACGATCTGTTAATTCATTAATTGCGATTGCTTTTGAAGAGAACATTTTTTTCATACGTTCTTTCACACGTTCATTTGGAAACAGAAACAAATCATACAGCGTATCTAAGTCAATTTCTAACGGAATTGAGCCGTGCTGTAAAATAACTCCCTTTTGACGCGTTTGTGCACTTCCAGCAATTTTGCGCCCTTCTACAACGATCTCATACCATGACGGAGCATCAAAACAAACTGCTGAACGCGGATTTTTCAAATTATCGCGCTCCTCCGCTGTTTTTGGTACTGCAAAATATGCTTCTAAACCTAGTTCTTTAAATCCATCCAACAAACCTTGTGAAATGACGCGATATGCTTCCGTCACTGTTTTAGGCATGCTTGGATGATCTTCAGATACAATTACACTATAGGTTAATTCATTATCATGAAGAACGCCTCGGCCACCCGTTTGACGGCGTACAAAGCCAAAACCATTTCTATTCACTGCATCCATATCAATTTCTTTTGAAGCACGTTGGAAATATCCCACTGTTAACGTCGGAACTTCCCACTCATAAAAACGAATTGTTGGTGGCATTTTCTTTTCACTTTGCCAATTTAATAAACATTCATCTAACGCCATATTAAACGCCGGAGAGCATTCACCAGAATTTATATAACACCATTTTTCCTTTTCCATCCCACACCTCATATAACTAATTTTTCTCACATTCTCTAGTCTATCAAATTCGACAAAATTTGTGAAAGAATACGAAATTTCTTCTAATACAAAATGAACTTGTTGCATAAATACATATGGGCATTATAATATTGAAAGTAGGATAAGAAAAAAGGGAGCGATACAATCGTGTCAACAAATGTCATTATTTTACTAGCCATAACCGTAGGATTCATCGGCTACTCTGTATGGATGTATTTCTATCAGAAAAAATTAGTTAAAACACTTCCAGAAGAAGAATTTCGCGCTGGATATCGTAAAGCACAACTTATCGATGTTCGTGAGGCGGACGAATATAATGCTGGTCATATTTTAGGAGCGCGCAATATCCCGATTTCACAAATACGTCTTCGTTACAAAGAACTTCGTACTGATCAACCGATTTATATGTATTGCCAAAACGGTTTCCGAACAGGCCGCGCAGCACAGTTTTTAAAGAAGCACGGTTACAAAGAATTTTATCAATTGCAAGGCGGCTTTAAAACTTGGTCTGGTAAGGTGAAAAAGAAAAATTCATAATAAATAGCTAGCTTGTCTGTCACAAGCTAGCTATTTCATTCCATTTTACTAGCGATATACATTAAATTTTTCTTTACATCTTCACTATCTTGATCCCGAACATTTCGGTAAAGCAACTGGTATTCCACTTCCTTCTCTTTCCAAGTGAGCGTTGCAATATCTTCTCCATCCATTTCTCCGTCACTACTTTTAAAATAAGCTGTTATACCATTTTCAAGCTTTACTTCCTCTTGAAAATGATTTTGTTCTACAATAAAAGGAAAATTATACGAAAAGTTGGCAACTGTTAATTCAATATAATCTTTCATGCTTTTTTCACGTCGTTCATATTTAATACCAAGAGCAATGCGCTTATCTCCCATTTTTCGAACTACTGCTTTTGGGTTATCTTTTGACTCATACGGTAAATATGATGGTGTTTGAAACGAAAACGGGAGAACGTTTTTTACAGCTTGTACCGATACTGGATCAGACATCATATCTTCACTTGCCTCTAAACTTGCTGCAAAATTTTTTTCCTCGATCATCGTTTGTTGAAAAGAACATGCAGTTAGCACCATACTAGAAAACACGAAACATAGCATCCGTTTTTTCAATGTGTATCCGCCCTTTCTCAACATTCTCTTTTCTATCAAGATACAATTGAAGCTTTCGTATGTTATGTTCATATTCTCTGTTTCTTCCTGTTCCACCTCTTAAAACTTTCCTCGTTTATCTCACACAATTTGACAAAAATACCTTCCCTATTCTCACGCCAAGTATGATTGTTACGCGAATAGAAGAAGCATTATTAACAAAATAGAGTATGAAAAGCTTTTCATGTCAAGTGTTTCACCTCTATTTTCCTTATCCTTTTCCTGTATAATGAAAATAGAGGTGAAACATATGGTAAATATAAAACAAATTGCGAAAACGGCCGGAGTCTCTATTACGACTGTTTCACGCGTCTTAAATGAACATCCATATGTCAGTGCAGAAAAAAGAAAACGCGTCCTAGACGCTGTTGAAGAATTGAATTATGCCAAAAATGTAAATGCAGTTCATCTTCTAAAAGGAAAAACATATACGATTGGTGTTATGCTTCCTTTTATTAATCTGCCGTACTTTAGTACAATTATTGAAGGAATTGGAAACAAGGCGCTTGAAGCAGGATATCGCATTAATCTTTGTCAAACAAACTACGATAGCATTGAGGAAATACGTGTCCTCGAAATGATGAAGATGAAACAATTTGATGGAATGATTATTTGTTCCCGAGCAAGCTCATGGGATGCAATTGAACCTTATGCAAAGTTCGCTCCTATCATTTCGTGTGAAAAACTGCTACATCCTCTTATATCTTCTGTGTTTGTCAATCATTATGACGGCTTCCGTATTGGGACAGAATATTTATTACAAAACGGACACGAACACATTGGATTTTGTTTAGCACGCGAAAAAAGTGTGAGTACAAAACAGCGCGAGCAAGCATTCTTTGATGCGCTTCGTACAGTTGGAAAACGCGCACAGACAGACTGGCTATTTTATCATTGTTACAACATTCAGGACGGCGCAAACGTAATCAAAAATATACTAACTATGAAAAATCGCCCCACCGCTCTTTTCGCTGCAAGCGACCAAGTGGCTGCTGGCTTATTAACAGAAGCGAAAAAACAAGGATTGCGAGTCCCAGAAGATTTAGCAATTCTTGGATTTGACAATCATCCCATTTCTGAGGCACTAGAAATAACCACCATTGAACATCCTGGACTAGCAATGGGGAACCGTGCTTTTTCACTATTTTATGAACAAGTACAACATGAGAAAATTATAGGGACTTCTGAAGAATTACCATTTCGTTTAATTGAACGAGGAACCGTGTAAAGCTCCTATTATTAGAGCTTTACACGGTTCAATTTTGTATACTTGTCCTTCTTGACTATATATTTTTTTTATCTTATACTTTAACTAACGAACGGTAGGTAGGGGATGAACATGACAGCAAACCGCATAAAATCTGTAGCACTTTCACACTTTGCACGCTATGGCTATGAAGGAACTTCACTAGCAAACATTGCACAAGATGTTGGTATTAAGAAGCCGTCCATATACGCACATTTTAAAGGAAAAGAAGAGCTATATTTTATTTGCTTAGAAGAAGCCTTACAAAAGGATCTACAATTCTTTAAACAGTATGTTACGAATCCAGAAAATGCACCGTTTGGAGACTTTTTATTCCGCCTTCTTAAAGATTACGGTCATCGCTTTCAAGAGGGCATTGAAACAATGTTTTGGCTTCGCACTTCATTTTTTCCACCCGATGCCTTTCGCGAGCAAATTGTAGAAAAAGCAAATGCATACATTGAAAACATCGGGCAGCTTCTAGTACCTATATTTGAACACGCAAAAGAAAAAAAAGAACTTTGTAACATTGAAGTAGCAGAAGCTGTTGCAGCTTATTTGTGTTTAATTGACGGATTAATGGTTGAATTTTTATTTGCTGGAGTACAACCCTTTGAAAATCGATTACACGCATCTTGGAAAGTGTTTTGGCGCGGATTATCAAAATGACGTATTGCATACGCAATACGTCATTTTCCGGCCCCAAACCTAACGACTGGTAGGAAGGAGAATGAATGATGGAATGGATTTATGTTATTTTAGCAGGAATCATTGAAATTATTTGGGTAATTGGTTTAAAGCATGCAACAACACCGCTAGAATGGATCGGTGTAGCGCTAGCAATCGCTTTTAGCTTTTTCCTTTTATTTAAAGCTTATGCAAAACTCCCTGTAGGGACTGTGTATGCTGTTTTCACAGGAATCGGAGCTGGAGGTATTGTGCTAACAGAAATTTTTGTTTTTGGCGAACCATTTTCGATTGTAAAAATCTTTTTTATCGGTTTAATTTTTGTTGGTGTTATTGGTTTAAAACGAGTAACAGGTGAACAAGTAGAGAAGGAGGCTGCATAAACATGGCATGGTTATTTTTAATTATTGCTGGTATATGTGAGATTACTGGTGTTATCTTTATGAAGATAGCCACTGAAAAAAAAGGTTGGATGCCAAAACTCATTTTAGCTGCAAACTTCGGTGTAAGCTTCCTTTTCCTGTCTCTCGCAATGGATACACTGCCAATGGGAACGGCTTACGCAATCTGGACGGGAATCGGAACTGCAGGAAGCGCACTGCTTGGTATTATCATTTTCCGCGAATCTGCTGATTGGCGCCGCCTTGCTTTCTTAAGCTGCATCTTATGCGGTGCGGTTGGTTTAAAACTCATGAGTTAATGAGGTGAATGCTGTGTGGAAAAAAAGAGGAAAACAAATTATGACAGGAATCTTACTTGCAATTGCACTCTTATTACAATCTATATTCCATATTGCAGAATGGTTATTTCATAAAACATTTTCAATCATCTCTTTTATTCCAAACATGGCTCTTGAAGTAACTTCCGTTGCTTGGTCGATTATCGCTTCAATTGGAATTATCATCATTTGGATTATCGCGAAACTTTGGAATAAATTCTTTTTAAAAGACAGTTCTTCTGGCAAGAAGTAACTGTCTTTTTTCATATAATTCCCTCCTTTGCACATACTACCAAAAAAGGAGCTGATTATATGCAAACTTCTGTACATAAACATATTTTGCTACTATTTTTTGTCTTTATTGTATGTGTTGTATTTTTTAGTTTCGTACTACATACGTATAATGTGCCTGCTTATTCACCAAGTATGGTGTCAGTTTATAAATTTGTTATACATAATTTGTTGCATTAAAAAAAGACCAACATTTCCCTGTTGGTCTTTCATATATGTATCACTTCTCAAAGCGATTTAACATCTCATCTCTCATCCCAAAGCTGACAACAGCAATCCCGACATACATAAAAATAAGAACTGCTGGATGTACTGTATTGTACCAGTGGCTATCAATAATTAAATATACCGTTAATACTGTAACAAGTAAAAAAGCAACAATAAACATGTAAAAGTGTCTTTGACTACCCATAACGAACTCCTCTCTAAATTACTCATTTATTGTAACGAATTCTCCCCTATGACTCAAGACTAACTTTCCTGTAAATGGTCTAACTCAACTTTCACAATATCATGACAAGCGATTGGAATGAGTGTTCCTTTACTATCGATTGCGGTTACACTTTTATTATCTAATACGTGATGTTTCACTCTCTCTAACATTTTTTCTGTATCTTGGTAATAAAATTCTTTAATATCCTTAATCATCTCACCATTTTCTAAATGGTACACCATCCTATAACGCTTATAGCCCATCTTTTTCATCCCCTTGTTCATTTCTTCACATATGTATGAAAAATTGACATTTTTGCTTCTCATTTACTTTAATTTCATTAAAATTCTAACAAAAATACACAATTTTATCAAAGGGACTTTTTCAACAAAAATGTTGAGAAAGTATGACAATTCCACAATCTTACATAAAACCTGCAATTTTATAACATCTTTTTTAGGTAATAATACTTTATTCGGCAATATACAAAAAGAACTCGCATATAGCGAGTTCTTTTTGTATATTAATTGATAATTAAACTTGTACCACAGCTGGTTTTTGATAACGTAAAATCGGCTTACGCGCTGCCATTGTTTCATCAAGGCGCTTAATTACTGTTGTATGCGGCGCTTCTTGAACTACTTCTGGGTTTTCTTCTGCCTCTTTTGCGATTTGAATCATTGTATCAATAAATCCATCTAATGTTTCTTTTGACTCTGTTTCTGTCGGCTCAATCATGATACATTCTTCCACATTTAATGGGAAGTAAATTGTTGGCGGATGGTAGCCGAAATCAAGCAGACGTTTTGCAATATCAAGTGTACGTACGCCAAGTTTCTTTTGACGACGACCAGATAAAACAAATTCATGCTTACAATGTCTATCGAATGGAAGATCATAGAATGGAGCTAATCTTCTCATCATATAGTTAGCATTTAATACTGCATATTCTGTTACTGCACGAAGTCCGTCTGGGCCCATAGAACGAATATACGTATACGCACGAACATTAATGCCAAAGTTACCATAGAATGGTTTTACGCGTCCAATTGCTTGTGGACGATCGTAATTAAAGTGGTAACCACTTTCTGTTTTCTCTAAAATTGGTTTTGGTAAAAACGGAATTAAATCTGCTTTTACACCTACTGGACCAGAACCTGGGCCACCGCCGCCATGCGGACCTGTAAATGTTTTATGAAGGTTTAAATGTACAACGTCAAATCCCATATCTCCTGGGCGCGCTTGACTTAATACTGCATTTAAGTTTGCACCATCATAGTACAATTTACCACCTGCATCATGAACGATTTGTGCCATTTCTAAAATGTTCTCTTCAAATAAACCAAGTGTATTTGGATTTGTTAACATAAGCGCTGCTGTTTCTTCGTTCACAACACGTTTTAAATCTTCTAAGTCAACAAGACCATTTTCATTTGATTTTACCGTAATTGTTTCAAATCCTGCTACTGTTGCAGATGCTGGGTTTGTTCCATGTGCAGAGTCAGGAACAATAACTTTTGTACGGTTATAGTCACCGTTTGCTTCATGGTATGCACGGATTAACATTAATCCTGTCCATTCACCATGCGCACCAGCTGCTGGTTGAAGTGTAACAGTATCCATACCTGTAATTTCAATTAAATGTTCTTGTAAGTCATACATTAATTCCATTGCACCTTGCACTGTTTTTTCATCTTGAAGTGGATGAATGTGTGCAAAGCCTGGGAAACGTGCCACGTTTTCATTGATCTTTGGATTGTACTTCATTGTACAAGATCCTAATGGATAGAACCCAGAATCAACACCATGGTTACGATTTGAAAGAGCTGTGTAATGGCGCATAATATCAAGTTCAGATACTTCTGGAAGCTCTGCATCTTCAGTACGAATATAATCGCTCTCAAACACATCTTCTAATTTTACTTCTTCTACATCTAATTGGGGTAAGCTATATCCTACGCGTCCTTCTCTACTCATTTCAAAAATAAGTGCTTGGTCTTGATTCTTCATTGGATAGCCCCCATTTCGTTTACAAGTGTGTCAATTTCTTCTTTTGTGCGAAGCTCTGTTACAGCTAGAAGCATATGATTCGCAAGCTCTGCATAGTCACGGCCAAGGTCGTAACCACCGATAATATTTTTTTGTAATAATGCATCGTTTACTTCTTGTACTGGACGTTTGCAATCTACAACAAATTCATTGAAGAACGGTCCAGCAAATGTTACTGTGAATCCTTTTGCTTCAAGTTGACGTTTTGCGTATTGTGCTTTAGAAACATTTTGACGTGCCATTTCCTTCACACCTTGTTTTCCAAGTGCTGTCATTGCAACAGAAGCTGCTAATGCGTTTAACGCTTGGTTTGAACAAATATTAGATGTCGCTTTATCACGGCGAATATGTTGCTCACGTGCCTGCAGCGTTAATACGAAACCGCGTTGTCCTTCAGAATCCACTGTTTGTCCAACAAGGCGTCCTGGAATTTTACGCATAAACGCTTTTGTTGTTGCAAAATAACCGCAGTGAGGGCCACCAAACTGTGTTGGAATACCAAATGGTTGTGCATCGCCTACAACAACATCCGCTCCAAATTTACCAGGTGATGTTAACGCTCCTAATGCTAATGGGTTAGAAGAAACGATAAATAATGATTTTTGCTGATGAACGATTTTCTCAATATCAGCTAGTTTCTCTACTTGTCCGAAGAAGTTTGGATATTGAACGATTACGCAAGCTACTGTATCATCTACTTTGCTTTGTAATTCGTTTAAGTCTGTTATGCCATCTTTATAATCAATTTCAACAACCTGAAGATGTTGACCTTTTGCATATGTTTCAAGAACTGCTCTTGATTCTGGATGAACTGCTTTAGAAACAAGAATTTTCTTTTTACGAGTATGACCTGCTGCTAGCATCGCCGCTTCTGCTAACGCTGTACCTCCGTCATACATAGAAGAGTTTGCTACATCCATTCCCGTTAATTCACAAATCATTGTTTGGAATTCAAAGATTGCCTGTAATTCCCCTTGTGAAATTTCCGGTTGGTATGGTGTATAAGCTGTATAAAATTCTGAACGAGAAAGAACATGATCAACAATTACTGGTGCATAATGATCATATACACCTGCTCCTAGGAAGGAAGCATAGTCTTTTAAATTTGCGTTTTTACGAGCAAGCTCAGACAGTTCTTTTAAAAGTTCTGGTTCTGATTTTGCTTGTTTGATATTTAAATCCCCTTGAAAACGAACGCTTGTTGGAATATCAGAAAATAATTCATCAATCGATTGTACACCAATCGTTTGTAACATTTCTTTTTTGTCTTCTTCTGTCATTGGAAGATAACGATGCAACATGAAATCTACCCCTCTCCCCGTTACTTTGAACGTTTGTAAAATGGTGTTGGAACGACAACTGCTTTGACGCGTTTGTTACGAATTTCAATTTCGACTTCTGTATCAATTGCTGCGTATTTTACATCAATTAGCGCTAAACCGATGCTTTTCTTTAACGTTGGAGATTGTGTACCACTTGTAACTTCCCCGATTTTTTCATCGCCTACATATACTGGGTAATGAGTACGCGGGATACCACGCTCAATTACTTCGATGCCGACTAATTTACGAGGTGCACCGTTTTCTTTTTGTTCCTTTAAAGTTTCTTTTCCAAAGAAATCTACTTCTTTGTTTGGTTTTACTGCAAAGCCAATTCCAGCTTCGATTGGTGTAATATCTTTTGATAACTCTTGACCATAAAGCGGAAGTGTTGCTTCAAAGCGAAGTGTATCACGCGCTCCTAAGCCACATGGTTTTAAGCCGTCTTCTGCTCCTGCTTCAAGAAGTTTCTCCCAAAGTTTTGCAGCATCTTCGCTCTTACAGTAAATTTCAAAGCCATCTTCACCTGTGTAACCTGTACGAGATACAAGCGCTTCTACACCATCTACAAGAACATTATCTTTAAATTTAAAGAACTTAATTTCTTTCAAATCTTCTGACACAACTTTTTGTAAAATGTCTTCTGCTTTTGGTCCTTGAATTGCAAGTTGTGCAATTTCACTAGAAACGTTGACTACTTGCACATCACCGTTTACATGAGACGCTAACCATTCGTAATCTTTTTCAATGTTTGATGCATTGATTACTAATAAATAGTCTTCTTCCCCACGTTTGTAGATTAATAAATCATCTACTGTACCGCCATCTTCGTAACACATTGCCGTATATTGTGCTCCGCCTACCTTTAAGATAGAAACGTCGTTTGTAACTATACGTTGTAAAAATGCTAAACTATCTGCACCTTTTACTTCTACTTCTCCCATGTGAGACACATCAAAAAGACCTGCTGCTGTGCGAACAGCCTCGTGTTCTTCTTTAATGCTCGAAAATTGAACTGGCAATTCCCAACCACCAAAATCAATTGTCTTCCCACCATACTTCGCGTATACATCAAATAGCGGTGTACGTTGTAATGTAATCATGTTCTCTCCCCCTTACGCTGTCTATGACAAATCAATAAAAGTTGGCTTCCCATATCTAAACATTTTCAATTCTGAAAAGATGGGATATACGGAATCTCACTCTATTTTTTTATGAAAGCGCAAATAAAAAAGTACTTTCTTGGATAAAATACGAAAGATTCCACACATTTCACACCATTATCCTAACATTTTTCGAGTCGTTTCATCAATATTCTAGCTAAAAAAATAATTTAGAATTTATAGAAGGTGAGATTTTATCCATGAATGTCGAAATTTCAATAGATCGTTCTTGGCAAGAAAACTTCTTAAAACGAATAGAAGAAGATGGTCCGTGGACAAATTGGGAACTATTTCATCTAGCATATCAAACAGAGAAGTCTCTTCTCATTCCAACATTTGACGGGCTACAAGCACCCAAGCATTTACCTAATTTCACGCCGCTTCCACATCAGTTAGAAGTAGCACAAACAGTCATTGAACAAATGAACGGAAAAGCAATCTTAGCAGATGAGGTTGGTCTTGGAAAGACAATTGAAGCTGGGCTTATTTTAAAAGAATATATGGTGCGCGGACTTGTGAAAAAAGTACTTATTCTTGTACCTGCTTCACTCGTTTCACAATGGGCATATGAATTGAATACGAAATTTTTCATTCCAGCTGTCCCACAAAGAAAAAGTTACTCCTGGGAGCAAGCTGATGTTATCGTTTCTTCCATCGATACAGCAAAGCGCTCTCCACACCGTGATATTGTTTTAAATTTAGAATACGACCTCATTATTATCGATGAAGCACATAAACTAAAAAACAACAAAACGAAAAACTATGAATTTGCGCAACTATTAAAGAAAAAGTTTTGTTTATTACTTACAGCAACACCTGTTCAAAATCGCATTGATGAAATCTTTAATCTTGTCTCATTATTAAAACCTGGCCATCTCGGCAATCAATCCAACTTCGAAGAATATTATGCTTCTAAAAATCGCAGCGCTGAAACAGATGAACATTTAAAAGAACTCATCAATAAAGTAATGGTACGGAATCGCCGGCATGACACCGGCATTGAATGGCCAAAACGACATGTTCATACGCTCTTTGTAGATTTCAATGAACAAGAGAAAGCCTTATACGATGCGATTGAAGGGTGGAAAAGGCAAGATGCATTTACTTCTGCATTTTCTGCTTTAACATTAAAGCGTGAGGCATGCAGCAGCCGAGAAGCTGTTTATTTCTCACTTAAAAAGCATGTAGAAAAACGGCAAAAAGAAGATGAACACTATACACTAGATCCATACATAGATGTGTTAATAGAAAAAATTAATTGTATTTCTTCCAATTCAAAAGCAAATAAAACATTAGAAATCATTAAAGAAATTAATGATAAAGTTGTAATCTTTACAGAATATCGTGCTTCTCAGATGTATTTACAATGGTTTTTAAAGCAGCATGGTATCTCGTCTGTACCATTTCGCGGCGGATTTAAACGTGGTAAAAAAGATTGGATGAAAGAATTATTTCAAAACCATGCACAAGTATTAATTGCGACAGAAGCAGGTGGTGAAGGGATTAATTTACAGTTTTGTAATTATATGATTAACTATGACCTTCCTTGGAATCCGATGCGACTTGAACAAAGAATCGGACGTATTCATCGTCTTGGACAAAAACATGATGTTCATATTTATAATTTGGCAACGAAACATACAGTAGAAGAACATATTTTAAAATTGCTGTATGAAAAAATTAACTTATTTGAACGTGTCATTGGCGATTTAGATGAAATTTTGACAAGAATTAATATGAAAAATATCGATGCGCACATTCAAGATATTTTTGCACATTCCAAAAGTGAAGGAGAAATCCGAATAAAAATGGAAAACTTGACGTCCATTATTGAATTTGCAAAACGAAATGAAACTGAGGTGCGTGGTTATGCAGCAACATGAAATTCATAATTATTTAAGTTGTTTTTTCGAGGCAAATAGCTGTGAAATTTTACAGCGTTTTCCGCATTTACTAGACGTACAATTAACAATTGATATGGACAAGCTGCTGATGAACCGTCCATTTTACTGGCATTATCTTGAGAAAACCGGCGGCACACCAAATCCGATGCAACTTACATTCATTACCGACCCAAAACATGAGGAGAAAGAAGGCGAGCTCATTCACTATGGTTCTCCGCGCTTACATCAAATTTTCCAGGCTACAAAGGAATTAGGTGCTTACATCCGCTTATTTGAAGATGTTCATTCTAATGGGCACGCAAGCACTCCGCTTCATCCTTGGCTTGGCGTCAATATAAAAGTCTCCTATCAATGTGATCGAAAAAAAGATATGCTATATTCCGTCGGTATCCATCTTATTTCTGGTACGATGATTACAAACTTTCATGAGGCATTAGCAACACTTCGTCTAACACCAAAAATCCCTGATTTTTGTTTTACATTAACACCTATTATTAAACCGCAAAGCGGGTTATCTAGAATTGAAGAAGCAATGAAAAATGTCATTGGGACAGACGATCACACATGGGCTGAAGAAGCAAAAGTGCGTTGGAATCACGATTTACAGCTATTAAATCGCTTTTACGAGGAAAGTGATGAATTACCAGAAAGCTACGCGATAGAAAAACAAGCATTGCAAGAACAATATGAACCGCGAATTACCATGCAAATTATAAACGGCGGACTCTTTTATGTCACAGCAAATCATTTTCTGACATAAAAAAAGCACCTTCTAGAAGGTGCTTTTTTTATCCCGCACTAAGGGGCAGTAAGACCTTCACCTCAAGATTCAGAGAAAGCGAAGAAGATAGGTGAGGGATAACTGCTCCTAAGAGCCCAATTGATTCAACTAACCATCAGCGGGGGATGAAGCCCCCTACTGATGAAAGTTTCACTTTATATTTTCCCATTATATTTTCGACCATCGTTATGTTCTTGTTGTTGAATTTTTGTCATTCGCTTTTGATATTCTCTCTGTTTTGCACTCACATGATTTGCATCTGTTTCTTTATTCTTCTTTGACCCGCCTGCTCCGTTACTCATTTTGTTCACCCCACTCGCATATACTTCACCATTAGTTTTAGCAATCATAATTTTCCTTATGCAAAAAAGTAAGGAGAGGCATTGGCCTCTCCTTACACATATTTTTGAAACATATCATGCAGCCCTTGATTCACAAGAAAAGAAATCTGCTCATCAGACTTATGAGGATAACGATCACGTAGTCGAATTGATGCCTTTATAATTAAATTTTCTAATACAGAACGCCCACCTTTTCCATAAATCGTTTCCGCATATTCTACCAACTTTCCGTCCTCAACTCTTGCAGGGTTTTGATCAAAGAAAAATTTACTCATTTATACCACCTCTTTTTGATAACGTTTACATTTATATAGATTCAATATGTTATTTATTTCACAATTAATGTATGCACGTATTAATGATTAGTTTCATTATAAAACAACATTGCCACAATATTAATGTGTAATTTAGACAAATTTGTGAACAACCCCAAAAAATGAAAGCGTTTTAATTATTATATAACAAAAATGATTACCCTGCTAGAGGTAATCATTTTTTGTTTCTTATTCTCGCTTACTTTACAAACAGGAAACAGAAACCATACACAATCAATTATCAATGAAACAAAAGATATTTGTTTCTATTCTTCGTTTAATACACGCTCAAGACGTTTACGAAGCATTGGCATCCCACTGCCACCTGCTTGGAAATGACGCAGTTTACCTTCTTTATCAAATACGTAATACGCAGGGACATATTTATTTTCAAATGCCTCTGTAATTACATGCTTGCTATCCACTAAAATCGGTTGAATGATATCATGACTTTCTGCCATTTTTTCAATCACCGCTAAATCTAAATCATCTTCTGAACGAGGCATATGAACTGCAACAACATTTAAACGATCATCGTACTCATCACGTAATTCATTTACTTCTGGCATTGCTTCTTTACATAGATAACAACTTACTGACCAAAAATGAATAAGCGTTGGTTTATCACCAATTAACTCTTCACGTGTGATTGTATCGTTTAACATTTGTGTTGCGCCTTCTAATGATGGCATTTGCTCGCGTAATTTCATAACTTTAATTCCCCCTTTAAATTATAACGTTTCTTGCCCTGGTTTCCAGTTCGCTGGACAAAGTCCACCTGTTTGTAGTGCTTGTAGAACACGTAATACTTCGTCTACTTCACGTCCGATATTGTTGTGATGTACAACTTGATACATTAATTCACCCTCTGGATTTATAATGAATAATCCACGAAGTGCAATACCTTCTTCTTCTAATAACACACCATAGTCACTTGATACAGTGTGATTTGTATCCGCTGCTAATGGATAGCGTAAATCACCTAATCCATTTTTCGTACGATCTGTGTTAATCCAAGCTAAATGTGTGTGCACTGTATCTGTAGAAACACCGATTACCTCTGCGTCTAAATCTTCAAATTCGTCATAACGATCAGAAAGGGCAATGATTTCAGTTGGACAAACGAAAGTGAAATCCATTGGATAGAAATATAGCACTGTCCATTTATCATTTTTCATATTTTCTTCTAAACTAACTTTTTTAAATTCTTTATTTGGCATCACAGCATTCATCTCAAAACGCGGTGCTTGTTTTCCTACTAAACGTTTTATCATATCCCTATTCTTCCTCCTAAAAACTAATTAATATTTATTTCTACTTTATAATGATTACAATTAATATTATATATGTTATTAAATTAAAGTCAACATTAAATTAAAATTATTTTAATTTGAGTTTTTTTCTCAATTAAAAAAGTTGTAATGTTCAGAATTTTATTCGTGGAATCCAAGCCAAGGAGGACTTTGATAAAACAAAACTATATGGCTTTATATGATTTCTAAGTTTGGAGTAGATGGATACGGAAAAATGAAAGCAATTATAACAAGAATTTGCTGGTTCGTTTCGATAGGCATCAGAGCTGGGTTTCCTTTAGGTTGGTTATAAAATTAAGCAAGTGACAGAAGCAGAAATTTAACTTATAAAGTGAAACTTCCATCAGTGGGGATTTTTTTATTGGTTTAAAATAGAGTGTTTCTTTTTCTTTGGCTCTGTTAAAGAAAATCAAATAGCATAACCAACAAAAAAGAAAGCAAACTAAAATCGTGGATGCCAATAACGAAAAATATCACTCCAATATCTTTATATAGTTTAATTTATAATATTTGGCATCCTTGAAGGAATAACTAAATCAAACTACAAGGGCGGTGAAGAAATGGCTAAAAACAAGAATAACCAATTTAAAAATAATAAAAATACTCAGCCAAAAGCAGATGTAGAATTTTCAAGAGAAAATGGACTTGAAAAAATAGCATTAAGAGCCCAAAAAAATCCAAAATAAGTAAACAATATGTGACAGTTAACCTGTCCCTCAAAATTAACCTGATGCTTTTAGGGATACTAACAGTAGAACGTCATAAGATGGTCTTTTTATTTTAGGTAAATACATGGAACTAACGGGTGCATTAATTAAGTGAGAAACAAACAAAAGGAGCAAAATTAGCGGGATAAAGTGAAACTTCCATCAGTAGGGGGTTTTCTTCATCCCCACTGATAGTTAGTTGAACCAATTGGGCTTTTACGGGCAGTTATCCCCCACCTATCTTCTTTGCTTCTCTCTGCATCTTGAGGTGGGGGTCTTGCTGCCCGTTAATGCGGGATAAACAAGTAGCTCCACTGTTTACAAACAGTGGAGCTACTTGTTTAGGTTATATTGTCGAATAGATGACGAGTACAACTCGCCGTAGAAATTGTACTATGACATACAATTCTTTTCTAGTTGTAAATTATTCCAAAAATCATTAACTTGATTTCTCTCGCTTTTTCTTCACTTGTCGGTAAAATAATGCAGCACTTAACGGCAGCATACCAAACCAACGATTTAAAAATGGTTCTCTCTCTTCACGGCGCTGTTGCCGCTTTTGTTTTCGGTCAGCTTTTGGAGCATCCATATATGATACGAATTGTTGTGTCATATATCTTATATAATCATTTGTAGACATATCTCTCACCCCTACTAAATTAGTATGTCCACTTTTTTATTCCTTAATCTGCGCTTGAATTTCTTGCACAATTGTTTCAATACTTTTATTTGTCGTGTCTATCTTCAGTACTGCTTCTTCATAATAGGCTTGACGCTTTTCAAATTTCTCTATAAATGATGGTATGTTTTCTTTTTGAAATAATGGTCTTGTTGTATCTCCGGCAATTCGCTCTGCGATTACATATGGATCACAGTACAAATAAATTACAGTGCCATGTTCTTTCATCCATTGTCGATTCTCAGCTTTTTCGACTATTCCCCCTCCTGTTGTAATAATACAATCCTTTGTCGGCAGTAATTGCAGCACTTCACTTTCATACTTTCGAAAGACATCCTCCCCTTCTTCAGAAAAGATATCTCGAATGATTTTCTTTGTCTTTTCTTCAATGCGTTGATCTGTGTCAATGACCGGGATATGAAGCACACAGCTTAATGCTTTACCGATTGTCGTTTTCCCAGCTCCCATAAAACCTGTAATATATAATGCCCTCATACTATAACCTCTCCTCTTGCCAATTCGTAATCGCTTCGTTATTTGTATTATAACGAAAGCTCACTTTATATGTGAGCTTTCGTTTCGTTATACACTGTAAAGTAATAAAAGCATCCCCATCTACTATTGTGTAATCTCCCTTCGCTTCCCCTTTTTCATACGTATAAAAAAATGCCCTTTTTTCCATTCCGGTTTTTAATTCTTGTTTTACTTCTGCAATAGCTTGATCCGTTATTTCTTCTAATATAAATAATTCTTCTGCTTCTGCATAAAACTTTTGATCTGATAAGAATATATTTGTCTCATATACAAAGAAAGACATGAGCAACAATATGAGAATAATCGTTCCTGGCATTGTAAATCCACTTTCAGATCTCATCTATTCACCTCAATAGCAGAATAACGAGTAACAACACCATCATATACCTTACCACTTATATCCTGCACGCGTATTATCAATGTATGCGCTGTTAATTCATAAGAAATATTCTCTACTTTTTGCAAAAGAACTTCATGTCCCGTCCCATTTACTTTTCGAACAACATTATTTCCAGACATAACATACGTAACACGTTCTCCTGTCTTTGTTTTCAAAAATAATTTTCCGTCGCCATTATTTCCTTCCTCTACTTCTCGAAACTCAATTTGTACTTGCTCTAAAAAAATATTCCATTCCCAATTCGTAACTTGTTTAGAGTAAGGAGTTTCTATAAATAATACGTGAAGACGAGGTAGAAGAAGAAAGAATACCGATAACAATAGAAAGCACATCATAACTTCTAACAACGTAAATCCCTTTTCTTTTTTGCTATTTTTTAACATAGCGACACCGTTCAATTTCTCGTCGTTTAATATCTTGCCATCGTACACATACCTTTTCATCCTGCCATCGAATTCTATACGTCACATTCTCATATTGTTTTTCTATTACTGGTGAAATTACATGATGATACATATATGTGGCCGCTGCTTCTTTTAAGAATAGCTGTGCGTTGTACCGAAGTTGAATATTTTTTCGTTCTTGCATAATGAGAAGCGTTTGCGGAAGCAAGAGTGAGACCGTCATCATTAGTAAACTAAGGGACACTAGGATCTCCAGCATAACAGAACCTTTTTCACACTTCATAATACGTAAATCTTCCTCTCCCAAGCTGAAATACGATATAATACGTTTTCGTTTTATAAGAAACAATAATTGTGCCGCCTCTATTAATATTTCCATCAGCACCGTAAGTCATTGGATTTGGAAACGTATTTAGGTTCACCTGTATGTCAGATGAATAGTAACGAACAAGAACAGGATCTGTTTCTCCTGAAGATGTAACGCTATACTTTCCCTGATTAGGAAACCATCGTAACGTATGACGATTACGATGGCTTATCGCTGCTTGCTGCATAAAAAGGATGTCTTGAGAAAATTGATTCATAAACTGAGCAATTTTTTGTTTTTCATATATTGAGGATAGATTAAAGTATGTTACAACACTTAATATAGAGATAGCACTTAATACGATGAGCATTTCTAATAACGTAAAGCCATTTTTCTTCACGATTTCCCTGCAACTGTAACTTCCCCATCTGTCACATTAATTGTAATACTCTCACCTTTTGGACAAGTTTTAGATGTAATATATTTACCATCGTATAACTCGTCTACTGTTGGGATTTTATTATATTCTAATTGATACGCTTGTACTTGCGCTTCAACAGACTTTACAAAGGCGTCGCATCCCTTTCCTTGTACAGAAGAGCGCTGTTTTACCACATTTGGAATAATAAGAAGCAGCAAAACAGAAATCACAAGCATAACAAGCAACATTTCTAACAGCGTAAAACCTTTTTCATTTTTCACAGAACAAGCCTCCTAAATAGAATCCATCATTTGAAACATCGGCATAATCATCGCCAAATACATAAGAATAACAACCATTCCGATACATCCAAATAAAAGAGGTTGCACAACAAATAAAATACGATTAATTTTCTCTTCCATCTTTTCTATTATCATTTCACTATAATCGGCAAGCTCAGCCTCTAAATTCCCATTTGCTTGTCCATGTTTAATAATATAAGAAAGCTCCCGTTCGTAGTAAGGCCGATCCATCATAATGAAATCAAGATGTTCACCTATCGTTAATAATTCCTCTATTTTGAGAGCTTCGCATTGAAAAAATGGATGATGCTTTTGTTCCTTCATTAACGCGAGCGCTTCTAATATAGATAACCCGCCTTGCAAAAGGCCGCTTAATTGGACTGCAAAATATTGTGAGTTTGTTAACATAAAAAACTGTTTTATAAGAGGCACTCGCATAAAAATATTCATTCTCCTAACCGGATGCAACCTCTTTACATACACCATATATATAAGCACTGCAATACCAATTGCCAAAACAACTCCACCCATTATATACGGAAGGACTTGAATAAACGTTAAAATATCATCTGTAAATGAAGAAGAGGACCCGCGAAGTGAACGATATAAAGTTGAAAACTGCGGAAGAAGCACCATATTAAATACGAAGAGGATTCCTAATAGAAACAAGGAAAGAAAAAGTGGATAACGCAATATCTTCATCATATTTTTTTGATGTTTATCTTTTCTGCTGAGTAGTGAGCTTCCTTGTTGCAACGCAAAGGAAATGTCACCATGCTGCTCTGCATAAAATAAATAACTTAAAATGTCTGGATGAAATGCAAGTTTATAGAACACATCATGCAAGCTACTTCCTTTTCTAAATTCTTCAGCAGCATCTTGAAGCTGTATTTGTTTATGAGGATTTAAGTGGAAATGAAGAAATTCTAATGCATGTAATAAAGAATACCCTTTCTCTAAGAGCTCGCCAAGCCTTCGCAGCAATAAAGCTTGTTCATGTAACCGCCACCTCTCATGTTTAAACATAAACATCTTCTTCAATAAACCCTAGTGCATATCCTTTTCTTAATTCATCTTGAAGCGTTGTATATTGATACATTGCTTGTTTTCCATTCGCTTCCCGAATGACTTCTTTCAGCTCATAACCGTACAATAATTCATAAATGCTTGCTCGGCGTACATGACGCATTTTTTTACATAACGGTGAGCATTTTCCTTTGCAAAATGGACATTTCAATTCCACTAATCGTTGTGCCGCTACCGCTAATAACGACTGTTCAATTTCTTGAAGGGTAATACCATAATCCATTAAGCGCAATACTGCACTCTTCGCATCATTTGTATGCAATGTCGTCATAACTAAATGGCCTGTTAAACTTGCTCGAACCGCCACCTTTGCCGTTTCTTCATCTCGGATTTCTCCTACTAAAATAATATCCGGGTCATGACGTAAAATTGCTTTTAATCCAGTTGCATACGTAATACCAGCTTTTTCATTAATTTGTATTTGTAATAACCCGTCCTTTTTCTTTTCAACTGGATCTTCAAGCGTAACAATGCGGCGAGTCTGTTCCTTCTTCGCTACTTCTAAAAGGGCATACATCGTTGTTGTTTTTCCTGACCCAGTTGGTCCTGTAAAGATAATCAATCCATGCGAATGATGTAAAAAAGATAGAAGTGTTTTCGCAGAACTTGGGAATAATGAGAGATGCGAGAGGTTTGGCACCGCCGTTTGTAAGTGCATACGAATGACCAAACTTTCATGATGTATAGTTGGTAAAGTAGAAAGGCGTAAATATACTTCCTCCTCACTAACTTTCATCTGCAATGAACCATTTTGCGGCTTTCTCCTTTCACCAATATCCATAGCTGCTAAAAATTTAAAGTGCGATACAAGCCGTTCGCAAAACTCTTTTGAAATACAGTGCTTTGTTACTAAATCTTTTCCAATACGCAATTGCACAACAGCATCTTCATGACGCGGCACAATATGAAGATCTGATGCACGCAACCGGCATGCTTCTTTCATGATTGTGTCAGCAAACTGTTCGACAGCATTCACTGTTATCCCCTCCTCACTATTTATATATCATGGCCATCGTGAAAAGAAAAATGAGGAATTTTCTATTTCCATCATGAAATTTTTCAATTTTCTAAACAAAAATAACAAAAAGTATGTGAAATTATGAACAATTAATGAATCATTACCAAAACCCGTTATTATACAACATTATCTATATTATAATGTTGTTATCTCAGATAAACCGATAAAGGTGGCGATCCTCATGGAACAAGCTTTAAAAATTACAAATGTACTATCTGATCCAACACGCTATTATATTTATCAATATATTTCTCAAAAACATAATGAAGTTACTGTACAAGAAATTGCTGATGAATTTGATATTCATCCAAATGTTGCGCGTTTACACCTCTCTAAGCTAGAAGATGTAAATATGTTAAAATCAGAAACAAAAAAAACAGGTAAGGGTGGCAGACCAAGCCGGTTATACGCACTATCAGACGATGTGATTCAACTGCAGTTTCCGTTTCGTGATTATCAATTGTTAGCACAAATTGCATGCAATACATTGCTTAGCTTAGGTGAAGTCGGTGAAAAAGCACTATATGACACAGGTAAGAAATTTGGTAAAGAATTAATGGAACAACATCTACATCGGCTAAACATTAGCGAAAATGAATTAACAGTAGAACAAAAAATACAAATTGCGAAAGAAGCTTTAACAACAGCGGGATTATCTCCGACATTTGAATTAAGCATTGATGAAACAAAAATTTTCTATGATGTATACAATTGCCCATTTAAAGAAGTTGCCATTCACCATCCAAAAGAAATTTGCAACATGCACGTCGATATGATGACAGGCATCTTTGAAATTTTATTCCCGAACATGGAATTGACCCGCAATGAGAATATGCTAGAAACAGGTTGTAAATCTTGTAATTATCATCTTCATATGTAAAATAAGAAGCCAGATTATACTGGCTTCTTATTATTTTGCAAATGTTTACAATAGTTAGAAAAGTGCATTATAATAAAAGAAGTATTAAGTTCATATAGAAGGAGGGGAATGGGATGGAGCGCATGTTTCGCGTTCTCGGCTTTTGGACTGGTATTTTTTCAGTCATGTTTTATCTAGGGGATCTGTATGGGGCAGCACTATTGTTTTTAGGACAAACAGGATTTTTTGTACTTTTAAGTTATTTAAAATTAACAGAGCGCATGTACATTTATGTATTCGGCGCATATTTAACAGTTTTCTTCATTGGATTTACATACTATACGACATTCCTTCTTACACCAGGAATAGGACATTAAGATGGCATATACGCCATCTTTTTTTATATCCAACCTATTTCATAGTTGACTTATTGGTTTTATTGGAATATATTTTATATAACAACTTTGAAGGGAGAAAAATAGTATGAATACATTGTTAGTTAGCATAAACGTTGTAATTATGCTCCTATTAGTCGGTGTGCTATATTATATGCAGCGTAAGCACGTTTCTTTTAATAAACGTGTATTTACCGCACTCGGACTCGGAATTATATTTGGACTTATCTTACAATTTTTTTATAAACCAACTTCCGAAGTCATTGTCCAATCTAATAATTGGTTTAACTTAATTGGAGGCGGTTATGTTAAGTTATTACAAATGATCGTTATGCCGCTTGTTTTAGTTTCTATTCTTTCAGCGTTTACAAAATTAAAACTAACAAATAATCTTGGTAAAATTAGCGGTTTTATTATCGGTATTTTACTTCTTACAACGGCAATTGCTGCTGCAGTCGGAATTGCTTCAAGTGCTGGTTTTCATGTTTCAGCAACTGGCTTGCAGCAAGGTGATGCAGAAACAGCTCGCTTAAAATTAGTGGAAGAAAAATTCACCTCCATTGAACAAACACCCATTCCGCAAAAATTATTAGAATTACTCCCTGCAAATCCATTTCTAGATTTAACAGGTGCTCGTCCAACATCAACAATTTCTGTTGTCATTTTTGCAGCGTTTATTGGGATTGCCTTCTTAGGAGTGAAAAAGAAATATCCAGAACAGGCAGAACAATTTAAAAAGATGCTCGATGCCGTATATGCGATCGTAATGCGGATGGTGACATTAATTTTACGTCTTACTCCATATGGCGTACTTGCTCTTATGGCAAAAACAGTTTCAGGTAGTGATATCCAGGCCATTTTAAAGCTTGGAAATTTTGTATTAGCGTCTTACGTAGCACTCATTGTTATGTTTATTATTCACTTATTACTTATCGCTCTTTCTGGTTTAAATCCAGTACAATATTTGAAAAAGGTATTCCCTGTTTTAACATTTGCGTTTACTTCTCGCTCAAGTGCAGGTACACTGCCATTAAATATTGAAGCGCAAAAAGAAAAACTTGGTATTTCAGAAGGAATTGCAAACTTTGCTGCATCCTTTGGTGTATCAATTGGTCAAAATGGATGTGCCGGTATTTATCCTGCAATGCTTGCGATGATGGTTGCACCAACTGTTGGTATCGATCCGTTGCAGCCGCAATTTATCTTAACGTTAATTGCCGTTGTCACGATTAGTTCATTCGGCGTTGCCGGTGTCGGAGGCGGAGCAACATTTGCAGCACTCATCGTACTTTCTACAATGAACTTACCAATTGGAATTGTCGCTCTATTAATCTCTGTTGAACCATTAATTGATATGGGACGCACAGCTTTAAATGTGAGCGGTTCTATGACAGCTGGTTTGATTTCTAGCAAATGGCTCGGAGAATTAGATGTAAATACGTACAATGAAACAGTCAATAAAACTGAAGAAGTTGCATTATAAGAAAAACCCCCTGAACATTCAGGGGATTTTCTTATTTGTATAATCTATTTTTTACAAATACCCATGTTCTTCACACCAATCATGAAATTGCCGAACATCTACATCAATTAAAACAATATCTTTTAATTCAATATCAATATTCATATCGTCAATTACAATCGCATATTTTGTAATGCTCTCCGTATCATTTCGTTTTACGATTCCAATTTGATTCCGATACGGTCCATCTTTTACATATGCTTTTTGTCCTGTAATATCAAAGTTCAACATCTTCACCTCTTTCATTTGCTCCATTTCTGTATATATATGATGAAACAATGAAAGAGTCTCCTACTTTTTGCTTTATTACAATTATTTTTCATTTGTTTTAATTGTATAAAATATACATAAAAATTCATGTTACAAACACATTGATAGCGCTTTCTAAAATAAACTCATGTTATACTAATACAGTGAAAACCCCATTAATAGGGACTTCACTAATAATCAATTTCGCACATCGTTTTTTGTGGGCATTTATTCTTTACTATCTTTTTGGCTATCTCACAGTCTTAAAGTGGAGGGCTTACTGCCCAAAAGTAGCGGAATAAAATCGAATTTCTTAAAGAGGAAAAACAATGAATACAGTAATCATTACAAAAATCATCGAAACCTTAAAATCGTATGGATTTCAAAGTGTAGCATATTGTGAAAAAACAAAACAATATTTGTTTCACAACGAGACAGATATTATGAGCGGCTATGCAGAAATAACATATAGCGCTCAATTTGAAAAATTCAGTGTACAAATTCATCCTATTGAAACACATCACCTTACAGAATTGCATGAAGTCGAGAAGCATATACAATCTTGCATACGAAAGGTTGAGCATTTAAATACAATCATTGAAAAGCAATATAAAAACGCAGAACATACAAAAAAAAGAACGTGCTAAGCACGTTCTTTTTTTATACGGTCATATTTTCTTTAATTTGAAGACCTGACGCATTCTCTAATAATTCAACTACTTCTTCTAACGTCATATCAAAAATCGTTTGCTCACCTTCCACATAAGGAAACTTATGAAAACGCTTCTCCATTTTTTTCACTGCATCAGATGAAAACATCGCGCTATCTACACGAAATTCTGATTCCAATAACACAATACAATCTAATAGATGAAATCCTAAACCATTTATAAAGGAAATAAACTTCTCTTTTGACTGCGATGATACAAAAACGTTACGCTCAAGTTCATAAAATAACTCTTCGCCTAAGATCTCTTCCAGTTCATCATCATGTTCACGATTTATAATTTCTTCATACCCATAATCATCAACGAGTTCTTCTACCTCTTCTCCATCTTCAAATAGTAATTGTGCTAAAAGTGCACCTTTCTTATATTCACTTTGCTGTACAACTGTTAAAAAATTTGTTTTCCACCCTTGCTCTAACTGCATATTTATTTCTCCTTTTATATACTCTTTATTTTTAAATATATATATTTTTTCAATTGCTTTTTCGCTTTCTCATTACACTGTTTAACAAATGGAGATACGACAGACGCTCTTTGCATCTTGCCATTTTTATAAACAAACGGATCAATTAATCGTGCTTTTCCACCCTTATAACAAATGTCGTATTCTGCGCTGTTCTCCTCTAATTCTACTTTTGAATGTAAGGAACTAAGCATCTTCTCAATTTCACTATCTCCACTATTTCGCAACATATGCAACACCGTTTCATCATCGGCTGAAAAATCAGATAGATCCAAAATATTCTTTTGAAGCGCTTCTTGTAATACCTTTGTTAATATATAATAGCCGTACGAATTCAGCGGATGTAAAAAGAAATCAATCGTTTCTTTATAATAAGCTTCTGTAAACCATTCTGCTGCCTGTATAGACTGTAAACATATTTGTTTATTATGAATTGTTATGCCCTCTAAAAAAGAACATACTTCTTGCTTTGAAATCATTCCATAAGTATATAAATCCCGTAACGTATAATCTATACGATCTGCACATAAATTTGGAAGAGGTTGCTCTAATAACGTCCATTGTTCCCATTTCTCAATCATTCTATAATCATAACCATATGTGTGCAAAATGGATGGAATCTCTGAATGCTCAATCACATCCATAAAGATTTGTTCATGGTAATCTTCATCTTGCTCCTCTAATACGTGGTCAACAATGTGAGAAAATGCTGTATGAGATATATCATGAAGCAAGGCTGCAATTTGTTCTTCTACACTACCTCCTAACATTTTCACAAGAATCATAACACCAACAGAGTGTTCATAACGTGTTACATTCCACCTTGGATTCACAAGAAAGCTTGCGCCGCCTTGATGAATCTTCTTTAAGCGCTGCACTGCTTTTGATTGCAATAGTTCTGCGAGCACCCCACCTATCTGATGTTCACCGTATATAGCATCGTCAATTGTAATCAAACCCTTGCACCTTCTAACACTTGTTCAACAAATTCTTCTTTACTGCCTTTAACTATATGTACTTCTGGTAAATGATAAAACGTTGTATCTAAAGAATGATTTTCACTATACAAATATACCTTTTTATCCCAAGCAAGCGCCATTCCGAATTCAGTGTGACTCCCTTTTCCTCCATCTAATAAAAGCAGAAAAACGTCAGCCTCTCGTACAGCTTGTTTTTCTGCTTGTCCAATACGTTCTAACTCTAATTTATTTGTCGCTTTTTCATTTTTTGTCCAATCATATGTATGAATCCATCCTGCTTGTTTCAGTTTATCAGCCACAAAATGGACAAGAGGTTTATTTGTAAAGGTTGAAGCAATGTAAAATTTCATACTACTTCTCTCCTTATTATATATAAAATAGACGGGAAACCCTTCGTATGCATGAAAAAAGAGGACGCTTACAACTATAACTCTCTTTTTACTTTTTGATTGCTTTTATCATTTAACATATCTAATTCAGCTTTAATTTCTGATTTTTCTAGTTTTCGTTCTTGTGAAAAATTCCGTCCCATATAAACTATAATACTACCGATATACAATACTAAACAAACAACTAGAGCAATATTTTCATAGAGACTTAGCCCCAACGTAGTCACTCCTAATCTCATCCGTATTTTCACGCGTCAACAATTAGAATTCCCCTGTCAAATCTATGTTATTGTAACATAAAGTATGCTGTTATCTCTATTTAAAAAGCATGATCTCTATGAAATCATGCTTTCGTTACGTAATCAATAATCGTTTGCAACGCTTCTTGTCCGTTATACTGCTGCATAGATCTTTTATACTGCAAACGATGTTTATACAATTCTTCCACATATTCAACAAGTAACGTTTCCGTTAAATCTTCTTCAAATAACACACGTCCATATCCTTGTTTTTCAAACGACTGTGCATTTAAAATTTGATCGCCTCGGCTCGAAGATTTCGGAAGCGGAATTAATAACATCGGCTTTTGCAGTGTTAGAAATTCAAAAATCGCATTGGACCCTGCACGAGAAATGACAATATCTGTTGCTGCTAATATGTCTGGCAGTTCACCATGAATATATTCAAACTGCTTGTATCCTGGCATACTTTCAAGCTTTTCGTCGAGATTTCCTTTCCCGCACAGATGAACAATTTGATACGTTTGAAGAAGATTCGGCAATGCACCGCGCACTGCTTCATTAATGCGTCGTGCGCCTAAACTGCCTCCCATAACCGTAATAACTGGCTTTGATGCAGTGAACCGTAAAAATTGCAGTCCTTTATTACGACTCCCTTGCAAAACCTCTTCTCGCACAGGTGAACCAGTATAGACTGTTTTTTCTTTTGGTAGATGTTTTTTCGCTTCTTCAAACGTAACAAATATTTTTGAAGCAAAGCGAAGAGCAATTTTATTTGCAAGCCCCGGTGTCATATCAGATTCATGTAAAAAAACAGGAACACGGTTTAACCATGCGCCAATTACAACTGGTACAGATACGAAACCACCTTTTGAAAAAATAACATCTGGTTTTAATTTCCGAATGCGTACATACGCATCCATAACCCCTTTCATCACAAGAAAGGGATCTTTAATATTTTTTAAATCAAAATAACGGCGAAGTTTTCCGCTTGCTACACCATAATAAGGAATCCCTTCTTTTTCAATGATGGTCTTTTCAATTCCATTATGCGAACCAATATAGCACACGTTCCACCCACTCTTTTGAAAATGCGGTATAAGCGCTAAATTAGGTGTAACATGACCAGCAGAACCTCCGCCTGTAAATATAATCGTCTTCACAGTAAGTCTCCTTTTATAGAAGTTTTACTTTAGATTATAACACACTGAAATAACGTGCTTCTGGATGAGCAAACACCATTGCTGTAACAGAAGCCTCTGGTTCCATCATAAACCCTTCAGTTAAGGAAATCCCAATTTCTTCTGGATAAATGAGACGGAATAATTTTTCTTGATCAGCAAGTTCCGGACATGCAGGGTAGCCAAAAGAAACGCGAATTCCTTGATACTTTGTGCGGAATCGCTCTTCCATCGTCATGTTTGGTGAATCTGGAAATCCCCAGCGATCACGTATGAGCATATGCGTTTTTTCAGCTAAGCCTTCTGCAAGTTCAAGGGCAAGCGATTGAATAGCGTGGCTGCGCAAATAATCACCTTGCTCTTTCCACCTTTCCGCTACGGCGCGTACGCCTTTTCCAACTGTTACAGATAAAAAAGCAACATAATCCATTTCATCTCCAACCGGTCGTAAATAATCACCTAACGTCCGGTGCGGTGCTTTCCCTTGTCTTGGGAATGTAAACCGCTCTAATACACGCGTTGGGTCTTTCGGGTCATAAATTAAAATATCTTGGTTTTCACTTTGTGCAGGAAAGAATTGATATACAGCGCTCGGACGCAACCACGATTCTCCTTCACGAAGCAATTCATCTATTAAGTCATTCAGTTCATGAGCCCTTCTATCCCCTTCTTGCAGCAACTTTTTTACATTCCCTTTTAAACCTAAGTGATGACCAAGTAACATTTGTCGATTTAAAAACGGAGCAAGATGTGCTACTGGCATATCGCGGAGAACGACACGTTTTGTAGAATCTGGTACAATCACTGGCACTGACGGTAATTTTTCAATTTGAACCGGTACCTCTACTACTTTTTTCTCTTCTTTTACAACAATATGTAAGTGGCGGTTCGCTTTTTCTTCACGCATCTTTTCGCGTTCCTCTTCGTGTTGCAGACGATTGATAAGATCTAACCCTGTCATCGCATCGCTTGCATATAAGACAAGTCCTTGGTAAGAAGGAGAAATGCGCGTTTCTGTGAATTTCCGCGTCAGCGCAGCTCCGCCTACAACGATGGGAACATCGATATTTGCTGCTTTTAAATCTTCCGCTGTTGTCACCATCTGCTGCGCAGATTTGACAAGTAATCCTGATAATCCAATAATATCAGGATTTTGTTCTTTTACCTCTTGAATAATGCGGTCAGATCGAACATTAATACCGAGGTTCACAATATCATATCCATTATTCGATAAAATAATTTCCACTAAATTTTTACCGATATCATGTACATCCCCTTTTACTGTTGCAAGCAATACTTTCCCTTTCTTCGCACTATCAGTTGTCTCCATATATGGCTCTAAATAAGCAACCGCCGCTTTCATGCTTTCCGCACTTTGCAACACTTCTGCAACAATCAGCTCATTATTATTAAATAAGCGTCCTACTTCATCCATTCCTGCCATAAGCGGCCCGTTAATAATGTCAAGCGGCTTTCTTCCTTCATCAAGCGCAGCTTGCAAGTCATCGTGTAATCCTTGCTTCGTTCCTTCAACAATATAATGAGATAAGCGCTCATCAAGCGTTAACGTTTCAGCTGCTACGACTTCTTTCTGCTTCACATTTCGATAAAAGTTTGTAAACTTCTCTAACGTTTCTTTCGTTGTTTCAAACAAAAGAGCGTTTGCTAATGCTTTTTCTTCCTCAGAAATAGAGGCATAGCGCTCTAGTTTTTCAGTATTAACAATTGCATAATCTAAGCCTGCCTTTGTGGCATGATATAAAAAGACTGAATTTAATACTTCGCGTCCTGCTGGTGGTAAACCAAACGAAATATTACTTACACCTAGTATCGTTAAACATTCGGGCATCGCTTCTTTTATAAGCCGAATACCTTCAATTGTTGCCGCCGCTGAACCGATATATTCTTCATCACCTGTTCCAACAGGGAATACAAGTGCATCAAAAATAATATCAGATGGACGTACGCCGTATTTTGTTGTTAATAACTCATAACTTCTTTTTGCAATTTCTATCTTCCGCTTGGCCGTTACCGCCATACCAATTTCATCAATTGTTCCAACAACAATAGCGGCTCCGTACTGTTTAATAAGTGGAATCACCTTTTCAAAACGCTCTTCTCCATTTTCTAAGTTAATGGAGTTAATCACTCCTTTTCCTTGCAAATAAGTAAGAGCTCTCGCCATAACTTGCTCGTCTGTCGAATCGATCATAATTGGCACCTTTAATACTTTCGTCACAGCTTGCAGGAAATTCTCCATATCTTCTATTTCATCACGATCTGGATCTGCCATACAAATATCGATAATATGGGCATTTTTCTTTACTTGTGCCCTTGCTACTTCTGCTGCTTCTTCAAAATTCCCTTCTGCAACAAGACGTTTAAATTTCCGTGAACCAATTACATTCGTACGCTCCCCAACGAATAACGGGCGCATTGCATCTTCATATTGCAACGCTTCAAGCCCGCTAATTCCATGCCCTTTTCTTTCTTGCTTCACACGTGGCTGAAATGATAGCAACGCCTCTTTCATCGCACGAATATGTGCTGGCGTCGTTCCGCAACACCCACCAACAATGTTGACCCAACCTTCTTCTGCAAACTGCTTCACTTTATATGCAAGCGAATGCGGTGATTCATGATAATGACCGTCTTCATCCGGAAGCCCAGCATTTGGATAACAAGAAATATAACACTCTGATAACTCTGCAAGTGAACGAATATGTTCTCTCATAAACTCTGGTCCTGTTGCGCAGTTTAGCCCTACTGATAATGGATTCATATGCTCTACCGATAAGTAAAATGCCTCAATTGTTTGCCCAGCTAACGTCGTTCCCATCGGTTCAATTGTTCCAGAAATCATAAGAGGAACTTTTTTCTCTGCCTCGATAAATGCCTTTTCAATTCCTAAACAGGCTGCTTTTACATTTCTCATATCTTGACTTGTTTCTACAAGTAACAAATCTACTCCACCACGCAGTAACCCGCGCGCCTGTCTTGTATATGCCTCAATAAGCCCTTCAAACGTCACCCCACCCGTAACGCTAATCGCTTTTGTCGTTGGCCCCATCGCACCTGCTACATATACTTCTTTACCGCTCTCTATTACAGCTCGTTTCGCTAATTGAGCTGCCTTTTCATTTAACTCCTCATCTAAGTGAGAGAGATTATAATCACTTAGTACAATGTTCGTTGCACCAAATGTATTCGTTTCAATAATATCTGCTCCTGCTTCGATATACTCTTTATGAATATGTATAATAACATCTGGGCGTGTTTTTACTAAATATTCATTACAGCCTTCATACTCTTCGCCGCCAAAATCTGCAGCTGAAAGGTCTTCTTGTTGAATCATCGTTCCCATTGCACCGTCTAAAATTAAAATTTCTTGCTGCAATCTTTCCTCGATTGGTCTCATACATTTATTCCTTCTTTCTGCTCTTTCTTCGCTTGAATATACCTAACAAGCGCTTCTGTCACTTCGTACTTTAAAAATGGTGTAATTAAATAAATACCGTTAAATAATTCCATCGCAACATCAATTAACTCTTGAGATATAAAAATTCCTTCTGCCACTGCTTCTTCTGACGTTCTATGCCCGTCCATACGTCTTCTCACTTCTTCTGGAAGAGTAATACCTGGTACTTCAAAATGTAGAAAATCTGCATTTCGTTTACTTACAAGTGGCATAATGCCAATAAAAATTGGCTGCTCAATATGCTTCGTTGCTTCATATACGTTTCGAATGACTGCCGCATCATAAATGGGCTGCGTTAAAAAATACTCGGCACCAGCTGCAATTTTTTTCTCCATACGTTTTACAGCTGCTTCTATATGCCTTACATTCGGATTAAAGGCTCCACCTACTGAAAAATGAGTAGCTGCTCCAATTGATTTCCCTAAAATAGAACGCCCATTGTTCATTTCTTTAATCATTTTAATGAGCTCTACAGAAGAAAGGTCATATACAGATGTTGCACCTGGAAAATCACCAACACGTGCTGGATCCCCTGTTAATGCCAATACTTCCTCCATACCGAGCGCTGCTAATCCAAGTAAATGAGACTGCAGCCCGATTACATTATGATCACGGCACGTTAAATGGGTCAGTACAGGAATATCATGCTTTGTTAATAACGCACCCATCGCCATATTTGATACACGAGGTGATGCTAAAGAATTATCTGCTAACGTAATAGCATCTGCTCCCGCACGCTTCAACGCTTTTGCTCCTTCAAAAAAACGCTGCGTATCCAAAGTTTTTGGCGGATCAAGCTCAACAATCACTGTCGTTTCTTTCTTCGCTTTTTCTGCTAATGTAATTCGATCCACTGTATTTACACGCTTCGTTGCTATTACTTCTGCACGCTTTACAACTTCTTTAGCTGTTACAGGACGCTCATTTTCAAGTGCCCGCTTCATTGCTTCGATATGAGCAGGGGTTGTACCGCAACAACCACCAAGTAACCTAACTCCTTGCTTAATAAATTCTGGCGCCATCTCTTCAAAATAAGCAGGGCTTCCTTCATATACATAACGACCTTCTACATATTTAGGAAGACCGGCATTTGGATATGCAGATAAATAACCATATTCAGGAATTGCTATTGTTTTAAAAGATTCGATCATATGAAGCGGCCCTAATTGACAATTTAATCCGACCACATTTGCACCATACTCTATAAGCCGCTTCAATACACCATCTACACTATTTCCATTTTGAGTTGTACCAGCTTCGTGAAGAGCAAGCTGTGCAATAAGAGGGACGTTTGTTTGCTTTCGTAATACTTTCACTGCATGAAGCAATTCAAATTCATCATAAAAGGTTTCTAATAATAGCCCATCAACATTTTCCTCTAGTAAGGCATTTGCTTGCTCTAAGAGCATAAATTCTCGTTCCATATCAGTCGTTGTAACTGCTCCAATGTGTTTCATACCACCGATTGTTCCAACAATTGCATTCTTTTCTGTCACAGCTGCTTTTGCATGTCTTACAGCGGCACGATTAATTTTTCTTACGCGATCCTCCAATCCATACATGCGAAGTTTTCCTTCATTTGCTCCGTATGTATTTGTTTGAATAACATCTGCTCCGGCTGCAACATATTGTTTATGAATCGAAATAATCCGCTCCGGTTCAGATAAATTCAACTCTTCAAAGCAGCTTTGTAAACCATGAGAGTGCAACAATGTTCCCATTGCCCCGTCCCCAATAACAATTCCTCTTTGCAATAAATCTAGTAATTTCACATATCTCCCTCTCTTCTTTCTAATATAAAAAACCCCCTCTTCTCAATGAAGAGGGGGACAGCATTTCATCCTCCTCTCATCATTCAGAACAATTTGTTCTGCAGGTCTTAGCACCGTCTCAAACATGTTGTTTGAAGGTTGCTGGGTTTCACAGGGCCTTTCCCTCCACCACTCTTGATAAGAGTTTCATTCTATTGTGAATGCTAAAAGTAAACATCATCCGTTCACTCATTAACAATCTTTGTTAATTTTTTCATTAATTTAGCATGTTAAAGTGAGAAAGTCAACGAAAATAAAGAAAAATAAAATTATTCAAAATATACTTGCGCTTCTTTCTAAATTTGTTGTAAAGTAAAAAACATAATAAAAAACTTCATATTTCGAATTCTTATCGAGAGAGGTAGAGGGACTGGCCCATTGACGCCTCAGCAACCATTAACAAGCTTTTTATTTGTTAATAAGGTGCTAATTCCAGCAAATTGAGAACTGATTTGACAGATAAGAAGAAGACTATATTCGTCATATATAAGCCTTCTTCTTAGAAGGCTTTTTTATTTTGTATAAGGAGGAATTCTATTATGTCTACAATTGAAACGAAGCTTGCCCAAATTGGAAATCGCAGTGAAACAACAACAGGAACAGTCAATCCACCCGTTTACTTCTCCACTGCGTACCGCCACGAAGGAATTGGAAAGTCAACAGGGTTTGATTATTCCCGAACAGGAAACCCAACACGTCTTCTATTAGAGCGCGCAATCGCTGACTTAGAGCAAGGAGAGCAAGGCTATGCCTGTAGCTCAGGAATGGCTGCTGTTCTTCTTGTCCTTTCACTATTCCGGTCTGGTGACGAACTTATTGTCTCTGAAGATCTATACGGCGGAACATATCGTTTATTTACAGAGCACGAACAAAAATGGGATGTGCGATGTAGATACGTAGATACGCAGCATATACAAGAAATTGAAAAAGCAATTTCACCAAATACAAAAGCAATTTTCATCGAAACACCAACAAACCCGCTTATGCAAGTAACGGACATCGCAGCAGTTGCTACCGTTGCAAAACGGCACAACTTGCTTCTTATTGTTGATAACACATTCTACACGCCGTATTTACAACAACCAATAACAACTGGAGCGGACATTGTCCTGCATAGTGCTACAAAATATTTAGGAGGTCATAACGATGTGTTAAGCGGACTTGTCGTTGCTAAAGGTGCAAAACTATGCGAGGAACTTGCCCACTATCATAATGCATCTGGAGCTGTGTTAAGCCCATTTGATTCTTGGCTTTTAATACGCGGCATGAAAACATTAGCACTGCGCATGAAGCAGCATGAAGAAAACGCAAAAGCAATTGTTGCCTATTTACAAGGGGAAGAATCTATAACCGATGTGTTTTATCCGGGAAAAGGCGGTATGATCTCTTTTAAACTGAAAAAAGAAGCATGGATTGATCCATTCTTACAATCTCTGTCTCTTATTACGTTTGCAGAAAGCCTTGGCGGCGTAGAAAGCTTCATTACATACCCAGCAACACAAACGCATGCCGATATACCAGAAGACATTCGCACTGCCCGCGGCGTTTGTAATCGTCTGCTCCGCTTCTCTGTAGGAATTGAGAATCAAGATGATTTAATTCAAGACTTACAGCAAGCACTTAAACAAGTAAAAGAAGGAGTGAGAATATGAGTTATTCACTAGATACGCTTTTACTTCATAATCGTTTTAAGCATGACAAACAAACAGGAGCTGTCAATGTTCCTGTTTATAACACATCCACATTTCATCAATTTGATGTAGATGCATTTGGAAAATATGATTATAGTCGCTCTGGAAATCCAACGCGCGAAGCTCTCGAGGAAATAATTGCTTTACTAGAAGGCGGGAGCAAAGGGTTTGCGTTCTCATCTGGCATGGCTGCTATTTCAACAGCTTTTCTTCTTTTATCACAAGGAGACCATGTTCTTATTTCTGAAGACGTATACGGAGGTACATATCGAATTGTAACTGAAGTTCTCTCTCGATACGGCGTTTCTCACACATTCGTTGACATGACAAATTTAGAAGAAGTAGAACGCACTATTCAGCCGAATACAAAAGTTTTTTATGTTGAAACACCATCAAATCCATTATTAAAAGTGACAGATATTAAAGCTGTTTGTGAGCTTGCCAAATCTGTTGGAGCGCTCACTTTTGTTGATAATACATTTTTAACACCACTATTTCAACAACCGTTAGAACTTGGGGCTGATATTGTTCTCCATAGTGCAACAAAATTCCTTGCAGGTCATAGCGATGTTACCGCCGGATTGGCAGTCGTAAAAGATGAAGAACTTGCAAAGAAAGTTGGCTTTTTACAAAATTCTTTTGGAGCTATATTAGGACCGCAAGATTGTTCCCTCGTCCTTCGCGGCTTAAAAACATTGCACGTTCGCTTAGAGCACTCTTCACGAAGCGCTGAAAAAATTGCCTGCTATTTGCAAGGGCATCCAAAAATTAAAGATATCTACTATCCTGGATTACTGTCCCACGCCGGATATGAAACACAGCACGCTCAGGCAAAATCAGCAGGAGCTGTCCTTTCCTTTACACTAGAATCTGAACATGCATTACGCCAATTTCTAGCACATATTCAGCTTCCCGTATTCGCTGTTAGTTTAGGAGCTGTTGAATCGATTCTTTCGTATCCAGCAAAAATGTCACACGCTGCGATGTCACAAGCAGAACGTGAAAAACGAGGGATTTCAAATTCACTGCTACGCTTATCTGTTGGATTAGAAAACGCAGACGATTTAATTGCGGACTTTGAGCATGCGCTTACGTATGTAGAAGAGGTCGTTATCTCTTAAAAAAGGTTAAATCTGGTCATGCATAGAAGCGATTTATAGGTAGAAAATAATTATAGACTCAAAACAAATACTTTCCGTTAGGAGAAATAAGAGAGCTAGATGAAGAAAATTCATTTAGCTTTAAATCTATTAAACGGATAATTTCATTAAAATTTGTGTTTCTTTAAAACCTAATCTTTTATATAATTCTTTCGCCGTATTCGATGCAAATACATTTAAACCTATTTCTTCATAGCCCTTTAATTTTAACTCCTCAATTCCGTGCTGGATAAGTATCTTAGATAGTCCTTTTCCACGATATTCAGGTAAGACAAATAAATCATAGATAAATCCATGGATTGCATCTGTAAAGTAATCTCTATTTTGACCAAGAAGAATCCATCCTTGTATTTGATCCTCTTCTTTGGCTACTAGATAATATCCCCCTTTTTCCAGTATAGCGGTAAACATTGCATATACCTTTTCTTTCGAAGGGTTAACTGTCTTACCAGTACTTTCATATACCCCAGCTGCAGAATGCTTTAAAATAACGCTCACATCTTGATTATTAGCTTTTAGAATTGGAAGTGACATCATATATTCTTTCTCTCCCATCACCAGTAAAATAAGTTTCCATAGAGATTTCCTTTTGATGTAGCCATGTATTTTGCCCCTCTACACTTCAATCTGCATCGTATCGTAAGCAAACGTTATATTCATACCTTCTGCCCGCAATTCAGCTTCGATTTCTTTCAGTTCGTCATATCCAAGATTATCTACTTCTTCAATGTGCGTAATGATTGTATGTTTTGCTTGTAATTGCTTCGCTACTTCTAGCGTATCTTCAAACGTCGCCTCGCGTATACGTTCAATAAAAGCACGGTCTCTTATTTGCTCTTTCTTCTTCCAATCAAACTCGACGATTCCCATCGGCAAAATAGCTACATCTAAATTACCAATTAGGTGAGCGGGTGGTTCCCATTTATATAATTCATCCATTGCAATCAATACCCGCTTTTCTTTTTCTTCTAATAAAAACGCATACACATATTGTTCATGTAAACGAAACGGAGTAACTTTCACTTTATTTTTCACGAAAGATTGCTCATCTCGTAATACGATTAAATCAATCCATCCTTGTTGCTGCATAAATTGCAGATGATCCCACGATCCTAGAAATTTTTTCATATCTTCTGCTACTTGCTCTGGTACATACACAGTAGTAGCCCAAGCTTTGTTCGTTTCAAACGCCATCGTTTCCCAAATTCTCCGGCCCATCGTATGATCAGGATGCCAATGTGAGTAAATCCCGGCTTCTACTTTTGAAATGTGAGATCTCTCTAATTGCAATCGTATTTCTTCTGGTGTATCAATTAATAAATGAAGATCGTGAATAAAAACACTTGGTCCCATTCTACTATATGGTAAACCTTTTTCCCTCGCCTCTTTGCTTACTTTGCTATAACTCCCTGGTCTCGGAATCGGTGTGGCTCCGCCTGTTCCTAAAAATTCTATCCTCATGACTATCCCTTCTTTCCATCCTTATTAATTTCTAGATTGATATATATAACTCCTTTTCTAATTATTCCAAAAATTTTCAATTATATTATTGAAAGAAAAATAAAATATGGTAAAATTGTGACATAAATGAAAATGTTTTTTATTAAGAACAAAAATATCCGTTATTTCAATCTACAAACCTTGATTTACCTCATTGGAAAAACGCCCAAAATTATCTAATTTATTTACACCATGTTCTCTTTTCTTACAGTTTCTTTACTTTAGGGCATTTTTTTTGCAACAACTGTTTTCATTGCTTTAAAATTTTGTTATGTATATTATGGTATAACAGCACGCATGGAGGTGGAAAAGAATATGTTAGAAACCTTTCAAAAGGAATTAGAATTGTATGAAAATAATGCGGAATTATTAAAAGTACTTGCTCATCCAGTTCGTTTATGTATTGTAAAAGGATTAATTGAACGAGGGCCAAGTAACGTTTCTACAATGTATACAGGTTTAAACATGCCCCAATCTACAATTTCCCAACATTTAGCAAAATTAAAAAGCGCTAAGATTGTTTCGAGCGAAAGAAAAGGGCTAGAAATTTACTACAAAGTAGAAAATGAAACGATTATTCAATTAGTTCGCGTATTACTAGGTTAGGGGTATTTAAATAAAAACAGGGTGTATTGTATATTTTTAATCTCATATCTTTAATATAAATATATATCATGAGAAAAAATATAAATACTACATAATCCTAAACAAAACGTCGTATTAACCTACAAAACAAGGCACAGAGTTTTACTCTGCGCCTTGTCTTATGAAAAAATATGTAGATAATGCTCTAAGTTTAAACACGAAATCCCCTTTTGCTGAATCACAACATCAAAAGCATCACCTATACCACCTTGTAAAATCATAGAACGAATCGCACGATTTTTCTTTTGCTTATCAGAAAACGGATTACGATCTTCATGATTTACAAGCTGTTCTAAAATACCTGCAGCTAGCAAAAATTCTCTTTGCTTCGTATGCCATACTGTTTGTAATCCTTTCTCTTCTCCAACTGTCTTCAAGGCATCCCAATGAATATGAGTTGTTATATCCATCTCTCCTGGAAATTGAAGAGGATCAGGAATCATTTGATGCCTATAATAGCTTCGCAGGCTTCCTTCACGATGAGCTGGATGCGCCCATTCTTCATTTGTATAACCATAATCTATCGTTATAAGCAATCCTTCTTGCAGCCAACTTGTCAGCTGTTTTACATAATCATTCATTTGTAACGGTACTTCAAATCGTTGTCCTTCATATAGTGAAATTTGATGTCTTTGCAAATACTTTATAACACTTTCACTATCCAGCGGTCGCAATACTTCAACAAGTCTACCTTCACTGTTATACTTTACACGTACTTCATATAACATTCTTTCTCGTTTCTCTATCACTTCTACAGGAAACGCGTCAAACAACTCATTTGAAAAAACAATTCCTGTAAAGGAAGCTCCCAATTCCTCATAGGATGCATATTGCGAAACATTTGAAAAAGAAATAAGTTGTTGTTTCTGCAACTCTCTATGAAACGGGCTCACCTCTATAATTGAGTATTGCATATTTTCAAACGTATCAGGAGATATCGTTTGCCACTCTTGTAACATGTCATACGCAAATCTTCCTGTTCCCCCACCAATTTCACATATATGCGGTGAAACAACTTCTGATTTCACAAGCTGAATAAAAAAATGAGCAAATGTTTTTGCATAAACAGAAGACACATTACTGCTTGTAAAAAAATCTCCTTGCCTTCCGATTTTTTCACGTTCTTTCATATAATAGCCATTGTTTACGTCATATAATGCAAGGCTCATATATGTACTATAAGAAATAGACTGATCTATTTCTTTTTCCATTGCTTGTTTTAGAACGTGTTCCATCCTCGTACCCCTTATTGTAAAAATGGATTATTTTCTTTTTCAAAACCAACTGTTGTTTCTGGGCCATGTCCACATAACACTTTTGTATCATCCGGCAGTACAAATAACTTCTCTTCAATACTCATGATTAATTCTTGGAAACTGCCTCCTGGCAAATCAGTGCGGCCAATGCTCATTTGAAATAAAACATCTCCGGAGAATACAGCATTTGCTTCTTTGCAATAGTACGAAATACTTCCTGGTGAATGACCTGGTGTTTCATACATATCAAATGAAAACGAACCAATTGTTAATACTCCTTCTTCCTCGATGATGTGGTCCGCAGGTTTTGCCGTAATACTACGATTCATCATAAAAATTTGCGAGCCATTACAAGTAGCATCTCCTAGCCAATCAGCCTCCTCTTGATGAACATAAACCGGAATTTGAAAAGCAGTACGTACTTCATCTACCGCACCAATGTGATCGAAATGTGCGTGTGTTAATAAAATAGCTAATGGCTTTAACTGTTCTTTCTTTATATAATTTACAAGTTTTTCTCCTTCACTACCTGGATCAAAAATAATACATTCTTTTTGATCATTACTTAAAATATACGCATTTGTTTGCAGTGTGCCTAACGGCATTTGAATCCAATTCACTCTTAATCTCCTCCAGTCGTTACACTCATTTTCATCATACAACATTTTCTTCTCATAAGAAAAGAAACGATACCTCGACAACAATATGGAAAACATGTACAATAAAAATGAAAAAATATTACAAAAACTCAAGCAAAAATGAGAGAGTAGAGGGGGATATGTATGGGTCTTGTTATTATTTTTGCGTTAGTCACTCTGTTAGGTGTATACTCTTCTCTTAAAACGTTGCGAGATAAGAACCTTCTTGCTGGAGGTTTTTCCGTTGCAACTGTACTTGTTTTCGGTTGGTTTACAGTCATGACCTTTATAAATAATGGCTATCCACCAACACATTAAGCAACTTGTCTAAACTCTCTACATACATCATGACTTCTAGCATATGCAAAAAGGAAGGGATCCCCCTTCCTTTTTCTTATTATGCTCGCAAAAGATTATTCATTTGTTAACCTTCAACACATATAAAGATTCACTTTACTTTGCTTCATAAATATACTTTTTCACAAGCCAAGCACCGCCGATTACTCCAGCATCATTTCCAAGTGCCGCAATTGCTAGTTTTGTACTTTTAACAGCACGTGGAAATGCATATCTTTCGAAATAGCGTTGAATTGGTTGCAGCAATGCATCACCTGCTTTTGATACGCCACCACCAATAACAATTTTTTCTGGATTTAATGTACTAGAAAGGTTTGCCACCGCTAATCCTAAATAAGAAGCAACTTTGTCTACTATTTTCGCTGCTAATATATCACCTTGTGCAAGTGCATCAAACACGTCTTTCGATGTAATGCTTCCTTCTTGTTCTAGCATCGAACGTAGTACACTTGCTTCATCTGTTTCCTGCATTTTTTGCATCGCAACGCGTACAATGCCAGTTGCTGAAGAAACTGTTTCTAAGCATCCTGATTTCCCGCAATTACAAGCAAAGCCATTTTCTGTTACAACTGTAATATGACCAATTTCACCAGCTGCCCCGCTTACACCATGTACGATTTCACCATTTGTGATGACACCGCCACCAACACCTGTTCCAAGTGTCATACAAACAATATCCTTTGAACCTTCTCCAGCACCTTTCCACATTTCTCCAAGTGCTGCAATGTTAGCATCATTATCAACGACAACTGGTAAACCAGTTTCTACTTCTAATAAATCTTTAAGAGGATAGTTTTTCCATCCTAAGTTTACTGCTTCGTAAATCATTCCAGAAGCAACATGAACAGGCCCTGGGGCACCCATCCCAATTCCGATTAATTTGCTTTTTAACTCACCTAATTCTTCTAACTTTTTATCAATTGCTTTCGCAATATTAAGTGTAATATGTTTTCCTTGTTCACTTATATCTGTTGGGATTTCCCATTTATGTAAAAACTCACCGTAAATGTTAATAAACGCTAACTTAATTGTTGTTCCACCAAGATCAACACCAACCAACCATTTCTCTTCCATTTTACTATCCTTCCTTCATCGATTTCTTCAGCTAATCGCGGCCAGTAAGACCCCCACCTCAAGATTCTGAGGAAACAAAGAAGATAGATGGGGAATAACTGCTGACATGCGCCCGATTGGTTCAACTAGCCATCAGTGGGGGGATACCCCCCACTGATGGCAGTTTCACTTTATCTCTTTTTGAATTTCCTGCTTTAATAAAAATAAGGCAGTTTGATAATCTTTTGGCTCAATCAGCTGTGATTTATATAATTCACGAAGCTCATCGCCCATTAATTGTAAGTCCGCAACACGGTCTCCTGTATAAATAATCGTTCCAAATTTCTTTAATAATTGTTGAATATCATAAACAGATATCATTCTTTCACCCTCTATGTCCACTTACTATAAAAACATAATAAGAAAACGTTCACATATTTTATTATAATAAACATGAAAAAGAATCGTCAATTTATAATTGACCTATGTAAGTTCCAAAATAGAGATTGTTTCTTTTTCTGTAATAATTTTTTGTACAGTTTTATCAAACGGTTCAACTGGGATATGAGAGACAATTTGAAAATCAAAAACTAATGATAGCGTTTTCTCTTTATAGTTCACAAGATAACGATCATAATATCCTCCGCCATATCCTACACGCTCTCCTTTTCGCGTAAACGCAACACCTGGCACGAGAAGTAAATCAATCCCCTCTGCTGATACCTCTTCTGTTATAGACGGATCTGGCTCTCGTAAATTCATATAAACTGTTTCCAGTTGTTCAAAATTCGTAATTTGGCGAAATGTCATTGTTCTTGTTTCACGATTACATTTTGGGACAACAATTGCTTTCCCTTCTTCCCATGCCTTTTCAATAATTGCATATGTATTTACTTCACGTTCCATAGAAAGTGTAATCCCGATTGTTTTTGCCTCAATCCATTCTCGTTGTTTATATAAAGAATCCACAATTTTTGCTGATAAAGTCGTATACTGTTCTTCCGATAAAGCATTCATACGCTGCAATATTTCTTTTCGTAATCTTTTTTTCTCTTCCTTCATCATAAATTCCCCCTATATACAAAAGAAACAGTAGGAAAATATCCTACTGCTTACTTTGTTTCGCGGTGTAACGTAGACTTCTTGTCACGCTTGCAATATTTTTTAAGCTCAAGACGCTCAGCGTTGTTACGTTTGTTTTTCTTTGAGATATAGTTACGATCTCCGCATTCTGTACATGCTAGAGTAATATTTACACGCATTCTTATTTCCCTCCAGTCACTAATAACTTAAATCAGACTATACTATAATACCACTTTTAAAATAAAAATTCTACACCTTTTGATATTGTCTAATTTTTTCTATAAGAGTATTCATATTTTCCTTTGCTATGACTGGATTTCTTGCTTGAGAATACACAAGAAATTTCGGTTGATTTACATCAGAAACAACATAGGACCACTCTTCTTCCGCATGTGTAAACTTAATTCCCTCTAATACCTCAAACTCCCGCTGTGCCATGTCTCTAAGCAACATCCCTAACACTTTTCCTTTCTCATTCCATGAACAAACTACCTCGTCACATAATAAGTAAAGTGGTGGATATTGCTCTAACATTGCCGGAAGTGTCTTCCCTTGAAGAACAATTAACTCCAATAATTTACCAATTCGAAATAAAATATCTTGCTGCCATCTCATTTGAAATAATTGCTTATTTTCATTCTGCATATAAAAAAGAAGATAACATTCTCCTAACTTTAATGGTAATGGATAGACACATTCATCTTTTTCAAATAATAAATTCGGAATATCAATCTCCTCACAATTTGTATTTTTGTAAATATTCCCATAAGAATCATATAACTCAAATGTATTTCCCTGTTCCCGAAACATAATAGCCATATCTGCTTGACTCGATTTCATTAATGACTTAATATGCTCTTTTTTCTCAGCCGCATATATCCACGTTACTGTGCAGCCAATTTTCTGTAAAAAAGATAGTAACAAAGACTGAAACATTTCATCGCACTTATTTATAAGAAGATGGAATGTTTGTTTTTTTATAGCTGGTACATCTATTAATTGCAGAGCAGATTCAATATACATTTTTGAACAAACATGTATGACTTCGTTATTACCGATTTTTTTACAATCGACATATCGAAATGACTCCGCCATATACAAATTTTCTATTTCTTTTTGCTTTTTATATGTTAATCCCGTTCCTTCTTCATTATAAAATTGAATGACTAGTTTCTCATCTTGCCCCTTATAAAAATACACACCGCCAATGACATTTGTTTGCCCAACCGCATATCGAAAACAAGACTCATTTATTTCTTGGCATTCCATTGTATGCAATCCCACTGTATGAACAGCATGTAAAAAAATATGTTTAAACATTTCTACTTCTGCATGTGCACTGCTGCCAATCAGCAAATTTCCTCCTTCTTCTAATAAAGAACCGTATGCCATTGCCAATTTCACAACAACTTGCGGTGTAATATCTAAATTACTTCTTCCACACATACGACTTTTCTGCAGAAAACACGAAATATTTTCATGCTCTCTAATTCCAGATGAAGCAATAATTGTACTGTTTTCAACCACTTTCTCTGGCCATACTTTTCCCTTCGCCTTGATCACTACATTCCGTCCAATTCGACATTGATCAGCCACAACACTCTTTTCAAATAAAGTAACTCCATCTTCAATAATTGTACTTGCCCCAACTGTTGTTCCAAGCAACTCACATTGCTTTCCTATGTACGTATGGGGGAGTAAAATACTTTTTTGAAGACGAGTATATGCAGAAATCATGCTATGCTTACCGATAATAGAATACGGCTCAATAACAGCTCCTGTTTGTATTGTTGTTCCTTCACCAATAAAAGCAGGACCGTGGATCTTTGTTCCTTTTTCAATTGTTACATCTTCGCCAATCCATACCATTGGCAACACTTCTGTATATGGAATAGGTACATGAACTTTCTTTGTAAGCAAGTCAAATTGCGCCTGACGATATTGAGCAAATGTTCCAATATCAAGCCAATATCCATCCGCTACATATCCATACATGGCTTCTTTGTTTTCCAATAAAGGAAATACATGATGACTAAAATCAAAAAACGTATGAGGTGTAATATAAGAAAAAATCTCGGGGTTCATAATATAAATACCAGTGTTTACTGTATTGGAAATTACTTCGTTCCAGCTTGGCTTTTCAATATATTTAATAACTTCATGACGCTGATTTGTTACAACTAATCCATACGATAACGGATTAGCTACTTCTTTTACAAACATAGTAACTATTCCGTTATGACTGTTATGAAAATCAATCCCTTTTGACAGCTGAAAATCTGTTAGCGCATCTCCGCTAATCACAACAAATGGCTCATCTAAAAACTTCTCTGCTTGTTTTACACTCCCCGCCGTACCAAGAGGAGGAGTGTCTTCAAAATAATAGAGCTTTACTCCCCATTTACTACCATCACCAAAATAATTTTGAATAACGGAACTCATATATTGAACAGTAATAGCAATTTCTCGAATACCATGCTCTTTCAATAGTTCAATACTATATTCCATCACTGGCTTTTGTAGTAGAGGCAACATGGGCTTGGGAAGGTTACATGTTAACGGACGTAAACGCGTCCCTTTCCCTCCTGCTAAAATAACCCCCTTCATTGGCATTCAACCTCCACATTTATGATGTTGAACTGCTTTTTCATACGTGTGTGCGGTTGCTCTTGCAATTTCACCCCAACTATAGTGAACAAGAACATCTTCATATCCTTTATTTGCCACGCACTGAGCAAATTCTCGTTGTTCTATAATAAATATTAATTTCTCACTCAAATTTTGCGAACAACCTGATTCCATTTGAAACCCATTCACACCATCTATAATAATCTCTTGCAGGCCACCCACACGCGAAACCAAAACTGGTCTCTTTGCAAGCATCCCCTCTAATGCAACAATCCCAAAAGGTTCATACAAACTTGGAATTAATAATACATCACACCTTTGGAGAAAAGCTCGTTGTTCTTCCTCTGTAATATGACCGAGAAAAAAGATAGAGTGTTGCAGTCCTCTTCCTTGAACAACTGCACGGTACTGCTCTAACATGGGCCCTTGGCCTGCAATAATAAATATAACCTGTGGGTATAGCTTAATAATCTGCGGCGCAGCTTCAATAATCGTATAAAAACCCTTCTCATTGACAATACGACCAATTGAAAATATAACCAATCTTTCTGCTAAATTATAACGCCTCGTAATTTCTAATGAAGGCGTAACAGCATGAAAGAAATGACGGTCAATCCCATTTGGATGTACAAAAACACCCTCACCATTTACTTCCAAATCTCGTACAACCTCATCTTTCATAAACTGACTACAAACAATCACAATGTTAGATTCTTTTACTAGCTCTTTTTCATGCATATGTATTTGCCATTGCAGTGATGTATAAATTCCACCATTACGTCCACGTTCCGTTGCATGAATGGTTGTAACGAGAGACAAATGTTGCTGTTTTTGCAGTTCCATCGCACAAATAGCAACAAGCCAATCATGAGCATGAATCACATCAAACGTATAACATTTACACAGTTCCTGTGTATAAGCAAACATAGACTTGTTTAACTGAGCAATCCACTCATAAAAATGATACTTTTCACGATCATCAACTGACACACGATGCACATGTACATCATGTACCTTTTCATATGTCGTGCAATGCTCTTCGTGTACCGTTACTACATGCACATAATGTCCATTATGTGCAAGAGCACGGGATAATTCATACACATGCCTTCCAAGGCCTCCTACCATCATCGGGGGATATTCCCATGCCAACATTAAAATATGCAAAGGCTCCATACATCCCTCTTTTCTCTTCACGTAGAAGAATAAAGTGAAACTTCCTTTCATGAACGTTTTTTCATGAAAGGTTAGTTGAACCAATCGGGCTCTTACGGGTGGTTTGACCTTCTTCTTGCTTATACTTCTTACCAACCGTTTGAGCGGGGTAAAGTGAAACTTCGTCCCACGAAAAAGTAAGCGTTTTCTTTTTATTGCATTATAATCCATCTTACCACCGCAACAAGCAAGTAACAATAATCCTTTTTTGTCATATTTTGACTAAAAAAAGAGAGGAACACTTTGCATCCCTCTCTTTTAACAATTTTTATTCATTTAATAAATAATGCTTCCCTTTTACAAGATAAAATACATTTTCTGCAATGTTTGTACTATGATCAGCCACTCGTTCAATATAACGTGCAATAAACGACAGCTGTGTAATTTGTCCAATCGTCTCTGGCTGATCTGGAATAGAAGAAATAAACTCACGAATTGCTTTCCCATAAAGTTCATCAACTTCATCATCCATCTCAGCAATCTTTTTCGCATATGTTAAGTTTTCTTCTCTATAAGCTTGAATCACATTTTGCAGCATATCTATTGCAATTCCGAACATATTTTCAAGGTTTTGTAATGATACAGATACTTCTTTTTCACCAAGACGGATTGTTGACTTAGCAATATTTACCGCGTGATCTGCAATACGTTCTAAATCTGTTGCAGTTTTAATAGAAATAAAAATTCTTCGTAAATCACTAGCAACAGGTTGTTGTTTCGTAATCAACATTAATGCAAAGTCATTAATTTCTTCTTCCAAATTATCCATACGATAATCACCATCGATTACCTCAAGCGCCTTCTCTACATCTCTTGTGCGCAATCCTTCCATTGCAATTTCAAGAGCTTGTTTTGCTAATTCACCTAGTTCAATAATTTTTTGCTGTAATGCTTGCAAATCATACTGAAATTGTTCGCGTACCATGTTGGTCCCCCTTTATTCGTTACACGTGCTCCAATATAAGATGAAGCTCTCACCGAAATATTCCAATTGATAAGAACATACATTTCTCTCTCAAACAGACACTATTAACCGAATCGTCCTGTAATATAATCTTCTGTTCGTTTGTCTGTTGGAGTTGTAAATAATTTATTCGTTTCTGTATATTCCACAACTTCTCCGCTTAAGAAGAAAGCAGTTTTATCAGAAATACGCGCTGCTTGTTGCATATTATGCGTAACAATAACGATACTGAAATCTTTCTTTAACTCTTGAATTAACTCTTCCACTTTTAATGTAGAAATTGGATCTAACGCTGATGTTGGTTCATCCATTAAAATGACATCTGGTTCAATCGCTAAGCAACGTGCAATACATAAACGTTGTTGCTGTCCACCTGATAGCCCATACGCATTATCATGTAATCTATCTTTTAATTCATCCCAAATCGCCGCACCGCGCAAACTCTTCTCAACAATTTCGTCCAACGTTTTCTTATCGCGAATACCATGAATTTTCGGGCCGTACACAACATTTTCGTAGATTGATTTTGGAAATGGATTTGGCTTCTGAAATACCATTCCAACATGTGTACGTAATTCCTCAACAGGATAAGATTTCTCGAAAATGTTACGATTACGATATTCAATCACCCCTGTTGTCCGAACGATTGGCACTAGTTCAACCATACGATTTAACGTTTTTAAATACGTAGATTTTCCGCAGCCACTCGGGCCAATAATTGCCGTCACTTCATTCTCGTAAATACTTAAATTAATATCCTTTAATGCGTGGTCTTCTCCGTACCATAAGTTTAAATTTTTCGTATCAAATACAACCTTTTTTGTCTGAGGTACAGTCTTTTCTTCATTTTTCACCTGTACATTTACTACTGTAGATACCATTTTGAAATTCCCCTTTCATCCATGTCTTTCTTACTTACGATTTCGTAGCCATATTGCAAAAGTATTTATAAAAAGCAACAACAGTAGTAACACGATAATTCCAGCTGCTGCTACATGTTGAAACTCCTCCTGCGGCCTGCTCATCCAATTAAAGATTTGAATTGGTAAAACTGTAAATTTATCAAATACATCAAGCGGTACATAGTTTGCAAAAGCAAGTGCTCCAATGACAAGTAATGGGGCTGCTTCTCCAATCGCTCGTGATAACGCCAAAATACAGCCTGTTAAAATTCCTGGCATTGCTGCCCTGATAACAACACGAGACATTGTTTGCCACTTCGTTGCCCCCACTCCATAAGATGCTTCTAACAGAGATCTCGGTACAGATCGAAGTGCCTCTTGCGCTGCTACAACAACTGTCGGCAAAACGAGAAGACTCATCGTTAATGCTGCTGCCAATATACTTTCACCTAACTGCAATCCATATACAAACATTGTTAACCCTAATAATCCAAAAACAACAGATGGCACTCCTGCCAACGTTTGAATGTTGATTTTTATCATTCTTGTAAACAATGATTGCTTGGCATAGTATTCTAAATAAAGAGCTGTTCCGACTCCAAATAAAAAAGAAGTAGGAGTAACAACACTCATAAATAAAATCGTTCCCGATAAAGCAGCTGCAATACCAGCTTCCTCCGGATTTCGCGATGCAAAATTGGTGAAAAAATCAAATGAAATATATGTTATACCTTGTTGAAAAATTTGATATAGTAAAAAAATCAATATACAAAGTGAAAATAACATAGTCATACGAAATGCAATCTTGCATACACGATCTTTCCAAAATCGAGAAGGCATATGTTCTTCTATGTTTCGCTCGTTTAACATGCGCATATTATGTCGCCTCCTTAAAACGACGCATAATATACTGCGCAATCATATTCATGATAAGTGTAAAAATAAATAGTGTTGCTCCGACAGCATACATGCTGTAATAGGTCAGCGTTCCATAAGGAGCATCCCCTAAGCTAACTTGCACAATATAAGCCGTTAGTGTCTGAATAGACTGTGTCGGATCTAATGATAAGCTTGGCGTTGAACCACCCGCAATGACAACAATCATCGTTTCTCCAACTGCTCTTGAGGCGGCTAGCACAATTGCTGCTACAACTCCCGTAAAAGCTGCTGGTAATACAATTTTCTTTGCCGTTTCAAGACGAGTAGCTCCGATCGCAAAGGAAGCTTCTCGCACCTGATGCGGAACAGCACGCATCGCATCCTCACTAAGAGATGCAATCGTTGGAATCATCATGATACCAATTACAATCCCTGGACTAAGTGCGTTGAAAAACTGTAGATCCGGAACAATGCGCTGCAAAACAGGTGTAACAACTGTTAAAGCAAAAAAACCGTATACAATTGTCGGAATCCCCGCTAGCAATTCTAATGCCGGTTTTAATACCTTTCTTGCTGCACTAGAAGCGTATTCACTTAAAAATATCGCACATCCTAATCCAATCGGAATCGCAACAACCATTGCAATGATAGTAACAAGCACAGTTCCATATATAAGCGGTAAAATACCAAACTTAGGATTCTCAAAAAAAGGAAGCCATTCTTTTTCTGTAAAAAAGGAATATATTGATACTCTTTCAAAAAACATAAATGTTTCATTTGCTAAAGTTACAATAATTCCTATCGTTGTAACAATAGAGATACTGGCGATTATTCGTAATACGAAAGGAACCATTTGATTGATTCGCTGTGCATTCTTTCGCTTGCCTATATTTCTTTCAATCAAATGTTGAACAGAAACCGTAACGTGACTCTTATCATTACGAGCCAAAGATGAAAACCCCTCTCCATCCTGACATTATTTTTGTATTTCTGTTAACATTTGCAGCTGTTGATTATATTTATATTGCGGTAACTTCACATATCCAATCTCCTCTACGAGCTCTCCTGCGTGTCTCATCATAAAAGATACATAATTTGCAACACTTTTTTTTGCTCGAATTGAAGAATTGTTTACATATACATAGAGCGGCCTAGACAGCGGCTTATATGCCCCGGATTGAATTGTTTCTTTCGTCGGGGGAATACCGTTAATTTTTACGGCCTTTACTTTGTCACGATTCGCGGCATAATATGCATATCCAACAAATGCAATTGCGTGTTTATTACTCATAACACCTCTTATTAGAACATTGTCATCTTCGGATAATGTAACTGTTTTTGTTATGAGCTTTTTTTGTAACACTACATTTTGAAAATAATCATACGTACCAGAATCCACCCCTGGTGCGTAAAATTGTATCGTTTCCTGCGGCCATTTCGGATGAATTTGTGACCATTTTTTCGTTGTTTCACTTTCACTCCATACTGTTTGTAACTCTTCTATTGTAAGATTATCTGCCCACGTATTCTCACGATTCACAATAAGCGTAAGACCATCATAAGCAATTTGAAGTGGCGTATACGGGATGTGATGCTTTTTAGCCAGTTGCTCTTCTTCTTTTTTCATCGGCCTAGAAGCGTTTGTTATATCCACTTCTCCTTTTCCAAAACGATGAAATCCTCCCCCTGTTCCAGATATACCAATGGAAAGTTTTACAGAGGGTTCTCGTTTCGTATACTCTTCTGCTATTGCTTCCATAATTGGAAAAATTGTAGAAGATCCATCAATTTGTACTTTCCCTACAATATTCGCAGCAGAAATAGGTAACGTATGAGCAGATAAAAAAAATATCGATAATATAACCATGGTGTATGCTCTATTACGTTTCACGTAATATTTCCTCCTAGGGGCCTTCTGATAACAGAAGTACACATATAAGAATAATGCTGAACTATTAACTCGGTTTTAATAATTTGTAAAGGTTTTGTAAATACCAACATTTTTTATACGTTAACGAACAAGCAATTATGCCGCACTATCAACTCGGTTTTAACAGTTTGTAAAAGTTTCGTAAATATCAACATTTCCTATGCGTTAACGAACAAGTAATTAGGCATCTGTAGCCTATCTTCCATCAGTGAATGCTTCCCCTCCTACCTTCTTTGTTTTCTCTGAATCTTGAGGCGAGAGTCTTAATGTCTGCGAATAACGTGATAAAGTGAAACTTCCATCAGCGGGGGTTTTCTTCATCCCCCACTGATGGTTAGTTGAACCAATCGGGCTTTTACGGACAGTTATCCCCGCCTATTTTCTTCGCATATCTCTGAATCTTGAGGTGGGGGGATCTTACTGCCCGTTAATGCGGGATAAATCCCATTTCATTCATTATTTACGAAAACACAACCCTTATTCCATAAGCTTGTACACTTCTGTCATCACTATATGCAGCACACATAAAAAAAAGCACACTATCTTCACAGATAGTGTGCCAATCTTACATATTTTTTATCCTTATTGATTTGTTTTCGTAGTATCTGCTGGTTGTCCAGCTTGTCCGCTAGCTTCTTGCTTTTTCAAATCGAAATATGCGTCCGTAATTCGGCGTGCAATATTTTTGTTTATTGGATTGTGATCATTGGTCATCCACGGAACAACAACAGAAAATGCAATTTCCGGATCAGATGCCGGCGCATATCCAACCATCGTTAAATTATACGTAGTTGGCGATTGACCTAATTGTGCTCTTACTTCTTTTTGATCTGGACCAGCATAAGCTGCCTGAGCTGTTCCTGTTTTTCCGGCCGGATCATATGTCGCATTAGCAAAAGCAGAATGACCTGTTCCATTCGGTGTTTGCATTACCATTTTAAAGCCCTCTTGGACGCGCTTAATATAATCATCTTTCATATCTATTCGATTTAAAACAACCGGCTCCATCGATTCTACTACTGGACCTAAATCTTCTGGTTTTGAAGTCGGCCTGCGAATTTCTTTTACAATCTGCGGCTTCATACGATAACCACCATTTGCAATCGTAGATACATATTGCGCCAATTGAAGCGGTGTATATGTGTCATACTGTCCAATTGCTAAGTCGAGTAAGTTCCCTGGTTTTCCTTCCAGTCCTTTTACTCCAGACACTTCATTTGGTAAATCTATTCCAGTTGGCACTCCAAGACCAAATTGACTATAGTAATAACGCATTGTATCAAAGTCCTTTGGTTTAATACTTAATGTACCATTTGGAACATAATCTACACCTGCGATTTTCATCGCTGTTTTAAACATATATACGTTTGAAGATTGTTGCAGGGCTGTTAAATCATTAATTGGCCCCATTGTTTTCCACGATTTTTTCACCGGCGTACCTTTAAGTTTGATTGGTTCATCAACAAGTACTTCTCCCGGCTGAATTGCTCCTGTTTGATATCCTGTCAAAACAGTTGCTCCTTTTACAGTTGAACCCATTTCATATGAACTCGTCATGGTGCCAAGTGCATAATCTTGTATAGTAGGTTGTCCATTTTCATCTTTGACAAATTGTTTACCAGCCATTGATAAAATTTCTCCGTTTTTCGGATTCATCATAACAACAAACGCACGGTCCATATAGCCCGCTTCACCTGTAGCTTTCGCTTTTTTCATTTCTTCCTCAATAATTTGTTCAACCTTCTTTTGCAGCTCCATATCAATAGTCAGAGTTAAATTCTTTCCACTTTCTCCTTTAGATACGTAATCTGTTTCAATAATATTGCCCTTTGAGTCTGTAATATTTTTCACTTCTGCTTTTGTACCATGCAACACGTCTTCGTATTGCTGTTCAATATAACTTTTTCCGACGCGATCATTACGATCGTAATCACGAACTAAGTAGTAATCTAGATTCTCTCGCGGTAATCCCTCATCAGAACTCGTTACACCGCCAAGTACAGTGCGGAACATATCACCATAAGCATAGTTACGATCCCAATCAACCGTAGTGTCTACCCCTGGCAACTTTTCTAAGTTCTCACTAATTACAGCATATTCTTCAGGTGTAGCATCTTTCTTAATAATTTGCGGCGTCATTGTATAACCGCTATCCATTTTACTCTTAATTGCTAACACTTCTAAATCCTGTGGAGTTAATTCATTTAATTCTGCTTCTGTAATACGGTCAAGTTGACGCTGCGCTAGTTCCTTATCGTCAATCTTTTTCGCTGTGAGATCCGCTTCATCTTTTTTCGTAATTTTTTCTTTTGCTCGCTCTGGATTTAACAGTATCCAAAAATCTTTTTTATCTCGTTCTGTTAACTTATCCGTCGGTACATCAATTAGTTTCGCAAGTTGCTTTGCAGTTTCTAAACGTTCTTCAGGTTTCGACCCCTTCATTCTTGTATACGTAATCGTTCGAAGTGGTGTATTATCTACAACCGCACGACCATACCTGTCATAAATCTTTCCGCGTGGAACAGGAGTACTTACCGTTGAGTTTTCCTTTTTGGCTACTTCATTTTTATAATCTTCACCATGTACAATCTGTACCATTCCTAAGCGGATAATAACTGTCGAAAACAGTAAAAACACACAAAAAAACAACACATTCAACCGAAACGGAAGCGTGGCTTTCTTCTTTTTCTTTTTCTTGCTCATACGAACCCCCTCTGCCAACAGCTATGCAAGCGGAAAGGGACACCTTCTTCAGGTGTCCTCGCCACTGTTATATACGTTTTATTATTTTAACATAAAATAGGGCAGAAGTTAACCTTCTCCTTCGGTTGTATTTTGAGTCGTTTGTACAACTTCTAGCCTTGTTGAATGCGCCTTTTCATCATCATATGTGACATTTCGAATCGCAAAATAGATGAGTAAATGTCCAGCACCCAATATTAATAATAAAACGGGCAAGCTTTTTTCTACCGGAAATAACGAAACCGCTAGTAGAAAGCTTAAAACGGAACAAATTCTTCCTCCGTTTAACCATAGTTCACGAACGACAATATATTCTACTCGCCGCTCTTTTGCATATTTGGCTCTGCCAATTATATCATATGTCATCGAACCGTATGGAACAAGAAGAATTGGATATGCCACAGCAATACAAGCTGCATAAATAAGCAATTTCGTATACGTAACATGAAAGACAACTAAAAATACAACTGCATATAAAATGATTCCACCGAGTAAAATGGCTTTTTTTCTCCATTCCTTTTTCATTACACGTGCTACTAAATAATAGCAAATGAAAGAAACAGCAGAATTCACAAGTCCATATTTTCCTAGCGCTAATTCGCTTCCAGAAGCCAAATACACATATACAGAAATAACAAATATAAATGTACCTTCTCGTAAACCTTGAAAAAAGTGAGCAAGTGTAATTCTTCCCCAGTTTTTATTATTCTTTCGCTCTTTCATTACTTCAACAAGTTCATAACGCCCTTCACATTCACGCTTTGTCAGAAAAAAACTGACAACAATTGCAATAGTAAATAAGGTTAAAGACAGAAAAAAAACGAATGTATAACCACTCCACTTTTCCATACGCGAAATGATAAATCCGGATGCAATTGGACCAATCATACCCGAAAATGAGCTAAGCAATCCGAGAAATCCGTTAAAAAAATCACGTGTCTCCGGCTCTGTAATTTCAAATGTTAATAAATTAAATGAGAGCCAGTAAAATCCATATCCCATTCCAAGTAAACTGCCGATTAGTAAAATATACTGCGAAGCATTTGTTCCTGTTAGTAACACAACAATAAAAAAAATAGCTAATGTTGTCACACCGATTCGGAGCAAAATCGTACGATCTACTCGTTTCGCTAATTTTCCGGCAACAATAAATGTCAGTGGTTGTAAAATAACGCTTGCTAAATTATAAAGGCCAATATTCACAAAGTCCTTCGTTTGTTTCCATAAATAAATATTAACAAACGTATTCGACAATGAAATAGCCAACGCATATAACCCGCCAATTATGAGTAATAATACTAAGTCACGATTCACCTCAACATCGCCAATTAAATGTTTCCATTTCATATGAACTCTCCTTTACTTCATGTTCTAGTCTTCCAAAGAAGAACACAATTATGTAAAGAAGAAGGGGTAAAGTGAAACTTCTTTCAACGGAACGTTTTTCTCCATTGATGTGAGCTCTACCAATCGGACCGGTGTAAGAAAACAAAAAAAGCTAGGAGAAGCATCTCCTAGCTTTTACAATTATAATTATTTTGCGTCTTGGTAACGTTTTTCAACTGCGTTCCAATCTACAACGTTCCAGAATGCACCGATGTAGTCAGGACGACGATTTTGGTAATGTAAGTAGTATGCATGCTCCCAAACGTCTAGTCCTAAAACTGGAGTTTTACCTTCCATTAATGGAGTATCTTGGTTTGGTGTGCTTGTTACTTCTAATTCACCATTGTTTACAACAAGCCATGCCCAACCAGAACCGAAGCGAGTTGCGCCTGCTTTTGCAAACTCTTCTTTAAATGCATCAAAGCTGCCGAACTTTGCTTCAATTGCGCCTGCAAGTTCACCTACTGGTTGTCCGCCGCCATTTGGAGAAAGGATTGTCCAGAATAAAGAGTGGTTTGCATGTCCACCACCGTTATTGCGTACTGCTGTGCGAATTGCCTCTGGCACTTCGTTTAAGTTTGCAACTAATTCTTCAATGCTTTTTTCTGCTAATTCCGCATGTCCTTCTAATGCAGCATTTAAGTTTGTTACGTATGTGTTGTGATGTTTTGTATGATGGATGTTCATTGTTTCTTTGTCAAAATGAGGTTCTAATGCATCATACGCATAAGGTAAATTTGGTAATTCATGTTTTGCCATTGTTATATTCCTCCCATTGTATGTATTTGCCGATAATGACTCGGCATACAAATTCATTTTACCCTAATTACATAGGGCTGAAAACAAATTTAACGTATTGCCTCGCTAACATTAAAGTAGCAAATTTTCCATTTCTTTTCAAACGAAATGCTCATACTTTTTGTAAAAAAAGCTTCCTTCTATAAGGAAGCTTATGTGTTATGTATCAATATATGAAATGGATATGGACCCTGTAGGACTCGAACCTACGACCGGACGGTTATGAGCCGTCTGCTCTAACCAGCTGAGCTAAGGGTCCACAATATATACGAATAACTACTAAGGCATCCTGTATGCTCTAGTCAGCTAAACTACCATGGAATGTATAAGTATATATAAAAATGTAAGATAAATTTACCATAATAAAAAGAAATGTGTCAATTGTATTTTCCTATCACACATGATATATCTTGTGATTCTTTAGAAACGTACGTTACAATGAGATGGTAAATCAATATATTTAAAAGAAGGAAGTGAATTCATGTCCATATTTACGCAACTGTTTAAAAGCTTATATGCACCAAAAGAGATGGCACTTTTTCGTTTTCAAAAAATCGGAAAAACGATTCTTTACATAATGTTGCTATGTTTACTTGCTACCGTTCCAAAAACGATTCTATTTGGAAGTTTCATTCAAGATGGTATTAGTCTAGTTAATCATTCTATTGAAAAAGATGTACCTGATTTTAAAATTGAAAATGGCGAACTTCACGCAGACATCGACAAACCCATTGTAAAAGATGACACAGATTTTATTTTTGTATTTGACCCAAATGCAACGGATGCAAGTGCATATCCCAACCGAGATGGTGTGTTCATCTTAAAAGATAAAGTGATTTCAACAGCAGAACAAAAAACACAATCATTTCCATATAGTGACTTAGGAAATACAACTTTTGAAAAGAAAGATATTCAAGAATTAGTTTCATTTGTCGATAGCATATATCCAGTTGCTATGTTCGTTATCGGAACACTTATTTACTTATTCCAGCTCTTCATTACATTCCTTGGCGTTACGCTATTAGCATTTATCGGTTCTGCAATGAGCGGACAGCGTAAACTATCGTACAAACAAATTTGGACATTAACTGCCTACAGCTATACAATCCCAACTATATTCTTTATGATAATGGATTTGTTAAAAATTAACGTCCCAGGCTCGTTGTTCCTATTTATTACCGTTGTTCTGATTGTTCTTTATTTAACAATAAAAGAAGTACCAAAACCAAAAGAAAAAAATTCACTATAAAAAATGCCTTCAAGGCATTTTTTTTTTGGACAAGCATATATTTCTCTACAAAGGAGTGAAGAAATATGAAAAGACTTGGCGGTGTCTTATTGTTGCTTGTTCTCGGTTACGTCTTGTACTACGATATGACAATCGGCACTTTACCGTTACTTCATACATATTCCAAAACAAAAGAAACTTCGGCTAAAGCTTCAAAAAACGACCAAAAAGAAAATATATCATCAACAAAATATAAAATCATTGAAGTAAAAACAGGCGATACCGTTCTATCCATTACAGAGGAAATTAACAAAAAAAAAATCCCTTCTATTGAAAAGGTTGTTACAGATTTTAAAGGATTAAACCAAAGTGAATCTCCTGCAAAATTACAAATTGGAAAAAAATACAAATTCCCTCTCTATCCATAACAGTATCACATAATTCTTGTCAATTGCAGCAAAGCGCTGATACAATAGAAAAAGTGAAGCTAGACATTTGGCTTCACGAGACAAATATTGCATACAATATAAATGTATTTGTCTACAAAATAAGAAACTTCTTTTATAAGGAGAGCGATCTATTCGTGAATGAAATAACTCATCGTACAAAAACACGTCCTGTTAAAGTTGGAAATTTAACAATCGGCGGTAATAATGAATTAATTATACAAAGTATGACAACAACAAAAACGCATGATGTGGAAGCAACAGTTGCCGAAATTAAACGTTTAGAAGAAGCAGGTTGTCAAATTGTCCGTGTAGCCGTTCCAGATGAGCGCGCTGCAGACGCAATTGCTGATATTAAAAAACAAATTAATATCCCTCTTGTTGCTGATATTCATTTTGACTATCGCCTAGCATTAAAAGCAATTGAAGGCGGTATTGACAAAGTTCGTATCAACCCAGGAAACATCGGTCGCCGCCATAAAGTTGAAGCGGTTGTAAATGCTGCAAAAGAACGCGGTATTCCAATTCGCATCGGTGTAAATGCAGGTTCATTAGAACGTCACATTTTAGAAAAATATGGATACCCAACAGCGGATGGTATGGTAGAAAGCGCATTGCATCACATTAAAATTTTAGAGGATCTAGATTTTCACGATATCATCGTATCGATGAAAGCATCCGATGTGAACTTAGCAATTGAAGCATACGAAAAAGCATCACGTGCTTTCGATTATCCATTACACCTTGGTATTACAGAATCCGGAACTTTATTTGCTGGAACTGTAAAAAGCGCTGCTGGTCTTGGAGCTATCTTAAGCAAAGGCATCGGTAACACACTACGTATTTCGTTAAGTGCAGACCCAGTTGAAGAAGTAAAAGTAGCGCGTGAATTATTAAAATCATTCGGCCTTGCTTCTAACGCTGCTACATTAATCTCTTGTCCAACTTGTGGACGTATTGAAATTGACTTAATTAGCATCGCAAATGAAGTAGAAGAGTATATTTCAAAAATTAAAGCACCGATTAAAGTTGCAGTACTTGGCTGCGCAGTAAATGGTCCTGGTGAAGCACGTGAAGCTGATATCGGGATTGCCGGAGCACGCGGAGAAGGTCTACTCTTCCGTAAAGGCGAAATTGTACGTAAAGTACCAGAAGAAACAATGGTAGAAGAATTAAAAAAAGAAATTGATAAAATTGCAGCAGAATATGCGGCAAAACAAGAAAAATAAGGTGAAAAAATTCTAATAAAAAAGCTTGTCAGTTTCAAAACTGACAAGCTTTTTATTGTGCACACTTCGGACAGCGTCCATATATTTCGAACTTATGCCCAGTTACTTCAAATCCTTTAAAATCTTTATTCATTAGTTCCATTGGACACGATGTAATTTCCTTCGTTCCCCCGCAATCTAAACAAATGAAATGGTGATGGTGTTCTGTAGTAGAACATTTGAAGCGAAAATGCTTTTCACCATTTAATTCAGTCTGTTCCAAAATACCAATTTCTACAAATACAGTTAAGTTGCGATAAATGGTATCAAAACTTAATCCCGGATAATCATCTTTCATATTAGCTAAAACATCTCTCGCTGTTAAATATTTATTGTGAGCTGCAAATAGGCGAAGCATCTCTTCTCTTTTTCCGGTATGTTTATAGCCTTTCTCCTTCATAAGGTGTAAAGCTTCTGTAAGATTCATAATCATCCCTACTTTACGCAGTTTTTTTCTTCTCCCATAAGATTGCACCAATTAAAATAAGAACTGCTAACACAACAATTGTACCACCTGGAGCGATGTCAAGCTGATAAGAAGCTAACATACCTCCGACTACCGAAATTTCCCCAAATACAATAGAGTAAAAAATCGTTTGCTTAAATCCTTTCGCAATGCGAATACTCGCTGCAACCGGTAATGTCATTAACGATGAAACGAGAAGAATACCGACAACACGCATCGAAACCGCAATCACAAGTGCAACTAAAATAATAAAAATAAAGTGAATCCATTTTGCACGCAAACCTGTTGCTACAGCATATTCTTCATCAAAAGATAATAAGAACAGTTCTTTGTATAATGAAATGATAACAACGAGCACAACAATAGCAACCAATCCAATAATGAGTAAATCGCCGCTTGTTACCGCGCTCACACTACCAAACAAATAACTAAATAAATCTGTATTAAATCCATTCGCAAGCGAAATGAACACAACACCAATTCCAATACCAGCTGATAAAATAATTGGAACTGCTAATTCTTGATAATGTTTATATACCGTTCTTAATTTTTCAATGAGTAAGGCACCGCCAATAGAAAATACCATTCCCATATATAATGGATTTAAAAAGCCACCGGTAAATACTGTTTTTTCTAGCAATAAGCTCGCTGCAATACCTGACAACGTAACATGACTTAACGCATCAGCAATGAATGATAAACGACGAATTACAACAAAAACACCTAGCAACGGGGCAACAATTCCAATTAAAATTCCAGCATATAAAGAATTTCGTAAAAAGTCATATTGTAAAAAATCCTGTATCATCGTATCCCCCCGTGATGCTCGTGATCATGCTCTAAACGATGAACATGATGCCCATATAATAACGACATTTCAGCATCTTCTAACTCTCGGAATGTCTCTACATTTCCATGGAAATGTAAATGCTGATTTAAGCAAGCCACATGCGTCACTTTTTCTGTCACCGCGCCAATATCATGCGTCACAAGAATAAGTGTAATTCCTAATTTCTTATTTAAATGTGCAAGCATTTCGTAAAAACTCTCAACGTTTTTTACGTCTACACCTACTGTGGGTTCATCTAAAATCAATAGCTCTGGATCGCTGACAAGTGCTCTTGCAATAAAGACGCGCTGCTGTTGTCCTCCGGAAAGCTCTCCAATATTCCGAGTTGCAAAATCACTCATTCCAACATTGTCGATAGCCTGTCTTACTTTTTCTTTATCAGATTTTGATAAAAAACGAAACAAACCTTTTTTAGAAACAAGTCCCATCGAAACAACTTCAAATACAGTTGCTGGGAATCCAGAGTTGAAGCTATTTGCCTTTTGTGAAACATATCCAATTTTATTCCAATTTTTAAACTTTTTACTATCGACACCAAACAACCGAATTGTCCCTTGCTTCGGTTTTAAAATACCTAATATACATTTCAATAATGTAGATTTTCCCGATCCATTTGGGCCTACTAAACCTAAAAAAGCTCCTTTAGGAACTTGCAATTGAATGTTCTCTAACACATTTCGCTCTTCATAACGAAAGGTTAAATTCTCGATTTCTAATATATATTCCATCATATCTCACCTATTTTAATTCAGAATGATTCCGATTTATTTCTATTTGAATTATATTATAGCTCATTAGGACTTGTAAACCAATCTGTCCTAAAATATACCTCTCATTTTAGACAACCCTTCTATTATAGCAAAAAGCAGAGAAAATCTCTCTGCTTTTAGTGAATTGCTGATTTAAATTTTGCACCTTTTGTTTCTTGCGTATTCATAATGGTAATAAAAGCCTTTTCATCTACTTCATGAACAATCGATTTTAGCTTCGTTACCTCCAAACGAGTAATAACTGCATAGATGACTTCTTTTTCTTTATCCGTATAGCCACCTTTCCCAACCAACTTCGTTGTTCCGCGACCAAGTCGATGTAAAATTGCATTTGATACCTCTTCATAATAGTCTGATACAATAATAACTGCTTTTGTTTCATCTAAACCTTGAATTACTGTATCAATTGTTTTAAAGGCAATATAGTATGTCATAACAGAATACATTGCTTGTTCTACTCCAAACACAAATGCCGCCCAAGAAAAGACGAAAATATTCATAAACATCACAAATTCACCAACAGAAAACGGTAATTTCTTTGTTAGTAAAATACCTAGAATTTCCGCTCCATCTAATGAACCGCCATGCCTAATTACAAGCCCAACACCAACACCTAAAATTAATCCACCAAAGACAGTCGCTAAAATCGGCTCTGTCGTAAAGGGCTGAATAGAATGTAATGTTGACTCAATGAAAGCTAAACATACAACGGCAAAAACTGAAGATAACATAAATGTTTTTCCGATTTGCTTATAACCTGAGTACATAAATGGTAAATTGAGGATTACAACTAAAGTGGAAAAGCTTAGCCACCAAATATTTGGTGTAAGGTAATCTAATATGAGGGAAACACCAATAATACCACCATCAATAATTTTGTTTGGGATTAAAAATAGTTCGAGTGCAACTGCTGCACAGCCAGCACCTATCACAATCATAACAAGACGATACAAAAGATGAATTATACTTTCTTTTCTATGCTGTTTTTTTTCCATGTTACCTCCTTCAATAATTTTTATATAGTTTTATTCTTTTATTATAGCATACTCTTCTTTTTCTGATGAGAAAACAGCCTGCTTTGGAATATATACAAGCATATTCCACATATATTCGGATATGAGGACAAAACAAAGGAGGCAGCACCATGAACCTCATTCAACAGTTTGTAAACAAAAAATTAAACACCATGACTTCTAAAGAATTATTAAAATACAGTATAGAATATGGAGTATCTATTACAAGCGAACAAGCAGACAAAATCGTTACATTAATTCAAGGAAAACATATTAATATTTATGATACTCAAGAAAAATTGCAACTTTTAAAACAAATTGCAAAGATTACCTCTCCTGCTACTGCACAGCAAATCAATACTATATTCCAAAAATTAACAAAATAAAAAAGGGGTTTTCCCCTTTTTTATTGACCTTTAATTTTCTGAAGAATCTCTTCATCAAACATACCGTTTTTCAGCATTTCAATTTCAAATTTGTACGGCGGCTTTTTATCTTGTTTATCCTCACCTACATATGGTGTTTCAAGAATTTTCGGTACATGCTGTAATTGTGGATGATGCACAATGTGATGCAATGTTTTATAACCAATATGACCGAAACCGATATTCTCATGACGGTCTTTTCTAGCACCGCGCTCATTTTTACTATCATTAATGTGCAATACTTGCAAACGATCAATACCTATAATTTTATCAAACTCGTTTAAAACACCGTCAAAATCATTAACAATATCATAACCAGCGTCATGTGTATGACAAGTATCAAAGCAGACAGATAATTTCTCATTATGTGTTACACCATCAATGATTCTAGCAAGCTCTTCAAAGCTGCGCCCGCACTCTGTTCCTTTTCCAGCCATTGTTTCTAGCGCAATGTTCACCGTTTGATCAGTTGTTAACACTTCATTTAATCCTTCAATAATTTTTTGAATTCCTGCATCCGCACCTGCTCCAACATGCGCTCCTGGATGAAGCACAATTTGTTTTGCAGCACCTAATGCTGATGTTCTTTCAATTTCCATACGAAGAAAATCCACACCTAGTTGGAATGTTTCAGGCTTCGTTGTGTTACCAATATTAATAATATAAGGTGCATGAACAACGATTTCTTCAATCCCATGAAGTTCCATATGTTTACGTCCAGCTTCTATATTTAACTCTTCAATCGGTTTCCTTCTCGTGTTTTGCGGTGCCCCTGTATAAACCATAAACGTTGTTGCACCATAGGATACAGCTTCCTCACTTGCTGCTAATAGCATTTTCTTTCCACTCATCGAAACGTGAGATCCAATTTTCAACATGCAATCACCTCTTATAAATACAATAGCTATAATGATAGCATAATTTGTAGAAACCTGACACTGCTAACTTCTCCACAAAAAAAGATAAGGAATCCCTTATCTTTTCTTTTTGCTATATTTTTTCTTAATTTTTTCGCGTTCCCATTCAAGTTTTTTCTTGTAGTTCGGTTTTACTTTTTTCGGTTTCTTCACAACTTTTTGCGCCATAGCATCTAATTTATCATCTGGTTTCTTACGACTTTGACGACGACGACGAGGTCCTAATTCAACCCACTCACCAGCACGCAAATCAACGTGTTGGAATTCAATATGGCGTTGCTTCTCTAAAGTATCTAATGCTTCTTCATCAGCCGGATCATAAATTGTTGCTGCAATACCAGAGTACCCAGCACGTGCAGTTCGACCAACACGGTGAATAAAGAAATCTAAATCGGACGGAATTTCATAGTTAATAACATGACTAATTCCTTCGATATCAATACCACGTGCAGCTAAATCCGTAGCTACAATGTATTGGAATTCTAAATCACGAACTTGTTTCATCATTTTCTTGCGGTCACGAGGGGATAAATCACCGTGAATACGACCAACTTTTAAACCGCGCTCCGCTAAACCATCAGCTACTTCATCAGCCATTTTTTTTGTATTTGTAAACACGATCGCTAAATACGGCTGATATTGCAGTAACATATTCTTTACAAGCTCAACTTTATTACGGTGTCTTGATGGAATAAGATGATGTTCAAGATTAACTGCTGCTACTTGCTTCGGATTAATATGAATATGCTCCGGGTTGTCCATATATTTCTTCATAAATGGTTTTAACTTTTGCGGAATTGTCGCTGAGAAAACAAGCATTTGTAAATTTTTCGGCATACGCGCTGCAATTTTATCCACATCGTGAATAAAGCCCATATCAAGCATTAAATCTGCCTCATCGACAACAATAATCGAAGCCGTATGTACAAATAGCGCTTGCTCTTCCACTAAATCTTTAATACGGCCAGGTGTTCCGACAACAACATGTGGTTGTTTCTTCAACTTTTCAATTGAACGCTGTTTATCTGTCCCACCGATAAAACAACGCGCTGTAATCATTTTGTCTTCTTCACAAAACTTTGTTATCTTGACGATTTCTCCATAAATTTGCTGTGCTAATTCACGAGTTGGAGCTGTAATTACGAGCTGTACTTCCTCTCGGCTTGCATCAATACGATTTAACGTTGGAAGTAAATACGCGTGTGTTTTTCCAGATCCTGTTTGTGATTGTCCGATAATGCTAATGCCCTTTTTCACGACCGGGAAAATCTTCTGTTGAATTTCTGTCGGTTCTGAAAAACGTAATTCACGAATTGCATCTATTAAAAATGGTTGAAAATTATACTGTGTAAATGTTTGCACTGTCATACATTCCACCTTCTTTCTTATTTCTACTGCGTTCATTAATCAGTCAAGTTAACATTATATCGAAATCTATCAGTAAAATCTATCTTTAGTTTAGCTTTTCAGGGGAAAAACTAACCTTCTTACTGTCAATTGCATATTGTAGTGTGTATTACCAAATTGAAGAAAGGAGGATTTCCTAATGCGTATGAAATCTCCTCCATATCAACAAATGTACGGTCAGCCTCCCTATCCTTATACGATGTATCCGTCACCAGGCATGCAACCGTCACCAGGTATGCAACCGATGATGCCTAAAAAGAAAGGCTTTCTTGCAAAATTGTTTAAAAAAAACGACCCAGCTGCAGAATATATGCATATGATGCCCCCTTATAGACAAATGGAAACCTACTCAAATATACCATATCAGCAAAACCGTCCATATATGCAACCGCAGCAGCAGCAAAACCACCCATATATGCAACCGCAGCAACAGCAAAGAATGATGCAACCTCAAATGATGGCACCAAATGAAACACGCGGAGCAGCAGGAGCAGCAGGAAGTACATCTAGTGGGATTGGCAGCTTTTTCACTAACTTCATTTCAAACCCCACTGGAATGCTAAACAACGTTGAAAAAGTTGTCCAAATGGCCCAATCCGTTGGACCCGTCGTGCAGCAATACGGCCCGATTGTCCGCAGTATTCCTAACATAATGAAAATACTTACATCTGGAAAAAGTACTGAGGAAAAAGAAACAGAAGAAGTCGAAATAATACCTCCCACTCCACCTAAACAAATACCTATTACAAGCAAACCACTTACTTCTCAAATCATGCTTGAAGATGATGCAAACGTAGAAACCTTACAGTCAACTACTCCTAAACCAAAGTTATATGTGTAACATTTCTTTGTCATCCGCTTCCTTCTCCTTTATAATAAAAAGGATTAACTTTATCAAACAAATCCTTTTTTAAAGGAGCGGATTAATTATATGAAAATTGTTAAAATTTCTCCTCGCGGCTATTGCTACGGTGTTGTAGACGCGATGGTCATTGCGCGCAATGCAGCGCTGGATAAAACTTTACCAAGACCAATTTATATTTTAGGGATGATTGTCCATAACAAACACGTAACAGATGCGTTTGAAGAAGATGGCATTATTACGCTTGATGGCCCAAGCCGCTTAGATATTTTAGAGAAAATTGAGTCTGGCACTGTTATTTTTACAGCTCACGGTGTATCTCCTGAAGTAAAGCAGCGCGCAAAAGAAAAAGGACTAACAACAATTGATGCGACATGTCCTGACGTAACAAAAACACACGACTTAATTGAAGCAAAAAAAGCAGAAGGCTACCATATTATTTATATCGGTAAAAAAGGACATCCTGAGCCTGAAGGTGCAGTTGGAATTGCCCCAGATATTGTCCATCTCATTGAGAAAGCAGCAGACCTTGAAACACTTGCCATTCCAACTGATAAAATTTTGGTCACAAATCAAACGACGATGAGTCAATGGGATGTTCAACATATTATGGAGAACATCCAAGAAAAGTTTCCAACAGCAGAATTTCATAAAGAGATTTGCCTTGCTACACAAGTCCGTCAAGAGGCTGTCGCAAAACAAGCAACTGCTGCTGATTTAACAATTGTTGTTGGCGATCCAAAAAGTAATAACTCTAACCGTCTTGCACAAGTGTCTGAAGAAATTGCCAGCACAAAAGCATACCGCGTTGCCGATGTAAGTGAAATTCAATTAGAATGGCTACAAGGCGTAGAAACAGTCGCTATTACTGCAGGCGCTTCTACACCAACACCTATTACAAAAGAAGTAATCGCATTTTTTGAACAGTACGATCCAACAAATCCTGCAACGTGGGAGCGTAAGCGAAACGTACCATTACAAAAAATCTTACCAAAAGTAAAGGCAAAATAAAGTGTAACTTCCATCAGTGGAGGTTCCCTCACTGATGGAAAGATCTCACCATTCGGGCTTTTACGGGCAGTAAGCCTCCCACAAATAGCGAGATAATACAAATAAATCCGTTATCTTATGAGATAACGGATTTTACTTTGCATTTTATACAAATGTAAATGGATCGGTATGTAATTCTGAAGCATGAATACGCGCAGTAAACTTTCTCTCATCTACTTTTGCTTGTAATTGTTTTTGCACGCCTTTTTTCATCACTTTCTCCACGTTATGCCCTGGGTCTACAATATTTAACCCTAACATCATCGCATCATGTGCAACATGATAATACATATCTCCTGTTACATATACGTCTGCTCCTTTAAACTTCGCTTGCTTCATATATTTATTTCCATCCCCGCCAAGTACCGCTACTTTTTTCACAGTATCATGTAAGTTCCCAACAACGCGAGCCCCCTTCACTTCAAGGGATTCCTTCACATGCTCTGCAAACTGCTGTAATGTCATTTCTTGTGGTAAATATCCAATTTTCCCAAGTCCTAATGTTTCACCTTTGTTCTCTAGCGGATAAATATCATATGCCACTTCTTCATACGGATGTGCCCCTAGCATTGCTTTCATGATTTTACGCTGCAAGGAAGCCGGGATAATTGTTTCAATACGAACTTCTTCCACTTGTTCTAAACGCCCTGTCTCTCCGATATACGGATTCGTTCCTTCTTGCGGCAGAAACGTACCAGTACCCTCACTATTAAACGTACAGTGGCTATAATTGCCGATATGACCTGCTCCTGCGTCACCAATCGCTTGACGTACTGTTTCTGCATGCGAAGAAGGAACAAATACAACTAGCTTTTTCATTTCTTCTGCATAAGTAGGAACAAGCACTTCCGTTTCCTGCAACCCTAAAGCATCTGCAAGTAAATCATTCACACCACCTTTTGCGATATCCACATTTGTGTGAGCAGCATAAACCGCAATATCATGTTTTATACACATTTCAATAATACGCCCGTATGCTTGCTCTGTATGAATTACTTTTAATGGATTAAAGATCAGCGGGTGATGAGCAATAATTAAATTTGCCCCTTTTTCTATCGCTTCTTGTACAACGCCTTCCGTTACATCAAGAGCGATTAAAACATTCTCTACCGATTTATTTAATGCCCCAATTTGCAATCCCACCTTATCACCTTCGACTGCTAAATGTTTTGGGTACATACTTTCAAATAAAGAAATGATTTCATATCCATTCGGCGTTTTACTCACGATAAAACCTCCTCAATCATACGTATCTTCTCTAACACTTCTGCACGCTTTACTTTTGTATCTTCTGTCTCTGTCGCAAGTTCTAATTGCTTGCAAATATTTTTAAAGTTTTTTCGCTCGCTCTCCCATTTTTCTACAAACGCTTCATTTTTCTCTTTCATTAAAAATGGTCCCATTAATAAAGCTTCTTCTTTTTTCTCATTGTACGGTGCAAGGGTATTACCCTGTTCCCCTACTAAAATTTCGTAAATCTTCCCGTCTTCTTTTACAATTTTTTCTTTTATTAATTCCCAGCCATTTTCAATAAACCATTCGCGAATATGATGCGCAGCAATATTAGGTTGTAGAATTAAACGAGTTACACCAATAAGCTTCTCTTTTCCATTCTCTAAAATATCACGAATTAACGCACCACCCATACCTGCAATTGTAATTACATCTACTTCACCTGGCGCGATTACTTCTAAGCCATTCCCTTTACGTACGTTCACTTTATCTTGCAATCCGCACTCTGCTACTGTAGCTTGAGCGGAACGGAACGGACCTTCTACAACCTCTCCCGCTACCGCTTGTGTGGCAATATTATGTAAAATCGTATAGCAAGGTAAATAAGCATGATCCGAACCAATATCTGCAACAGTGGAACCTGTTGGAATTTCAAGCACCACTTCTTCTAATCGTTTTGAAAGCTTTACTTCATTCATTTGTTTCAATTACTCCTTCTCTTTTCAGTCTGTCTCCATGATAAAGAATTTATAGTCGTTGTTGCAAGGGAATAAATCATTTCCCTCCCCTTACAAAGCATTTATTTTTCAAAAACCTTTCTCCCAATTTATCCATATATCAAAAAATAATTGTTTCATGTAGTCCTCACATTGCTTTGTTACGATTATCTTTATCCTATTTTAAAAAGAAGGCAAACAGAAAGCAAACATAATAAAGTGAAACTTCCATCAGTGGGGGGTTTTTCTTTATCCCCCACTGATGGTTAGTTGAACCAATCGGGCTCTTACGAGCAGTTTACCTCCTACCTATCTTCTTTGTTTTCTCACAATCTTAAGGCGGGAGTCTTACTGCCCACGAATAACGGAACAAAAAAAGACCCTTCGCTTAGGCGCAAAGAGTTATCTATGTAATAAAATATTATTTTTTCTTTGATAACCAATCCGCAACTTTTGATGCTTGATCCGCCGGAATAATACCTGCTGGCATATTTCCTCTTCCTTTTAAAATAACTTCTTGGATTTGATCTTTTGAAAGTCTGTCGCCCACTTTTTGTAGATTAGGACCAACTGCCCCTTGCAACTGATCACCATGACAGCTTGTACAACTTTGTTTTACAATCTCTTCAGGCTTTGCTGCTGTTTGTGTCGTTTTTCCCCCGTGTTTCTTCGCTTCAGCTAGTTCCTTTGATTTATGCATGCCTTGAAATGAAAATACAAACATAATAACAATTCCCAATACAGCAATAAGAGCAAATGGAATTAACGGATTACGCTTCATTTTTTCTTTTTCCCCCTCTATATCCCCTAATAATTTGATGATTCAGTCATTTCTATTGTACTTGAAAACGCTCTACCAGAAAAGACCAAACTATACTAAGTTAAAAATATTCCATATATTCTATCAATTATTCTGCTACAAAATCATGTGAATTTTTGATAAATATCCTCTTTTCTCATCATAAACAGTTATATTTTCCACATATTTTTGCTAGGAATACACGAAATTAATCGAAAAATCGAAAAATGACCATTTGCAAATCAAAAGACAATTCTGTAAAATAAATTACAAGAATTGTAATTGCTTTCGATGGCTAAATTTTAACAAAAATTAACAAAAGAAAAAAGTTTACTCCATATTAATGAAGTAAACTTTAAACAAATCTCTATTCTAAGAAATCTTTCAAACGTTTGCTACGGCTTGGGTGTCTTAATTTACGAAGCGCTTTTGCTTCAATTTGACGAATACGCTCTCTCGTAACGCCGAATACTTTTCCAACTTCTTCAAGCGTACGAGTTCGTCCATCGTCTAAGCCGAAACGAAGACGAAGAACATTTTCTTCACGATCTGTTAATGTATCTAATACATCTTCTAATTGCTCTTTTAATAACTCATATGCTGCATGCTCTGCAGGAGATGTTGCTTCTTGGTCTTCAATAAAGTCACCTAAATGAGAGTCGTCCTCTTCACCAATTGGCGTTTCAAGAGATACTGGCTCTTGTGCAATTTTTAAGATTTCGCGTACTTTTTCAGGAGACAAATCCATCTCTTCACCGATTTCTTCAGGAGACGGCTCACGACCTAAATCTTGTAATAACTGACGTTGAACACGAATTAATTTATTAATTGTTTCAACCATATGAACTGGTATACGAATTGTTCTTGCTTGGTCCGCAATTGCACGTGTAATCGCTTGGCGAATCCACCATGTTGCATACGTACTAAATTTATACCCTTTGCGGTAATCAAACTTTTCAACTGCTTTAATTAGACCCATATTCCCTTCTTGAATTAAGTCTAAGAAAAGCATACCGCGGCCAACATAACGTTTTGCAATACTTACAACAAGACGTAAGTTTGCTTCTGCAAGGCGACGCTTCGCTTCTTCATCGCCTTCTTCAATACGTTTTGCAAGAGCAATTTCATCTTCAGCAGATAGTAAGTCAACACGACCAATTTCTTTTAAGTACATGCGCACAGGATCATTAATTTTCACACCTGGCGGTACACTTAAATCATTTAAGTCAAACTCTTCTTCTGCTTTGGCTAATTGACGTGTGTTTGGATCTTCATCGTTGTCGCCAACTAAATCAATTCCTTGTTCACCTAAATATTCATAATATTCATCCATTTGTTCGGATTCAATATCAAATCCGCTCATGCGTTCTGCAATCTCTTCATATGTAAGAACGCCACGTTTTTTTCCGAGCTCTGTGAGTTGCTCTTTCACTTGCTCAAGTGTTATATCAGTTTCAATTTGTTTAGAACGAGCTGGTTTATCAGCCATTTGTTCCCCTCCTTACGCGAGATACAAACAATGATTATAATAAGTTTTTATACAAAAAGCTATTTTCTTGCTTTTCGCTTTTGTAAATACTCTTGGAAAAAACGCGCTGCTGCCAAATGGTCTTCTTTTTCCATTTGCTTGAGCGTAAAAATATTTTCCATTTTCTTTATTTTTTGCTTATGCCGACGCAAAGCATCTACGTTACCTTGAAGCAATTCTTCTGAGTATTCGGGATTAATCATTTCATCTGTTGAAATATTGGTTACAATATTTTTTAACTTTTCATCAGAAAGCCAACTTAAAAAGTTTCCGACTGACGGTTCATTTCCCTTTTCATAATATGCGTATAGCTCATATAAAATCCCTTTATGTTCTTCCGTATGAAAATCTTCTATATGAGGCTCGATACGAAAAGCGATATCTACACTTTGCAACATATGATAAATAAGCTCTCTTTCAGCTCTTTCAAAACCAGAAAATTTCGGCTTCGCATGAACAATTTGAGAAGGCTGCGAAATTGGCTTTGTCTGTTTTTGCTGTACCTTTTGTTCTTTGCGATATTGGTGCAATTGCCCAAGTAGTGTTTCCATTGAGTAAGCAAATTCCTGTGACAATGCCTTCAAATACGATTCTGCCTGCATTGCGTCTTGCAATGACGCTAACTCTTTTAAAACACTTTTCACATAAGCTTCTTTTCCAGATTCATCTTGCAAATTTTTCCCTAAACGAAGATAATTTATTTTAAATCCAACAAAACTTATACTTGCATGTACAAGTTTCTGAAACTGTGTTGTCCCGTATCGCTGTACATATTCGTCAGGGTCTAATTTATCTGGCATAGAGACAACTTTCACTTCACAACCGGTTTGCAATAACAATTGTCCTGCTTTCATTGTTGCTTCTTGTCCTGCTTTATCACCATCATAGCAAAGAACAACAGTTTCAACATTACGCCGCAGAAGCTTCGCCTGTTCCTCAGTTAAAGCAGTGCCCATTGTTGCAACAGATTCTTCAATTCCACTTTTCACAGCTGCTAAAACATCCGCATATCCTTCAAAGAGAAGAACTTGCCCTCGTTTTCGAATAAATGGCCTTGCTTGATGAAAATTATATAGTAGCTTGCTTTTATGAAAAATAGGCGTTTCTGGGCTATTCAAATACTTAGGAGTATCATCTCCTAATGCCCGTCCACTAAAAGCAGCTACTTTTCCTTGCAGTGTATGAATTGGAAACATAACTCGTCCACGAAAACGATCATGATAACTGCCATCCTTCTCACTGCGAACAAGTAACCCAGCTTGTTCCATAACAGCTGGTGAGAAACCTCGCTTTTGCAAGATTTTCGCCGCTGCATCCCAAGCAGGAGTGGCATATCCAATTTCAAATTTTGCAATCATTTCTTTCGTAATACCTCGCTCTAGCAAATACGAAAGCGATTGTTTCCCATCTTCTGTATTTACTAAAAGATGATGGTAATACTTTTTCAAAAGCTCATGAGCTTGCAACATAATCATACTATCATCAGATATGTTTTGTTTTTGCTCTAAGTCTGATGTAAAGTTAGCAACAGGAATTCCATTTCGCTCACCTAATTTTTGTACAGCTTCCACAAAAGACAGTCCGTCTATTTTCATTAAAAAGGAAAAAACATTTCCCCCTTCTCCACATCCGAAGCAATGAAAAATTTGCTTATCAGCAGAAACAGAAAACGACGGTGAGTTCTCGCCATGAAAAGGACAAAGCCCAAAATAATTTCGACCTTGTTTTTTAAGCTGCACATATTCCCCAATGACTTCAACAATATCAGACGATGTACGAATTTGTTCTACAACTTCCTCGGGAATTCTGTTCCCCATAACTCCATCTCCGTGTCGTATTTTGTATTCGATACAAACTAAAGAATTCCTTTATAATTCGACAATATTTTTTCTAAACTAGACAAAAAACATTGTCCATCACACTTAGAAAATGATTTTGGCCCTTTTGTAAAGGTTCCTTGTCTACGTAACTTCGCAGATACATATCGATTATATAAAATTGTATCCATATGCTCATCGGTCACAATTGTGCCGCGCGGAGATAATACGTATACTCCTTTTTTGACGAGAAGACCAGCAAGTCCCATATCTTGTGTGATAACGAGATTTCCTGCTTTTGCACGTTGATAGATGTAAAAATCCACCTCGTCTTGTGCAGAATCTACATATACCTAATTTCCTTTTTGGCTTCTTGACTGATGAGAGTAGGATGCGATAAACCAAATTTCTTCCTTCACTGGACAGGCATCTGCATCAACAAAAATTTTAGTGATGTTTTGCATATTTCTCTATTCTACATCCCTTCTGTGAATCCTTCCATAATGTGTGTTTTCTTGTTCAGATTTTTGTCGATTTTACGTAAAAGTATTTCCTTTACAAATCCTATCCCTAGTTTATTCTGAAAAATTAAAGTCTAAACGTAAAATGAATGTTTTTATCACAATTTTTTATTATAATATATTTTTCTAAACTTAGCTAGATGTCCATTGTTTTTTCATAATTGAGTGAAAAAAGCACATTCACCTTTGGTAAATGTGCTAAAACTTCTGTCGGTTTTGCACTGCATTCACAATAATATTTGCTGTTTCTTCAATCGCTTTATTCGATACATCAATAACAGGACAACCGATTTTATTCACTACACGTTCAAAGTGTTCAATCTCTTCTTTAATACGATTAATGTTGGCGTAACTTGCTCCATCACTTAATCCAAGAGATTTTAAACGTTCCCTGCGAATATGATTTAATTTATCGGGCGTTATTTTTAAACCAAAGCATTTTTCTTTCGGCACGCGATATAATTCTTCCGGCGGATCCACTTCGGGTACGAGAGGAACATTGGCAACTTTTAATCGCTTGTTATGTGCAAGATATTGTGAAAGTGGTGTTTTTGATGTACGAGACACTCCAATTAATACGATATCAGCTTTTAAAAGACCACGCGCATCTCTACCATCGTCATATTTCACAGCAAATTCAATCGCTTCAATCTTTTTGAAATACTCTTCATCCAACTTTCGTACAACCCCTGGCTCATACCTTGGGATTTGCCCTGTTACTTCTTCAATTTGATCGATAAGAGGACCGATAATATCATAAGCCTCTACACCTTCTTTTGCCGCTTCTTCCCGTAAATATTTTCGCATATCGGGCTTTACTAACGTAAAACAAATAAGCGCATCATTACTTTTGGCGATAGAAATAACTTCTTTTAATGTCCCTGTATCTTCTACGTACGGTACACGTCTAATATCCGGCGCAAATGGAAATTGGCCCATCGCTGCTCGAACAACTAAATCAGCTGTTTCTCCAACCGAATCAGATACGACATATACAATTTTACTATTCATTGCATTACCTCACTTTAAACGAATTGCACTTACTCATGATTCACTAAATCAACGAATGCACGCGTAATATTAGTTTTTGTGATGCGACCGACAACTTCTAATCCTTGTTTCGTGTCCTTCACAACCGGAACAGCATCAATCTGCTTTTCTATTAAATCCATTGCAACATCATACAAGCTATCTTCCTTGCGACACATCGTAACATTCGGCATTCTTGTCATAATAATATTTACCGGTAATGACGTTAAATCCTGCTTTCCTAGACTTGCTCTTAGCAAATCTTTTCGAGAAACAACACCGACTAACAATGTATTTTGGTCAACGATAAATAAAGTACCGACATCTTCTAAAAACATTGCACAGATTGCATCATATACAGAAACGTTTTTATCAATCACAGCTGGCCTAGATTGATAATCTTGTACAATAATTTTTTTAACTGCCTCAGAAAGCAATTGCCCACCTGTTTTCCCGGTATAAAAGTAGCCAACACGTGGACGCGCTTCTAAATAACCCGCCATTGTTAAAATAGCTAAATCTGGCCTAAGCGTTGCTCTCGTTAAATTTAATTGCTCAGCAATCGCTTCTCCTGTAATTGGACCGTTATCTTTTACAATCTGGATGATATGTTCTTGGCGCTTATTCAGTTCTATGATAATCACCACCTTCATTACAAAACGAAAAGAGTTATACTATCTCTTAAATATTATATACTAAATATATCATTCGAAAAAGAAAGTATGTAAAAAAGACCTCATTTGGTCCACTATATTTGAAATTTATCCAGCTGGTCTAAAAAACGTCTTGATTTTAAATAGATCCCACAATACTCATCATAGTACATATTCAATACTGTGCGCATTTGTTTCTTCGTGTCTTCTTTAACAGATACACTTCCAAGACGCGCTAAATCAAAATGATAAAATAACCGCAACAGCTTGTGAACAGCTTCTCCAATTGCAATACGATACGAGTCTTGCTCAGCGTGATGTTTACAAAGAAAGCCGCCTTCCCTAACAGAGAAGGCGACAAAATCTGTTGACTGGTGACAAATCGCACATGTATCAAAGTATGGATTAAGCCCGAAAACTGGCAACATTTTCGTTTGATAGATTAGCGCTAAAACTTCCGGGTCAACCCCTTCACTCATATAATGCAACGTTTGATATAACATTTCAAATAAATATGGATTATGTTTTTTCTCTTCTGTGGCTTTATCAGTCAATTCAACAATAAATGACGCATAAGCTGTTAAAAATAAATCTTCACGGATTTCTCGCATAGAAGAAATAATTTCACCTTGCTGTAATGTCCCTAAACCAGAACCCATTTGAATAAGAAAATGGCCGTGAGTTAATAATTGAGAAATGGATGCCAGTCTACTTTTAGGTTTTTTAGCTCCTCTGGCCATTGCGCTAACTTTCCCTAATTCGCGGGAAAATATAGTTACAATCTTGTTTGTTTCTCCATAATCAATCGTTCGAATGACAATTCCCTCAATTTTTTGAAACATGTTCGTCACCATCCAAGGTTCGAACAAAATGGGTTAGGAAATTGGAGAATCCAGCTCTACTAATATTTCGTCATGCTGATGCATTTCATCCTCTGCACTTTTTTCCATCTCTTTTAAGAGCAGATACGTTTCAATGCTTCCTGTTTTCGAGAAAACTTTCCAGGTAAAATCTAACATAAGAATCCACCTTTCTTAGTAAGCGTGCATGTAACCCAATTTCTTTCTTTGTTATTAAAATGACCCATTTTGTTCATTTTCATGTGAGAAAATTTTTTCTAAAATATACAGTTTTTATCCACTATTTGTGGGCAGTAAAAGCTCGATTGGTTCAACTAACCATTCGTGAAGAAAAACATCTCACGAATGGAAGTTTCACTTTATAGATATTCGTCTTCACGGAAACCAAGGTCGCGTAACTGTGACATTTTGTTACGCCAATCTTTCTGCACTTTTACCCACAGCTCTAAAAATACTCTTGAACCAAGAAGCGACTCAATATCAAAGCGCGCTCTCTTTCCAATTTCTTTTAACATCTTTCCTTGTTTCCCAATCACAATTCCTTTTTGTGATGGACGTTCTACAATGACTGTTGCATTAACATAAACTGCCCCGCCTTCACGCTTTTGAATTGCATCAATAACAACCGCAACAGAATGCGGCACTTCTTCACGTGTTAAATGCAATACTTTTTCACGAATAAGTTCTGCAATAATAAAGCGCTCCGGATGGTCTGTCACTTGATTCTCCGGATAATACTGCGGGCCTTCTGGTAAATATTTTTTAATCGCACCAATTAACGCATCTACATTATTTCCTTCTAATGCTGAAATGGGCACAATTTCAGCAAAATCATATAACGTACGGTATTTATCAATAAGTCCAAGCAGCTCCTCTGGATGAACTTGATCAATTTTATTAATTACTAAAAATACTGGTCGCTTCGTTTCTTGCAATTTTTCAATGATAAACTCTTCACCACGTCCAAAGCCTTCCTCTGCATTGACCATAAACAAAACAATGTCTACTTCTTTTATTGTTGTTTGAGCCATTTTAACCATAAAATCGCCAAGCTTATGCTTTGGTTTATGTATACCTGGTGTATCAATAAATATGACTTGCGCATCATTTTCTGTGTACACACCTTGAATTTTATTACGTGTTGTTTGTGGTTTATCACTCATAATCGCAATTTTTTGACCGATAATTCGGTTTAAAAATGTTGATTTCCCAACGTTTGGTCTCCCAATAATAGAGACAAAACCTGATTTAAAACCTTCTCTATTCATGTAAATCCTCCGCTAAAAATGCTCCTGGTAACAATTCTCCTACTGTTGTTTCTTGTATGTCACCTTTTAAATTTGTCAAATACACTTTTGTATTTGACTCACACAATTCTACCATAACTTGACGACACGCTCCACAAGGAGGTACTGGACGTTTTGTATCCGCTACAACTGCAATTGCAGTAAATTCTGTACTTCCTTCCGAAATCGCTTTAAATAGCGCTGTTCTTTCCGCGCAGTTACACAAACCATATGATGCATTCTCAACATTACAACCACGATATACTTTCCCGTCTGTCGTTAATAAGGCAGCACCTACTTGAAATTTAGAATACGGTACGTATGCTTGTTTACGCGCTTCGATTGCTTCTTGAATTAATTCTTTGCTGTTCACAGTTTCTCTTCCTTTCCATTTACAATATGAAAAGATAAAAATCTTTGGAATGCAACTATATCATATACGGTCCAAAGATAATAGCACCAATTACAACGGCAATAATCGAGAAAAATAACACCGCGCCTGCTGCTGCGTCTTTTGCTATTTTAGCAAGTGGTTTCACCTCAGTCGTTACTAAATCAACCGTTTTCTCCACCGCTGTATTAACGATTTCTAGTGCAAATACCCCCCCAATTGTCAAAAGTAAAATAAGCCATTCTGTTTTCGTAATATGAAAATAAAAACCAAGGCCACTAACAATGAACGTTGCTAAACAATGAATTTGTACATTTCGTTCATGGAGAAGACAAAAGAAAATTCCAGCAAATGCATAGCGGAAACTGTTTATAAGTTTTCCTTTTTTCATCTACCCAATCCAAAAGCATTGAGAATTTCTTTTTGTCTTTCAAACATAACCTTTTCTTCTTCTTCTGTCATATGATCATAACCAAGCAAATGCAAAAAGCCATGCACCGCTAAAAAACCAAGCTCACGCTCAAAAGAATGGCCATATTCTTCAGCCTGCTCTTTCGTTCTCGGAATAGAAATAATAATATCGCCTAACATGCGGGGCATGTCCACACCGACAATTTCCATTTCTCCTTCGCCCATATCTTCCATCGCAAAAGAGATTACGTCTGTTGGCTGATCTTTATCACGATATTCACGGTTAATTTCTTGAATGCGCTCATTATTTACAAATGTAATTGAAAGTTCCGCTCCGTCTTCTACAGATTCTGTCTCTGCTGCTTTTTCAACTAACTGTTGAATTAGTTCAACATACTCTTCTTTTACTTCTTCCGTTTCATCAAAAAAGTCAATTATTAACCCCATTTACTTCACCTTTTCTTCTGATAATTTCGGATACTTAATCCGAGAATGGAAAATTCCATTTAATGTTTCACATAATGTTTTCTCCACAATTTGCAGTTCTTTAAATGTTAAATTACATTCACTGAATTGTCCATCTTGTAGACGGTCTTTAATAATACTATGAACAAGATTATCAATTTGCTCTGGTGTTGGTGCATTCATGGAACGCACTGCCGCTTCTACACTGTCAGCAACACCGACAATAGCCGATTCTTTTGATGTTGCTTTTGGACCTGGATAACGAAACATCTCTTCTGTGTACTTCTCTTTATCCTCTTGCATTGCTTTATAGTAGAAATACTTTAACAAAGTAGTTCCATGATGCTGCGCTGTGATATCAATAATCTCTTGCGGAATATGATGTTCTTCTAACATTTTTACTCCATTTGTAACATGGGCAATTATAATATCTCTGCTTGTTTCAGGGTCCAATCGATCATGGGGATTTGAGATTCCCATTTGATTTTCAATAAAGAAATGCGGCTGCACTGTTTTTCCGATATCATGATAATATGCTCCTACACGTGCTAGCACACCATTCGCCCCAACAGCTTCACATGCCGCTTCTGATAAATTCGCGACCATGACACTATGATGATACGTTCCTGGTGCTTCTAATAAAATTTTGCGAAGCAATGGATGATTTGGACTTGCTAATTCCACCAACTTCATACTAGAAACAAGACCAAGACCACTTTCTAAATATGGCAAAATCCCCATTGCTAAAACCGATGAAATAATCCCAGATGCTGCTGCCATTAATAAATGTGTTCCAATCTCAATCGGTGAAAAGTTTCCATTGCGCAGTAGCAATAAAGCTGCTAATACAACCACATTTAAAATAGATACAAGTATCCCAGTTTGCAGCAACATTGTACGACGATTTTTTTCCCGCAAAAAAATGCTAACAGAAAGCGAGCTAAGCAATACATAAATCCCAACTGAATAATTAAGTGTACTCGTTACCTCTTCATTAAATAAAATACTACCGCACACTGAAAAAATCACACTTGTTATAAAAACAAATCGATCACCAATCATCAGCTTCACTAATATAGTTCCCATTGCAACCGGAGCAATATAAGCAATACCGGCATATTCTAACTTTTGAAACAAACTAATAATTTTCATTAAAACAACTGTAATGGCGACAATTGTTGTATATGCTAAAATATATGGCTTGTCCTCTCTTTTCGACTTTAAAAACGCCTCAAATTGCTTATGCATAAAAAATAGAAGAACACCAATAAAAATAGCTAGTCCTAAAAATGGTTGAAATGAATTACTTTGATTCAGTAATCCTACTAACTTCAACTGTTCATACACTTCTCTTGTAATTGTTTCACCTTCTTTTACAAGAATTTGACCTTGTAAAATATAGACAGGATCCACTTGATCCATCGCCATTTGCTTCTGTTCCTTCGTAGCAGACGAATCGTAAAAATAGTTTGGTACGATCGCATACTGACCAAGTGCGGTAATTGCTTGTTTCAATTCGTTACTAACAGATACGTTTTTTAACTCGTTAGTAATACGGTCTTTAAACTGATCCACTTCATTCATTTTAATATGATAACTCATTAAATTATTGACAGCTGTGACGGTTGATTCCCTCGCCACAAGAAGCTGATCTTCTGTCGCATTTAAAAATTGCAATAACACTTGATCAGACAAACTTTTCGTTAAATCCGTTGGCAATTTCTTTTTTAATTTATCCAATCGTTCTGTAGTCGACAAGTTTTTTTGCGCATTTGGTGCCGAAGTATTTGCCTCTGAATCCACTTCTTTTATTGCATCAAAGACCGAATTCACAACATCAATCCGGTTTTGTTTATATTCACTTCGATACGTATACTGATCCTCGACCTTTTGAGCCGCTTCTCTCTTTTTCTTTTCTGTCGTTACTTTATCTTCAATTTTAACAGGAGAATGGATTGTCTTTTTTGAAATAGACAACATTTTGACATCTAATTGTTCCGGTTTTACATTATTCATCAGCGCCAAAAATAGCACCGCTCCTAATAAAACATAAGAAATCCAGCTCAGTTTTTTCGAATGCTGTGTATTGCGAAACCACTTAGCAACTTCTTGAAACCCTGACATAATTACAATACCTTCTCCTCTCCTGATATAAAGTGAAACTTCCATTCGTGAGGCGCTTTTTCCTTACGAATGGTTAGTTGAACCAATCGGGCTCTTACAGTTGGTTGGCCTTCTCTTCTTTGACCTGCTACTACCAACTGTTTGAGCGAGATAAAAAGAAATGATCCTTACAAGCAGGATCATTCCATTTTATCATATGCTTCAATAATGCGCTGTACGAGCGGATGACGAACAACATCCGATTGCTCTAGTTTAATAAACGAAAGTCCAGGTACACGGTCTAATACATTCGCTGCAATAGAAAGGCCAGATTTCACACCTTTCGGTAAATCAATCTGGGATGGATCTCCCGTTATAACCATTTTCGAATCAAATCCAAGACGCGTTAGAAACATTTTAATTTGCGCTCCTGTTGTATTTTGTGCTTCATCTAGAATAACAAACGCATCATCGAGTGTTCGTCCTCTCATGTATGCTAACGGGGCAATTTCAATAATACCGCGTTCTATCATTCTTTGCGTATGTTCTTGCCCAAGCACATCATGAAGAGCATCATAAAGAGGGCGTAAATACGGATCCACTTTTTCTTTCAAATCTCCAGGTAAAAAACCTAAACTTTCTCCAGCTTCAACAGCAGGTCTTGTTAAAATAATTTTTTTCACATCACCATTTTTTAATGCACGAACAGCCATTACTACAGCTAAGTAGGTTTTGCCAGTACCTGCTGGTCCCATTCCAAAAACAATATCATTCTTCTTAATGGCATAAATATATTGCCTTTGTCCTATCGTTTTCACACGGATGGACTTACCTTTTGCTGTTTTAAAGATTTCTTCTTCATATAACTCTTCAAAATGAGCCAATTTCCCTTGACGGCCAAGTTGAATCGCGTAGATTACATCACGCTCAGAAATCGATACACCCTTGCGAATAACAACTAGAAGCTGTTGTAATATACCTTCAACAAGAGCTAACGCTTCTTCTGTTCCAGATACACGAACAGATTCCCCTCTCGTAACAATCGATACCTCAAGTTCGTTCTCAATTACTTTTAAATGCGCATCATTTACTCCAAACAAAGCAATTGCTTCATTATGGTTTTCCAATTGTTGATTCATCTCTACTAATTGTTCAGCCATTAATTACTCAATCTCCTTGAATATCGGATTCAGATATCGGTTGAGCCTCTGCAATATTTTCAATCACTGTATAATGCAACAATAATTTTAAATTCCCATTCTCAACCTGTTTATGCAAAACTTTCTTCCCTATAATCATAGCACGTTCATCCAGTTTTTTCTTTAATTCTTTTTGTCCCATTTCCTCCGCCACCGCAATTGCCTGTTTTTCTGTATATTCACGGTTTGCTTCCTCCTCTTCACGTACAATCGCTTTTTCATAAGCAATCGGTAGTGTAAAACCGAGCAACTTAACATCATGTCTTACTGTCTCCGTTTTAGACCGCTTATACTTATCATGCTGAAATCCCCATATTTTTATTTTTACGTTTCCGAAAGTAAGATAATGTTCTCTATATGAATTCCCTGTATAGACTTGAAATGTCGTTTTCAAAGGTACCTCCACTTCAGACTTGTACCAAGTTTCACCAAATACAACCCCTTTAGCAGAAACAATTGTCGGGCTATCTTCTTTCCCATATACCCCCGATACAAGAAGTTGTCCCTTTTGCACATAATCATTTTTCATAACTGCTGGCTTTCCAATCTCCACAAACATCTTCGTAATAATCGCTTCTTTTTTTGCAACTAAATGTTGCGGCACCTGTTCTTTTTCTTTTTTCGGTTCATTTTTTTCAACTATTTTAAAGCGATATGTCGTTCCTTTCACTTCCAAACCAATCCACGTAATGGCATTAATATTATCAGTCAAATAACGCTGTACAGTCTCTACACTAGGCATTTGAAATTGCAGCTTCCCTTTCTTAATACCCATTTTGTCCAATTCTTTCATCATAATATATTCCGTCTCTGGCTTTGCCCCTGTTATTTCTATTTTCCATACCATGTTTGATAAAACGATAACAATAAAGAAAAAAAGGAAAAAACCAACAAGAAAACCACTATTTCGAAGTAAGCGTTTATTCCAAAATGGCAGCCCATAACGTCCAATGAAGTACAGTTTACATTCATTTTTACGGTAAATCGGACGTAATCGTTTCACATCACGAAGCGGCATGCAAAATACAAGTGTATCATCTGCAACTTTCTTCACATTCCAAACAGGAATATCACGCCGTACACATTCATTAATAAATCGTTCTACTCCTCTTCCTTGAATCCGCACCTTCACATACCCAATCCATCTTGTAAACCACTGATTTTTCATAGCTCGCCCCCATCAGCTTTCTGAAAAAGGCGCAGTCCCCCATAAAGACCTGCACCTTTCCTATCACTTTGTCCCGCTCAAACAGTCGGTAGTAGTAAAACTAAGAGGCGAATACTAATCGACTGTTTGAGCCCGATTTCTTCAACTAACCATTCGTGAGAAAGAACACCTCACGAATGGAAGTTTCACTTTATCTATCTTTCTTTTCTCCTTCTAAAAACAAGACTTGCTCAATAGTTCCTTCAAGTAAAAGCTCTTCTGGAAGAATCGTTTTAATAACAAAAGAGTCCCCTTTTATTAATAATTGTCCTTGCTTTAACAAAAGCCGCACCTCTTTATCACTAAATACTAATAATCCACGATGATTTTCTATATAAATATGTACCTGCCCGACAAGGGTAATTCTCGGCAGATCCATGAATACATCTGCAGGTAGGTCTATCTGCTTAGTGATCCAATTTTTCATTTGCTGCAACTTTCTCATCGAAGACCCCCCTCTCATCCCATATGTATGAAAAAAAAGCTTGTAATATCACGTCCAAATTGAAAAAAAACATAAAAAAGCGTCTCATTATAAATGAGACGCTTTTTTATGCTAATAGTTGTGAAACAAGCCTATTCACTTGTGAGCCATCTGCTTTACCTTTTACTTTCGGCATAACAGCACTCATCACTTTGCCCATATCAGCTTTAGAAGCTGCACCAACTTCAGAAATAACTTGCTGAATAACAGCAGCCAATTCTTCTTCTGTTAATTGCTCTGGCAAATATGTTTCTAAAATCTGAATTTCGCTTTTCAGTTTATCAACAAGGTCCTCACGACCCGCTTTTTCAAATTCAAGGAGGGAGTCTTTATACTGTTTTACTTCACGAGTTAAAACTGTTAATTCCTCATCTTCTAGAAGAGAGTGCTGCAGTTTAATTTCTTCATTTTGTAAAGCAGCCTTAACCATACGAATAACGGTTAATTTTTCTTTTTCTTTATTCTTCATCGCTTGTTTCATATCATCGTTTAAACGACCGAGAAGACTCATAAATTACACCCTCTCTTAGAACTTACGCTTTCTTGCCGCTTCAGATTTCTTCTTACGTTTTACGCTTGGCTTTTCATAGAACTCGCGTTTTCTTGCTTCAGCAAGCGTACCAGCTTTAGAAGTTGATCTTTTAAAACGGCGAAGTGCATCCTCCAAAGACTCGTTTTTACGAACGACTGTTTTTGACATTCTCTTTCCCTCCCTCCGAAACATCCACTTACATCCTAAATTCAGCATGCAAAAAAGAAACACTTACTCAGCATGTCTTTTACGATTATAATACATTTTATACTTTTAGGTCAACTATCTGATAAAAGAAAAGAAGAGCAATCGCACTTCTTTTTTCACGATATGTTCAATTTCGATATAAAATTCTATATCAATGCGAAATTATTCTACAAAAATGTTCGCTTCTTTTATTCATCATCTAGATACAATATCCTAGACCCTCGTGTTAAAAAATCTTAGCTGCCAGGACTGAACAGTCGGCTCCGCTTTTATTTTATCCAGCTGCAGCGGCTAGAACATTCGGTCGTTTCATTCTTTCCTACGAGGCAAAAATCGCCTCTGCGTCAAGACTTCCAACGCCCTCATGTTCTAAACGAGCCGCTTCCGCTTTTATTTTAATAATCAGTTGTTGCTGTTTTTCCGCTTACTAGCGCTACACCAGAGCTTGTACCAATGCGCGTTGCACCTGCTTCTACCATTGCGTCCATGCCTTTTTCGTCACGAACACCGCCTGATGCTTTTACACCGATATCTGGTCCCACTGTTTTTCTCATTAATGCAACATCTTCTACTGTTGCACCGCCTGTTGAAAATCCTGTTGATGTTTTTACAAAATCAACGCCTGCTTTTACAGATAATTCACAAGCACGAACTTTTTCTTCTTCTGTTAATAGACATGTTTCAATAATTACTTTTACAAGTGCTTTTCCTTTTGCAACTTCTACAACAGCGCGAACATCACGCTCTACTAACTCGTCGTTTTTATCTTTTAACGCACCGATGTTAATCACCATGTCAACTTCTGTTGCGCCTTTTGCGATTGCATCTTTTGTTTCAAATGCTTTCGTTTCTGATGTGTTTGCTCCAAGAGGAAAACCAATTACCGTACAAACTTTTACGTCTGTCCCTTTTAAAATTTCTGCTGCTGTTTCAATCCATGTTGGATTTACACATACAGAAGCAAAATCATGTTGTTTTGCCTCTTCGCATAGAGTAACGATTGCTTCTTTTTTTGCATCTGGTTTTAATAACGTATGATCAATTAATTTTGCGTAGTTCATTTAAAAATTGCCCCTTTCTCAACTTATACTCAGTGATTTTGCTACTTGTTAGTTGTCTGACAACCTTAATCTTCAGCATTATATCATAAAGTATAGCGTTTTCATATTTTAACTTCTCCATCAAATAAAAAAGCATGCAAACAAAACTATTTGCATGCTTTTCTCTTCTCTTACGCGCTTGCTGATTCTTTTGGAGATACATCTTCTAGCACACGAACAAATTGTGCTTCATTATAAGGGTAACCGGCTTTCGTGATTTTCACCTTAATCAATTTACCGATTAATTCTTCAGATCCTTCAAAGACAACTTTTAAGTAATTATCTGTATAACCTACATATAATCCTTCACGATCAGCTTCTTTAAATGGTTCTTCTGGAATAATTTCAAGAACTTCACCTTCAAACTGAGATGCATATTCTTTCGCTAATTGATCAGATAATGCAATCAAGCGGTGTACACGCTCGTTCTTGATTTCTTCTGGCACTTGATCGTCCATGCGTGCTGCTGGTGTTCCTGTACGTTTTGAATACGGGAATACATGGAGTTCAGAGAAACGATTATTTTTAATGAAATTGAACGTTTCCATAAACTCCTCTTCTGTTTCACCAGGGAAACCAACGATAACATCAGAAGTAATTGCTAGTCCTGGTAACGCTTCTTTTAAGCGATCTAAACGCTCCTGGAAAAATTCCATTGTATATTTACGACGCATACGCTTCAATACTGTATTAGATCCAGATTGAAGCGGAATGTGTAAATGACGTACAACAACTTTAGAGTCGCGCAGTACTTCAATCACTTCATCAGTAATTTGACTTGCCTCAATAGAAGAAATACGAAGACGTTTTAAACCTGTTACTTGCGCTTCCATATCGCGAAGTAATCCTGCCAAATTATAATCTTTCATATCTTCACCGTATCCACCTGTATGAATACCTGTTAAGACGATTTCTTTATAACCAGCATCTACTAATTGCTGCGCTTGGCGAATAACTTCTTTCCCGTCACGAGAACGCATTAAACCACGAGCCCATGGAATGATACAGAACGTACAGAAGTTGTTACATCCTTCTTGAATTTTCAAAGATGCACGCGTACGATCTGTAAAATACGGTACGTCTAATTCTTCATATACACGTGTTTTCATAATGTTACGTACAGCATTAATTGGCTGACGTTCATTACGATATTCTTCAATATAGCCAAGCATTTTCTCACGGTCTTGCGTTCCGACAACAATATCCACACCTGGAATTGCCATAATTTCTGCTGGAGATGTTTGTGCATAACATCCCGTTACACAAATTACCGCATCAGGATTTTGACGAACGGCACGACGAATTACTTGACGACTTTTTTTATCCCCTGTATTCGTTACTGTGCATGTATTAATCACATACACATCAGCTGTTTTCTCAAATTCAGTTCGCTCATAACCACCTTGTTTAAACAGTTGCCAAATCGCTTCTGTTTCGTAGTGGTTTACTTTACAACCTAACGTATGAAACGCAACAGTTGCCATATATATTCACCCCATTAATTCAAAATGATAAGAGACAGCACTTAGCGCGTATAAAGGCGCCGTTTCTGTCCGCAATATTCTTGGTCCTAAACTGCAAGGTACAAAGGCATGTTCAGAAAGAGAAGACACTTCCCCTTCTGTTAAGCCACCTTCTGGCCCAAATACAATGAGTACCTTTTGCCCTGGTTCTAACTTTGTTAAAGCCTTAGCAAAATTTGATTTTTCACCTTGCTTCGCTTCTTCTTCATATGCAACAAGACAACTGTCATAGTCTTTACTCATCGTGAGAAGCTCTTTAAAAGAAACAGGTGCATACACAGTAGGAACTTCACTGCGATGAGACTGCTCGGCTGCCTCTTTTACGATTTTATTAAAACGCTCTACTTTTTTACCGGCTTTTTTCGCATCCCATTTTACAATAGATCGAGATGCTTGAAACGGTAAAAAGGCGGCTGCTCCAAGCTCAGTTCCTTTTTGTAAAATCAACTCAAGCTTATCTCCTTTAGGCAGTCCGCTAGCAATTGTCACAAACACAGGTAGTTCACTTGACATCTCTATCCATTCTACAATAGTCGCATTTATAAATTCATTGGTAATTTCAGCAATTGTACAGATTGCTGTTTTCCCATTTGTACAACAATAAATGTGATCACCAGGCGTCATACGCATCACTCTTCCAATGTGATGCACATCATCTCCTACAATACGAATTGTCGTTTCATTTATGTTTTGCTCTTCTACAAAATAACGCTGCATCATATCACCTTAGTAAAGTTTAGCTCTTTTCGTAAACACACGCTTACGAAAAGAGCCAAACAGTATGATTTAGATTAAACAAACGGTAAGTCCCTCACTACTTTCAGCGAGAGACTTTCCACTTACATTCTCCCGTACAAACGGGCAATAAACACTTGAACAAGGAAAATTCTATCTTATCCTTTACGCGCAATAATTGCTACCCAATCTTCCATCGTTAACACTTCTTCTACTGTAAAACCTGCTTTTACTAACGCTTCTGTTACAATTTTTTCTTTCGCAGCAATAATACCTGATGTAATGAATAATCCACCTTGCTTAACAACTTTTGCTGCATCTTCTGGGAATAATAAAATAATTTCTGCTAGTAGATTCGCAACAATTAAATCAACAGGTCCTTCAATACCTTCTAATAAACTGTTTTGTCCAACAGTTACAACATTCTCTGTATGATTTAGTCGAACGTTCATCTCAGCACTTTCTACTGCAACTGGATCTAAATCGTATGCTTGAATGGACGAAGCACCTAATTTAGCAGCGGCAATACTTAACACACCAGATCCTGTTCCAACGTCAATAACAGTATCACCAGGTTGTACTGTTTTTTCTAAAGCACGAATACACATCGTTGTTGTTGGATGTGTTCCTGTACCAAATGCCATTCCTGGATCTAACTCGATAATTTTTTCTTCTGGTGAGGAAGGTGTATACTCTTCCCATGTTGGCACAATTGTAAATGTATCAGAAATTTTCACTGGATGGTAATATTTTTTCCAAGCAGTAGCCCAATCCTCTTCATCTACCTCATTAACAGATACAGTTGCTGCTCCAATCTCGATTCCGTAAGAAGGCAACAGATCAATGGATGATTTTACACTTGTAATTGTTTCTTGCAAAGTATCATTCTTTGGGAAATACGCTTTTACAAGTACACCTTCTGTTGGATATTCAGCTGGATTTAACGCATAAATCTCACCAAATTGTTGTTCACGCTCTTTCGTTAATTCAGCAGGATCTTCAATCGCAACACCGCTTGCTCCTGCTTCATGTAAAATATGCGAGATTGCTTCTACAGCTTCCTCTGTTGTATGAATACTAATTTCTGACCATTTCACAATTTACCAACTCCATTTTTTATTTCCATTATTCCCCTTTAAAAGCTCGCTTAAGCTTTTTAAATAGGCTATCATCATGGTCTTCTTGACCTGTAAATTCTCTCAACAATTCTTTTTGGTGGGATGTTAATTTTGTTGGTGTAACAACACGAACAACAACATATTGATCACCTTGCCCATATCCGCGTACGTTTGGCGCACCTTTTCCTTTTAAACGGAATTCTGTTCCTGTTTGTGTTCCTACTGGAATTTTTAACTTTACTTTTCCATGCACAGTCGGAACTTCCACTTCATCTCCAAGTGCTGCTTGCGCAAACGTTAATGGCATTTCACAAATAATATCATCACCTTCGCGATGGAAGAATTCATGCTCTATTACACGAACTACTACATATAAATCACCTGCTGGTCCGCCGTTTACACCAGCTTCTCCTTTACCAGACACGCGAATTTGTTGACCATTATCAATACCTGCTGGAATTTTAACGTTAATTTTTTTACGTTTACGTACTTTTCCAGAGCCATGGCATGTTGTACATTTTTCTTTAATTATTTGACCTGTTCCAGAGCATTGTCTACAAGCTTGACGATTCACAATACGACCAAATGGTGTGTTTTGCTCCACGCTAACTTGCCCTGTTCCAGAACAATGTTTACATGTTTCTTTCGAAGTTCCCGGTTTTGCTCCGCTACCACTACATGTATTACAAGGATCTTCAGTTGGAATTTCAATATCCATTTCCTTACCAGAAATTGCTTCTTCAAAGTTTAAAGAAACTTGATATTGAAGATCTGCACCTTGACGCGGCGCATTTGGATCACGGCGTCTACCGCCTCCACCACCAAAGAATGAACTAAAGATGTCTTCAAAACCGAATCCACCACCGAAGTCGCCACCGCCAAAACCACCAAAGCCTTGATTTGGGTCAGCATGACCAAATTGGTCGTACTGTGCACGTTTTGAATCATCACTTAATACTTCATATGCTTCTTGCACTTCTTTAAATTTTTCAATTGCATTTTCTTCTGTACTTACATCTGGATGATACTTTTTCGCCAAACGACGGTATGCTTTTTTAATCTCGTCTTTTGAAGCACTCTTGCTAACGCCAAGCACCTCATAGTAATCTCGTTTACTCATAAGTTTGTAACCCCCGATTCCTTTCACATAAACGTAATTTTAACATCGAAAGAAAGTGCTTTGCAACACTGTTTCCTCACTTACAGTATGCAAAAAGAAAAACATTGGACTCCCACACAAAAGACTCTGTGTACACCCAGTCTTTTCTTCACTCGCGAAAAAAGCCAAAGCCAAGGCACGCTTGACTTTGACTTTTTGTCATCTTACTTATTTTATTACTTATCTTCTTTTACTTCTTCAAACTCAGCATCTACTACATTGTCGTTTTTCGCGCCTGCGTTGCCTTGTGCGCCTTCTGCTTGCTGTGATCCTGCAGCAGCTTGAGCTTGCTCATATAATTTTACAGTTAATTGTTGTACGATTTCTTGAAGTGCATCTTTTTTCGCACGGATTTCATCAAGATCATTTTTCTCGATTGCCGCTTTTAATGCATCTTTCGCTTCTGTTGCTTTCGCTACTTCAGCTGCATCTACTTTACCTTCTAAATCTTTTACAACTTTATCTGTTTGGAATACAAGTTGATCCGCTTCGTTACGAAGTTCAACTTCTTCTTTACGTTTTTGGTCAGCATCAGCATTTGCCTCTGCTTCTTTTACCATACGATCTACTTCTTCATCAGAAAGACCTGAAGAAGATTGGATTGTAATTGTTTGTTCTTTACTTGTTCCTAAATCTTTTGCACGTACATTTACGATACCGTTCGCATCAATATCGAATGTTACTTCGATTTGTGGAATACCACGTGGTGCTGGTGGGATATCTGTTAATTGGAAGCGACCTAATGTTTTGTTGTCAGCTGACATTGGACGCTCACCTTGTAATACGTGAATGTCTACTGCAGGCTGGTTATCAGCAGCAGTTGAGAACACTTGTGACTTACTTGTTGGAATTGTTGTGTTACGATCGATTAATTTTGTGAATACGCCACCCATAGTTTCAATACCTAAAGAAAGTGGAGTTACGTCTAATAATAGAACGCCTTTTACATCACCAGTAAGTACGCCACCTTGAACTGCAGCACCTAATGCTACAACTTCATCAGGGTTAACGCCTTTATATGGTTCTTTACCAGTTTCACGTTTAATTGCTTCTTGTACAGCTGGAATACGAGTAGAACCACCAACAAGAATAACCTTATCTAATTCACTTGGAGAAAGACCAGCATCTTTTAATGCACGACGAGTTGGTTCTAATGTTCTTTCAACAAGGTTAGCTGAAAGTTCTTCAAATTTCGCTCTTGTTAAGTTTAATTCTAAGTGTAATGGACCAGCAGCTCCAGCACTAATGAATGGTAATGAAATTTGTGTTTGTGTTACACCTGAAAGATCTTTTTTCGCTTTTTCAGCAGCATCTTTCAAACGTTGAAGTGCCATTTTATCTTGGCTTAAATCAATGTTATTTTCTTTTTTGAATTCAGCTACTAAATGATCGATGATAACTTGGTCAAAGTCGTCACCACCAAGACGATTGTCACCAGCAGTTGAAATAACTTCAAATGTTCCATCTGCTAATTCAAGGATAGATACGTCAAATGTACCGCCACCTAAGTCGTATACAAGAACTTTTTGTTCTTCGTCTTGTTTTTCTAAACCGTAAGCAAGCGCAGCTGCTGTTGGCTCGTTAATAATACGTTCTACTTCTAAACCAGCAATGCGGCCTGCGTCTTTTGTTGCTTGGCGTTCTGCATCGTTAAAATATGCTGGTACTGTGATAACAGCTTTTGTTACTGTTTCACCTAAGTATGCTTCAGCAGAAGCTTTTAAGTTTTGTAAAATGATTGCAGAAATTTCTTGAGGTGTAAATTCTTTACCTTCAACTTCTACTTTGTAGTCTGTACCCATATGACGTTTAACAGACATGATTGTATTTGGGTTCGTAATCGCTTGACGCTTCGCTACTTCCCCAACTTGACGCTCTTCATTTTTGAAAGCTACAACAGAAGGAGTTGTACGGTTCCCTTCTGGATTTGGGATAACTTTTGGTTCTCCACCTTCCATAACAGCTACACAAGAGTTTGTTGTACCTAAGTCAATACCGATAATTTTACTCATGGCGAAACCTCCTACATTTATGTAAATTATTGATTTACTTTTACCATTGATGGTCGAATCACACGATCTTTCAGCTTATAGCCTTTTTGGAGTTCTTCCACAACCGCGTTTGATTCAAACTCGCTGTCTTCTACTTGCATAACAGCTTGATGCTCATGCGGATCAAACTGTTTACCAACAGCTTCAATCGCTTCAACACCTTCTTTATTCAGCGCTTCTAGCAATTGACGATATACCATTTCCATCCCTTGTAATAAGGATTTCATCTGCTCGTCGCTCGCTTCCACTTGCATTGCTCTTTCAAAGTTATCAAGAGCTGGCAAAATATCTGATACAAGGCTTTGTGATCTATACTTTTCAGCCGCTTGCTTATCTAATTGAACGCGGCGCTTATAGTTTTCAAAATCAGCTTGTAGACGAAGCATGCGACCTTCTGTTTCCGACAATTTCGCTTGTAATTCATCTACTTTTTCTTGTAAAAGAGCAGCTTTGCTTTTTTCTTCCACTACAGTTTCTTCGCTATTTTCTGGTGCTACAGCTTCTTCTGTTTGCGCTTCTTTTACTTCTTCTACCACTTGTTCATTACGCTCTTCCACAACTTTCACCTCCTTAAAAAAGCAGGGCCAATACAACTCAGCACTAACCCAAATATCTAATTTCTTGTATCCAACTGGTCATCAGCAGCGGGGATACCCCCGCCACAAATAAAAGTTTCTTATTATTTCGGTTTATATAAACCGTGCAGTCCATCTGTAAATTGTTTTGTAAACAATTGCAACAAACTAATGACACGAGAGTATTGCATCCTCGTCGGACCTAAAATCGCAATTGTTCCAAGCTGCTCATCCCCAATCGAGTATGTCGCAGAAATTAAGCTACAATTTTCCATGGCAGCAGAAGAATTTTCACGTCCAATTTTCACTTGAATACCAATTTGTTTGCTCTGCAAGATGTTATAAAACGCATCTTCATTTTCAATCATAGTGAATAATGATCGGACCTTCTGAATGTCATGGAATTCTGGCTGAGCAAGCATATTTGCTTTTCCACCAAAATATATTTTTTCAGATAACGGAAATTGGAATGTACCGTCTAACATTTTCATGACACTATCATAATTATGAACGTACTGGCGCAAAACCATTACAATTTCTTTAAAGATTTTATTATGCAGTTCCGACATCGGTACACCTGATAATTTGTCATTTAAAATGTTAACCATCTTTTCTAAATCTAATAAATCAATAGATTCCGGAACAGTGATGGTCCTACTTTGTACATGTCCTGTATCAGTTACAATAATCGCGACCGCTGTTTGATGATCAAGCGGAAGAATTTGTACATTTTTCAGCTTATTCGCACTCATTTTTGGCCCAAGAACAATTGCCGTATAATTCGTGAGTTCTGATAAAATTTGCGCAGATTGCTGTGCAAGCTTTTCCGCTTCAAAAACTCTTTCAGCAAACAAGTCTTTGATTTGTACAATATCTTCACTTGGCAAATGCTGCGGCGGAAGAAGATGGTCTACATAAAAGCGATATCCTTTTTCAGAAGGAACGCGCCCAGAAGAACTATGTGTTTTTTCAATAAACCCGAGTTCCTCTAAATCAGCCATTTCATTTCGAATTGTCGCTGAACTAAATGTAATTTCTTCTTTCTTAGACAATGTTCTTGATCCGACAGGTTGTGCAGACCCGATAAAGTCGTCAATTATTGTTTGTAAAATTAAGAGCTGACGTTCCGTAAGCATTTCATCATCACCTCTGTTAGCACTCTTATGTTTCGAGTGCTAAATCTATTACTAACTTACCAAAATTGATATTGAATTGTCAACGGAAACGTGATGAGATACAGTGAAACTTTTAGCAGCACGATTTTTGCTGCTAATTAGTTGAACCAATCGGGCTCTTACGGACGGTTAAACTTCTTGATTCACTTCTCTGTACCGTCCGTTTGAGCGGGATACAGTGAAACTTTTAGCCGCATTCTTTTCCGCTGCTAATCAAGTTCTTACAGATGGTTTAGCTTTTCGCTCTACTAAGTGTAGAATCCAATTTAAAGTTAGATTAATCCACTAAGAATGATTGAAATACTTCATTTCCTAATAGCTTTCCTTTTCTTGTTAAACAAATATGAGTATTCGTCTCTTGAAGCAGTTCATGTTCTTTATTATGAAGTAATTGCTTTGCAAAGATTTCGTTCATCTCTACGCCAAATTTTCTTCTAAATTCCAGTTTAGAAACACCCGCTGTTTTTCGCAGCCCTAAAAATAACTCTTCTTCCATTTTTTCTTGTCCCGTTACTCCATGAACATCTAAATATGGCAAACCTGTCTCATCAATTTTCATGAAATATTGTTTTAATGGACCCACATTTTGAATTCGCTCGCCATTTACATAACTATGAGCTCCAGCTCCAAAACCATAATACTCTTCATTATTCCAGTATGTGAGGTTATGTCTACTTTCATAGCCTTCTTTCGAAAAATTACTAATTTCATACTGTTTATAACCATGCTTTTCCATCTCATCCATCACAATTTCATACATTCTTGCTTCATGATCTTCTCCTGGAAGTCTCAGTTTTCCTTTATTCATTAAATTATAAAAGACCGTTTTCGGCTCGACAATTAAAGAATACGCAGAGAAATGTTGAACCCCAAGTGTAAAAGCAATATCTAACGTTTCTCTTACATCTTCTATTGTTTGCGTCGGCAGTGCATAAATTAAATCAACATTAATATTTGTAAAACCAACTTCCTGCGCCTCACGAATTGCTACGAATGCATCTTCTCTCGTATGTCTGCGCCCAATTTTTTGCAATAATTCGTCTCGAAATGTTTGAACACCAAAACTAATCCGGTTTACACCACCTTCTAGTAGAAGATTCAATTTCTCTTTTGGCAAGTCTCCCGGATTGGCTTCAAAAGTTAGTTCACAATCGGGCGCAAACGGACGTAAACGACGATTAATGATATTTAATAATTGCTCTGTCTGTTCCATATTTAGCGCTGTTGGTGTTCCTCCACCAACAAAAATCGTTTTCATTTCTTTAAAAGGCGTTTTGGTGGTTGTATTCACAATTTCTTTCTCTAAATATTGCAAGTATTGCTCAACTGGCTGACGCTCAATAAATACTTTATTAAAATCACAATAGTGACAAATATGCTGACAAAACGGAATATGAATATATGCAGCTTGTATCAAACTATGTTCCTACCTTTCTAAAAAGAAAACCCCCGCATTTCGGAGGTTTATTTACTTCTGTAACCCTATGCGAATTTGTTCCATTCGCATTTTTCCCCAATCATACATCATTTCAACGATTGGTAAAAGTGTCATGCCGAGCTCCGTCATAAAATATTCTACACGCGGAGGTACTTCTGGGTATACAGTCCGATTAATAATTCCATCTTCGGTCAATTCTTTTAATTGATTGGACAAAACTTTATGAGAAATATTAGGAAATAAACGCTGAAGTTCACTGAAACGATGCGGACCTTCCACACCTAAATGCCATAAAATCACAACTTTCCACTTTCCACTAATGATAGAAAGCGTTAGTTCCTTTTCACAATTAAAATCACGGTTTTGTATTTTTTCTTGAATTTCTTTTCGAATGTTCTCAGACACGACAATCTCCTAACTTTTAATTCATAGCTATGATTACTGTTTGGTTACTCTTCGCTAAAAAGCATTACCACTATTGTAAAGGAGAGCTACACAGATGTCTAAATATTAACCAAAGCTTTAAAAGATATTATCTCTGCTCCCCTAAACAAAAAGAAGCCGTACAAACGGCTTCTTTTTGTTATTAATTATCATCCATTTTCAATACAGCCATAAATGCTTCTTGCGGTACTTCTACGGAACCAACGGACTTCATACGCTTCTTACCTTCTTTTTGTTTCTCAAGAAGTTTACGTTTACGAGAAATGTCACCGCCGTAACATTTTGCTAATACGTTTTTACGCATCGCTTTAATTGTAGAACGCGCCACAACTTTATTTCCAATTGTCGCTTGTATAGGTACTTCAAACTGCTGTCTTGGAATTAACTCTTTTAACTTTTCTACAATTACTTTTCCACGGTCATACGCTGAGTCACGATGCACAATGAAAGATAGCGCATCGACTTGCTCACCATTCAATAAAATATCCATCTTCACAAGCTTAGACGGTTTATAACCAATTAGCTCGTAATCAAAGGATGCATATCCTTTCGTATTCGACTTTAATTGATCGAAGAAATCATATACGATTTCAGAAAGTGGAATTTCATACGTCAAAGTAACGCGCGTTTCATCTAAATATTGCATATCAATAAACGTACCACGTTTTCTTTGGCAAATTTCCATAACTGCTCCAACATAATCGTTTGGAACCATAATAGATGCTTTTACATACGGTTCTTCCACACGATCAATAGATTGCGGATCTGGCATGTTAGATGGGTTATCAACTATCATGTCTTCACCGTTTGTTAAATATACTTTATAAATAACACTTGGTGCTGTTGTAATTAAATCAATTTTAAATTCACGTTCAATACGTTCTTGAATGATTTCCATATGAAGTAAGCCTAAGAATCCACAGCGGAAACCAAATCCAAGTGCTTGAGACGTTTCTGGTTCAAATTCAAGAGCAGAGTCATTTAATTCTAGCTTTTCTAATGCATCACGTAAATCATTATAACGTGCAGAATCAATTGGATATAAACCACAGAATACCATTGGGTTTAATTTACGATACCCTGGTAAAGGTTCTGTCGCTTGACGTTTTGCATGTGTAATCGTATCACCTACACGCGTATCACCAACATTTTTAATTGATGCGGCTAAGAAGCCTACATCACCTACTGTTAATTCTTCACGCTGCGTTGTTTTCGGTGTGAACACACCTACTTCTGTTACTTCAAACTCTTTACCTGTTGCCATCATACGTACTTTATCGCCAACTTTTACTGTACCGTTTACAACACGGATATAAGCAATTACACCGCGGTACGGATCATATAAAGAGTCGAAAATCATACATTGTAACGGTTCTTCCGAATCACCTGCTGGAGCTGGTACTTTTTCAACGATTTGTTCTAAAATCTCTTCAATACCAATCCCCGCTTTTGCAGAAGCAAGCACAGCTTCTGATGCATCTAAGCCAATTACATCCTCTACCTCTTGACGAACGCGCTCTGGATCAGCGCTCGGCAAGTCAATTTTATTAATAACCGGCAAAATTTCTAAATTATTATCTAATGCTAAATATACGTTTGCTAATGTTTGCGCCTCAATCCCTTGCGCTGCGTCAACAACAAGTATCGCACCTTCACATGCCGCTAAACTACGAGATACTTCATACGTAAAATCGACATGCCCTGGTGTATCAATTAAGTGGAGAATATATTCTTCTCCATCTTTCGCTTTATACGTTAATTGTACTGCATTTAATTTAATTGTAATTCCACGCTCACGCTCTAAATCCATAGAGTCAAGTAACTGTGCTTTCATTTCGCGTTGTGTTAACGCATTTGTTTTCTCTAAAATGCGGTCTGCCAACGTTGACTTTCCGTGGTCAATGTGAGCAATAATGGAAAAGTTACGAATTTTAGACTGCCTTTTTGCTCTTTCTTCTTTATTCATCTATTTTCTCACTCCTACTAATCTCGCCAATATACACTAGCACTGATTATATCAATACAAGGGCAAAGATTCAATGAAAACTGGTGCAGCGTTATAAGCAAGTGCTCTTACTTTTATCATATGCAATCCGTAAACAATAGACAAACCTTTTCTTTCATGAAGAAAAGCTACCCTACTCTTAAGTAAGATAGCCGCTCTTTACACTTCAAATGAAAAGAAACTTCCACCAGTGGGGGTTTCTCTTTATCCCCCACTGGTGGTTAGCTAATCGAGCTCTTACGGACGTTCCCTCCACCTATCTTCTTTGTTTTCTCAGAATTTTAAAGTGGGAGTCTTACTGTCCAAAAGTAGCAGGATTAATGAAATGCACCTTTCATTTTGTCAACAATGGTATATGTTATACTGCGAACTACATTTTGCACCAATAAAGTCAATCCTTTTCCCATGCTCTCTAGCATATTAAAACTTTTTAATTTTTCTAGTTGTTTTTGTTTTTCCTCAACGGAAAATGTCTTTCCAAGAATTGTCCTTTCTACATCCTCGTGGTCTGCTCCTGTTATGTGGGCAATTTGCTCATATGTTGGATTGTTATAGCCTTTCATCCGTTTTAACCCGCTATTGGCAACTTGCATACCCGCTAACGTTATAAGAAATAGACCAATAACGAGAAGGATACATTTACGTGTAAATTGCTCCAATTCTTATTTCTCCTTTTACAATCAATGCGTATATGCCCCTGTATTATCTTGATCAACTTGGTGATGAAGCGCTGCGTTCAAACCACTCGCAATGAGATTAGCCATATCTTCAATAAACGCATCCACTTCTTTTGGTGTTACCATTAAATTATGTCCGAGCGGCGCTAACACTTCATAAATTAACTTTCGCTTCTCTTCTTCCTCAAGCGTACCAACAGCTCCCAAAAACATATTACGGCTTTTTTCATCCGGCATATCTTCTTCTGTAAGCTTTTTCTTCTCACCAAAGGTAAATCCAGCCGGAAGTAAAGAACGGGCCGGTTTTCCACCCTCTCGCATCTCACGCCCAAAATGTTTTAAAATGAAATCAATTGTATCACTTGTAATTGAAACCGCATCAACAACAGTTGGGACACCAATTGCAATAACTGGTATACCTAGCGTCTCTTTACTTAACTCTTTTCGTTTATTCCCAACACCAGAACCAGGATGAATACCCGTATCCGAAATTTGAATGGTACTATTCACTCGTTCAATAGACCGAGCAGCAAGCGCATCAATTGCAATCACAAAGTCTGGTTTCGTTTTTTCAATGACTCCATAAATCATATCGCTCGTTTCAATACCTGTAATGCCCATAACTCCCGGTCTAATCGCACTGACAGGACGAAAACCTTCCTCGATACTTTCCGGCTGCAACTTAAATAAATGGCGTGTGACAAGTACATTTTCTACAACAATTGGCCCTAATGCATCCGGTGTTACATTCCAGTTACCAAGACCAACAATTAAGCAGCTCGCTTCCTTTTCAATTCCAATTTCCTCCATAAAGTACGAAAACTCTTTTGCAAAAATCCCCTCTACCCTTTGTTGTAACTCTGTATCTTGCTGACGAATCCCTTGTACTTCTAAGGTTAAATAATTCCCTGGTTTCTTTCCCATCGCCTCAACAGCACTTTCATCAATCGTCACCTTTGTAATCGTAATACCATCTTCTTCGCGCTCTTTTACAATTACACCTTGAATAGCAGTTTTTTCTTCTTGCTGCTCTTGCAGCATTTGATGGGCTTCTAATGCAAGATCTGTTCTTATCGCATATTTACTTAAATCAAGCGGTTCACGCATACAATCTCCTCCACTACTTATAATAAATATTCATTAGAATTCCCCAAATCATTTTTAGTCATTCTTTTCCTATATTGAAATTTCATCGATCTCACTATTGCAATTCTCTTCTCCGTTTGATAGAATATCACTTGTTCTATGTAAGTATCGAGTCACTCGATCGCACCAGGGAGGTGAAATATATGGCAAACATTAAATCTGCTATCAAACGTGCTAAACTTAGCGAAGAGCGTCGTGCACATAACGCTTCTATCAAATCTGACATGCGTACAGCTGTTAAAACTGTAGAAGCTTTAGTTAACAATAACGATCTTGAAACAGCAAAAGAAGCATACAAAGTAGCTTCTAAAAAACTTGACAAAGCAGCTCGTAAAGGTCTTATCCACCAAAACGTTGCATCTCGTCAAAAATCTCGCTTAGCGAAACAAGTAAACGCGTAAGCGTTTAAAAAAACGATCCGTCTGGGTCGTTTTTTATTTTCCTAAAAAAATGTTCATGTAGTTATTTACATGAACATTTTTCCACTATCCAATATGATTTAAACGCATTAGAAAAAATTCTAGTACAAGGCGTTTATCCATTCTTCCTGTTTTCATATTATAATCTGCTTCAGCAAGTTCGTGAATCACTCGCTTTAACGCTTCAAATGAAAAGAAATTCGTTTGATTCATAGCCAATTTCACGCGATACGGGTGCACACCAATATGCGATGCAATTTGATTTTGCCCATAACCACGCTGCTGAAGTTCTTTCACTTGATATAATAAACGAAACTGACCTACAAGAAGCGCAAGTAGTTTAATCGGCTCTTCTTGCTGTGTAAATAATCCTTCTAAAATACGCATGGCACCTGCAATATCTTTTTTTATCACCTTTTCTGTTAAGGCGAACACATTTTGTTCAACAGACTTTGGAACAAGCTCTGCTACAAGACCTGTAGTAATTTCCCCGCCTATCCCGACATATAATGTAAGCTTATTCATTTCTTGCGCAAGCATCGTTACATTGCTTCCAACAAGCTCCAATAGTAAACTAGCTGCCCCTTCCTCTAAATGAATATGCATTTCTTCCGCACGGCTTACAATCCATTTACGTACATCTTGTACTTGCATTGCATTTGCCTCTACTACATCCGCTGTTTTTTTCAAGAGCTTTGTAATTTTTTTACGCTCGTCCAATTTTTCAAAAGGAGCGATAAATACAAGAATAGAAAATGGTGAAGGTTCAACAATGTATTCCTCTAAAACTTTTACGTTTTGCTCAATTTTTGCTTTTTGCGATGTTAAAAATAACGGTGATTTCACAACGATAATTTTACGATCTCCAAAAAAAGGAAGTGTCTTTGCATCTTCAACTACTTCTTCTATATATGCTTCTTCTAAGTCATACGTAACAACGTTGAACTCACGGTCTTCTTCAGGTAAGGCTTCTGATGTCAAAAGCTGAAGCGTTTCATTTATAAAATATGCCTCTGTTCCATATAACAAATATAATGCGGCAAATTGCTTTTTCTTTATTTTTTTATGTACATCACTCATGTAATTTCCTACTCCCTAACACTTTATATACTTATAGTAATGTGACAGCTACCGTTTTACAAGTGCAAAGGAACAGGCAGCTACCCGTTCCTTGATCTATATAAAACGTTACAAAATAAGCCCCGGGAATCTTATTTTGTAACGGTGATCACCTTGATTTTATTGTTTGCACCTGCCTTACCAACTATGAATGACAACTGTTAGCACACTTGGAAAAGCATTGATAAAGTGAAACTTCCATCAGTGGAGGCTGTTTTCCATTGTTGGTTAGTTAAACCAATCGGACTTTTACGGACAGGTATTCCCAGCTCTCTCAGAATCTTGAGTTGAGAATTTTTACTGCCCACGAATAACAGGATAAATTGTAGATTTTTTTCTGACAATATTTTATACTAAAATGGAATGTTGGGAGGGATTCAAAGATGAATGAATTTGAAAAAAACGTTCAAAGTAAGCGTAACGACGCTACTGATTCAGGGGTAGGCTTTATAGTTTCATTCGGATTTTTTACCACATTATTTATCATCGCAACAGTCATTAAATTTATCGGTTCTTAAAGACTGCATGTGGCAGTCTTCTTTTTTTCTGTGTTTCATCATATGTTAACTTACTGCGAAACGTTCCCGTCTCCCCTTGAAAAACATAAGAAATTGCCCCTTGTTCATCCGTTCTCCACACTTCAATTCCGCGCTCCCTTAAACGCTCTAACACTTCGATATGCGGATGTCCATAACGATTGTTTTCTCCAACAGAAATAACGGCTGTTTTCGGCTGCACTATATCCAAAAACTGTTGTGAAGATGACGTTTTACTACCGTGATGTCCAACTTTTAAAACGTCTGCATGCAGCTCTGGATACCATTGTATAAGACGCTTCTCACCTATTTCTTCTAAATCACCTGTAAATAACCATGTTAGTCCTCCTATTTTTGTCCAAATCACAATAGATTGATCATTATCTTCTTTTTCTTCTCCTTCTGGGGATAATACCGAGAACACCGCATCTCCAGCCTTCCAGCTGTCTCCTCTTTCTACAATTCGAATAGGTATGTTCTTTTGCACAGCAAGCTGCTTTATTTGTTGTTCAGGTAAAGAGAATTTTATTTTCTTCCCTAGCACAACCTCTTTCACAGCAATGGATTGCATTACTTCTTTGGCTGCTCCCATGTGATCCATATCTCCATGTGTCACAATTAATTTATCAATCATTCGCACACCCTCTTTTTGTAAAAATGGAATGAGAATATCATGTCCAACAGAAAATTCATGTTTTTTCTGTTGCCATTCTTCTTTCTTTACTGGAAGTGTCCCACCCGTATCAATTAAATACGTTCCTTGATTGTATGGGAGACGAATCAAAATCGCATCCCCTTGCCCAACGTCAATATAAGTAATACTTCCGTTTGCATTCACATATGGAAATGCATAATGACATATACTAAGCAGAAAAAAGCTCGATAGAAACAACATGCGATATTTTCTCCAAATAAGTCCCTCCCATGATAAAAGGACACTTACAATACTCATGCAATATAACATAACGATAAATGGCGGTGTTTGTCCAAAGGTAAGACGTACAAACGGTAAAGCTTCGCACATTTGAAGCATCACATTCGAAACGTGTATACATAGAGACAATATGTGAGCTAACCACTGCGACACAATTGGGAGAAATACTATACATATAAGAAGCACAATGCACATAGGTAAAACAAATAAAGATAAAAACGGGACATAGATCATATTAAGAAGAATACTGTAAGGAGAAAAATACCCAAAGTGATAAAGCAAAATAGGCGTACTTGTTAACTGGGAAATAACCGAAAGATACATAGAATTTTTTACTATACCATTTTCACTAGCTAGAAGCCGTGACGAAGATAATAAAAGGGAAAAACTTCCTACGAACGAAAACTGAAATCCAATGTCAAATAGTACATACGGATTATAAAAAAGCATAATCATCAATGTCATACTTAAAGCATCTATCCCCGAGACTCGGATTGCTTGCGTGAGTGCTCCTAGCACAATAACAGCAGCTATAGATGCTCGTACAACAGATGGTGAGGTCCCTGCACAAAACATATACAGCGGAATACAAACGAGTAGGAGCATCGTCGTACTTTCACGTGTCATACCAATTCGAAGTGATACAAAATAACACATTGCAGTTAACAGAACAATATGCGATCCTGATATCGCCAATAAATGAACAAGTCCAAACTGTTGATACTGTTCCTCTACCTCAAACGTCATATATTGACGATCACCAAACAATAAAGCATTCATAAAGGCTCCTGACTGCCCAGAAAACGTTTCCCCTATATAAGAAATAGCTGATTGCCTCACTGAATATAACCAATGAATAAAGGAAATATCTTTTTGCACACAATTCGAGATTGATTCAACCTCAAAAAGAGCATGAATATGCTGTTTATATAAATAATCCTTATAATCAAACGCATAAAAATTCCGAGGGGGTGGTGGCTCTTTCAAAGTGCCGGTAAACGCACACACCATACCAGGATGTAATTGCTTTAATTCTTCTTTTAATTTGCGAGATGGAATTTTGTAAACCAACTGCACTGTTTCATTACTTTCCATTCCTAACTGAAAAGAAAGACGATTTCCGTTTATAAGTGGTGTACTTTGAATTGTACCTGTTACGTTTGTTTCACGAAAAGAGAGCATAGAATGATTTTGTGTGTCTACGTAGATTGCGTATACATATGTAAGACCAAATACGAGGACAATCAAGGAGAGTATTGGAAGAGAAGTACGAGAAAAACAAATTAAACAATAGCAACCGAATATAAGAAAAGGAACGATAGAAAAAGAGGAATAAGCTGTTGCAATCCCAAAGATAACTGAGATTGCAACGTAGCTCCATTGCCCACGGAACACGTACTCACCTCACGGTTTATACCATATTTTTTGCCTGCAGTAATACTTGTTGCAACTGTTCCAACGTCATTTCGTCCGTTTCTAACGAAGACAAAAGCTGTTTTAGCTCCTGCATTTTCTGTTGTTCTTCCAATGTTGTTACGTCAAATGCAAGAGGAACATGTTTTACTCTTACGTTGGCTTGCTCAAATAACTCAAGTGCATACGGATGGTTTTTATAATCTCGCGCATAATACACCGCTGTAATACCACTTTGAATAATTGCTTTACAGCATTGTAAACACGGAAAATGCGTAACATAAATTTCCGCTCCATCTGTTTTCGCACCAAATTTCGCACATTGCAGTATTGCATTCATTTCCGCATGAATTGTGCGCACACAATGATTATCGATCACATAGCACCCTTCATCTATACAATGCACACCGCCAGCAATCGATCCGTTATAACCACCAGCAATAATGCGTTTATCCCGCACAATTGTCGCTCCAACCGCAAGCCTTGTACACGTGCTGCGCAGTGATAACAAATGACTTTGTGTCATAAAATATTGATCCCAAGAAACTCGTTCCATTATCTTCACCTACTTTTTAATCTTCTTACAGTTTAGCGAAATAAGAAAAAAGTCGTCAATCATTTAAGGAACAATTATTTCATCTTTTATTTTTTCCAGCGATTTTTCACCAATCCCATCAACCTCCAATAAATCTTCTACTTTTTGAAACGGACCGTGCTGCTCGCGATATTTCATAATACTTTCTGCTTTTCTAGGACCAATGCCAGATATTTTTTCAAGTTGCTCCTTTGTCGCTGTATTAATTTGTATTTTCCCTTCCTGCAAGGAAAATTCATTCACAGTAGCAGTTTGTTCTCCTTTTTTTGGCACATAAATCATCATTTGATCTTGCACAAGCTGCGCTAAATTTACCTTTGTTACATCTGCTTCTGGCAAAAATCCGCCTGCCTTTTCAACACTATCTTTCACCCGATCTCCAATTTGTAATTCATACACCCCTTCACGATGCACAGCTCCTTTAACATCAACTATAATCGGTTTCGATTGCAGTTTAGAGTCTGTTACCTTTGTTTTCTCCTTCCTCTCTTCTATCTTAGAATTCGCTTCCACTTTCACTGCCGGTTGTTCTTGCCAACCTTTTGTTTGCCATACAAATAAAATACCCACAATACCAATTGCTGCAAACAAAACGAGCCACTTTCTTTGCAAATTCATCATCATTTTGCACCTCTAATTCATAAATTCAAAATAAACTTCATATTGTTTAGGAGAAAGATGTTACGAAGGAGGGGATGAAACATTGAACATAGGAATAATAGGAACAGGGAATATGGGGAATATACTCATTGATGCATGTATCGAAGCCCGGGCTGTCAAACCTTCGTGTCTTACTATCATTAATCGTACTTTCGCAAAAGCATATCATATAAAAGAGAAGTATCCTTCTATTCATATAGCAAAAACAATTCAAGAAGTAATTGAACGCTCTGAGCTGATTTTTATTTGTGTAAAACCATTCGATATATATCCTATTTTGACAAAGCATGCTTCTATTCTTACAAATGACAAATGTCTAGTTTCCATTACAAGCCCTATATCTACCGTACAATTAGAAACGATCGTATCCTGCCATGTTGCTCGTATTATCCCGAGTATTACAAATCGCGCATTAGCTGGTGTCTCCTTATGCACATTCGGAAAAAAATGCGCACAAGAATGGCAAACACTGTTATTGGAATTGTTTCAAAAAATCTCTAAGCCTATTATCATTGAAGAGAATATCACAAGAGTGGCATCTGATATCGTAAGCTGCGGTCCGGCATTTTTCAGCTATTTATTACAACGCTTTATCGACGCCTCTGTAGATGAAACAAATATTACACGTGAAGAAGCTACTATTTTAACGAGCGAAATGATTATTGGGATGGGAAAACTGTTAGAAAAACAAATTTTCACCTTGCCGACTTTGCAGGAGAAAGTGTGCGTAAAAGGCGGTATAACAGGAGAAGGGATTCGCGTTTTAGAAGAACATATTGGAGATATGTTTAACAAGGTGTTAAAACGAACACATGAGAAGTATGAGGAGGATGTTGAGCACGTGGAACAGCAATTTAATAAGCATTAATATATCTCTTACGACAAAAACTACTATATTCCTTCATAAATGCTTTATTTTTTTGCGGTCTACCTTTATAAGTAAAAAAGCAACCATTCATACGGTTGCTTTTTTACTATGAATTCTTTTTAGCGACAAAGAAAATACGCTCTGTTTGTTCTGTTACTTCAGTTCTTTCGAAGTCTCCCGTTACGCGAAGAACAGTAAAACCAGCTTCTTCAAGCCATTTTGTCAATTCTTCAACAGGATATGTACGCTGCATATGCAACTCATCAAATCGATGATACACATCCTCCTCTTCATCTCGTACAAAAAATGTTAAATCATGCTCAACGCTGTTTGTTTCTTCACCAGGGAAGCAGTTCCAAATGAGAGAAATTTCTTCTTCATTAACTGTATACGTTTCATTTTGAAATACGTGATGAATTTTATAAAGAGAGTGAACATCAAATAAAAATAAACCATCTTGATGCAAATGATGATAGACACGTCGAAACGTTTCTTGAACGCCTTCCCCTTGCAATACATAATTTAACGAATCACAAAAAATCGTCACGCAGTCAAACTCACCTGGAACATCCAACTCGCGCATATCCTGTTGATAAAAAGGAATAAAGTGACCTTCTTCACATAGCTTTTGCTGAGCGATTGTTAACATTTCTTCTGATAGGTCTACTCCCGTTACATCATATCCTTTTTTCACAAGGGGCAATGTGACATTCCCCGTTCCGCAAGCTACATCAAGAATTTTCGCATCTGTTTTACCAATTTGTTCTAAGCTTTGTTCCGTAAATTCCATCCATTTTTCATACGGGACATCATTCATTAGCTCATCATACAATAATGCAAATTGTTCGTATCTCATTGACCTAACTCTTCTGCGATATCTTCGCGCGGTACATCGCCCCAAAGACGTTCTAAGTTATAGTAATCACGCTCATCTTTATGGAATACGTGTACAACAACATCCCCAAGGTCAACTAACACCCAACGCGCTTCTTCAAAACCTTCCATGCGCTTTACATCAATGTGTACTTCATGTGCTTGTCCTTTAATTTCACGAGCGATTGCTTGTACTTGTTTATCAGAGTTACCATGGCAAATCACAAAATAATCCGCAAGCGGGGAAATCCCTTGCATATTTAAAACAACAATATCTTCTGCTCTTTTATCGTCAGCTGCTCGTGCTGCCAATACTAACAATTCTCTATCTTTCATTTCGTAAAGTCCTCCTTAATGACTGCATTATACGTTTGAAATGTTAATGGATAAATCGTTTGGTTCTTTTCCATTAAAAATTGTATTGTATGCTTTAAAGCATATAATAACGCTTGATTAATATCTTCTCGCGCCAGCTTCCGTGCTTCTTTAACGCCTGGAAACTTACGGCCGGGTTCAATATAATCCGCCACGTAAATCACTTTATCAAGCATTGTCATTTGTTCATGCCCACTCGTATGATACGTAATAGCTTGTAATATGTCAGCATCTGTAATACCGACTTCTTTTTCTACTAAATATGCCCCAACTGGTGCATGCCATAATTCTTTATTATAATGCAACAAGTCTTTTGGTAAATTTTCTCGTTTAATAATTTCTTCCATCTCCGAAATCGGTCTACACTTTGCATAATCATGAAAAATCGCTGCCATCTCGGCCTTTTTCTCGTCAACACCATATTGCTTTGCGAGTTCAATGGCCGTTTCCATAACACCAATTGTATGGATATAACGCTTTTCATGCATTTGTTGTTTCACAATTTCAAGTGCTCGCTTACGATCCATATAACCCATTCCTCTCAATGTATTCCTGTACCTCTTTTGGAAGCAAGTATTTGCATGTCTTCTTCTTTGTAAAACGTTCACGTAAAAGTGATGAAGAAACAGCGAATTCTGGAATCTCCACCTTTACAATTTTATAAGGAGTAGAAAGTGTATAACCAGGACGAGCAACGCCGACAAACGTAACGAGCTTCAATAATTCATCGATGTTATACCACTTTGGTAAGTATTCAACCATATCCCCGCCAATAATAAAATGGAATTGTACGTCTGGATGCTCCTTTGTCAATTGTAACATAGTGTCATACGTGTAAGATGGGCCTTCTCGTTCAAGCTCTGCTAAACAAACAGAGAAGTGCATTTCTTGTTCGATTGCTAAATGGATCATTTCTAAACGATTACGTACACTTGTAACTTCCCTATCTCGTTTATGAGGGGGGATTTGATTCGGTAGAAACCAGACCTCATCAAGTTGCAATGCATCATACACTTCATTTGCAATTAACAAATGTCCATTATGAGGCGGGTCAAATGTCCCGCCAATAATCCCGATTCTCTTCAAAGAAAACGCCCCTTTACCTTGTTCTTACAGGCAATAGATCTCGCCCAAAACTTCTAATGCGTTAAAGAAGCAAGATACCTATAAAAACCCGATTGGTTCAACGAACTGTGATTGGAATAAAATTTCCTGAGATCGTTACTTTGTTTTTGGTAACACAATACGTTTATTTTCTTTTGATTCTTTATATAAGACGATTGTGTTTCCGATTACCTGTACAAGCTCTGCTTTTGCACCTTCCGAAAGCTCTTCTGCTACTTCATGACGATCAAATTCACAGTTTTGCAGTACACTAATTTTCATTAGCTCGCGCACTTCTAGCGCTTCTGCAATTTGCTTTATCATATTTTCATTTACTCCACCTTTACCAACTTGAAAAATTGGTGTTAAGTGATGTGCCTCAGCACGTAAAAATCTTTTTTGTTTTCCTGTTAACATGTATTTAGCCTCCAAGCTTTTTCATTACTATTTGTTTCATTCGTTCTATATCAGGTAAGCGTCCCGTCCAAATTTCAAATGCAAGCGCCCCTTGAAATACAAACATATCAATGCCATTTTGCACAATTGCTCCATGCGCCTTCGCATCTTGCAGCAATTTCGTTTCAAATGGATTATAAATAATATCAGACACAATGCTTCCTTTTTTTAAATCACGAATGCGTAGTGGTGTATCTTCTACGTGCGGGTGCATACCTACTGTCGTTGTATGGATAATGATATCGTACAGTGCTTGTTTGTCTGTTGCTTCTTCTAAGGAAAGCGCCAAAGACATAACTTCACTTCTACAATCTGTAATAAGCTGCTCTGCTTTCTCTACTGTACGATTCGCAATGTCAATTTCTTTCACACCAGCAGCCGCAAGTGAATAATAAATCGCACGACACGCCCCACCAGCTCCAAGCAGTAAAATACGTTTGTTCGTTAATGGCTCTTTACTAATAGATTGCAATGAACGAACATACCCTATTCCATCTGTATTATAACCAATTAATTTTCCTTCTTTATGAAGCACTGTATTTACCGCACCGATTTGTTCTGCTAACGGGTCAATTTCGTCTAAATGCTGCATAATCGAAACCTTGTGCGGCGTTGTCACATTAAATCCAATAACTCCAAGTGCCTTCAATCCTTTCACCGCTTCGCCTAATTCACTCTCCTGAACGAGAAAAGCATGATAATGTGCATCCATCTCTAAATATGTAAACGCATCATTATGCATAAGCGGCGATAAGGAATGTCCAATTGGATTTCCAATTACACCATATAATTGTTTCACAAGTCCTCACCACTTTAGATTAAAGATTTACGTAATGAAACACTAACTCCTTTTGGTACATGCGCTGCAATTTTTGCGCCAGCTTCATTCACTGTTACCCATCCTAAACCTGAAAATACAACATCGGTTTTCGGTTCACGAATTGTAAACTCATATTTTACAAGCTCTGGCATGTTCTCAAGTTCTTCTGGTGTTGGTGGATTTAATAGTTCTCCAACATGTTTTTCATACAATGCATCTGCTTTTTCAAGCTTCGTGCGATGAATTGTAAGACGATTGGATAAATGACAAGTAAATGAACGACGACCACCGCTTATATAATCAAATCGTGCTAATCCACCAAAGAATAACGTTTGTTCTTCATTAAGTTGAAATACCATCGGCTTAATTTCTTTTGTTGGAGTAATTATTTTCAAGCTTTGCTTTCCAACGTAATGCGCCATTTGATGATGATTAATAATACCTGGTGTATCATATAAAGATGAAGTTTCATCTAATGGAATATCGATTAAATCCAGCGTTGTACCAGGGAAATGTGATGTCGTAATAACATTTTCCGTTTCCTCACTAAACTCTTTAATGATACGGTTAATAAACGTTGATTTCCCAACGTTTGTACATCCAACAACATAAACATCTTTTCCATCACGATATTGTTCAATTGCGCTTGCAAGCTCATCAATACCTTGACCTTTCGCTGCACTAATTAAGAAAACATCTTCTGGCTTTAACCCAAGTTGTTTTGCACTATAGCGCATCCAATGTGTTAGCTTTTCCGGTTTCACTGATTTTGGAATTAAATCCGCTTTATTGCCGACAAGAAGTACTTTATTATTTCCAACAAAACGGTGTAAACCAGGTAGCCAGCTTCCGCTAAAATCAAAAACATCAACAATTTTAACAACTAACGCATCAGATTGTCCAATTCCATTTAAAATGCGTAAAAAATCATCATCTGTTAATGACACATCTTGAATTTCATTGTAATGCTTTAAACGAAAACAACGCTGACAAATGATATGTTCTTTCTCTAACGAAGAAGTTGGTGCATAACCAATTTCATTTTTATTTTCTGTTTGGATTGCAACACCGCATCCAATACATTTAAACGTCTCATTCAAGCTTTATTCCTCCCAATTAATTAAACCTTTTTTCTTCATATTACGCATAATTCTACGCTCAATTTTCCGGTTAAAACGAGTCATAAACCCATCTGTTTGTGCAACTGGAACAACTAAAATCGTGTGCAGTCCAACACGATTACCTCCAAGCACATCCGTTAATAATTGATCTCCAATTACAACTACTTCTTCAGCACGCAGATTCATTTTCGTTAGCGCTCGTTTAAAAGCACGAACAAGCGGCTTACGTGCACTATGAATAAACGGAATACCAAGTGGATCAGCAAAATCTTTTACACGTTGTTCGTTATTATTCGAAACAACTGTCACTTGAATGCCGTGTTCTTTCATTTTTGCAAACCACTCTTCTAATTGCGGCGTCGCATTCGGACGATCCCATTCAATCAAGGTATTATCTAAATCAGTAATAATCCCTTTTATACCTCGATTTTCCAATTCTTCAGGTTGAATATGATACACGTTTTTCACGTATTCATTCGGTAAAAATAAACTCAATCTCTTTCACCTCTTTGAGGGGTTTTGTAAAGTTCAACTTCTCTTTTTGAGAGCGATTTTCTCTCAAAAAGGGTTAGTTGAACTTATCGGGCTCTTACAGGAAGTTATTCTTCTCGTAACTTCCACTGCTACTGCCCGTTAGTAGCAGGATAAATCTTCTAACGGCTGCTGTCCGTTAAAGTTGGATAAAATTTTTCGACAGCATTTTTCGATTGCGTACCTGTGGATAAACTTGTACACAATTTCCACATTGAAGTTTCAGTTAATTCTAAAATTACCAACAATTATTACACATCTTATCCACGATAGCATGTGGATAACCAACAGATTGTGATATAAGACAAATTTTGGTACATTAAATGAGACAAACTTACCTTTTTCGCAGGAGGTGAACCGCCTTGACGGCGAAACATATGGAAAAGTTATCTACTGAATTACTCACTGAGTCTTATTATAAAGCAAAAGAATTAAAATTAAATCCCGACTTCATTTTACTTATTAAACAAGAAATCATTAGACGCTCACTAGAGGACAAGCTTTTGAAATCGTCTTAAATACATATACAGTGAAACTTCCATAGGTGGACTATTACCCGCTTATGATTAGTTGACCGGATCGCCTTAATAAGCTCTATATATTAAGGTTAGAGCTTTACTGCTCAGTCAGTGCAAAACAGATACTGCTTCACTTGTAAAAAGAGCCATCTATAAGACGGCTCTTTTATTATAAAGTGAAACGAGCTATATAAAAGCTGCTTCTTTTATAATCGAGTTGCGACTTTTTCACCAACACGAACCTCTTGCCCACTAGTTAATGATTGAACTACTTCAATCATATCTTTTTCAAATAATAGAACGACTGTAGAGCCAAATGTAAAGTAAGCCATCTCTTCACCTTTTTGAATAACTTCTCTCTCATGCAACAGTTCAATACTATTAACAAACATTGCGCCTACTTTAACAAGAGCTAACCGCGCCCCCTCACTCTCCATTTCAGTTACAGAGCGATAGTTTTTGGATAACGTATCTTTTCCATATTTCATACCTGCTGCATTAACAGGATAGGATTTCCTTCCAAGTACAAAACGTTCTGTCACTGCACCTGAAAGCGGGCTATGAATACGGTGATAATGGCTTGGACTTAAATAAATAACCATATATGTACCACCCGCGTAGCGCGCTGCTCGTTCTTCCGTACCAAGCATATCTACAATAGAATATTGTTTTCCTTTAATCTCAAACATTTTTGCCTGATCAATAGGACCGTGATCTGCAAAAACACCATCAACCGGACTCACAACGCTGGATACTTCTGTATCAATTGCTCGTTTTCCCTGTTTTAATTTACGCGTAAATAATTCATGCAGCGTTCCGTACTCTTTTAAATCCTTCTCCATCTCATCTTGCCTAATTTGAAATACTTTCGCATAAGACGGAATAATAATCGAGCTTAAACGCGACTGCGCAAATTTACGCAATACATAGGACGTAAAACGACCGTTTGTAAGTTCAATCAATAATCGATATAACGTACGTCGCAAACTGCGAAACCCCCTACTATGATATATAATTTTCTAATAAGACTATTACATGTAGTTTTTCCTATTTTTGTTTCTATATCATAAATTATTAGCACCTTTTAATATTACAGATAGAACCCATCATTTTCAACCGTGAACATAGATTTATCAAAGGAGTTTCATTTTATCCAAAAAGAAAAGTGCCTGCTTTCGAATAAAATCAGGCACTTTCCATCTTTAAGATTTCCCCTTCTTCTCTTTTTCTGCACGAACAAATTCATGAAACATCTTCATTAATGCCCTCTTCTCAATACGCGATACATAGCTCCGCGATATACCAAGTGCTTTCGCAATCTCCCGCTGCGTTTTCTCTTTCTCCATGCCAAGACCAAATCGGTTTACAATTACTTCTTTTTCCCGTTCATCTAATATATCGATATACTCTTTAATTTTCTCAAGCTCCATACTCAGTTGAATGGTGTCAATCACATCTTCTGATTCTGACTTTAAAATATCTATTAAAGAAATTTCATTCCCTTCCTTATCTTGCCCGATTGGATCATGAAGAGAAACATCTTTTTTTGTTTTCTTTAATACGCGTAAGTGCATTAAAATTTCATTTTCAATACATCGAGCAGCATACGTTGCCAATTTTGTTCCCTTTCCTTGCGAATAGCTTTCAATCGCTTTAATTAAACCAATCGTACCGATGGAAATTAAATCTTCTGCATCTTCTCCTGTATTTTCAAATTTCTTCACAATATGTGCCACAAGACGTAAATTATGTTCGATGAGGAGATTTCTTGCGTGCGCATCTCCTTGCTCCATAAGCTCTAAGTACCTTCTCTCCTCATCAGGCGACAACGGCTGTGGAAATGCGTTATTTTTGACATACGATACGAAAATAAAAACTTCGCGAATCATATATCCAATTGCGGCGAACAGACTCAACCTCTTCACCTCCGCAAAAATAGTGGTCTTTCCTATATGTATGTGGGCGAGTGGTTGTTTGTGTCTGTACAACGCAAATATCAATTCTTGTCTTTTTCGAAGTCCGTTATCAAATCAAAACCTTTTTTATCATACATTTAGAGTCCCATCCAAATTACTTATTGAAGGGGATTGATGTTGGCATAAAGTGAAACTTCCATCAGTGGGGGTTTTCTTCATCCCCCACTGATGGAAAGCCTGCCCAATCGGGCGCATGCCAGCAGTTATCCCCCACCTATCTTCTTCACTCTTCTCTGAATCTTGAGGTGGGGGTCTTACTGCCCACGAATAGCGGGATAAAAATGATTGAAATTTATGCTGCTATTCGTGCCGAATCTCCTAACCCTAGATTTTGTTTCTAATCCTTATAGGACAGGAGGTGGAGGTAGAGGAGCTATTGGAGAGAAAGGAACAGGTGAAGTTATAGGACTAGGTATCAACTGATTATGCAAGACGGTATTTCCCTCTTGCGGCACACCCGCAGCATTAGTCCCAAATGTATTGACGATGACACGTCTGATATGAGCAGGTGGGTGAGTAAAATTAGACGAAAAAGTAACAATCACTTCGTAGCAAGGACTTGGCAGATGTGCAGATTGTGGTGGAGATGCGTGAATCGTAAAAAGACCGCGTGGCGGAATCGTAAATGTAAGAGGTGTAAAAATCGATTGGACATTGTTAGGAGGAACGATATTAGTTTGCTGCGGTTGAACCCCTTGTGTCGATAAAGACGGATTGATAGCTTGTCCGGCTAGAAATCCAGCCTTAGCAAACTCTGTAGGATTCCACGTATTTTGCCAATCTAACACGGACACAGTGACCGTTTTGGATTCGTAGAAATCCTCATTCAAAAGCGTAACAACCACAATCTCAGTATTGGGATTTCTCAATATAGGTCCTGTTGTAAATACGTGTAATTTTTGTGGTCTTTGAGCTCCTGCAATCGGAACCGGAGACTCATACGGATGGAAAAATTTTTGATCTTTTGGGGGCAAGAATAAATAAACTCCTTTCTATTGAAATATACTATAAATATATGAAATAAAACTCCTTTTGCTTGTATCCTTGTCCACGTTTTTTCTAGCAAACCTCCGTATATATCTCAGCTTCATATTAGATTGACACAGCACGTTGTTATCGAGAGTACAAATTATCTATTTTTTGTCTTTATATAACTATAGATTCATTTATATCATCACACACGATATCACTGTATTCCCCTCCCTATTCCCTTTACAAATAACAAAAAACGACTAGAATTTCTAGCCGTTTACTTCGTTTCACGATGTAATGTTACTCGCTTTAATCGCGGACAATATTTTTTTAGTTCAATACGCTCTGGATTGTTTCGTTTATTTTTCTTTGTAATATAATTGCGATCACCGCATTCTGTACAAGCTAATGTAATATTTACACGCATAAGTTTACACCTCCTAGAAAATTCATTCTTTGAAACAAAACGTAATCATTACGGTTTATATCATAAACTTTGTAATTCACTTTGTCAATTCTATAAAAAAACGGTTCTCCTTATTTGAAGAACTGATTCATTCTTCGATATATAATATCGATATAATCGAATTATAGTTTCATCACTTTTTCCCATTATAATCATTAAAACTGCAATCATACAGAAACTTATACAAAGAACGCAAAAAATACCTCGAATTCAACGATATAAAAAAGACAAATAACTGAAACAATTTGTTCATACGGAATTCACATCAATCAATTAGTATAGAAAATGTACATAGTTATAACAAACACTATGTGTGAAGGAGGACAGCCTAATGAAAACACGCTATCGCTTTATGATCTCATCATTCGCAGCATGCGCGTATATGATTTGGTATTTAGTTTAAGCAACCTTACCTTCCAAATAAGAAAAAGGTGTGTATATAATGGAATATAACCAAACAACAGTTGATTATTGGAAAGCATTTGTATTACCTTATACATTTGCTCTTGAAGAACTCAAAACAAAATTTGAAATTATGAACCGGGAAGCTCAGTTTCTAGAAGACTACAACCCGTTTGAACATATAAAAACACGATTAAAACAACCAAAAAGTATTATTAAAAAGCTAGAACGAAAAAACTTAGGACCAACTGTCGAAAACGCCCAACATCATTTATTCGATATTATTGGTATTCGAATTACATGTTGTTTCGTGGAAGATATTTACTATTTAAAAAATTTGATAGAAAAACGAACAGATATGGAAATCATAGAAGTTAAAGATTATATTGCAATGCCAAAACCAAATGGCTATAAAAGTCTCCATATGATTATTAAGTATCCATTAGTATTAAATTCAGGAACACAAGATGTTTTTGCAGAGATTCAATTACGTACGTTAGCAATGGATTTCTGGGCAAGTTTAGAACATAAAATGTATTATAAATATGAAGGAAATATCCCTGAATATTTAAAGCAGGAATTACATGATGCCGCTATGAAAGCTGAAGAACTTGACAATAAGATGGCATCTATCCGTCAAGATATTGATGATATTGAATCGTGTTCAGAGCGCATTTTATTACCTGTGTAAAAGGAGTTCTCGATTTTAGAGAACTTCTTTTTTATCCCGCATTAAAGAGCAGTAAGACCCCTACTGATGGAAGTTTCACTTTATCCTTCTTCAATCACACGTACCTCTTCTATCTTCCATACACCGTTTTCTTTTCCTACGGTGTAACGAACTTTCTTTTCAGCAGATTCTTCTTTCTCCTTTGTTTCTACTACAGCATACTCTCCTTCAAAATTCCTTACACTAAAATCCAATAATTCGATTTTTTTATTCTTATTTTTAAATTCTGCTTCTTTTTGGGCTTTTGTATCCTCTAACCCTAATGACTTCGTTGAAAAAAGTGCCATATGTCCCTCAAAGTTTTTCTCATTTATTGTTTGAATATAGGAATCTATTAACTTTTTAATTGCTTGTTGTTCTTCCTCCGGTATAGGCTTTGTCATCTTTTTATTTTTCTCTTCTTTATGAATCGTTTCTTCTTTTTTTATTATGTCTTTTTGTACTTTTTCTTGTGAGCTACATCCACATAATTGAAAACTTATTATGCCTAAAATCCCTAATCTCTTTAGAATTCGTTTCATATATCTCCCCTCCAAAATCAAAAAGAAAAAAGCAAGGCAACGAAGCCTCGCTTTTTCTTCATATTAGCGTCTACCTTTATTTGGGTCGCCGCCGCCAATAATATCGAATACACGTTTTGCTAAGTTTGTATTTTCTTGAACGCCAGCAAATAAGTATTTTCCTGGTCCAAATGCATATACACCAACATCTTCACCAGTATGACCACCAGTTGTCCAACCTGTGTAAGAGCGCGTATTAAAAATCGCTTCAATTGCATTATCAATCTTTGTTACATCTTTTGACGTCGCAGCATCATTCACAGATTTAACTTCTTCAGGTGTTAATTGTAAATCAATATACTTTTTCAGTGTTTCTTCAACATTTGCACCTTTCGCAATTTCAGATGCCATAAAATCAGGTGTACGTTTTGCTGCTTTAATTGGCTTTACATCAAAATTGTACACGCCGTTTGCTCCAAGAGAAAGACCACCAGTAGAATGGTCAGCAGTTGCTACAACTAGTGTATGCTTATCTTTTTTCGCAAACTCAATTGCTGCTTTAAATGCTCTTTCAAAGTCTTCCATTTCACTCATCGCTGCAACAACGTCATTATCATGACCAGCCCAGTCAATTTGGCTGCCTTCTACCATTAAGAAGAAACCATTTTTATTTTTATTTAAACGATCAATTGCAGCATTTGTCATATCTTCTAAAGAAGGTGTTTTGTCATTACGGTCAATCATTTTATCGAAACCGCCTGGCGCAAATAATCCAAGAATTTGATCATTCTTATCATTTAATAATTGCTGACGATCCGTTACATAGCTATAACCATCTTTTTTAAATTCTTCTGTAAGATTACGGTCTTTTCTTACAAAGTTATTCACGCCGCCTCCAAGAAGAACGTCTACTTTATGCTTACCATTAATTTTTTCATCGAAGTAATCATTTGCAATTGCATCCATATTTTTTCGATTAATATCATGTGCGCCGAAAGCTGCTGGTGTTGCATGTGTAATTTCAGAAGTTGCAACTAACCCTGTTGATTTCCCACGCTCTTTCGCTTGCTCTAATACAGTCTTTACGTTTGTTTCGTCATTATCTACCGCTATAGCTGCATTGTATGTTTTGATTCCTGCTGACATTGCAGTTGCAGCAGAAGCAGAGTCTGTAATATTTTGATGCTCATCTTCTGGATATGTAACTTGTGTGCCTACCAGATGCTTATCGAATTCTGTTTGCTCCATTTCAAATGTTTTTGGATTATCCTTCATATAACGATGCGCTGTCATATAAGAAGGGCCCATTCCATCCCCGATTAAGACAATTACATTTTTAATCTTTGCATTGTCGTCTTTTTCATCTGCTTTAATTACATCTGAACGCGTAACATTCCATGTTACAATTGAAGTAAGTGCTAACGATGAAACAACTGCAAACGGCCATGCTTTCTTCATAAATTTTTTCACCTTATAAGTCCCCCTAAATTCTTAATTCAACCCCCACTACCCAATTTAATAGACAACTGTTAAGGGAAAATTAGAAATATGTAAATATTTTGTTAATTTAAGGTGAATATTGTTGCAAGCTGTATTTCTTTGTCGTTTTATTTATTGATATATATTATTATTCCAAATGCAGCATATTTGTACACCCTCTCTCTTTCCTTAACGAACCGTAAAACAGAATATTTCGATTTCTCATGATAAAATGTATCTACTAAAGAAAAACAAGGAGTGTACTATATGCAGGTAAAAACACTAAGTCAGTCTGATATCCCACAACTTCTATCTCTTTGTGATGCAGTAGGTTGGTTACATGACATTTCGTTTATGAAGGAACAATTTGAAACCTTCTTTTCTATCGGTACTTTGTTTGGCCATGATAACGAGGGTAAACTCATCTCTTGTATCGCTGTTTTTCCATATAAAACAGGATTTACTTCTATTGGTATGCTTATTGTTCATCCAAATTTTCAACGAAGAGGATTAGCACGCTCTTTGCTGGACATTTGCATAAAAAATGCTCCGCCATTACAACCTTTTGTTCTCATTGCAACGGATGCTGGTACGCCGTTATATCATACATATGGATTTAACACAATTACTTCTATTCATCGATTAGAACGAAATAGCACAGAAACAAAAAACAACTCCTTTTCTACTAGTCAAATCACGAGTCAGGATCTTAACACGCTCATTCAACTCGATTTCATAGCAAGCGGTGCCCATCGTTCCAAGTTGTATTCAATACTCTTAAACCGAACACACCTTGCATTAAAAATAGAAAAAAATAATAGACTAGAAGCTTTTGCGTTATGTATACGAAAAGGAAATACCTTATGCGTTACTCCCCTTATTGCTCACAATGAAGAATATGCCTTGCATTTACTGCTATCCATATGTAATCAATGGAATGGAACTGTTCGTATCGATGTTCCTCATTCACAAAAAAGCTTTAGGGACAAACTGTTATCATTTGAGTTTAAAGAAACGCTGCTTTCTCCTCTCATGATAAAAAACGGAGAGAATCTTCCTGGTAAACGAGATTTCATATTTGCTATGATGGATGCAGCGCTATGCTAGAAAGGGGAAAACACTTTGAAACGATGGAAGCTCTACATGCTCAGCTGCTTTGTTCTCACAACGTTAACGAGCTGCAGCACAATTGAGAAGCAAACAAAAAAAGCAACACAAATAAAAGAAACAATTGCAACAAAACTAGAGACAAACGAAAAAATGATTGAAATTGATGGACAAACCATTTACTTCAAACAAATCGGTAAAAATAAACCACCTTTACTTATGCTTCATGGCTTTGGGGGCTCATCAAATGGATTTAGTGATATTTATCCAGATTTAGCAAAAAATCATACAATTATTGCTGTCGACATTTTAGGTTTCGGCCATTCTTCAAAACCGATGGATTTTCGCTATTCCTTCCCAAACCAAGCAAATTTGTATTATAAATTAATGAAAAAATTAGGATATGATACATTCGCTGTATTAGGACACTCTATGGGCGGAGAAATTTCTTTAAATTTAACATACTTATATCCTGATGCTGTAACCCACCTTATTTTAACGGATGCAGTAGGAGCAGAAACTTTACAGCATGGCAAAGGATCTCCAAAACCAACATTATCAACTGATTTAAGTACTGTCTCTACTCCGAAAGAATATCGCGAGGAAGAAGTTAAGTATAAACGTGAAGATACAGCACATCATGACGAGTTAGGCAAAATGTGGCCGCGCCGTTTACGCATTAATGCTGATGAAATCAAGGTGCCAACGTTAATTATTTGGGGAAGAAATGATAAAAGCGTTTCCTGGAAAAGCGGCGAAACGTATCATCAATTCTTAAAAAACAGTACATTTCATATTATCGAAGAAGGCGAACATGCACCATTTCGTCAACAGCCGCAAGAGTTTATGCAGTATGTTAATGAGTTTTTCAAGAAGTATCCTACTAACCCCCACTGATGGAAGTTTCACTTTATAGCAAAATCACCCCAAATTCGTTAAAAAGGGTATCTCATGATGAGATACCCTTTTTATACGCTAAGCGGCTTGATTTTTATAATTGCGGGATTTTTCATTTAAAATTTTTGATAAAATAAATCCATCTACACCAAATTTGCCAGCATTATAACCTGAAACTAAAATAAACATAGACAAGATTACTAATTGTGGATTCACACCCGTTGACCCACTAAACATATAGGAAAAGTTCATTACAAGACCAAAAAATACAGCTGTTTTCGTTAAACATCCAACAATTAATCCTATTCCAACTAAAATTTCTCCCCATGTAACTAAAAAATTAAATAGCTCTACATTTGGAATTGCTACTTCATTTAAAAAGGATGCCCACCATGATTGCACTGCAGGATGAGCTCCTGATGCTTGTTCAATTGCTCCTTTTAAATAACCTGTTGCGTCAAATCCGCCACCTGTTAGCTTTTTCATCCCTGCCATAAGCCACGTATAACCAATATAAATACGCACTACTGCTAGTACATAGGAAACTGCTTTGTTCTCTCTTAAAAACTGAATAACCATATATTCCTCCTGATTTTTGTAATTAAATTAATTACATGAATACAACAACATTCGTAACCGGTTTTCGTTTCATTCATTATGAATACTTTTTATCAATTTTTACAAAATATTTCAAACGTACGTTTTATAACCACTTTTATTTGCAAATAAAAACTTGAACCTATAATAACACAAACGATAATGATTTTCATTACTATTCACAAAAAAATTATGTTCTCAATGTCAAATTTTATAAAAAAGCATATTTTTAATCTTTTTAGATGAGTAGACTCCTACTTATCGTTAGTACACGACCAGGCTCTTATAAACACTTACCCCTTAGAGAGGGATAACCCAAATATAAAACACAGTTATCTCCTTTTACTCATGCAATATTTATTTAATCTCTTTTTTTACTATAATTGAATTTCATACATCCCTGTTTCCTCTAAAAAGTCTTCCCTCGTTAATACTTGTTTCATTACATATTGTCTATATGTTGTAATCGTTCCATCATGAGAAACAATCATTACACGTGAAACTCGTAACGTTTTACACCATTCTATGAAACTATGGGCAGCCGTGCAAAATTCAGGCTCTGAAATCGTATTGATCCCATTACTCCATAACTCTTCATTGTGTTCTTCCGCTAATAAAAATTTGGGGAAGAACTGCTGCATGTTCTTTTGGCTTAACATTTTGTCACAAGGCAACGTTCTCGCTCCTTCTCGATATGGAAAAATACGAGGTGAAATATACGGATGAACCACTTTCATACAAGCAACTTGTTCACTCCATAACGCTGCTGTCTGTAATGTTCGTACCGTTGGACTTGCAATCAATACATCGCTCTCTCGTAGAGGTAAATTTTCTTGCAGTAATAATGCCTGTTCTCTTCCCTTATTTGTGAGATATGGATGATTCTTCCGCAAACTATCCGGCAGATTTGTTGTATGCTCTCCTTCTCCATGTCTGACAAAAATAAGTTTCATATCAACATTCCTTTCTATTCCGTATTAACATAAAGTCCCTTCGCTCATAGAAGTTTCTCCTTCTCTTCTTTACAAAAAAATCCTCTCTTTATAAAAAAAGAGAGGATCCACATATATCTAAATTTAAGGGGGAAACAAAGTAATATGACCCTTTCCTTACAGGAGTTCAGCATCTACATAACGAATATAATGTGTTATGCAAAAATAGAAATGGGTGATTTTGATGATTCGTGAAATTACAGAAGTAGATGCAGCTCCGTTTTTGCAGCTATGTCAAACAATTGATCAAGAAACAAATTTTATGTTATTTGAGCCTAATGAGCGAGACTTTACAATAGAGAAACAAAAATCTATGATTCAAGCACTTCTCTCTCCTCATAATTCAACACTCTTAGTAGCGGAGAAAGATGAGCAACTTGTTGGTTACATAATAGCTCGCGGCGGAGCAGTAAGGCGAAAGCAACATGCTGCATATTTAGTCATTGGCGTCCTCCAGCAATATGCAGGTCAAGGAATCGGCAAACGATTACTTCAGGAAATCGAACAATGGGCTCGCACACAACAATTACTGCGTCTAGAATTAACAGTCATGTCTCATAACGAAAGAGCCATTGCGTTATATAAAAAGATAGGGTTTGCTATTGAAGGTGAAGCAGTGCATGGTTTGGTTGTTGATGGACAACCAAGAAATGAATACTATATGGCGAAAATCTTATAAAAGACTTAGGTGATCCAAAATGAACTCTTTTTTTATCGATATATTTAAAGTGCAGCCAAGTCAATTATTTCTAAACAATGACAAAATAATGAGATTGCAACAGACTTTTTCACCACCTGTATTTGCTTTACATACGCCATTACCCATTAAACAATTAGACGATAAAATTATTTTTACAGATGGTCATACCCGTGCATATTTATATTGGCAAGCAAATATAAAAGAGATTCCTGTGTATTGGGATGACGATCCTTTACATTATGACTTATATAAATTATGTGTAGATTGGTGCTTAACAGAAAAGGTTTTTCATATTGGTCATTTACAGCATCGAATTTTACCTCATTCACAATATGAAACGCAATGGATAAAACGTTGCAGAGATGCCGAAAAATCTCTCACAAATTATACACTCTTTTAATATGCGTCTCTGCCAGTAGAGAGCGCATATTTTATTCTTTTACTGATACAACATTTTCCCAATCTCGTTTCTCATAATAATTCGCTGCTTCGTCTATATTTTGAATCCATTTTCTCGCTTGTGAACCGTCTTCGTTTGCAATCCACATATCAGCTTGCCCTCGATTAGAGCGCATCCATAAAAGTTGATTTGTGTGTTTTATATAGTACGGATGATAATCTCCGTACCCTTTTGGTGGGATTGTAATTTGAAGCTGCTGTGCATTCGCAACATTGATTTGATATAATGAGGGCTGCGGACGTTGCTTCGGATCATTGGACCATTCGGTTTCCTTTGCTCTAGAAATTACAATCAAAGTAGCACTGTTCCAAGTGAAATCCCAATCAACATAACCTTTTGGAGTGAAAGTAGCTTGCTGAAAAGCAGGAAGTTCTTTTAATTTTAAATGTTTATTTTCGACGATAAAGCGTCCTTCTCCTTCTATATATGCCAAAATATTTTTTGACGGTGCCCATTGAAACCATTTTGGTTGAATCAGCATGTGATCAACTGCTTCAAACTTACTTCCATCCGCTCCGATTATACATAACCTATTCATCGACCAAGAGGCAGTTGGTGTTGCTAAAAATGAAATCCATTTTCTATCATAGGAATACCTCACTTTACAAGCTTTGCAATTCCCTGCATTCCTTTTATAAACAATAGCATGCTAACTCCCCACGATAAGCCGGCAATTCCAATATAAAGCGAATTATTTTCCGACTCAAATCCCTCTCCAACAGACGGTTCTTGTAAAATATGTACCAAAGCTGCAATCCCAAAACTTAGAAATATAAGATGACTAAAAAACCAGCCATATACACCACATTTTGTTTTCCACCATAACAGTGCAGCAATAACAAAAGAAACCAATAAAAAGATTGTTGCCCCGCGTATTAATAATGGTAATATCTCTTGCTCCATTTCCATGAACTTTATCCCCTACCTTTCATTTTCTTATAGCTTTTCGTTACTGAAGCGAAGAGTATACAAAGTTTGCAAAAATAAAGTGAAACTTCCATACCGCTTGATTCATTTACATCGGTAGGTTCATATATTCTTGTTGTTTCATTGTTTTAAACAAACAATCTAGGAAGTTATACGATAGAAACGATTTCTTTTTTGTCGATAATGCAAACAGATTACATTTGATTTCTTTCCGTTATCTTAAGAGAATGGTAAACAGTTTTTTGTTTACAAGTAGGGTGGTACCGCAATTTTTATCATCCCTATCGTATTTTCCGATAGGGATTTTCTTATTTGCAGCAAAAACAAATATTAAATAATTCGGAATTTTATGATAAAATTTTATAAGCGTTTACATTATTTTGGGAGGAGTGACGCGCATAAAAAACGGAACATAGCAATTTTTACATAAAGGGGGATATATCTATATGACAAAAACAGCAGAAATTCCATCACATTTAAAACCATTTGTATCAAAGCAGCATTACGACCAATACACACCTATTGATCACGCTGTATGGCGCTACATTATGAGACAAAATCATAACTTTTTAAAAGACGTTGCACATCCAGCGTATGTAAACGGATTACAGTCTTCCGGTATTAATATAGATGCCATTCCAAAAGTAGAAGAAATGAACAATTGTTTAGCACCGAGCGGCTGGGGAGCTGTTACAATTGACGGCTTAATTCCTGGCGTAGCATTCTTTGATTTCCAAGGACATGGTCTCCTGCCAATTGCGACAGATATTCGCAAAGTAGAAAATATTGAATATACACCAGCTCCTGACATTGTTCATGAAGCAGCTGGACATGCACCAATTCTACTCGATCCTACATATGCAAAATATGTAAAATTGTTCGGACAGATTGGAGCAAAAGCTTTCTCTACAAAGGAAGAGCACGAATTATTTGAAGCGGTTCGCCAATTAACGATTGTAAAAGAGAGCCGCACATCTACTCCAGAAGAAATTATTGCGGCAGAGAAAGGAGTGGAAGAAAAACAAAAACATGTTTCTGGCCTATCAGAAGCAGAACAAATTTCCCGTCTTTTCTGGTGGACAGTAGAATACGGATTGATTGGTGATATACAGAATCCGAAAATTTACGGTGCTGGACTTCTTTCATCTGTAGGTGAAAGCAAACATTGTTTAACTGACGCTGTTAAAAAAGTTCCATTCTCCATTGAATCATGTATTCAAACGAGCTACGATGTAACAAAAATGCAACCGCAGCTTTTTGTATGTGGTTCTTTCGAAGAATTGATTGAAGCACTTAAAAAATTCTCAGAAACAATGGCATTCAAATCAGGTGGTACAAAAGGTTTAGATAAAGCACTGCGTTCTGAAAATACAGCGACAGTTACTTTAAACAGCGGATTACAAATTACAGGAACACTAGTTGAAGTAGTAAAAGATGAAAGTGGCGAGGCTATTTATATAAAAACAGGTAGTCCAACTGCATTAGCTATCAATCATACACAATTGCCAAATCATTCTACAGATGTGCACCAAGATGGGTTTGGTACACCAATTGGATTGTTACAAAATAATATCGCATTAGAGTCTTGCACAGACGAAGAATTAAACACATTAGGAATCTCTGTTGGTAACAAAGCTGAGCTTACTTTTACAAGCGGTGTACATGTAACAGGGACAGTAACCGACATTATTAAAAATGAGGAAAAAGTCGCTGTCATTTCATTTACAAATTGTACAGTCACTTTAAAAGATCGCTTATTATTTGATGCGGCCTGGGGTACATTTGATATGGCAGTTGGTTCAGCAATTCCTTCTGTTTTCCCTGGTGCAGCAGATCCAACAGCATTCTTCCCAATAACAGAAGAAGACGAAGTAATACCTGCACCGCGCGCGCAAACAGAACTTGAAAAAATGTACGAAACGGTTCGTGATATTCGCAGCGAAGGTTTATTACACGAACAGCATATAGAACAGCTTGCAGCAATCCATCACGTATTAGATAAGTTTTATGAAAAAGAATGGCTACTGCGCCTTGAGATTTTAGAGTTATTACTAGAACATAAAGTGAAGATTCCAGAACGTGCAGCATTGTTACAACAGCTTTCTTCCTTTAAAAATAATGAAGAAGTTCAGCGTTTAATCAATAACGGGCTTGCCTTACTCCCAATAAAGGATGTGACAAATAATGCAACGACTAACTAATGAAGAAGTTCAAGAAGAGTTAATGAAATTGGATAAATGGACAGTAAAAGACGAAAAATGGATTGAACGAAAATACATGTTCTCCGACTACTTAAAAGGTGTCGAATTTGTTTCTGAAGCGGCCAAACTATCAGAAGAACGCAATCATCATCCATTTATCCTTATCCAGTATAAAGCAGTTATTATCACGTTGTCATCATGGAATGCAAAAGGTTTGACAAAACTTGATTTTGAAATGGCAAAACAGTTTGATGAGATGTTTTTACAAAATGAAAAAGCAATTGTACGATAAAGTGAAACCTCCATCAGTGGGGGGGTTCTTTATCCCCCACCTCTCTTCTTCGCTTTTCTCTCAATCTTAAGGTGGGGGGGCTTACTGCCCACGAATAGCGGGAGATGCAGAAAAGGAAGCCTAATTCAGGCTTCCTTTTCTTTATTTCATAATAAATGGAATATGATGACCACAGTTCACTGTACAAATTTCTATATTAAGGTAAAATCAAAAACTCATACTATTATTCTAGTTCAAATTAGTCTTTTTTCAATACTGTCGCTTTTAAGAAACGATCTACAAATCCTTCTGCTTTCACAACAAATAAGTAAGCGCCCATTGCTAATAATGCAAGCTCCATTTCATATCCAGGATTTTTTCCATCTCCTAATAAACCAGCTGACCATTTTACTTTTACAATTGCTCCAACTAAAATAAGTGCAAATAATAGTCCGACATATCTTACGCCTAAACCGATAATTAAACAAATACCACCAACTAATTCTACTGTCGCAACGCCATATGCAAGACCCCCTGGTAAACCAATACTTGTAAACCAGCCTGCAATGTTATCGATTCCTGCTTGGAACTTTGCTAAACCATGAGCAAAAAACGTAACTCCTAATACAATTCGAATAATTAAATTACCAATATATTGATTCATTGTTATTTCTCCTTTATTGTTTTGTTATATAAAACTTTTATTTACAATACAAAACATACAATAATTTTTTTTGTTCGTCAATTGATTTTTATTGAGAAAAAATAAAAAAGATTTGCTATGATACAAATATCTGTTTAGAAAAAGGAGATCGAGCATTATGAATATCGGTTCGACAATACGTGAAATTCGACAGCGCAGAGGCATTACAATTGCGCAAATTTGTGAAGGAACAGGGCTTTCTAAAGGATTTATGAGCCAAGTGGAGAACAATAAAACATCTCCATCTATTTCTACTCTAGAAACAATTGCTCATTTTCTAAATGTTCCTCTTCCTTATTTATTGTTAGAGCAAAAAGATCGAATGAAAGTTGTTAAAAAAGAAGAACGAAAATATAGTATTTACGGAAAAGACCAGCAAAGAATTGAACATGTAGCTGAGCAAGGCGGACTGCGTTTATCATTAGTAGAAATTCCTATTGGCTTTCCGAAAGAAAACACGCCAAATGCTCATGAAGGAGAAGAATGTCATCTTGTCTTGCGCGGAAAATTAGAAGTACAACACGGAGAAGATATTGCAATTGTAGAAGAAGGAGATTCGTTTTCTTGGAGTGCTTGCGTACCGCATATCGTTCGTAATATTGGGGATGAAGCTGCACTTCTTCTTATTTCAAGCTATACTGAAAATCGAAAACATGTGTATTGAAGCATTGTGAACAAATTTGTTTGCAGTGCTTTTTTTATGAAATAAAAAAGAGCAGGTTATTATTTTCCTATCCCTGCTCTTCTCATCGAATAAACGAGAACATCCATATTATGAAATAACACCGTCTTCTCATAAGCCATACCTGCTTTTCTTGCTACAAAAATAGAAGCTGGGTGATCGGGATTAATAAGAGAAATGAGTTTTTCAAGCTTAAGTACTTGAAAGCCGTAATCACGAAAAGCCGCTGCGGCTTCTTTCGCATATCCGTTTCCCCAATACTTTGGAAGCAGCCAATATCCAATTTCAATTTCTTCTTTTCCATCAACACGCTGACGGACAAGTCCTGCATGACCGATTGGTTCTCCCGTCTCTCTATGTAACATCATGAATAAACCGAGTCCACGCTCATATCCTGGAAGAATCCAGCTTTCAAGACTTTTTTTGCATTGTTCATACGTTTTAGGAGTTCCTTTCCCAATGTAGCGAATCACTTGTTCGTTTGCCCATAAAGAAGCATAGAAACCTAAATCATCGATTGTATATTTCCGAAATTGTAAACGTTCTGTGTGAAACATAGCCTCTCCCCCTTATGTAAATTATAAACAAAAGAATATTATTTTTACAAAAAATAACAGAAAATATTTACACTTTTTGCAAACAATCCAATTCATACTAGCATAATGAAATCTAATGAAGAGAGATAAGATTTTTTCCGATTCACTAAACATATAACTACTTATCCTGCACTAACAAGCACTAAGCCACGTACTGATGGAGGCTTCACTTTATCCCCACCAGGATGCCACTTTTCATCATTCTATTACTTTCTATTTTTGTTTTTTATCATAAAAAAAACGCTACTTAAAGGTATGTACTCTTTAAGTAACGTTTCTATTTATAATACCTGTTCATTTTCGTTCTCCTCTAACTTGTCACGCAGCTCTCTTGCACGGTAGAAAAAATAAAAAGAACCGCCTAAAAAAGCAGCAATCACACCCATCATGGCAAACATTTGCACCATTTCTTTTTGTCCATTTGGGAGTAATAAACCGAGCATTAAAAATGCACTTAGTGCTAGCATGACTTGACCGAAACGAATATAATCAGCAATTTTTTGCTGTAATTCTTTCATTCTTTAATCACTCCTCCTTTTCACTGTATCATATTTTCATCGTTTCGTAGGCAAGTAAATACAACCAATGAGGGAGAAGTTTTCCATAAGAAAAAGAGCCGCAATACACGCGGCTCTTTCTTTCATTACACACCTTTATATGCTTGCATATATACTTCTTTTAGTTCTGAAATAAGCGGTAATTTCGGATTGGCTGTTGTACATTGATCTTCAAATGCTCTTTCAGAAAGTATATCAACAACCGCTTCAAATGCTTCTTTTTCAACACCTTGGCCAGCAACGCTCATATTAATATTTAATTCTTTTCCAAGAGCGATAATGGCTTGTACTAATGATTCCACGCCTTCTTCTACTGTGCTTGCTGGAAGACCAAGCATTCTTGCGATATGTGCATAACGCTCATCTGCAACAAAGTACTCATATTTAGGGAACAGCGCATGTTTTCTCGGTTTGATTGCATTATAGCGAATAACATGCGGCATTAATATCGCATTGGCACGTCCGTGCGGAATATGAAACTCCGGTCCAATTTTATGTGCTAAGCTATGGTTAATACCAAGAAACGCATTGGCAAATGCCATCCCAGCAATTGCAGAAGCATTATGCATTTTCTCACGCGCCTCTTCATCATTTCCATCTTTATATGCACGTGGTAAATATTTAAAGACAAGATCAATTGCTTTTAAAGCTAATCCATCTGTATAATCATTTGCCATAATAGATACGTACGCTTCAATCGCATGTGTTAATACGTCCATTCCTGTGTCAGCAGTCACATGCGGCGGTACTGTCATAACGAACTGCGGGTCAACGATCGCAACGTCTGGTGTTAACTCATAATCAGCAAGCGGATATTTGATATTGTTCTTTTTATCTGTAATAACTGCAAATGGCGTCACTTCTGATCCTGTTCCAGATGTTGTCGGAATCGCAACAAACTGCGCTTTAGTTCCTAGTTTTGGATATTTACATGTACGTTTTCTAATATCTAAAAACTTTTGTTTGATACCAAAGAATTCTGTTTCTGGATGCTCATAAAATAGCCACATTCCTTTTGCTGCGTCCATTGCTGACCCACCGCCAAGAGCAATAATCACGTCCGGCTTGAAGCTTCGCATCATTTCTGCTCCTTTAAATACCGTTTCATCTGATGGATCTGGTTCTACTTCAAAGAATACTTCTACCTTTACATCATTCATATGTTGACGTAAATAATACGTTACTGTATCAACATATCCAAGCTTCACCATTCCAGGATCTGTCACAATAAATGCACGTGAAATGTTCGGCATACTTGCTAAATATTGCGTAGCATGTTTTTCAAAATAAATTTTTGGTGGCAGCTTGAACCACTGCATATTCTTTTTTCTGTTTGCAAGTCTTTTTATATTCAGTAAATGTGTTGCTGTCACGTTTTGAGAAACAGAGTTCTTTCCGTATGATCCGCATCCAAGTGTAAGTGATGGAATAAAAGCATTATATACATCACCAATTCCGCCTTGTGATGACGGCGCGTTTACAATAAGACGGCATGCTTTCATACGTAATCCAAACTGCTTTTGTACTTCTGTATCCGTAGAGTGAATGACTGCAGAATGACCTAAACCGCCAAGCTCTAACATGTTTTCACAATGCTGCAACCCTTCTTCTAATGAATTTGCTTTTATACAAGCTAATACTGGACTTAATTTTTCTCGGGATAACGGATAAGCTGCGCCGACCCCTTTAATTTCTGCAACGAGCATTTTCGTATCTTCTGGTACTGTAATTCCCACTAACGCTGCAATGTAATGAGGGGATTTCCCAACAATATCACTATTTACTGCACATGTATTCTCATTTATAACAAGTTTCTCTAATTTTTTTCGTTCTTCTGTTGTTACAAAGTAACAATTGTTCGCTATCATTTCTTGTTTCACGTCATTATAGATTTCTTTATCTACAATAATTGCTTGTTCAGAAGCACAAATCATACCGTTATCAAATGTTTTCGATAAGATCACATCATTTACAGCTCGCTTCACATGTGCTGATTTTTCTATATAACACGGAACGTTACCTGGTCCTACCCCTAAAGCTGGTTTACCAGTTGAATACGCTGATTTCACCATTCCTGCGCCTCCTGTTGCTAGAACAAGTGCTACTCCTTCATGATTCATAAGTTGCTTTGTGGCTTCAACAGAAGGTCTTTCAATCCATTGAATGCAATTTTCTGGTGCTCCTGCTTTTACTGCAGCATCGCGTACTGTTTTAGCAGCTGCGATAGAGCATTGCTGCGCTGAAGGATGGAATGCAAAAATAATTGGATTTCTCGTTTTCATCGCAATGATTGCTTTAAACATCGTTGTTGAAGTTGGGTTTGTTACTGGCGTTACCCCAGCAACCACACCAACTGGCTCTGCAATTTCTATAACTTCCTCATGTGGATCCTCACGAATAATTCCCACTGTTTTATCGTTTTTTATACTATTCCAAATATATTCAGTTGCGAAAATATTTTTGATGCATTTGTCTTCATACACACCGCGTCCTGTTTCTTCAACAGCCATTTTTGCTAGTGGCATATGTTGATCCACACCCGCAAGTGCCATTTCATGTACAATGTTGTCAATTTGTTCCTGTGTAAATCCTTCTAATGCTTGTAAAGCTTTTTGACCGTTCTTTACTAACGCCTCAATCATCTCTGTTACTTCTTGCATTTCATTTACAACTTTCTCTTTGACTGCCATGTAATTTCCTCCTATTCTGCTTCCGGACGCATAATGTCCCTAGGGGTCTAAATATGTCCCTATTAGCTAAAAAAATAGAACTACCTTTTCTACATGAATCCCATTGTTTGTGAAACATTTCACATAGATATATGTGAAGCTTCTCGTTTCATGCTTTTTACTATACACGAGATCTTTTCATTTGTGTGTGTCTAATTTGTGAAAAGTTTCACAAATTCAAAATATAAAAAACAAGCACTACTGAGTGAAGTAGTGCTTGTTCCATTATGCTAATGCTCGTGCTAAATCTTCAATTAAATCTTCTCCGTCTTCAATTCCGACTGAAATACGAATTAATGTATCTGTAATTCCTAGTTCTGCACGGCGCTCTGCTGGAATAGAAGCATGTGTCATTTGAGAAGGAATTGAAATTAAGCTTTCTACTGCACCTAGACTTTCAGCAAGTGTAAAGTATTGTACTTTCCCAAGGACAGCGTTTAATGTTTCTTTACTATCTACATCAAATGAAATAATTGCGCCATAGCCATTTGCTTGCTCTGCTGCTAAGTCATGATTATGGTGACTGCTAAGTCCTGGATAGTACACTTTGTTTACTTTCGGATGATTTTGTAAGAACTCAGCAATTGCACGAGCATTTGCTTCATGCTCCTCCATACGTACTCCTAACGTTTTTAAACCACGTAGTAATAAAAAGCTATCTTGTGGTCCTAAAATACCGCCTGTTGAATTTTGTACGAAATGAAGCTCCTCTGCTAACTCTGCACTATTTACAGCTACTACTCCAGCGACAACATCACTATGACCACCTAAATATTTTGTTGCACTATGAAGTACAATATCTGCACCAAGAGAAATTGGTGTTTGCCAATACGGTGTCATAAATGTATTATCAACAATTGTTAATAAATCTTGTTCTTTAGCAAGTGCTGCAATTTGTTTAATATCTGTAATTTTTAAAAGTGGATTCGTCGGTGTTTCCATATAAATTGCTTTTGTATTTGGAAGAATTGCTTCTTTTACTGCTTCTAAGTTTGTTGTATCAACAAATGTATGTTCAATTCCAAAGCGATTTAATACTTTTGACATCACACGGTATGTTCCGCCGTATACATCATCTGTTAAAACAACATGATCCCCTTTAGAGAAGAGCATCATCACTGCTGTAATTGCTGCCATACCTGATCCAAATGCAAATCCTGCATGACCATTTTCAAGAACAGCAATTGTTTCTTCAAGAGCTGCACGAGTTGGATTTCCCGTACGTGAATATTCGTACCCTTTATGATTTCCTACACCTTCTTGTTTGTACGTACTCGTTTGATAAATCGGTACTGTCACAGCTCCAGTTGAAGGTTCTCCGATATGAATACCATGAATTAATTTTGTTTTTTTTCTCATTTTTTATTCCCACCCTTTGTATATATGCTTACTCAAATAGCGTTCACTGCTATCTGGAAAAATTGTTACAATATTTGTGCCTGGTTTTGCTGTCTCTGCTTCTAATATGCTTGCATGAAGCGCTGCACCCGAAGAACTGCCAACAAGAAGTCCTTCTTTTTGTGCCAATTGTTTCACACGTGAGAATGCATCACGATCTGAAATCGTATGAATGGCATCAAAATATGCTGGATTCAGAAATGGCGGTATAAATTCAAGCCCAATTCCTTCTGTTTCATGGGAGCCGGCTTCGCCTCCATTTAAAATTGAGCCTTCTGGTTCAACAATAACTGTTTTAATCTGCTGATTTTGCTCTTTTAAATATAACGCCGTTCCCATAAATGTTCCACCGGTACCAGCACCAGCGACAAATATGTTAATGTTTCCGTCTAGTGCTTCCCACAGTTCAGGACCTAATGTTTTATAATATGCACGTGGATTTGCTTCATTAGCAAATTGACATGGAGAATATGAATTTGGAATTTCTTCAAGAAGCTCTTCTGCTTTTGCAATAGCACCTGTCATACCTTTTGAGGTTGGTGTATGAACAATCGTTGCACCAAGAGCTTTCATAAGTTCTTGTTTTTCAATACTAAATTTCTCTGGAACGCAAACGATAACATGTAAGTTATGCTCAAGTGCTGCAAGTGCCAGTCCAATTCCTGTATTGCCAGCTGTTGGTTCAATAATTGTTCCACCTGGCGTAACAAGCCCTTTAGCAAGAGCATCCTCAATTAATTCTCGCCCTAACCGATCTTTCACACTTCCTCCTGGGTTATAGAACTCAAGCTTCGCAAAAAGCCGAACACCTTCTGGAAGTAAAAAGCGCGTAATTTCAACAAGCGGTGTATGTCCGATTAGGTCATGAACACTGCGATACACTTTCATCGTATTTCCTCCTTACCTAACACCTCAAAAGAAAAAGGCAACTGTATGTATTTCCTATATATGAAACAGTTGCCTTTTTGCTACATTACTTTAACTCTTCTAATACTTTTACGATAAAGTTTGTAGAATGAAGAGCTGCTTGATCTAAAAATTGGTCGAACGAAATATCTGATTCCTTACCAGCGATATCAGAAAGTGCTCGAATAATTACAAATGGCACTTTATATTGATAACATACTTGTGCAACTGCTGCCGCTTCCATTTCTACTGCATATAGATCAGTAAATTTCTCACGAACAAACGCAACGCGATTTGGATCGCTCATGAAAGAGTCTCCCGTTGCAATCATACCTTTTACAACTTGAATGCCATCTGCTGTTTGCATACATTTTTCAGCTAATGCAACAAGTTCTTCATCCGCTGGAAATCCTGCTGGCATTCCTGGTACTTGACCGTATTCATAATCAAATGCAGTTACATCTACGTCATGATGACGAACTTCTGTTGAAATCACAACATCTCCTACATTTAAAGAATGGTGGAATCCACCAGCTGAACCTGTATTAATAATTTTTTCTGGCTTATAACGCTCTAATAAAATCGTTGTTGACATTGCTGCATTTACTTTACCAATACCAGACTTCAACAAGATAACTTCATGTCCTGCTAATGTACCCTTCGTAAATTCACAACCTGCAACTGTTTCTGTTTCTGCTTGTTCTAACTTGTCACGTAAAATACGTACTTCTTCTTCCATCGCTCCGATTACAGCAATTCTCAATCTAATCCCTCTTTCTATTGCTTCGTTGCCTCCATTACCCAAACATAATGATTCATGCGGGTGAACGTGACTTGAAAGCCATTGTTTTCAAAAATAGATTGCATGACAGGAATACGAGTATAGTATTCCGTTTGTAAATCATTTGCTAACTGATGAAATCCTTGCTCCTGCGCAGCTTCAACAGTTTTATCATATGCCTCTTGATCTCCAAATATCGTGTCAGCAAACACTATTTTACCACCTTTATTTAGCAATTGACTATACTTCGCAATTGCCACATTTTTTTCTTTATCTGTTAAGTGGTGAAAAGCATAGGTGCTGACAATCGTATCAACATGTGAAGGAATAACAAAGTTCAGAAAATCACCTTCTGTAATCAATACATCTTGCGGAAGTTTTTGTTTCGCAATCGTACGCATTTCTTGTGACGGCTCTATACCATAAACAGTGTGACCAGCAACTAATAATCTATTTGTTAAGTTTCCAGTACCAACACCGAATTCCAAAATATTTCCAAAAGATTTTTTTACTACATCCTCTAAAATTTCCTCATAATGAGCGAAAACTTCTTTATATTGTACATCTTCGCCCTGTACGAAAGAATCATACGTATGAGCCCATTCATCAAATAGTTCATTAAATTCTGTACCCATAAAAATTCCCCTTTTTCTTATCGGATTTATCAGTATAATATGCCTTATACACTAAAAAGTCAACAAAAATGCACATGGTATTTCTTAGTCTACTTTGATACACTAAACTATGAACATGCGGAAAGAGGTGTGATTCATGTCGTTTACATTTGAAATGATGGAAGATAAAATTGAATTTTTTGAAGCAGCTAATTTAGCATCGCTAGAGAAGAAAATCAATGAACAAATTGATAATAATAAGGCACTTATGATGGAAGTACATCACGTTTCACATCAAATGATTATGGATCCTGAAAGTAAACGACCATATTATAGCGCTGTTGTCCATTTTAAATTGAAAAAATTGCGCTAAAAAAGAGAGAGGCTTTATCACCTCTCTCTTTTTTAATTTAGGACTTGAACAAGCGTTGGTTTCCAACCCTCATTTTCTACCCAATCAATATTTACATAATATTTTTTACCTGTTTGTTTATCTTGTACATTTCCGTATGCTTTCTGTTTTCCGCTATTTCCAATACGGTGAATCACCAACTGATCTGCTGGGATATCAATTGCATAAGCAATGGCCTTTATCATCTCATTCCAGTCAGTACTTCCTTTTTGGAATGTCATTGCTGGTGATTGGCCTTGCTCTGTACCAACTGGCTTCCAAGCTGGTTTTGTATATGCTTCTGTCGCTGTTGCAATTGTTTTCTCTGCGGATACTTTTTCATTCTCTTTTGCTTTTGCTTCTTCTTCCGCTTTCTTTTTCTCTTCCTCTTCTTTTTTCTTTTGTTCTGCTGCTTTCGCGTCTTCTTTCTTCTTAGCTACTTCTTCTTTTTCTTTCTTTTTCGCAGCTTCTTTTTCTTTTTCAGTTTGCTGTGCTACCTTTTTATCACTAGAAGCAACTTGCTCTGTATTATCAGAAGTAAAGATTAGTTGATATGCTACAATCACGACCGCTAATAGCACGATACCAATTGCAATGTTCAAAACACCATTTTGACGACGCCTTTGTTGCTTTTGTTGAAATCTAGTTCCTGCCATTATTCAAACCTCCATGACATTTTTCATACTTGTTATTGTAACATCAAATGCACAAAGGTTGAAGGATTAGGACTATTTTTTCACAAAATGAAAATATTCCTTATCACTTTCTCTTATGTTCCCATTTAGCAATCGCTTCTACATAATCAGCAAAAATGCGTGGTACAACATTGTCTTGCCTATTCGTTTCTAAATCAACGACGACTAAAGCATAGCGAGGGTTTTCATACGGAAAATAACCAGCGAACCAACGATTTTCATGATTTTCTTTCCCTGTTTGTGCAGTTCCTGATTTCCCTGCTATTGTAAGTGGTAATGATTGATAAGCGGAGCCTGTACCATTTGATGCCGTTACAACACCTCTTAACAATTGCTGCACCTTCTTTATCGTATTTCTTTTGAGTGTTTTCCCTCGTAGTAGATGATCTTCAAAATGAAATAATTTCGTTCCGTTTTTATATGTAATGCCCCGAACAGCTTTGACTTCTTTCTTTTCACCCCCTCTTGCAATTGTTGCCATCATATTGGCAACAGCTAGCGGTGATAATCGAACATCTTTTTGACCGATTGCAGTTTGTGCAATTGCTTTTCGAACTGTTTTATCTCTTTCATCACGCCAAATCGTTCCCTCTTTTTCTTCTACGAGCTGCTGAAATAAAGATGTATGAAAAACAGAGCCTTTCCACCCAACGCTGTTCGCTGCTCCTAACGCCTCTACATACTTCTCAATCATCATTTTATCTTTTTGTAAGAGTTCACGCCCAAGCACTGCAAACGTACGATTACAGCTGCGAGCAAAGCTTTCTGTAAACGATAGCGTCCCCATCAACCTATCTGCTTTCCCTTCTCCGTAAAGATCCATATCACAGTCAAATCTTCGCTTTGCTGTAAGTATTCCTTCCTCAATTGCAGCAGCTGCTATAACTGTTTTAAAAACAGACCCTGGAAAATGCGGGATAAGCATTTGATTACTTGCACCTCGCTTATACGCTTCCTTGTTGTTTGTATGTAAAGACGGCTTACTCACCATCGCTAAAATTTCATTCGTTTGAATATCAAGTAATATAAGACCACCTTTCACAAGCTTGTACTGATTAATAAGTTCTTCCGCTCTCACTTGTAAACTTTTATCCAATGTTGTTTCTATAATGAGTGGATAAAAAGGATTAGCAGGATATGTATACTTAACGTTTTTTCCAAAAATCGGTTCTCCTTGCCCATCAACATGATACAGTATTTTTGCTTCTCCATCTGATAATAAAAACTCATCAAAAGAGCGTTGTAACCCTGAAATACCGATCGGTGTTTTCTTCTTTTCTTTTTCCCCGTACCTCTTTACAAACTGCTCCTCATTTTCTCCAGTAATTCCAATGAGATGCTCTGCTATGATGTCATTCTGCTTCAATCTTGCATGTGCTGCTATAATACCTGGAATCTTTAGATCGTTAATTTGCTGCATTTGTTCTTTCGTTAATTTCAATGGCTTTTCATCTTGTTGAAATACAACGGGCTTGTTTGCTATTTGTATTTGCTGCTCTATTTCTTTCTCTCGCACTCCGATGATATGAGCAATCTTTTGCACCGGCCAGTTCGTACGTCTTAGAAATGGAAATAAAATCAAAACTGTCTGATCATCATCCACCAACTCTTCACCATTTCGATCCGTAAAACGACCGCGCCCATCGTCTACAATAACTGCCTGTGTACGCTGAGCAACGCTTTTTTCAATTAAATTAATATGTTTATCTGTAAACGACTCCGTTTCCACAAGCTGAATTTGTATTAAACGGCCAAGTAAAATAAACATCATGCACATAAAAGCTACTAAAATTATGATAATTCGCTGCTGCATTTTCATAAAAAAACACCTCGTCTTTCATTGTTGACGAGGTGTAATTCTTTTTATACAAACAGACAGAAGAAATTCATACGAAGTGAAACTTTCACCTATCAGGATTTTCTTCATTTTCTCTGAGCCTTGAAATGAAAAAAGCTAACTCACCATACGATGAGTTAGCTTTTTATGTTTTACTTTACAGAAACGATTTTTACGCGCATATCTCCGCCTGGCGTTTGCACGATTACTTCTTCACCAATTTGCTTACCCATTAAGCTCCTCGCGATTGGAGAATCGTTAGAAATTTTGCCTTCAAACGGATCAGCTTCCGCGCTACCAACGATTGTATATGCTTCTTCCTCACCATCTGGTAACTCTTGGAAAATAACTGTTTTACCAAGCGTTACTACTGTAGAATCTTCACCGTTATCTTCAATAATAACTGCATTGCGAATCATGTTTTCAAGCTGTGTAATACGACCTTCTACGAATGCTTGCTCGTCTTTTGCTGCATCATACTCAGAGTTCTCAGAAAGATCACCAAAGCTGCGCGCAATTTTAATACGCTCTACAACTTCTTTACGTCTTACTGTTTTTAATTGTTCAAGTTCATGTTCTAATTTTTGCTTTCCCTCAAGTGTCATAGGGTATGTTTTTTCTGTTGCCATGTTTTCCACTCCTTTTATATACCAATCCCCCGAAAAAAAGAGGAGTTCCATATGAAAACTCCTCCGCCTTATGAAATAGCGGAGGTTTCTAGTACGCCTGGCACTAGCGGAGTTGTCACACACAACCCCGTATTTTTTCCCAATTCTTCCTTATATAAAGAAGGTATGTATGGAAAGTTAATATAAATATGCCCTCACCTAGATGTGGGTGAGGTTGGCATGTTTCATTGTATTCGATAGAAAGGGGAAAAATCCCTTCCTATCGTACATCTTTTACTATGCTATTACAAATTCACTTTTTCTTCAAGAATTGTTGCGATTTTTGTGACCATAATGTCAATCGCAACATGATTTTGTCCGCCTTCTGGAATAATAATATCCGCAAATTTCTTAGAAGGCTCAATAAATTGATTGTGCATTGGACGCACAACATTTACATATTGTTCAATAACAGAGTCCATCGTACGGCCGCGTTCTTTAATATCTCGCTGCATACGGCGTAAAATGCGAAGGTCAGCATCTGTATCAACAAACACTTTAATGTCCATTAAATCGCAAAGACGTGGATCTTCTAAAATAAGAATTCCCTCTAGAATAACTACATCTTTCGGTTCTACTGGAATAATTTCTTCCGAGCGTGTATGCAATGTGTAATCGTATACAGGCTTCTCAATCTGCTTATACGCAAGCAACTGATGCAAGTGCTCAATTAACAAGTCATTATCAAATGCTAACGGATGATCATAATTTGTTTTTAAGCGCTCCTCCATTGGCAGATGACTTTGATCTTTATAATAATAATCTTGCTCTAAGATTAAAATAGAATGACCTTGAAATTGATCAAAGATTGCTTTTGTTACACTTGTTTTACCTGATCCTGAACCACCAGCGATTCCAATTACAACAGGCTTGTTCGTCCCCATTCAACTACCACTCTTTCTTATTGAAGTATGCTTTTTCGCATCATGTTGTTCACATACACTGGTCGATCCACTTTGAATTTCACGATTTGCAACGGATGTCTCGCTGCATCTAATTCGTTTCCATCCTCATCCCAAATTTTTTCCACCGTTTGTGTAAAGTTTTCAATTTCTGGTCCAAAGAACTCAACTTCATGACCTGGTTTGAAGTAGTTGCGCTGCTCTATTGTCACAATGCCTGTTTCTTCATTATAATCTAACACTAAACCAGCAAAATCATACGTTGTTTTCTTACTATGATTTCCATACATTTGCTCTTGATATCCAGGAACGCCTTCAAAGAATGCAGGAGCTGTATCACGATTTGCACATTTATCAAGTTCTTCTAACCATTCTTGTTTAAACTCGAAGTTGTCTGGATCTGCACAATACGCATCGATCACTTTACGATACACAGTTGCAACAGTTGCAACGTAGTGAATTGATTTCATGCGCCCTTCAACTTTCAAGCTGTCAATCCCAATTTCAATCATTTTCGGGATAGATAAAATAAGATTTAAGTCTTTTGGACTCATCGCAAAAGGAGCATCCCCTTCTTGGAATAAAGGAAGTTCTCCTGCTTCTTTATGTTGCGATACTGTTTGAATTAAGTCATAATCCCAGCGGCAAGACTGACAGCAACCACCGCGGTTAGAGTCACGTGCCGTCATATGATTACTTAATGTACATCTTCCAGAGTACGCAATACACATTGCACCGTGGACGAATGCTTCAATTTCAATATCAACGTGCTCTTTGATTTCTTTCATCTCTTCATAGCCTACTTCACGAGCTAATACAAGACGATGCAATCCTTCTTCTTTCCAATACTGCGCTGCTTTCCAGTTGGATAATGATTGTTGTGTACTTAAATGCACTTCAACAGAAGGCGCTACACGTTTACACGTCTCAATAATAAGAGGATCTGCAACGATAATACCCGTTACACCAGCTTTTTCAATCCCTCTTAAATATTCTTCTAAGCCATCCATATTTTCATTATGTGCAAAGATATTTGTTGTTACGTATATTTTAGCACCATATTTCTTTGCAAATTCAACGCCTTCTGCCATTTCTTCTAGCGTAAAATTACCTGCATTTGAGCGGAGACCAAATTCTTGTCCACCTAAATATACAGCATCTGCACCGTAATGGATAGCTACTTTTAGTTTTTCTAAGTTACCTGCTGGTATTAACAACTCAGGTTTCTTTACAATAACACGTTTTCCATCAATTACACGTGAAATTTCTTTGACAGTCATATGCTGAACCTCCTTTTTAATAAACCGTTTCTTTGAAGAAGAATCCTGTATCTAACGGGCGATTTACCGGTTGAATTTCTTCAATTTCTTTATATAAATCGTCTTTTACATCATAATACGCATCGCGATCTTCTACGCATAAATCGATGGCCTTACGATATCTCTTCGTTACTTCAACAATGTATTCTGAACTTTTTAATACACCATCAATTTTTAAGCTATCGATTTCAGCATCGATTAACTCTTCTAATTCATCGATAAAACAAATATCATTCGGACTCATAATGTGAGTGCCGTTCTCATCTTCATAGACTGGATATTTATTATTACGTTCTTTGTCATGTAAAAACATGTTTTCTTCATATTTCTTCTTTTCAATTTCCATATCGCGGCCTTGATACTCAAAGTAGTTTCCTACTAAAGAACGCTTTGATTGGAACATGCATGTCATTCCGTGGATTTGTACTTCCACTTCCACCTCTGCATTCTCTTTTAATTCCACAATTTCATCTAAGCTTAATTCGCGGGCAAGAACAGCACGTTTTGCACCCTTACGTCCCCAATAGTTACATGTAAACCAGTTTGTTGCTGTTGTTTCTGTATTCCAATGCATTTGCATATTTGGTGCCACTTCACGCACTGTCATTAATACAGCTGGATCTCCAAAGACAACTGCATCTACATTTACTTCTTGTAAAAATGCAACGTAATCTTTTAAAGCTTCTATTTTCTCATTGTGGAACATCGCATTCATTGCAACATACACTTTCATATTATTTTCATGTGCAATAGCTACTGCTTCTTTTACGTCTTCACGAGAGAATTCACCAGCTAAACGTAAACCAAACTTTTGTTCACCAATCATTACTGCATCTGCACCTGCTTTTGCAAGTGGTGCAATATCCGCCACTGTTCTTGGCGTTACTAACAACTCAGGTTTTTTCATTATACGTCACCCCTTCTTTTTACTCACTGCTACCCCGTCACCAATTGGGAAAATGGTTGTATCATATTCTTCATGATTCATGAGCCACTCATTATACGTTTTAATCCTTCTAATTAAACCGCGTGTACGTCTATTTTCAATGTGCTCTTTTGTCGTCACAAGACCGTGATATAGTACATTATCTGAAATAATAACGCCGCCAGGATTTAATAACGGCTCGTATATATCAAAAAAGCGACGATATTGCCCTTTTGCTGCATCAATAAAAATGACATCAAATGTGCCATGTTCTTTTACTTGCTCTCCCGTTTCTAAAGCATCTCCAAAAATAACAGAAATGCGTTCTTTTACTGGGGAACGATTTATATATTCAAGTGCTTTTTCATATCGATCCGCATTTCGCTCTACTGTGACAATGCGTGAATTCGGAATGGCTTGCATCATGCGAATGCTAGAATACCCAATTGCTGTACCAAGTTCTAATATGCTCTTTGGCTCAATTAGACGCAAAAATTGCAACATAAACTCCATGCCAAGACGATCCATAATTGGTACATGGTACTCCATCGCATACTGTTCCATTTCAAGAATCAGCTCATCTTTCGGATCGATAAAAGACTGCAAATATTCATAAACTGCATCTTGTTGCTCCATAGATAGTCCTCCTTATCGCATGGAGAAGTAAAAAAGAATATTGTCTCTTTGGAAAGAAAAATACAAGCTTGCTCTATCCTTAGCTTGTACGTCCCGTTTCTATATTAAAAACGATTCTTCTACCAGTTTTTAACCCGATATATTTTATCATAAAAAAGAGGGATATGCGAATTTTTCTCGCTTCCCTCAAAAAATTTACGATTGCTTTTGTGTAATATATTTTTGTTTTAACGCGTTATGTTCTTCTAACGTCTTAGCGTAATACACTTGACCGTCTGGTGCTGCTAAGAAATAATAATAATCTGTTTGTGCAGGTTCAAGTGCCGCTTCTACTGATTTTACACCAGAATTCGAAATTGGTCCAACTGGTAATCCTTTCACAACATATGTGTTATACGGAGAATTTACTTTTAAATCCTCATATAGTACACGTCCCTTATGCTTACCTAATGCATATAGCACTGTTGGATCTGTTTGCAGCGGCATTCCTTTTGCTAAACGATTATAAAACACACTAGCAATATTTTTCCGATCTGTATAACCCGTTGCTTCCTCTTCGATTAAAGAAGACATTGTCAATAATTGATGAACATCCAATTGTCTTTCTTTCATTTTTTGCGCGTTTTGCTCAATCAATTTATTTGTTTTATCAAGCATTGGCGTTACGATTTCTTCTAACGTTACTTGCTCTTTATAGTACGGGTATGTAGCTGGATATAAATAACCTTCTAATGGATACTTAATATTGCTATCAAAAATTTTATCAGTAAGCAATGTTGGATACTTCTGCTGGAGTTTTTGCACAAACGCTTTATCATTCAACTGACGAATAACATCTTCTTTATTTAACTTAAATTCCTTCGCTATTAAATCAGCAATTTCTACAACTTGTATTCCTTCAGGAATTGTTAGCTTATAATATGCTTTGCTATGCACCTTTCCAGCTGTAATGCTATCTGTTACTTCCGCTACACTCATAGACGGACTCAATAAATAATTTCCCGCCTGTAAGCCGCGTTCTGACTTCATTTTTACATATAATCCAAATATCGTTCCGTTTTTAATAATTCCATTCTCCTCCAAAATCTCTCCTATCTTACTTGTAGAAGAACCTTTTGGAATTTCCACTTCAATTTCCTTTTTACTCTCTGCATTAAGCGGCTTTAAAGCTGAGACAATATATGCATATGCAGAACCACAAACAACAAGCAACGCAATGAAAATAGCTGCAATTACTCGTCTTCGTTTTTTTGTTTTCATTTGATTCACTACCCTATGTCCTCCTTATTTCAAATTGTATAATGTACTCGCCTACTCTATACAACAACCTACAAAATACTAAAAAACATGTCTATTCTTTAGACATGTTCTTTCTTTTTTCTACAATCTGTATCATTATACTACAAATAACTATCTGCTTTCGACAAAAAATCTTTCATTCATCGTACAAATATGTTTTCAGTTTACTGACAAGAAAATAATTAACAGTCTTCAAGCACACCATATCTCATTTGTTCCCCCATCCAAGAACTTACATCACGCCATTTCACACTTTTAGCTGCGATCCAACTTACATCTTTGGAATTATCATCCCCTAGTCTCCAGCCGTACGTATTTGCCCAGTAAAACGTATCATCCTGTAAGAGAAGAGTAGCATCATAAATAATCGAATCATAATTCGCCGAACTTGGAATGATATGAAATTGCGTTACACCTTCAAATACTAATTCAATTGCTGATGGATTATCAAACTGTCTCTGAAAAAGTATTCTTACATTTGTATCAAGTTCAGTTGGTACTGCCATAGATAGCTCTTCACCTACATAACTTTCCGTCCACATATATAATTCTTTTAAACAACTATCGTGAAAGTAACCAAATGTTTTAAGAAATGCTTCTATATCTTCCGTTCCCTCTATTTTATTCCATTTCATATGAATAGCTCCCTTTTCCTCAAAACATTTGGATAAAACGATATAATAAATACCCACTAGTATCTTATATAGTAAACAAACTGATTTCCATATGAAATCAGTTTGTTTACACTTACCATATTACTCTTCTTCGCCTTCTTCTTCCTCAGCAAGAGTGTTAAACATTTCTTGTACCATTTCCCACTCTTCTTCTGATTCGATTGGAAGTAATGTTCCACCAGATTCTTCTTCGTTTTGCTCGAAAGCCATTGCATCATAAATTGGATCGCCATCTTCGTCAACTTCACCGATTGGTGAGAATACTACGTAAGATTTTTTACCAAATTTTTCAGCATCAAAAGTGAAAATAATTTCACATAGATGTTCGTTACCTTTTTCGTCAACAATTGTAATTTGATTTTCTTCCATTATGGTCACCTCTTATTTACTATCTAAATATCCTTGCAAAATTACGACCGCTGCCATCTTATCAATGACTTGCTTTCGTTTTTTTCGGCTTACATCTGCCGAAATGAGCAGGCGCTCCGCTGCCATTGTTGACAAGCGTTCGTCCCACAGTACAACTTCCAATTGCACGAGCTCACCCAATTTTTCTGCAAATTGCTGACAAGCTTCACCGCGCGGACCGATTGTACCATTCATGTTCTTTGGCAATCCTACTACTATCTTGTCCACATTGTACTGTTTTACTAACTCAGAAATACGATTAAAACCAAATTCGCCTCTTTCTTCGTTAATTTTAATCGTTTCCAAGCCTTGTGCTGTCCAACCCATTTCATCGCTTATTGCAACGCCAACTGTTTTTGTCCCAACATCTAAACCTAATATACGCATAAATTACTCCTCACGATGATGTTTCAAATAGGACTTTACAAGCTCCTCAATAAGTTCATCGCGTTCTAGCTTGCGAATAATATTGCGAGCATCTTTATGACGAGGTATGTATGCTGGATCGCCACTTAATAAATAACCGACGATTTGATTAATCGGATTGTATCCTTTTTCTTGAAGTGCATCATACACAGTTAATAGTACGTCATTGACATGGACATTTTGTTTTTCTTCTTGGAAGTTAAACTTCATCGTCTTATCGAACCCGTCCATTTTTAAGCACCTCACTTTACTAGGTATAGGGAGAAAGATATTCCTTCTCCCTACTATTGTACACTACTATCTCTTTATTTTGAAACAGATTTAACGTACTCTTCTACAAATGCAAGTGCATCCTCTACTTGTTCTGGATTTTTACCACCAGCTTGCGCCATATCAGGACGACCGCCGCCACCGCCGCCGCAGCGAGATGCTACTTCTTTTACAAGCTTACCAGCATGGTATCCTTGTTCAATTAAATCTTTCGTTACACCAGCAAGAATGTTGACCTTATCATCACTTACAGCTGCAAGCACGATAATTGCAGATTGTAATTTGTTCTTTAAATCATCCATCATTGTACGTAAGTTATTCATATCTGCAACATTTACTTTTGTCGCAAGCACACTTACACCATCCACTGTACGCACTGCATCTGTTAAATTACCAGCTTCAATGTTGCTTAGTTTTGCTGCAAGAGATTCATTTTCTTTTTGCAGTTGTTTTACTTCAGCAAATAAGCCGTCAACTCTTGTTAAAATGTCTTTTGGATTTGTTTTCATTTTGTTTGCTGCTTCTTTTAATAAACCAACTTGTTCGTTCATTAATTCATATGCAGCTTTTCCTGTTACTGCTTCAATACGGCGTGTTCCTGCTCCAATACCAGATTCAGCAACGATTTTGAAAATACCGATAGATGCTGTATTGTCTACGTGGCAACCGCCGCAAAGCTCTAAGCTATAATTGCCTACTTGTACAACGCGTACAACATCTCCGTATTTTTCACCGAATAGTGCCATTGCACCCATCGCTTTTGCTTCTTCAATTGCTTTTTGAGAAATGTCTACTGTGATACTTTCCCAAATTTTCTCGTTTACAATACGCTCAATTTTTTCAAGTTCATCCGCCTGTACTTGACCGAAATGAGAGAAGTCAAAACGTAAACGCTCTGATGTTACAAGAGATCCTGCTTGGTTTACGTGTCCGCCAAGGATATCTTTTAATGCTTGATGCAGAAGGTGAGTTGCTGTATGGTTTTTCACGATTGCTGCGCGGTTTTTCGTATCAATTACCGCTTTTACTGCTGCCTCTTTCGTTAATGTTCCTTCTTCTACAACTACTTTGTGTAAGTTTTGACCATTCGGTGCTTTTTGTACATCTTTTACAAGTACTTTTACGCCATCAGCAAGAAGGTAACCACGGTCAGCAATTTGACCACCGCTCTCAGCGTAGAATGGTGTTGCATCTAACATCAATTGTCCTTCTTCACCAGCTTGTAGACTATCTGTGAACTCACCATTCTTCACAAGTGCAACAACGTTACTTTCTGTTCCAACTGTATTGTAACCAACAAATTCGCTCGCTACTTTAATTTCACCAAGAACGCCGCCTTGTATTTGCATAGAATCAACATCTTGACGAGCTGCACGTGCACGCTCACGCTGTTTTTCCATCTCTACTTCAAAGCCCTCATGATCAACTGTCATACCAGCTTCTTCTGCATATTCTTCTGTTAACTCAATTGGGAATCCGTATGTGTCATATAGACGGAATGCGTCTTCGCCAGAAATAACAGTTGATTTTGCTTCTTTTGCTTTTCCAATCACTTCAGCTAAAATTGCTTCGCCGTCATGCAGTGTTTCATGGAAACGCTCCTCTTCATTTTTCACAACGCGTGCAATGAAATCTTTCTTTTCCAGAACTTCTGGGTAGAAGTCTTTCATCACTTCTCCAACTACTGGTACTAATTCGTACATAAATGGACGATTAATATTTAATTTCTTCGCATAACGTACAGCGCGGCGCAGCAGACGACGTAATACATAACCGCGGCCTTCGTTAGAAGGAAGAGCTCCGTCTCCAACTGCAAATGTTACTGTACGAATATGGTCAGCAATTACTTTAAATGCTGTATCTTGTTCATCATTACCAGCACGGTATTTTTCACCAGAAATAACTTCTGTTGCACCAATAATTGGCATAAATAAGTCTGTGTCAAAATTCGTTGGCACGTTTTGAACAACAGATGCCATACGCTCAAGACCCATCCCTGTATCAATGTTTTTCTTTGGAAGCGGTGTATATGTACCGTCAGGGTTATGATTAAATTGTGAGAATACAAGGTTCCATACTTCTAAATAACGCTCGTTTTCTCCGCCTGGATATAATTCTGGATCGCTAAAATCATTACCGTAAGCTTCTCCGCGGTCGTAGAAAATTTCTGTGTTCGGTCCACTTGGGCCTTCACCGATATCCCAAAAGTTTTCTTCTAAACGAATAATGCGCTCTTTTGGCACGCCCATTTTCTCATTCCAAATTTGGAATGCTTCTTCATCTTCTGGATGGATTGTAACAGATAAAAGTTCTTTATCGAAACCAATCCATTTATCACTCGTTAAAAATTCCCAAGCCCATGTAATCGCTTCTTCTTTGAAGTAATCACCAATTGAGAAGTTCCCTAACATTTCAAAGAACGTATGGTGACGAGCTGTTTTTCCTACGTTTTCAATATCGTTTGTACGAATTGATTTTTGCGCATTTGTAATGCGTGGATTTTGCGGAATTACGCGGCCATCAAAATATTTTTTCAGCGTTGCAACACCACTATTAATCCATAAAAGAGATGGATCTTCGTGCGGAACTAATGATGCACTCGGCTCTACTGCATGTCCTTTTTCTTGGAAAAAATCTAAAAACATTTGACGAATTTGTGCACCTGTTAAGTGTTTCATATGTATTTCCTCCTTCATTAAAATCAAATTAAAAACAAAAAACTCCCGTCCCCTATAACAGGGACGAGAGTTGACTCGCGTTACCACCCTGATTATGAAATAAAAAGCGGAAGTGTCTCACTTTTAGACACGACGGCTAGATTGCATATCATAACAATATGCATATATTTCATCACCTCAAGTTGCCATAACGTGGCAAGACGGCAGGAATTAGCTGCTCTCAGGAATAGCGTTCTGTTACCCTTCATCTGACACTTCTTTCAGCCTAAGGAAGTCTCTCTCTGCAAAATGGACTGTAACATACTCGTTCCATCATCAATTTATCATATACTATATGCACAAATTGTAGCGAATCAGTTTCCATTTGTCAATGTTTCCAAAATGGCTTCGCATGTACAATAATAGTGCGAAGAATTGCTAACAGTGGTACGGATAGCAACAGTCCTACAATGCCGCCAATTTCACCTCCAACAAGCAGTGCAAGCATAATGACAACAGGGTGCATCCGGAGAGATCTTCCTACAATATAGGGAGACAAAATATTACTCTCAACAAATTGTAAAATTGCAAGCGTAATTCCAGCTTTAATAACTAAATTCGTTGATACTGTCGCGGCAATCATTAATGTTGGAATTGCTCCTAAAATAGGACCGAAATACGGGATAATGTCAGTAACCCCAACGATAATCCCTAAGAGAAGCGGATATTTCATTCCGATGAACCAAAATGATAGCGTAGAGACCCCTCCTAAAATTAAACAAACAAATAATTGTCCGCGAATATAATTTCCAAGAGACTTATCAATTTCTTTCGCTAACTGCTGACCGTTCTTGCGCCACTTACTCGGTACAAGCTTCCAAAAAATACGATAAAATTCACCGTAGTCTTTTAATATGTAAAATACGATAAATGGAATTAAAAAAATAATAAGGAGTGAATCAAGTATCCCTCTTGCCGTGCTCATCACTTTATTTAAAAGCGCTTGTATCTTCCCTTCAACTCCCGCAAAGATTTGTTTAATTTTCTCATTCACAAACTCAGGAAAATTTTCAGTTTGCTCATTTACTCCATCCGTCCATGTTTCATACATATTTACAATTTGAGGAAATTGTTCGTTCATTTCTTGCAACTGTGCAATAACAGCCGGCGTTCCTTTATACACACCATATCCAAGACCGCCGAAGAAAAGAATGTAAATGAGCAAAATAGCAAGTGTTCGTGGCACACCTTTTTCGTGCAATTTTTCGATAAGCGGATGTAATAAATAAGCAATAAAACAAGCAATTAAAAATGGTGTAATAGCAACCTTAAACACATATAAAATCGGTGCCCAAAGCGGCTTGATTTTCAAAAAAACAAGCAAGCATAAAAAAATTAGCAATAATAAACCTAACCGGTAAATCCAAATAATTTTAAGATTCTTCAATAGAAAAACCTCCTCTATTTCTTAGTTTGAAGAGAAATAAAGAAGGTTATGTGTAAAAATTAAAAAACCCCACCCTGCTGAGGTTTTTTTGTAGGTATTCTTACTGTTTTGTAGAAGAATACATATACTCAAATTAACAAGTGCAATTTCATAGCATTTCTTGTCCTCGTTATTATTTATCCCGCTATTCGCGGACAGTAAGATCCTCACCTCAAGATTGTGAGGAACCCGAAGAAGATAGGTAAGGGATAACTGTCCGTAAAAGTCCGATTAGTTCAACAAAGTTAGGAGGCGTAAAATGATTTGGTTAATGCTGGGGCTTTCCGCACTTTGCATGCTATTAGAATGGGTATGTATTGGATTTGGCATTTGGAAAGGCTTTTTCATTCCTTCTTCAACACAAGAACGTGCCAGGCATCTCTGGTATTATGGTGTACTAGGGCTTGGCTGCTACGGACTTTCTCATCTATTCTCCCAAATTGGACTATTTTATCTCTATACAAGCACGTAAAAAAGCTCCCTAAAATTAAGGAGCTTTTTTTGCATCTGAAACATGCATGTATAATGGGAATTATAAATAAGACTTAAGCATTTTACGTGCTCTTTTCATATTTCGTCTTGAAAATACATCTTGCTTACGTGCATATTGATATGCTGCTGCTCCTACACCTAATGCAATTAATGATGAGCGCAATTTCAAAGTTAACACTCTCCTTATTAGCCGATTGTTCGTTCATTCTCATCAAACAAATCATCTAAAGAACTTAATGAACCGTCTTCTTCGACTTGATGTGTATGAATTTTCCCCTTTGAAATCGATAATTCAATAAAGCAGTTCCAGCAATAATATTGATTCACACCGATTTTTCCAATATCTTTTCCTTTACAGTTTGGACAACTGAACATATGGCGTTCATCTCCTTACAATCTCCCGTATTCTATTACGCCATTATGTCCAAACTATATATGTTTATACATGAGAAGAACTGCATTACACTATATAATTTCACCTCGTTACATAAAATCATACGGTGAAATGTTTTCCACATCGAGACCCTCTTCTGTCACAATCTCAGTTGCTTCTGTTTTTCCTTGTAACCTGTCGCATAATGTTGTTTGACGAAGTGCATCATCAAGTCGGTTTACACCAGATTGAAACGCCGATTCCTCTCCGCACATAATTAAAAACTTTTTGCTGCGTGTAATCCCTGTATAAATTAAATTGCGGCGCAGCATGCGATAATAACTTTTCACAACAGGCATAATCACAATCGGAAATTCGCTTCCTTGTGATTTATGAATGGAACAGCAATACGCATGTGTAATTTGATTTAAATCTGCTTTTATATACGTTACTTCAATACCGTCAAAAGAAACAACAACCATATCTTGCTGTTCTACATTTTCTTTCGCATAAAAGACCGATACAATTTCTCCAATATCGCCGTTAAACACTTGACTTTCCGGCTGATTAACAAGTTGAAGCACTTTATCTCCCACTCTGTACACAACCTCGCCATATGCAATTTCACGACTTTTTTCTTTTTTCGGATTAAACACTTCTTGCAACGCTTCATTTAAGATATTAATACCCGCTGGCCCCTTGTACATAGGAGCTAACACTTGTACATCACGCGCACTAAATCCTTTTGTTTTTGCGTTTTCACACACTTGCTTAACAACCTCAACAATTTGCGTACTTGCACACGCAATAAATGAACGATCTTTTTTGTTCTGTGTTACATCAGGAGGTAACACACCCTTCTTAATTGCATGGGCAAGTTGAATAACAGATGAACCTTCCGCTTGTCTATATATTTCCGTAAGCTTTACCGTCGGAATAACGTTCGACTCTAATAGATCTTTCAACACTTGTCCAGGACCAACAGATGGTAATTGATCTTCATCTCCAACGATGATGACTTGAATGGTGGATGGCAATGATTTGAACAATTGATTCGCAAGCCAAATATCAACCATGGAAAACTCATCAATAATGAGTAATTTTCCTTGAACAGGATCATGCTCATTACGCTGAAACGACCCTTCCGGTGTCCATCCAAGCAGACGATGAATGGTACAAGCAGGCAAGCCTGTTGATTCACTCATTCGTTTTGCTGCACGGCCCGTCGGCGCTGTTAATAAAATAGGGAACGGATTGTCATCACTATAATCCTTCGGGTCTAGTGATAAGCCATGAAGAGAAGCATACATTTCTACAATCCCTTTAATAACAGTTGTCTTTCCTGTACCAGGCCCTCCTGTTAAAATCATCATCGGTTTATGAAGAGCTGTTTGAATACCTTCTTGCTGAAGCGGTGCATATTGCACTCCGAGCTGTTCTTCAATTTTCCCAAGCGTTAACAATAATTCCGATTCAGGAAACGAAGGAAGCTCTTCTTGCGTAAGCAAACGATGAATAGAGGCAACAACACCTTTTTCGGAATAATACAAGGAAGCTAAATACACACGCTCATCTTCTATAATCACTTTGCCTTCCCCTTGCATCATTTCCGCGCATTGCAATACATCTTCTTCTGTAACAGCCGTTTCTTGCTTATTTAATAGCTCCATTGTTTGTTGCACTAACTGGTCTTTGTTCATATATACATGACCTTCTTGCAGCGAAACGTGCTCTAATGTGTAAAAACATCCCGCACGTACACGATCAGCATGATTACCAGAAATGCCAAGCGCTCGTCCAATATCATCAGCTCGTCCGAAACCAATACCATCTACCGCTTCAATGAGCTGATACGGATTATTCCGAATGACTTCAAGCGTCATTTCTTTATACTGTTGATAAATTTTAATAGAAAGTTTCGTTCCAAATCCATAACCACTTAGAAAGCTCATCACTTTTTCAAGACCTTGATGTTCAATAATCGTATCGTATATTTCCTGCGCTTTTTGCTTATTTACAATTCCGTCCAAAGCTGCGGGATCATCCATAATTTTCGAAATCGCATGTTCACCAAGATGATCAACAATCTTTTCAGCCGTTCGTTTCCCAATTCCTTTAAATAAATCGCTCGCTAAATATTGCACCATTCCTGTTTTTGTTTGCGGCAATTCTTTTTTAAACGTTTCAATATGATATTGTTTCCCATACTTCGCGTGATCTTTAAAATGACCAGTTAGTGTAAACACTTCATCTTCATGCATCCGGGGAAAGTAACCCGTTATCATAACTTTTTTTTCGTCATATGTTTCATTCGTTTCAATAATTTTCATACTGACAACGGAATAGAGGTTTTCTTCGTTGTGGAAAATGGTATGAAGAACTTGTGCTTTTATAAACTTCTGCTCTTCCTCAAACAAATCCATTGCATGTTGATTTCCCATCGTTCCCCTCCTTTCCGGTTTATACGTCTTGCTCTAATAAACGAATACCGTTACCTGCTAAAAAATGATCTGGTTGAATAGCTACAGCTTTCTTAAACATTGCCAGCGCCTTCTCACTCTTTTCTTCAAACGCATACGCAACACCTAAATTGTAATAGGCATCTGCATATTCTTCATCAAGCGCTACAACTTTTTCAAAATAAGGTTTTGCTTCTTTTACATGTTCTAGACGCGCAAAGCATAATCCGCATTGGAAAATGGCTTCAACGTCACTTTCATTTAACTCAGCTGCACGTTGTAAAAATGGCAGTGCTAAGCGGTCATTTCCAAGCTGCACATATGTAATGCCAAGCATAAACGAAACATCTCCGGTCTGCAGCCCTGCTTGCATCGCTTTCTCAAACGTTTCTTTTGCCTGTGCAAAAAGCTCTTGCTGGTAATATATATTTCCTAGTCCATAATACGCTGTAGCAGATTTTTCATCTAATTCAATCGCGCGTTTATAAAAGGCAACAGCACGCTCACTGTCCCCTAATACATCTAATAAATTTGCAAAGTTAATATAACCAAGTGCATCTTTTGGGTTTTCCTCAATGGCCTCTGTAAAATTTTTTGCTGCTTCTTCCCAGTTTCCTTCTTGCATATATTGAATGCCTGTTTCAAGCTTGTTTGACATATTCCTCACCTCTACAACAAATTATAACAAAGAATCTATTTTTACAACGAACAAAAATTCGCCTTTACTAAAAAGAAACCTCTGACCGGTACAAGGCAGAGGTTTTTCTTTCTTATCCTAAATAATCAAGTTTCTTACCATTACGGTATACTTCATCGATTGTCGCGCCGCCTAAGCACTCATCTCCATCATAGAAGACCACTGCTTGTCCAGGTGTAATAGCACGAATTGGCTCATCACAAAGAATTCGAATTGTATTCTCATCAACAATTTGAACCGTTACAGCGTTATCCTCTTGACGATAGCGGAATTTTGCTGTACATGTAAATTCTTTTTCTTTCGGCTTATTGCTTACCCAGCTTACATTTGTAGCAAACACTTCGTCACCATATAACAGCTCATTATGGAATCCTTGTTCTACATATAAAATGTTTTCTTTCAAGTTTTTCCCAACAGCAAACCATGGATCACCATTGCCACCAATGCCAAGGCCGTGACGTTGTCCAATTGTATAATACATTAAACCGTCATGTTTTCCTTTGACTTCGCCAGATAATGTTTGCATCTTACCTGGTTGCGCTGGTAAATAGTTACTTAAAAAGTCTTTAAAATTGCGCTCTCCGATAAAGCAAATACCTGTACTATCTTTTTTCGCCGCTGTTGCTAAACCTGCTTCTTTCGCCATTTCACGAATTTGTGGCTTCTTTAACTCACCAAGCGGGAACATTGTTCTTGATAATTGGTCTTGACCTAGTTGATTTAAGAAATATGTTTGATCTTTATTATCATCAACGCCGCGGAGCATTTTATACTCACCATCAATATACGCTACACGTGCATAGTGTCCTGTTGCTACATAGTCTGCACCAAGCGCCATTGCATGATCTAAAAATGCTTTAAATTTAATTTCTTTATTACACATTACATCTGGGTTTGGCGTACGCCCAGCACGGTATTCATCTAAAAAGTACGTAAATACTTTATCCCAATATTGTTTTTCAAAATTGACTGCATAATACGGGATTCCAATTTGGTTACATACTTCAATGACATCGTTATAGTCTTCTGTTGCTGTACATACGCCGTTTTCGTCCGTATCATCCCAGTTTTTCATAAAGATTCCGATTACATCATAGCCTTGCTTCTTTAATAGCATTGCTGCTACAGATGAATCAACGCCACCGGACATCCCGATGACAACGCGTGTTTCGTGAGGTAGTTTGTTCATCATGTCACCTCCTATATTAATTTTGTGTTAATCGCTTCACGATCTTCACTGTTTCGTACGCTGCCTTTTCGACTTGTTCTTTCGTATTCCCAAGACCAAAGCTAAAACGTACGGATGAACGTATTTTATCGGATTCTTTTCCGAACATCGCCACGAGCACATGTGATGGATCAATAGAGCCGGCTGTACAAGCAGAGCCGCTTGAAACCGCAACTCCTGCTAAGTCCAGATTCATAAGAAATGACTCAATATTCATTCCTGTAAAACTTATATTTAACACATGTGACAAGCTATGCTCGAAGCTTCCGTTTACCTCGAAAGTAATGTCTTCTTGTTTAAAGACAGATATCATTATATCTTTAAATTCCTTGTATTGGGCAATTTTTTGCTCACGAGTTTGCTCCGCTAACAAAACAGCTTGCCACAGCCCGACAATTCCCGGCACATTTTCTGTACCAGCGCGGCGTTTTCGCTCTTGCTCTCCGCCTGTTAACAGCGGTTCAAATTTCACATGCTGCCCTGCATATAAAAAGCCAACACCTTTTGGACCGTTAATTTTATGGGAAGAGATTGATAATAAATCAATGCCAAGCTCTTTTACATCAATTACTGTTAAACCGTATGCCTGTACTGCATCTGTATGAAAATAAGCATCATGTTCTTTTAATAAAGCACCAATTTCTGCTATCGGCTGCACTGTACCCACTTCATTATTTCCAAACATAATCGATACAAGAATCGTTTGATCTGTTAATGCCTCTTGCAGATCAGAAATACGAATACGCCCTGTTTCATCAACAGGTAAATACGTCACTTCAAACCCTTCCCGCTCTAACACATTGCATGTATGCAAAATCGCATGATGCTCAATCGATGTCGTAATAATGTGATTTCCTTTCTTACGATTTGCACGAGCTACGCCGAGAAGAGCTAAATTATCAGCCTCTGTACCGCCGCTTGTAAAAATAATTTCATTTGGATTTGCTTGGATGCTGCGCGCGCACGCACGTCTTGCTTCATCAACTGCATGACGGCCTTGGCGCCCAAAGAAATGGATGCTTGACGGGTTACCAAATGCTTCTGTCATATATGGAATCATCTTTTCGACTACTTCTGGGTGAGCCGGAGATGTCGCAGCATGATCTAAGTAAATGCGTTCCATTATATCTCCTTCTTTCCAAATCGTTACACACGGAATTAAATGTAAAACATATAACCACCGTTGTTTTCTTCTTCATAGCGTACTAAGTCTTCTAACGTTGTACTATCAAGAACTTCTTGTACCGCATCACGAACACGTATCCAAAGCTGACGCTGTGCGGGTTCTTCTTCATCCAACATTTCTACTACGTTAATCGGACCTTCTAATACACGAATGACATCACCAGCTGTAATGTTAATTGGTTGATCCGATAATACATAACCACCATATGCACCGCGTGTACTTTTTACAAGACGGGCATTACGAAGCGGCGAAATTAGTTGCTCTAAATAATGCTCTGATAAATCATGCGCTTGAGCAATTGATTTTAATGAAATTGGACCTTCTCCAAATTTTTTTGCAAGATCAATCATAATCGTTAAACCGTAACGGCCTTTTGTTGAGATTTTCATATATGTTGCACCTCTTTTCAAATCTTTCACTTTTACTTGGCTAGTTATTCTTTTATTTAGTAGGAAGAACACTCTCTGAAATCAAAATCCTTTGAAATTATAGCATAATATAGTATGATAAGAAATTTCAACTTTTCTAACAGAAATGATAACATATAAATATATCAAATAACTCGGAATTTATAACATAAAGTGAAACTTTAATCAGTGGGGGTTTTCTTTATCCCCCACTGATTATTAGCCCTCACCAATCGGGCTTTTACGGGCAGTTTATCTCCCATCTAACTTCTTTAGAAAAGCGGAAGCGGCTTGCTCAGAATCGCAGGGCGTTGGAGCCCCCGACAGAGAGGCGCTTTTTGCCTCGTCCGAGGGGGGCGAAACGACCGGAGATTCTAGCCGCTAGAGCTGGACAACGAAGAAATGCGGAAGTGGCTCGTTCAGAATGTGAGGGGGATGGAGCTTCTGACGTAGAGGTGTTTTTTACCTCGTAGGAAGAAGCGAAGCCACCGAACATTCTAGCCACTGGAGCTGGACAATGCTTTACCAAATTTTGAGGTGGGAGTATTACTGCCCGCGAATAGCGGGATAAACAACGAACGGTCACTGAAGGAGAGAGAACATATGAAACAACCACTCGCGCATCGAATGCGTCCGACCAATATTACAGAAGTTATCGGACAAGAACATTTAGTGGGCGAAGGCAAAATTTTATGGCGGATGGTACAAGCAAAGCATCTACAATCAATGATTTTATACGGACCTCCTGGAACAGGAAAAACATCCATTGCAAGCGCCATTGCCGGCAGCATCGGTATGCCTTTTCGCCTATTAAATGCCGTTACTCATAATAAAAAAGATATGGAAGTTGTTGTCCAAGAAGCAAAAATGCACCGACACCTTATCTTAATTTTAGATGAGGTACATCGGTTAGATAAAGGAAAACAAGATTTTCTTCTTCCTCACTTAGAAAGCGGACTCATTACATTAATCGGGGCAACAACAAGCAATCCATTTCACGCAATTAATTCCGCTATTCGGAGCCGTTGTCAAATTTTTGAGTTACACGCTTTAACAGAAGAAAATATTTTACAAGGATTAAAACGCGCTTTAACAGATGAGGAAAAAGGACTAGGAGAGTACAATGTAATAGTAACAGATGAAGCTCTGCTTCATTTTGCAAACGCATCGGGCGGTGATATGCGCTCTGCTTATAATGCGCTTGAGCTCGCTGTCTTATCTAGCTTTACAACAAATGAAGAAACAGTAGAAGTCTCACTTGAAATAGCTGAAGAATGTTTACAGAAAAAAAGTTTTGTACACGACAAAAGCGGTGATGCACATTATGATGTATTGTCAGCTTTCCAAAAATCAGTTCGCGGAAGCGATGTAAATGCAGCCCTTCATTATTTAGCCCGCCTTATTGAAGCTGGTGACATGCAAAGTATCGGCAGACGATTACTTATTATGGCATACGAAGATATCGGGCTTGCAAACCCACAAGCTGGGCCGCGTACGCTAGCTGCCATTGAATCCGCAGAACGCGTTGGCTTTCCAGAAGCTCGTATTCCGCTTGCAAATGCAGTCATTGAACTATGTTTATCACCAAAATCAAATTCAGCATATAAAGCACTCGATGAAGCCTTACATGATCTTAGAAATGGACACACAGGCGATGTCCCCTCCCATTTAAAAGATAGTCACTATAAAGGCGCTGAAACGCTCGGAAGAGGTATTGGTTACTTATATCCGCACGACTATCCAAATGGATGGGTTCAACAACAATACTTGCCAGATAAAATAAAAAACAAACAATACTATAAACCAAAGAAAACAGGAAAATTTGAACAAGCACTCGCTTCTGTTTATGAAAGATTGCAACATTCGTATAAAAGTGAATGAAAAGGGTAATATAAGCGAAAACGACATGAAATATGGGGGTTTCGCAATGAAAATGCGCCAAGATGCATGGACTGGAGAAGAAGATTTACTTCTAGCAGAAACCGTTTTACGTCATATTCGCGAGGGCAGCACCCAATTAAAAGCATTTGATGAAATTGGCGATCAATTAAACCGAACATCCGCTGCTTGCGGCTTTCGTTGGAATGCAGAAGTTCGGCAAACCTATGAAGAAGCTGTACAAATTGCGAAAAAACAGCGAAAAGAATTGAAGCGGATACAAGCAACGGAGCAAAAACAGCAAATATCACGCTTGAAGCCGAAGAAAACTGTCGTAATTGATGCTGAGTTTTCAGAAGAACTCAGCGTAAATCAACCATCGCTTACGATGCAAGATGTAATTTCATTTCTTCAAAACGTTGAACAAAACAATCCACGATTAGAGAAGTTGCAAACTGAAAACGAAACATTACACCATCAGCTCGAAAAACAGCGAAAAACAAATCAAGAATTAGAGAAAAAGCTTGAAACGTTGAAGAAGCAACAACAATCTGTACAAGAAGACTATGAAACACTTGTCAGAATTATGGACCGCGCTCGCAAGCTTGTTATATTAGACGAGCCAAAAGAGCAAATGGCACCGATTTTTAAAATGGATCAGAACGGAAATTTAGATATTGTTTCACAGTAAAAAAGAGAGATGCATAAGCACCTCTCTTTTTTACTCTTGTCCCACACGCTTTACTTCTATATCCTTCAAACGTTCACGTACGACATGACTTGCCATAATTAAGCCTGCCACAGACGGAACGAATGCGTTAGAGGACGGTGGTAATTTCGCTTTACGAATTTTTGCGTTTTCATCTGGAACGATTTCTTTACGAATATCTTCACGAATCACAATCGGATTTTCGTCAGAGAATACAACCTTCACACCTTTTTTAATGCCCTCTTTACGAAGCTTTGTGCGAATGACCTTTGCAATTGGATCTGTATGTGTTTTGGAAATATCAGCAATGCGGAAACGAGTCGGATCCATTTTATTTGCTGCACCCATACTTGAAATGATTTTAATTTTACGTCGCAAGCACTGTTTAATTAAATGAATTTTGAACGTAATTGTATCAGATGCATCCACTACGAAATCTAAACCATATTTAAAGAACTCTTCGTATGTTTCATCTGTATAAAACATTTCTAATGCGATAACTTCGCAGTCTGGGTTAATATCAGCAATACGCTCTTTCATTAGTTCTACTTTCGAACGACCCACAGTAGAAAGTAATGCATGGATTTGACGGTTAACATTTGTAATATCGACAACGTCTTTATCAACTAATACAAGACGACCTACGCCAGAACGCGCTAACGCTTCTGCTGCAAACGAACCAACGCCGCCAATTCCTAAAATACCAACTGTACTATTTTTTAATATTTCAATACCTTCTTTTCCGAAGGCTAATTCATTACGTGAAAATTGATGTAACATGCGTTCTACACTCCTATTACAAAAATGGTCTACCATGTATTCTAGCGTTTTTCCGACTATTTGTATAGAAAAAGTTATATACTCAAACAAAAAATCCTAGATGGAATTAGTATGTCCATCTAGGATTCGTTCTTACTTCTCTTCTTTTACTTTTAATTGTAAGTAAAGCTCTTCAAGCTGTGCATCTGCAACTGGGCTTGGCGCTTCTGTTAATAAGCAGCTTGCGCTTGCTGTTTTCGGGAATGCAATTGTATCACGAAGGTTCGTACGACCTGCAAGTAACATCACAAGACGGTCTAAACCTAATGCAATTCCTCCGTGCGGCGGTGTACCATATTCGAACGCTTCTAATAAGAAACCGAATTGTTCTTGTGCTTCTTCTTGTGAGAAACCAAGTGCTTTGAACATTTTTTCTTGTACATCACGCTCGTAAATACGAAGTGATCCACCACCAAGCTCATAACCGTTTAATACAAGGTCATATGCTTGTGCACGCGCTTTTTCTGGTGCTGTTTCTAATAGCTCTACATCTTCACGGAATGGCATTGTGAATGGATGATGCGCTGCGAAGTAACGATCAGCATCTTCATCATACTCAAGAAGCGGCCAATCTGTTACCCATAGGAAGTTAAACTTGCTTTCATCGATTAACTCAAGTTCTTTACCTAAGCGTAAACGAAGTGCTCCTAAGCTATCCGCAACAACGCTCTTCTTATCAGCAACGAATAATAATAAGTCACCAGCAGTTGCTTCTAACGTGCTCATAAGTGCGTTTGCATCTTCTTCGTTAAAGAATTTTGCGATTGGGCCTTTTAAGCCGTCTTCTTCAACTTTTAACCAAGCTAAACCTTTTGCTCCGTATACTTTTACGAATTCTGTTAATGCATCGATGTCTTTACGAGAATATTTGCTTGCTGCACCTTTTGCATTAATTGCTTTCACTTGTCCACCGCTCTCTACAGCACTTGTGAACACTTTAAAACCGCAGCCTGCTGCAAATTCTGATAGGTCAATAAGCTCCATCGCAAAACGTGTATCTGGCTTGTCAGAACCGTAACGAGCCATTGCATCTGCATATGTCATGCGCGGGAACGGTGCATTAATCTCTACACCTTTCGCTTCTTTCATTACTTTTGTCATCATGCGTTCCGTCATTTCTAGAATTTCTTCTTGTGTTAAGAATGATGTCTCAATGTCGACTTGTGTGAATTCTGGCTGACGATCTGCACGTAAGTCTTCATCACGGAAGCAGCGTGCTACTTGATAATAACGCTCAAATCCGCCGACCATAAGAAGCTGCTTAAATAGCTGCGGAGATTGTGGCAGTGCATAAAACTCGCCTTCATGTACGCGGCTTGGTACTAAGTAATCACGAGCTCCTTCTGGTGTGCTTTTCGTTAAAATTGGTGTTTCTACTTCTAAGAAATCTTCGCTATCTAAGAAATTACGAATTGTTTTTGTTACGTCGTGACGCATTTTAAATGTGTTGTACATAACTGGACGCCGTAAGTCTAAGTAACGATATTTTAAGCGTACATCTTCTGATGCATCTGTATCATCTGTAATCATAATTGGCGGTGTTTTTGCTGCATTAAGTACGTTTACTTTCGTAGCTTGTACTTCAATGCGGCCTGTAGCCATATTTTCATTGATTGCACCAGCTGCACGCTCAACAACTGTACCTTCTACATGCAGCACATATTCACCGCGAATTGTTTCTGCTATTTCTAACGCTTCCTTTGAAGTTTCAGGACTAAATACGACTTGCACGATACCTGTACGGTCACGTAAGTCAATGAAAATTAATCCACCTAAATCACGGCGCTTTTGTACCCAACCTTTTAATTGAACCGCTTGTCCAACTGCTTCTACTGTTACTTTTCCGCATGCATGCGTTCTTTCAGCCATTTCCTTTTCCCCCTATAGAGACTTTTCTGCTACGTACGAAGCAAATACATCTAACGCAACTTCTTCTTGTTCGCCCGTTGCCATATCTTTTAAATTGATAATGCCTTTTTCTAACTCATCATCACCTAATACAGCTACATACTTTGCACTTAGACGATCCGCTGATTTAAACTGCGCCTTCATTTTACGATCTAAGTAATCTTTCTCAACCGCTAAGCCAGCCTTACGAAGGTCAAAGACAATTTTCGCAGCATGATCTTTCGCTTTTTCACCAAGCGCTACAACATAACAATCAATGTGATGAGCAAGTGGTAATTCAATATTCTCAGCCTTTAACGCCATAATTAAACGTTCAATACTCATCGCAAAACCAATACCAGGCATTTCTGGGCCGCCGATTTCTTGTACAAGTCCATTGTAACGACCACCGCCGCTTAACGTCGTAATCGCTCCGAAACCTTCTGCCTCACTCATAATTTCAAATACAGTGTGCTGATAATAATCTAAACCACGCACAAGGTTTGGATCTTTCTCAAATGGAATGCCCATCATTGTTAATAATCCTTGTACTTTTTCATAGTACACACTTGATTCTTCGTTTAAATACTCTGTTATAGACGGTGCTGTGCTCATCAGTTCATGATTGCGATCTTTTTTACAATCTAAAATACGAAGTGGGTTTTTCTCTAAACGAGATTGGCAATCCGAACAGAATTCCCCAATGCGAGGCTCAAAGTGTGCAATTAACGCATCGCGATGTGCTTTACGGCTCGCTGCATCACCTAAGCTATTTAAAACAACTTTTATATTCTTTAAGCCCATGCCGCGGTAAAACTCAACAGCAAGTGCAATTACTTCCGCATCGATTGCTGGATCATTACTGCCAATCGCTTCAATACCAAACTGAACAAATTGACGGTAACGACCTGCTTGTGGTCTTTCATAACGGAACATCTGTCCGATATAATATAATTTTGTTGGCTGCGTAGCATCGCCGAACATTTTATTTTCCACATAAGAGCGTACAACCGGCGCTGTTCCTTCTGGACGAAGCGTTAAGCTGCGCTCTCCGCGATCTTCGAATGTATACATTTCTTTTTGCACGATATCCGTTGTATCACCAACACCACGTAAAAATAATTCTGTGTGTTCAAAAATTGGTGTACGAATCTCTTTATAGTTGTAACGACGACAAATTTCACGTGCTTGTCCTTCAATATACTGCCATAGTTCCACAGTACCAGGAAGGATATCTTGCGTTCCGCGTGGGATTTGAATAGACATATTCAGTTCCTCCTCATTTTTTCAATAATAATAAAAATAAAAAAACTCCCGCCTCTACTGATTCTACAGTAGGGACGAGAGTATAATACCCGTGGTGCCACCCTAATTGAAGCACGTATGCTTCCACTTTTTTAATAACGCTTAAATTGCGTTCAATCTCTACTAAGCACTAAACTGTTCAAGACGAAACCTACAGAGTGTCATTCGATCAGTCATCATGTAGAAATGTTTTCAGCCCCGGACATTTCCTCTCTTTTCATGTGTCTCTCATCTACTCTTCTCTATCATCGGTTTATACCATATGTAACTGTAATAAAACGAATTTGTTTACTACTATACGGTTATTCACAAATGTTGTCAAGGTTCTTAAGAACGGCCAAGATGTTTCTTTAATGTTTTCACATCTTTTAAAGAAAGCCCAAATTCAGAAGCAAGTTCAAGCGATGTATTTTCCTGTTCTTTTGAAATAAACTCATGGAAATTCACATTAAACAATTGATTCGCTCCGTTAGTAGCAGCTTTTCCTTTCTCATTCATACGCATATGTATATCCCTCACATTCAATAGTGGAATTCTAATGACTAGTGTTCCATGTTGATCGGCGAGTTATACTTACGAATGAAACGACTCCCTTTTCATGCTTATTTTTCGTCTAGCAGCAGTATTTCCTCAATTTCAAAATAAAAAAGAGAGAATATATTTCTATATCCTCTCTTCATTCCTTCTTATTTACTCTCTACAATCAACGTCACCGGACCATCATTAATTAACTGAACGTCCATCATCGCGCCAAATTTTCCTGTTTCCACATGCAACCCTTGTTTGCGAAGTTCTTCGTTAAAGAAATCGTATAAACGTTCTGCATAGTCAGGTTTTGCTGCATCCATAAAGTTTGGGCGTCTTCCTTTTCGGCAATCTCCGTATAACGTGAACTGTGAAATGGAAAGAACTTGTCCACCAACGTCTAATACAGAATGGTTCATTTTCTCGTTTTCGTCTTCAAAAATGCGTAAGTTTGCAATTTTTTCAGCGATATACGTTGCATCTTTTTCTGTATCTTCATGGGTGATTCCAACTAAAAGTGTTAAGCCGAAAGGAATTTGTCCTACAACTTCACCTTTTACTGTTACAGATGCTGCTTTTGATCGTTGTAAGACAACTCTCATATATATTCACTCCTAATTAATGCATCATGCGGCGCACCGCATAAATTTCTGGAACTCGTTTAATGCGCTCCACAACTTTTTTCAAATGCTGTAAGTTATGAATAGAAATAGACATATGAATCGTCGCCATTTTGTTGCGGTCGCTTCTTCCTGAAACAGCCGAAATGTATGTTTTCGTTTCTGTTACAGCTTGCAATACTTCATTTAGTAAACCGCGGCGGTCATATCCTGAAATTTCAATATCAACGTTGTATTCAATTTCTTTTTCTGGGCTGCCTTCCCACTCTACATCCAGCAATCTTTCTTGCGCTTCTTCTGTATGAACATTTACACAGTCTGTACGGTGAATCGATACACCGCGGCCTTTCGTAATATAGCCAATGATGTCATCACCTGGAACTGGATTACAACACTTCGATAAGCGGATAAGCAAATTATCAGCACCACTTACTTTCACACCAGAATCCCATTTCCGAATTTTCATCGGTTTCCGAACTTCTTTTACTTCCGTTATTTCTTCTTCACGTTGCTTACGGAATTTATCTGTTAAACGCGTTACAATTTGCGATGCGGTAATGCCGTTATAACCAACAGCGGCAAACATGTCCTCTTCGTTCGCAAAATTAAATTTCTCAGCAACACGTTTTAGGTTATCAGATGCTAATACTTCTTTCATTTCATACTCAAGGCCTCGCACCTCTTTTTCAACAAGCTCGCGACCTTTTTCAATATTCTCATCACGGCGCTGCTTTTTGAAAAATTGACGAATTTTATTTTTCGCATGCGATGTTTGAGCTAATTTCACCCAGTCCTGACTTGGACCGTATGAATGCTTAGATGTTAAAATTTCAATGATGTCACCTGTTTTTAACTTATAATCAAGAGTCACCATCTTACCGTTTACTTTTGCACCAATCGTTTTATTCCCTATTTCAGAGTGAACGCGGTAAGCAAAATCAATTGGAACAGAGCCAAGCGGCAATTCCATTACATCTCCTTTTGGTGTAAAGACAAACACCATATCAGAGAATAAATCAATTTTTAAGGACTCCATAAATTCTTCAGCATTCGAGGCTTCATTTTGCCATTCTAAAATTTGACGGAACCATGTTAATTTTTTCTCAAGCGTTCCTGTTGTGTCAACCGCTTGTCCTTCTTTATATGCCCAGTGTGCTGCGATTCCGTATTCTGCAATTTCGTGCATTTCTTTCGTGCGAATTTGCACTTCAAGCGGATCGCCTTTCGGTCCAATTACTGTTGTATGCAGCGACTGATACAAGTTTGCTTTTGGCATTGCAATATAATCTTTAAAACGGCCTGGCATCGGTTTCCAGCACGTGTGAATAATACCTAGAACTGCGTAGCAATCTTTAATACTATTTACGACAACACGAACAGCTAACAAATCATAAATTTCATTGAATTGTTTATTTTGCATTGCCATTTTACGGTAAATACTGTAAATATGCTTTGGACGACCTGAAATATCCGGTTGAATCGCCACTTCTTTTAACTTGTCACGAATTTCTGTCATAACTTCATCTAAATATTCTTCACGTTCGGCACGCTTGCGTTTCATTAAATTGACAATACGATAATATTGCTGCGGATTTAAATAACGAAGCGCTGTATCTTCTAGTTCCCACTTAATCGTATTAATCCCGAGTCTATGTGCTAATGGTGCAAAAATTTCCAATGTTTCATTTGCAATGCGACGCTGCTTTTCTTGTGGTAAATGTTTCAGCGTACGCATGTTATGAAGACGGTCAGCTAGTTTAATTAAAATCACTCGAATATCTTGCGCCATTGCAATAAACATTTTCCGATGATTTTCTGCTTGTTGCTGCTCATGTGATTTATATTTAATTTTCCCAAGCTTTGTGACACCATCAACAAGCATCGCAATCTCTTTTGTAAATTCACGTTCAATATCTTCTAACGTTACCTCTGTATCTTCTACTACATCATGTAAAAAGCCTGCAGATACAGTAGACGGATCCATTTGTAAATCAACTAAAATACCTGCTACTTGAATCGGATGAATGATATATGGTTCTCCTGATTTTCGGTATTGCTCACTATGTGCGGCACGCGCAAATTCATAAGCGCGCGCAACAAGATCAATATCATCATCTTGTAAATATTGCCCTGCTCTCTCCAGTACCTGTTCAGCTGTTAGTACTTGTTCATTCGCCATCTAATCACCTTTTATTAAAGATTAATAATCTCTTTCCTTGCCAATTAGAATAATTTTTATCTTACCATTATAACGTAATGATTGGGAATTGTGAAAAGGAAAAGATTTTACAGACATTTCACTTTACTTTTTCGATAAATATATAAAAATACCCGATCCTCTCAAAGAGATTCACGGGTACTCCATATGCTGCCATTGTTTACGATTAATATTTTTCTAATACTAATACGTCATAACCATCTAACATTTTACGACCATCTAAATAAGTAAGCTCTACTAAAAATGCAATCCCTGCAACAACACCGCCAAGTTCTTCTACTAACTTAATTGTCGCTTCGATTGTTCCACCTGTAGCTAATAAGTCATCTGTAATTAATACTCGTTGGCCAGGTTTGATTGCATCTTTATGAATTGTTAATACATCTTTACCATACTCTTTACCGTAATCTACTTTGATTACTTCGCGTGGTAATTTACCTAATTTACGAACTGGTGCAAAACCCACTTCTAATGCGTAAGAAACTGGACATCCAATAATAAAACCACGAGCTTCTGGTCCTACTACAAGGTCGATATTTCTTTCTTTTGCATACTCAACGATTGCATCCGTTGCTGCTTTATATGCTTTTCCATCATTCATTAAAGGTGTGATATCTTTAAAGACAATACCTTCTTTCGGATAATCCGGTACAATTGCAATATGTTGCTTGAAATCCATATTTATGAATCCTCCTCAAATATAAAAGAATTGTAAATACAAATCCTTTACCCTAACTGTTCTACTTCTTTATGATTACGAATCGTTTCAAACCATGCATATAATTGCTGATATGTGCTATAAACCAGTTCCTTTTCTAATTGTAAGTGGTTTATTTTCTCACGATACGTGTTTGATTCAGTTAAATCGCGCTTTTTCATTTCTTCTGCCATAAAAATGACACCGTCTTTTATTGTAACAAATTCTAACTCAAAAAACACCTGTGTCATGAAATTTACTGTGTCTTTTGACCAACCTTTATGACGACAAAGTTGCTCTCCGTATTGTCGAAGAGAAAATGGTGCTTTTTGATGTAAAAATGAATAGTACCATTTAAAATGTTCCCTCGTTGGAACCGTACTAAATAAATGATTGTTTTCTTGATAAAAAACAGTATAGATACGGTCTGGAAATCCTTTTTCACATATGCGCTTTAAATCCTCTGTCGCATTTGGTAAATCAAGAACAACAACATAACGCCCTTCTAATGTGGTCACATCTTTGGCGTGTACGAGATAATCTGTATACGCTTCTAAAGAAAACTTTTGCAATGCTTCTTCCTTAAAATACACGATTGTCAGTTTATCACGTGAAAGATCAGCTAGATTTGCTTCTACATTGCGCATGCTGCGCCAATCAAATAATTGCCAAGCTTCTACAGCAATATCTTGAATCATAATTTGTGGTTTACGGAAATTATTCCATTCATTAATAGAAGCTTCTCCAACGATCGACACGTGCGCTACAGGAGAAATTTCTTTTGCAAATGCACCAAAACCAAAACCAACGCTATCTAATGTTGCTTGGCCATCACGAAGTGTCATTTTCAAATGCGAACCATCAGAACCAATTGCACGAATACTTTCAAGACCTGCACCTTTCACAGCGATACGCGGCTTTGGGTTTCCAACACCAAACGGGGCAAGCTTTTGCATTTCTTCAATTGCAGCAAGCGTTACATCTTCCACGTCACACACTGCATCTACTACAGTGACTGGAATAAAATCTTCATCTGATAGCTGAACCGCAGCTTGCTCGTTTAAGCGTCGACGCAGTTCACTAACGTCATTCATACTAAGAGTCATACCAGCAGCCATTGGATGCCCGCCAAAGTGCGGTAAAATGTCCCGGCAATCTGATAAATTGGCATACAAGTCAAAACCTTCGATACTACGAGCTGATCCTTTTGCAGTCCCTTTTTCGGGATCAATACTTAGCACAATTGTCGGACGATAAAAACGATCTACGAGCTTTGAAGCAACAATCCCAATTACACCAGGATTCCAACCTTCTTTTGCAAGAACTAATACTTTATTCTCTTCTGGTGGATAATGTGCTTCCACTTCCGCAATCGCTTCTTCCGTAATTTGCTTTACAATATCTTTTCGCAATTTGTTCAGTTCATCAATTTCTTGTGCAAGTTCTTTTGCTTCTTCTACATCTTCTGACAATAGTAAATGCACAGCTGGCGTTGCATCTTCTAATCGTCCAACTGCATTAATGCGCGGTCCAATTGCAAACCCAACGCTCTCTTCTGTAATCTCACCTTGCGAAATATTAGCAACTTTGAACAGTCCTTGTAATCCTACTCGCTGCGTTGTTCGCAATTTTTTCAGTCCACGCTGCACGAGTAGGCGGTTTTCACCATAAAGAGGCACTAAATCAGCTACTGTACCAATAACAGCAATTTCTAATAAATGTTCTGGTACACTCCCAAGCAAAGCATGAGCAACTTTAAATGCAACCCCAACACCTGCCAAGTAATGAAATGGATACACACCACCATCTAACTTCGGATGAATGATCGCTAAAGCTTCCGGCAATTCTGGCGGCGGCTCATGATGATCGGTAATAATTAAATCAACGCCAAGCTCCTTTGCAACCTGCGCCTCGTGAACAGCTGCAATTCCCGTATCAACCGTAATAATAAGCGAGAAACCAGCACGGTGCGCCCAGCGAAACGCTTCTTCATTCGGTCCATATCCTTCTGTAAATCGGTTCGGAATATAAAACTCTACATCCGCTCCAAGTTCTTGCAATGCTAAAAATAAAACGGTTGTACTACTAACACCGTCTGCATCATAATCACCAAAAATTAAAATTTGCTCTCCGTTTTGAATCGCTTGGCGAATACGCTCTACAGTACGGTCCATACCTTCTAATAAAAACGGATCGTGAAATTCTTGCTGCTCTGTATTTAAAAAGTCCACAATCTTTTCTTCCGTATCTAAACCTCTATTCAATAATAGCGAGGTAACAAGAGGAGACAATTGAAGTTTATTTGCCAATTGTCCTACAAGCTCCTCATTATAATACTTTTCTTTCCAACGCGTCTTCGCTTGTAACAACGAAATCACCCCTTAATCCATCCATTATACTAGACAGACTAAGGGGTGACAATAAAGCGAAACTTCCTTTAGCGTTTTTTGCTAAAGGTTAGTTGAGCCAATCGGGCTCTTACGGGCAGTCCTTCTCCTTGATATACCCACATTCTACTGCCCGTTTGAGCGGGGTAAAGTGAGACTTCTATTTTTGGAGCGCCCTTTTCCAAAAATGGTTAGTCGAACCAATCGGGCTCTTAGGGACAGTTCCTCCTCTGCATTCACTACAGCTCTACTGTCCCTTTGAGCGGGGTAAAGCGAAACTTCCTTTAGCGCTTTTTGCTAAAGGTTAGCCCCGCCAATCGGGCTCCTAGGGACAGTTCTTCTCCTTAACCTACATTAATCAGGAGAATACGGATTAATGTGCACGAAAACATTTTGCACATTGTCTTGCTGCATGAGCACCTCTTTCACATGTTTACCAATGCGATGTCCATCTTCTACCGTAATGAGCGGATCGACAGACACTTTAATATCAACAATAACATAGTGCCCATGCTCTCTGGCATATAGCGAGCCTATTTTCTTTACTCCTTCCACTTGCATAACGGCTTCCCTCATCGGAACGATATCTTCCTCATGAAGTACATGATCCAACGTTGTATGAATCGCTTCTTTTCCAATATCCCAAGCCATTTTTATAACGAGTAAAGATACAAATAAACCGGCAACTGGATCGGCATATACAAGCCAATCCACCCCCATTTTACTTCCTATAATCGCCGCACCAATCCCAATTAAAGCCGCAAATGATGAAAATACATCCGAACGATGCTCATACGCGTTTGCAATAATGGCATCACTATTTATCCTTTTACCTAACTCATATTTGTAGCGAAACATCCCTTCTTTCACAACAATAGAAAGAAGCACAGCAATAACAGTAATCCAGCGCGGCGGCTCTAGCACTTGTGTAAAAGCTTTAATAGAAGAGATAACAATTTCAATTCCGACAACAAATAAAAGAACAGCTACAATAATGGCTGAGATAGATTCCGCTTTTCCATGTCCATATGGATGATCGTCATCAGGCGGTTGCTTTGCTGCCCGCAGTCCAAAAAGGACTGCTAACGAGCCAATGACGTCCGAAGCAGAATGAACAGCATCTGCCATAAGCGCCTTACTATTCCCAACATATCCAATAACCGCTTTTATAATTGCGAGCACAATATTACCGACAATTCCAACCATTGCTCCAAATTCCGCTTGTTTAAAACGTTCATCTTTTTCCATAACCGAAATCCTTTCTTTCGCCAACCTACACTTTATTTTATCCCCGAACAAAAAAGAAATGCCTACAATGAGGCATCTCTTTTTATTCAAACTTAAGTGACTTTAATTATACTTGCGGTTCAGACGTATTCACTTTAACTTGCTTCTGACTTTTTCCTTTTTTCAAGCGACGGCTTTCAAGCATCAACCAAATTTGGGATGCAACGAAGACAGAAGAATACGTACCAACAATTAAACCGACAAATAATGCAATTGAGAAGTTACGCAATGACTCACTGCCGAAAATTAATAATGTAATAACAGGTAGTAACACTGTCATGACCGTATTAATAGAACGACCAATCGTTTGACGAATACTCGAGTTCACAATCTCTTCTAAATCACTTACAGTACGAATTTTTTGTTTCTGTTTGTATAACTCACGGTTTCGGTCAAACGTAACAATTGAGTCATTAATAGAGTAACCGATAATCGTTAACACCGCTGCGATAAACGTCAGATCGACTTCTAGGTGAAGCAAGCTGAACACAATGATAATGAAGAATGCGTCATGTAACAGTGCTAATACTGCCGATAGCGCATATGTGAAGCGGAAACGAATACTCACATATAAAATGATAATAACTGATGCAATTAACACTGCAAAAAGTGCATTTCGCGCAATTTCTTTTCCAATTGTCGGAGAAACTGTACTTACGTTTGGTTCTGTACCATATTTATCATGGTAGAATGTTTTTACTTTCGCAATATCATCTTTTGATAGTACACCAATTGTACGAACAGCAAATCCTTTATTATCATTACCTGTCGGCACGATATCTTCTTTCTTCACATCTATGTTTAAATCATGTAACTCTTGTTGTACTTGTGAAACCGTTATGGCTTGATTTGTTTTAATGTCCATGCGCGTACCGCTTGAAAAGTCAATTCCAAGATTCAACTTAAAGATTGGTAAAATAATCGCACCTAGAATCATCACAACAACAGAGAACCAGAAAAACTTATGTCCAATATTAACAAAGTTAACACGGTCAAATTTCGTTGGTGCATGTACTACACCTTTTGATAACGGCATGACTTCCTTCGGTTTTACACCAAAGTAAGAATATTTTTTATCAAAGTAACGACTCTTAACAAGTAAGCCAAGTAAGAAGCGTGTACCGTATACATTTGTAAGGAAGCCGACGAAAATACTTACAATTAAACTTGTCGCAAATCCTTTAACAGAGCTTGTACCGTATACAAATAAGACAGCAGCTGCCGCAAGTGTTGTAATATTCGCATCTAAAATCGTTGATAACGAACGCTGATTACCTGCGCGATATGCTGACAACATCGATTTTCCGATGCGCAGTTCTTCCTTTAGCCTTTCATATGTAATAACGTTTGCATCAACCGCAATTCCGACCCCGAGCACTAGTGCCGCTATACCCGGTAACGTTAGAACCACATGCATCCAATTGAATACGAGTAACGTTATGTAAATATATAAACCAAGCATAATTACTGCTACAAGACCCGGTAGACGATAGAATACAAGCATAAATAAGAAAATAAGAGCTATACCAATTGCACTCGCAAAAATTGTTTTTTGCAATGCCTGCTCTCCAAATTTTGCTCCAACAGAAGTAGAGTATATTTCTTTTAAATCAACAGGAAGTGTTCCGGCATTTAATAAATCTGCAAGTTGTTTTGCACTTTCTACTGTAAAGTTTCCACCAACAATAGATACTTCCGCTTGATTAAATACTTGATTGACAGTAGCTGCCGATAAATATTTAGGCTTTGGCTTCGCTGCTTCTGCCTTATAAGAATCTTTTCCTTCTTCAAAATCAAGCCAAATTACCATTAAATTTGTTGGCTGCGGCATGCTAGATACTTTTTCAGTTACTGCACGGAACTTATCAGCACTCTTTAATTTTAGACTAACGCTTGGACGGCCTTGTTCATCAAATGTTTGTTTTGCTCCATTCGTCGCTAAATCTGAACCATCCATAAGAATGTTATCATTTACATCACGAAATGTTAATTTCGCTTGCGTTGATAACACATCTCGAGCTTGCTGCTGATCTTTTATACCTGCAAGCTGCACACGAATGCGATTATTTCCTTCAATCTGGATATTCGGTTCACTTACACCAAGAACGTTTACACGTTTTTCTAGTGCACCAACCGTACTCACAAGAGTGTCGTGGGTAATTTTATCCCCTTTTTTCGCAGGTTGTACTTCATATAAAATTTCAAAACCGCCTCGAAGATCAAGCCCGAGGTTAATCCCTTTTGTAATGTTTTTTGTCGTTGCTCCAATGATTCCTCCAATTAATAACACAACGAGGAAAAAGGCAACAATTCTGCTACTTCGCTTTGCCATATGTTTCTTGTTCCTCCTTTGAACAAAGGCCCTTGTTCCAAATTTACCTCTTTATCAGTATTCATTATTATACTCCAAGAGGAAGAACAAACCAATTACAACCTATTATTTATTTTCATATTCTTCGAACGACCAAAGCGGTGCTTGATACGCCTTCATCGTTAAAAATGTCATGTAATCGTTAGCTGTTAACGTTAACACATCATTTACAAGCTCATACAATCTGACATCACTAGCTACTTTTTTCCACTTTCGGGTCTTTAAACATTTCCAAACGTCTTCCGTTGTAACGCGCTCATAGCCGAGCATTTGAAACTCTTCTACTTTACTTTCTAAGACGATTTTTAACTGTTCCCGGTATGCTTCTATTAACTCTTCTTTTCCAGCCACTTCCAGCTCATCTCCTTCTTATCTCACGTTCCTTATTTCAAATGCTTGTCATGCTTGCCTTATAGATGCATATAAATTATTGTAAATCATTCCACTGATTTTGAGAAGGTAGGAGAAAACTATGACGAAACAAACCTTTTTACGAGGTGCTTTTATTTTAATGTTAGCTGGATTTATCACGAAAATATTAGGCTTTATTAATCGCATTGTAATGGCACGTACTTTAGGAGAAGAAGGTGTTGGATTATATATGATGGCTGTTCCAACATTTATATTAGCTATTACCATTACGCAAATCGGTCTCCCAGTTGCCATCGCAAAACTGATCGCTGAAGCAGAGGCTACACATGATAAACAACAAGTAAAAAAAATATTAACCGTTTCATTAGCTATTACCTCAGTCATTAGTATTCTATTAACAGCCGGAATTATGCTCCTGGCACCTTTGTTAGCAGAAACATTACTAACCGATAAACGAACCTATTATCCATTAATCGCTATTTTACCCGTTGTACCTGTTATTGCAGTTTCCTCTGTGCTTCGCGGTTATTTCCAAGGAAGACAAAACATGAAACCGAGCGCCTACGCACAAGTACTAGAACAAGTCGTTCGCATTACAATTATCGCAGTATGCATACGCTTTTTCTTACCATATGGAATAGAATACGCTGCAGCGGGGGCAATGCTATCTGCCGTGCTCGGAGAAGTTGCTTCTCTTTTATTTCTATTAACATTGTTTCAAAAAGAAAAACATCTTTCTATTCGATCTCATTTTATAGGTACTGTGAAAGAAAGCAAAGACACCTTTTATTCTTTAATGGATATTGCACTTCCTACAACTGGAAGCCGCTTAATCGGATCCATTTCTTATTTTTTTGAACCAATTGTTGTCATGCAAAGTTTAGCAATGGCCGGAGTTACAGCCTCTATCGCAACGCAGCAATACGGTATATTAAATGGATATGCATTTCCACTTTTGTCTCTGCCAGCTTTTATTACCTATGCTCTTTCAACAGCGCTCGTTCCTTCTATTAGTGAAGCAAACGCTAAAAAGCAGCACCGTTTAGTAGAGCGTAGATTGCAGCAAGCAATGCGCATCTCTCTTATTACAGGAGGATGGTCTGTTGTTATTCTATACGTATTCGCCGCACCGGTTTTAACTCTTATGTACGGTTCCGATAATGCGACCCTTTTTATTCAAGTACTCGCACCTTGCTTTTTATTTCACTATTTTCAAGGACCGCTCACATCGGTATTACAGGCCTTAAATTTGGCACGTGCCGCCATGATGAACACGTTTATTGGAGCCATTGTGAAATTACTTGTTATTTTCGTCCTTGCCTCGCAGCCAGAATTTCAAATGATGGGTGTCGCCCTTGCAATCGCAGCAAATATCGTTACCGTTACCTTGCTTCACTATGCAACGGTATTAAAAAGGATTACGTTTACTATTTATATAAAAGATTATGTATACGGATTGCTTGCCATGATCATTGCCGGAGGAGCAGGTTTCTATATGCATAAATACATTTTCTTTTCGCCTTCACTGGGTATGCAAACATTATGGGAAGTACTATTAACTACGGTACTTTATATCTTCCTTTTAATCCTCTTTCGCCTTATTAGAAAAGAAGAATTACTTCGATTACCTATCATTCGTAAATTCTCTTTTTTAAAATAAAAAGTTGCTGCCTATTTCAAGAAGCAACTTTTTATTTATCTTTTAGATCAACAAAAAACTGGCCGTTTTGAAAACTACAATATGAAATGTTTTCAATATCCTTATACCCTAATTTCTTTAGTTTGTCTTCCAACCATATATCGGTATGTTCCATCATATATAAATGTTTTCGTTGAATTTCACCATCAATAATAAGCGGAACTGAAAATAATGGTGTGTCATTTTTACTTTTTTTACTTTTTTGTTTTTCAAATACTGATAATCTTCCAGACGGCTCTAAAATGGCATATTCCACATCACGTATATCACCGATACTTTGCTCACGTAATTGCATGAGCAAATCATCCATATTGTAACGCTGTTTACGCATTTGCTTCTCATCGATTTTTCCCTCACGCACGATAATAGCCGGCTCTCCTTCTAATATATGACGAATACGCTGACTTTTTAACGAAACAAGGGATAAAGCAATTTGGATGACCATAATAAGCACCATCGGAACGAGTTGATGCCAAATGGATTTATCCATATTTTCAATCGCAATAACCGCCATTTCACCCAGCATAATAAAAACGACTAAATCCAAAACACTCAATTCCCCAATTTCACGTTTTCCCATTAGACGAAAAATAATTAACATCACACTGTATAAGATAATTGTTCGAAAGACAATTTGAAGTAGTTCCATCTTTCATTTCCTTTCTCCTTTCAATTTCTATATATTAGTTTCCCCGTACAAAAAGAAACTAGTCTAACTTAGCAAAACAGGAAATATGCTTGTATTAGAAAGGAGAGATGCTCTATGGATGGAACGAAAAAATTATCAATTGCAGTTGGATTCGGCATCGTTACCTTACTTATCTTCGCTTGCCTAGCAAGTATCATCATTGCTTTATTATTGAAGTTTACAAACATAAATGAAGGAACTTTATCCATCGCACTTTTTGTCCTCGCAATTGTGTCGACAATAATCGCTGGATTTGTTGCTGGGGTAAAAGCACAAGGAAAAGGATGGTTTGTCGGTGGATCCACTGGAGTCGTATTTGCCATTCTCGTATTTCTTGTAAATTATTTAGGCTTTTCATCGGCGTTATCAAAGGTACAGCTTCTATATCAACTTGTGATTATTGCAGCAAGTACAATTGGGGGCATACTCGGAGTCAACATTGGTAAGCGTACAACATATTAAAAAAAGCTGTCCTAAAAGTAATACTTTTGGGACAGCTTTTTTCATTAGCTTTTTACAACTTCACGAATCGCACTGCGATCAAATGTAAGGTGTGAGCCACCAGATTTAATCACGATTGTTGTATCAGTTACAGATTCAATTGTACCGTGCAGACCGCCAATTGTTACGATTGGATCGCCTTTTTTCAGTTCGCTTTGCATTTGTGCTACTGCCTTTTGACGCTTTTGTTGCGGGCGAATTAATAAGAAGTAGAAAATCGCAAACATCGCAACGATCATGATAATATTCATCATACCTGGATTCATCTTTTATTCCTCCTTAATTATTATGTATTAGAAATTTTTAGCATTTGGTTTATTAAAGCCATACTGTTCAAAGAACTCATCACGGAAGTCTCCAAGACGGTCTTCACGAATAGCTTGTCTCACCTGCTCCATTAATTTTAACAGAAAATGCAGGTTGTGATAAGACGTTAAACGAATTCCGAATGTTTCATCACATTTCATTAAGTGACGAATGTATGCACGTGAATAGTTTTTACATGTGTAACAATCACAATTTGGATCAAGCGGGCCAAAGTCTTTTGCATACTTCGCATTTTTCACAACTAGACGCCCTTCACTTGTCATACATGTACCATTTCGCGCAATACGAGTTGGAAGTACACAGTCGAACATATCGATACCACGAATTGCACCGTCAATTAACGAGTCTGGAGATCCAACACCCATTAAATAACGAGGCTTATTATCCGGAAGAAGTGGTGTTGTAAATTCAAGCACACGATTCATAATATCTTTTGGTTCTCCAACAGATAATCCACCAACTGCATAACCCGGGAAATCCATTGAAACAAGGTCGCGTGCACTTTGGCGACGAAGTTCTTCAAACTCTCCGCCCTGTACAATACCAAATAGACCTTGATCCTGCGGACGCTGATGCGCTTTTAAACAACGCTCTGCCCAGCGGCTCGTACGCTCTACTGATTTTTTCATATACTCAAATGTCGCTGGAAACGGCGGACACTCATCAAATGCCATCATAATATCAGAACCAAGTGCATTTTGAATTTCCATCGCCTTTTCTGGCGATAAGAATAATTTATCTCCATTTAAGTGATTGCGGAAATGAACACCTTCTTCTTCAATGCGGCGGAAGTCACTTAAACTAAATACTTGGAAGCCACCAGAATCTGTTAAAATTGAACGATCCCAGTTCATAAATTTATGTAAACCGCCTGCCTCGCGTACAATTTCATGACCAGGACGAAGCCATAAATGGTATGTATTACTTAAAATAATCCCCGCATCCATTGCTTTTAATTCTTCTGGCGACATTGTTTTTACTGTCGCAAGTGTTCCTACTGGCATAAAAATTGGCGTTTCAAATGAACCGTGCGGTGTATGAACGCGGCCTAAACGTGCTCCTGTTTGTTTACATGTTTTAATTAATTCATAACGTATTGCTGTCATATAGTTACTCCTTTTTATTTCTTCTCTACTTTAGAGTGAGATGCAACAAACATCGCATCACCGAAACTAAAGAAACGATACTTTTCTTTTACCGCTTCATTGTACGCATGAAGAACATTTTCTCTTCCTGCAAATGCACTCACAAGCATAATTAATGTTGATTTTGGCAAGTGGAAGTTTGTAATCAAACCATCGATTGCTTTAAATTCATATCCTGGATACATGAAAATATCGGTCCAGCCAGAAGCTGCGCAAATCTTACCATTATTGTCTGTTGCAATTGTTTCAAGCGTACGCGTTGATGTTGTACCAACAGTGATAATACGGCCGCCTTCTTGTTTTACACGATTTAGCAAATCGGCTGTTTCCGCCGACATATGATAATACTCTGCGTGCATATGGTGTTCTTCGATTGTATCTGCAGAAACTGGTCTAAATGTCCCAAGTCCAACATGCAGTGTAATAAACGCTAAATGAACGCCTTTTTGCTTCAGTTGTTCTAATAGCTCTTCTGTAAAATGAAGCCCCGCTGTTGGCGCTGCTGCTGAACCAACTTCGCGTGCAAATACCGTCTGATAACGGTCACGATCTTCAAGCGTTTCTTTAATATACGGAGGAAGCGGCATTTCACCAAGTTCATCTAAAATTTCATAGAAAATACCGTCATACGAAAATTCCAACTGACGACCACCTTGTTCGCCAGTTCCAACACATGTTGCTTTTAGTTTTCCCTCACCAAAAGAAATTACCGTTCCTTCTTTCACACGTTTCGCAGGTTTAACAAGCGTCTCCCAAGTATCTCCATCTTCTTGCTTTAATAAAAGCACTTCAATATGTGCACCTGTATCTTCTTTTACACCATGCAAACGAGCAGGCATCACTTTCGTTTCATTTAAAACTAAGCAATCACCCTCATGCAAATAAGAAAGAATATCAGTAAAATGTTTATGCTGAATCTCACCCGTTTCACGATCTAACACCATTAATCTTGATGTTTCACGTTCTTCAAGCGGTATTTGTGCAATGAGTTCTTCTGGCAAATGAAAATCAAACAGATTAATATCCATAACTATGTTCACCTATTTCTATTTGAATCGATTTATGACATACATAATAAAAGATAATACAATACTTATCACAATACACGTAATGATAGGAAAATAAAAGGTAACGTTCCCCTTTTTCACAAAAATATCGCCTGGAAGTCTTCCTATGAACTTCCAAGCCAATCCAAAAACAACCAAAAGGATACCAGCCGTAATAAGCAGCTTTGACATATCCATCATACTTGCGGCATCTCCATTCCGAAATGTTCATAGGCAAGCGGTGTAACAATGCGGCCCCTTGGTGTTCTTTGCAGGAAGCCAATTTGCAGTAAGTACGGCTCATACACATCTTCAATTGTATGAGATTCTTCCCCAATCGTTGCTGAGACTGTTTCTAATCCAACTGGACCTCCACGAAATTTTTCAATAATACCAAGCAATAATTTATGATCAATATGATCTAGCCCAAGTTTATCTACTTGCAGTAGTTCAAGTGCCATTTGTGTAATATCCATCGTAACGGTTCCATCACCGCGCACCTGCGCAAAATCACGTACACGGCGCAGTAAACGGTTCGCAATTCGCGGTGTACCTCGTGCACGCCTTGCAATTTCTAAGGCAGCCAACGAATCAATTTCAACTTCAAACACTTCTGCTGTACGTTCTACAATGGCTGATAACTGATTAACTGTGTAATATTCTAAACGAGACAATACACCGAAACGATCTCGAAGCGGTGCAGATAACGCACCTGCACGCGTCGTTGCACCAACTAGTGTAAACGGAGGTAAATCGAGCCGAACAGAGCGCGCTGTCGGACCTTTTCCAATTACAATATCAAGACAGAAATCTTCCATCGCTGGATATAATACTTCTTCAATTGAGCGATGTAAACGATGAATTTCATCAATGAATAAAACATCACCTGGCTGAAGCGCCGTTAATACCGCTGCTAAATCACCTGGTCGTTCAATTGCCGGTCCTGACGTTGTACGAATATTAACGCCCATTTCATTCGCAATAATATTTGCTAATGTCGTTTTCCCAAGTCCTGGCGGTCCATACAATAAGACGTGATCTAACGTTTCTTCACGCATTTTTGCCGCTTCAATAAATACTTCTAAATTATGTTTTGCTTTATCTTGCCCAATATATTGACGGAGCGTTTGTGGTCTTAACGAATATTCTAAGTCCACATCTTCATATGCGGATTCCCCCGAGACAAGACGTTCGTCCATTCTACTCACCTCTTACCATTTAGTAAAAGACTAAGTGCCTTTTTAATATATTGATCCGTCGTAAGTGACTCTTTTAATAGTTCTGGCACAACGCGAGACACTTCTCGCTCTGCGTATCCAAGTGCTCTAAGTGCTTCCAGTGCTTCATCAAGCTCCGCAGATGTTCCTTTCTTCTCATCGAAACGCTCTGCATCTGAAAATAAGTCAACAAAGGCATCCGGCACAACATCTGCCAATTTCCCTTTTAAGTCTAAAATCATTTGACGCGCTGTTTTCTTTCCAACACCCGGGAACTTCACTAAGAATTTCTCATCCTCATGCTCAATCGCTTGCACAACCTGCCCTGTTTGACCAGAAGCTAGAATCGCAAGGGCACCTTTTGGTCCAATCCCCGATACACCTAAAAGCTTTGTAAATAACAAACGCTCTTCACGCGTTTTAAATCCGTAAAGGGCCATGATATCTTCTCTTACATAATGATATGTATATACGCGAAGTTCTTGTTCACTTCTTTGGAATACATACGGATTTGGAGTAAAAATTTGATAACCAATTCCTTTATGGTCAAGAACGATATATTCCGGTCCTACATATTCCACATAACCTGTAATATATTCAAACAAAACTGTATCTCTCCCTCTCAAATCATGTATTCCATTTTAACATAAATAATGATATAAATGCGAGATTCCCCCAACAAATGTTCTCTATTCTATTTTGTCATTTTCATATTGACAGAGCACCTTCAAAAAATTAATATTGCAAAATGATTTTAGAAAAACAAAAATAAGAAACAGCCGTAGCTATTTTAAGCTACGGCTGTTTCCATTACTCCTAGAATACTGCTCCATATCCTTCATTACTTCCACAAATCGCTCTTTTGATTTCACCCGAATCCCGCGCTTCAACCGTTCACGCTGATAACTCTCCATCTTTTTCATATCAATTTGAAAGAAGGAATGAATGACATTATCGGTTTCTGGCACACCGTTAAAAATTTGGAGAATCCCCTCTTTCGAAACCCCAAAATAACCGCTTGTTTTTAATAACGGTGAAATATCATCAATGCGCTTTTGTAATACAATTTGCCCATCGTCTCGATCGACAAGTTGCCACTCTTTATATTGCTCCAAAAGCTTTTCTAAATTCACGACCTTTTCCGTGAAGATTTCCTGACTCACTTCCCCGTCTAAATATGTACGCTGCAACATGATTGTAATTTGAGGTTCTTGTTGCACTGCATTACCCGAACTTTCTGCCAATGCTACACTCGATTCATGATAAAAACAAAACACAGCTAGCACGATTTGCATTGCAATGATCATGAATTTCATATGCTGTCACCTCTTTTAGGGAAAATAAAAAACTTCTATTTACAGTTTGACCGAAAATAGAAGTTTTATCCCCTAGAAAAGCGGCGCCGACTGTTAACCCACTTAGGCTAAGGTTCTTAGGCGGAAGGAGTTAGGAGGCGAAGCTAGACAATACGAAAACGGAACTGACTAGAATAAATTGAAACTAACCATCAGTGGGGGGTTCTTCATCCCCCACTGATGGTTAGTTGAACCAATCGGGCGCATGCCAGCAGTTATCTCCCCACCTATCTTCCTCGTTTCTTTTTGAATCTTGAGGTGGGAGGATAACTGCCCGTTCATGCGGGATAAACAACAAAAAAGCGGAATAGGATCTTCTTCCTACTCCGCTAGGTTTCTATATAATAAGAAAGACGCCTGTCATGCAGGCGTCTTGATGCGTTTTACGGCGAGAGACCAGGCGGCCACATCCGCGTGTTTAGCACTTAAGCATATCTCTCGTCTTACGTAAATTAGCTCATCGCTTTGTTAATATAACATTAATCATATAAGAAAGCAAGAAGGAAATGAATTACATCGCCATCGTTGGCTTGGAATACATAGCTATCTACACCAATATTTCCACCACCAGCGCTACGCACAACGAAATTGCTATTTCCAGTTACTTTATATCGACCAACAGGAATATTCTTTTCCGCTTTTACTATAACATACAGAAAAAGGTCAAAATCACGCACTCTTATATTTAAGCTCCCAATACGATACATTTCATATAAAAAAAGGGGAAAGGACTAACCCTTTCCCCTTTTCATTATCGCACCACATTATTTACATTTGCACGAAGGTCTTGGAACAGCTGCGTTACGTCACGATTTACATTGTTTGTAACTGTCCCATTTCGAAGACTTGTGCTCAACGTGTCAACACGAGTAAACATATCTTCTTTTGCCGTTACATAGACATTTCGATTGTTAACAAGCGGCGCAACAGCTTTACGAATGTCATCTGTTAATGCTTTTTCATCTGTCCCACTGCGAGATTTTACTGCAATGACAACATCATTACCACGCACAACAGTAGAAACACGTTCCACGTTAGGCATACCCTTTACACGATTGGTAACAGCTTCAGCTGTTTTGGAATCAGCGTTAGCAGGCGCGTTGTTCATCGTCACATTACGAGTTGGATATGGATTCGCTATTTGACCGTGATAATTTACATCACGGTAATAATTGTACCCGACGTTATCACGACGATCATGAATATTTTGGTTAATGTTGGAATACTTTACATTTCCATACTGGTCTGTTTTTGCGTTGTTACGGTATGTGACATAATCTGTGGTACGATCTGTACGCGTTACATTATTGTTCGGATAGGTATTATCGTACGATGTACGCTGGTAATTATAAGTTGCATTACGGTCCATCGCACTTTTATTTGTAGTCGTACCACATGCAGCTAAAGCACTGGTAACTAACAAAGAAGCGGCAATAAGTTTAATTTGTTTGTTCAATATGAAAACCCCCTCTGTTAGGATGAACTTTTCTTTCGAAAAGCTCCTTCTTATCATGAGTCGCAAAGGGGGTTTTTACACTGTCAGTATTTTACTTAAAAGTTTGGAGGTGCTGCTGCTAAACGACGTTTATGCTCCGAGCGGGCATGAAGACGCTCAATGATAAGACTTTTACTTTCGCTTGTAACCACTCAACAAGTTTTTCAATTTTTTGTTCCATTTCTGCTACTTTCTTTCTCAGCAGGATTCATTTGTACTTATTTTATTATATTATCTAATCTTTTCCGAATTTCCACACAGATTTTCACAAAAAAGCCGTTCTTTATAAAAGAACGGCTCCCTGACACTCTTTTTAATTTTCCTCTTCTTCCGGATATGGTGTACCAAATACGGAAGGAGGATTTGATGGATAATACATTGTACCCGGCTGCGGTGTATACGGAATATATGGGTTTTGCTGATAAGTTTCACGTGGGAAGTATGGCATACCTGGCTGCGGGCTATATAATTTAGGTTCATCATCACAACCACAATCCTCTTGTATTGGCGCAATTGGCGGTGCATTATTATCCATTGTTATAGGTGCGACATTTGGATTTGGCATAGAAGTGTATTGCATATCATATGGTGGCATGCCCTGCATTGGCGGCATACCTTGCATTGCTGGCATGCCGTAGTATGGATTTTGTTGATATGGCATTTGATAATGTGGTCCTGGCATCATTTGCTGTGGATATGGTGATTGATATGGCATCTGTTGTGGGTATGATGGTTGATATGGCATCTGTTGTGGGTATGATGGTTGATATGGATACGGCATTGGTGCAAATGGTGGCATTTGATTATTTTCCATCATCGGCATCACATTTGGCATATGGCTACTTTCCATCATTGGCATCACGTTTGGCATTTGATTACTTTCCATCATCGGCATCACGTTTGGCATGTGGCTACTTTCCATCATCGGCATCACGTTTGGCATGTGGCTACTTTCCATCATCGGCATCATATTTGGCATGTGGCTACTTTCCATCATCGGCATCACGTTTGGCATGTGGCTACTTTCCATCATCGGCATCACGTTTGGCATTTGATTACTTTCCATCATCGGCATCACGTTTGGCATTTGATTACTTTCCATCATCGGCATCACGTTTGGCATTTGATTACTTTCCATCATCGGCATCACGTTTGGCATGTGGCTACTTTCCATCATCGGCATCATGTTTGGCATGTGGCTACTTTCCATCATCGGCATCACGTTGGGCATGTGGCTACTTTCCATCATCGGCATCATGTTTGGCATGTGGCTACTTTCCATCATCGGCATCATGTTTGGCATGTGGCTACTTTCCATCATTGGCATCACATTTGGTATTGGGCTATTTTCCATCATTGGCATAACATCTGGTATTGGGCTATTTTCCATTATTGGCATAACACCTGGTATTGGGCTATTCTCCATTATTGGCATCGTAACATTAGGTGGAAGCACTTGTGGAATTTCTTTTGTAACCTGCGGTGCGACGACATTGCTTACATTTTCTTTTTTCACTTCCGGTGCAACGACATTACTTACATTTTCTTTCTTCACTTCTGGTGCGACAACATTACTTACATTTTCTTTCTTCGCTTCCGGCGCGATGATATTGCTTACATTTTCTTTTTTCATTTCCGGTGCGACGACATTACTTACATTTTCTTTCTTCACTTCTGGTGCGACAACATTACTTCCCTTCATTTTATTTACTTGCGGAGAAATTAAATCGTTACCTTTTTTTATAATATCTGCAATTTTATAATCTTTTTTCGCTTTTACTGGCGGTTGCGGTGGCTGTGGTAAAATGTTCACGGAAAATTTTGTGCTCTCTTTTTGTTTTTCTACTTTGCTAACAACGGGTTGCTTCTCAACAACAGGTAGTTTTTCTACTGGTTTCTCTTTTTGTATAGGCTGTTCCTTTTGTATAGGCTGCTCCTTTTGTATAGGCTGCTCCTTTTGTATAGGCTGCTCCTTTTGAACTTCTTTTTGTGGTTTCAATTGCATTTCCTTCTGCGGTTTTTGCGCTGCTGGTTTTTCTGTAATTGGTCCAGCTTGTGGAACGGCTTCCTCCTCTTCTTCTATACCAAGAGGTTTAGGCGCAACTGGAAATTCTTTTTGCTGCACTTCTTTTACATATTCTTTTGGAGGGACTGAACCAGCACCTGGATTTTTTTTAATCGAAACACTGTTAGATGGTACTTTAATTTTCATGCCCGGCATAATTAAGTCTGGATTACTGAGCTGTGTATTCGCGTTTTTTAATGCTTCAAAATCCACCCCGTACTTTTTCGCAATTTTCCAAAGGGTATCCCCTTTTTGCACGATATGAATTTTCAAATTTTCCCCCTCCTGTATAACTTATCTATAATAAAGTGAAACTTCCATCAGTGGAGGTTTTCTTCATCCCCCACTGACGGTTAGTTGAACCAATCAGGCTTTTACGGACAGTTATCTCCACCTATCTTCTTCGCTTTTCTCTGAATCTTAAGGTGGGGGTCTTACTGTCCGTTAATGCGGGATAAAAACGGATATTAACACAATGATTGCTTCAACACAATGTATGCTCATGAAAGAAGAATTATGTACAAAAGAAAAAGCAACGGAAATCCGTTGCTTCTATGCTCGCTCTAACATTCTGTTTAGCGCAAGTACTGCTTCTTCCGTTATTTTTTTATCTACTTGAATTACATTTACATGCTCGCCGCGCTCGATTGCTTCAAGTGCCCATAGTAAATGTGGTAAATCAATGCGATTCATCGTTAAGCACGGGCACATGAATGGATTTAACGAAATAATCTCTTTATCTGGGTGCTGCTGAATAATACGATTGACTAAGTTCATTTCTGTACCGATTGCCCACTTACTTCCGGACGGAGCTTTTTCAATCATATCAATAATATATTTTGTTGAACCTGCATAATCAGAAGCTGCAACAACTTCATAACAGCATTCTGGGTGAACAATAATATTCATATCCGGATGATTTTTTCTTACACTTTCAATATTCTTCACAGTGAAATTTTGATGGACGGAACAATGCCCTTTCCATAAAATAACCTGAACGTCTTCCATATTCCCATCATATTCTAATGAATCTGTGTGCGGATCCCAAACAGCCATTTTTTCCAATGGTACACCGAGGTCATACGCTGTATTACGTCCTAAATGTTGATCTGGTAAGAATAAAATACGTTCTTTTTGTGTAAACGCCCATTTCACCATCTCTTTCGCATTAGAAGATGTAACTGTCGCGCCGCCATTTCGGCCGCAAAATGCTTTGATTGCAGCAGTTGAGTTTACATATGTTAACGGAAGCATTGTATCTCCGAATAATTGCTGCAATTCTTTCCAAGCTCGCTCTGTTTGTTCGATATCAGCCATATCGGCCATGGAACAACCAGCTCGCATATCGGGAAGAATGACAATTTGTTCATCTGTTGTTAACATATCAGCTGTTTCTGCCATAAAATGAACACCGCAAAACACAATATATTTTGCTTCTTTATTGCGCGCTGCTACTTGCGCAAGCTGCAGGGAATCTCCCGTTGAATCTGAAAATTGAACGACCTCATCTTTTTGATAATGATGCCCCGGAATGAAAAGCTTTTCCCCTAACTTTTCTTTAATCTCACGTACACGCGCTTCCATTTCTTTAATTGCCATTGTTTGATAACGCTCTGGTAACATTGTTTCAATTAATTGCACTGTTTCTAAAATACTCATCTGTGAAGTCCCCCTCTTCCCTTCTCACAATCACACTTCAATATTGAAACTAATATCTAATGCTTTAACAGAATGAGTTAATAATCCTAACGAAATGTAATCTACACCTGTTTGACCATACTCTGCTAAATTTTCAATCGTAATTCCACCAGAAGCTTCCGTAACAATCGCACTTGGGACAAGCTTACAGTATTCACGTACTTCTTCTGGCATACGATTATCAAACATAATAATGTCCGCCCCGGCAGCAACTGCTTCTAACACTTGTTCTTTCGTTTCTGTCTCTACTTCTACTTTCACCATATGTCCAAGTCGCTCTTTCACTGCTGTTACCGCTTTTGTAATCGAACCAGCGAACGCAATATGATTATCTTTAATCATGACACCATCATATAATCCAAAGCGATGATTATAACCACCGCCGCATACAACAGCATATTTATCAAACATACGAAGTCCTGGCATTGTTTTTCTCGTATCACAAATGCGTGTATGATCGCTTCCTAGTGCAGTAACTGCTTTTCTTGTCATCGTCGCTACGCCGCTCATACGCTGAATAACATTTAACACAACACGCTCAGCTGTTAATAAAGAAGCAATCGGTCCTTGTACAGTGGCAAGGATATCTCCGTTTTTTACCATATCTCCGTCTTTTGCATGGAGTGTAACTTCAATCCGATTATCTAATAACGTAAAACCTTCCTTAATTACATCGGTCCCTGCAAAAATACCCGTATCCTTTACTAGGAACGTTCCCCGCGCTTGCAAGTCATTTGGAAAAATAAACTGCGATGTTACATCTCGCTCCCCGATATCTTCTAGAAAAAATTGTTTCAATGCCTCTTTTACTTTTAATGTATTCATAGAACCCCTCTTTTCCCTTCGCTATGCTAATTGTAACTTTTTCTTTCTCATTACAATTTCGTGCACCTCATTACTACGCTTTGGAAAATCACTGCGATAATGACCGCCAATACTCTCTTTTCTTTGCATTGCAGCTTTTGTTAGTAACTGACAAACAGTTAACATATTGATAATCGTTATATCCTCATTTGTAAGGGTTTCATATGAGAGCGGCTTGTTATATATTTCATACTGCTCCAGCCATTGCTTCGCATACAATAAGCCTTCTTCTGTACGGACAATGCCAACATATTTCATCATCATCTCTTGTATTTCTTCTTTTTGCGGTAACTGCATATGTTGTAAATCGCCTTGTATCATTACGTGGCTAGTCACTATTTGTGACCCGATATTTGCTAAAATGTGTTCCCCTACACGTTTTCCAAATACAAGGCCTTCTAATAACGAATTACTCGCAAGGCGGTTCGCACCATGTACGCCATTACATGCGACTTCACCCACTGCATATAAACGGTTGATCGATGTTTCCCCGTTACAATTTGTTTTTACACCGCCCATATGAAAATGAGCACCTGGTACAACTGGAATATACTTATTTTCCAGGTTAACGCCATTCTTTTTACATAAAAAAGAAACGGTTGGAAAACGTTCTTCAAAATTTGAAATAGATGAGATATCTACATACACCGTTTCACCAGCTAACATTTGTTCATGGATGGCACGCGCGACCACATCACGCGGTGCAAGGTCTTGTTGTTCATGAATACGCGTCATAAACCGCTCTCCTTTTGCGTTTCGAAGAATAGCTCCTTCTCCGCGCACTGCTTCTGACACAAGACCGCAACAATCCCCATTTACATATAACATCGTTGGATGAAACTGTACAAATTCTAAATCAACAAGCTCTCCCCCAGCTCTATATACCATCGCTAACCCATCACCCGTAACAGTACGATCATTAGAAGTAAACGCATATACTCCGCCAATACCGCCTGTTGCCAGCACAACACACTGTGCGTAATATTTTTGTATATTTCCTTCACTATCACGTGTAACAACACCGTGACAAGTTTGATTTTCTATCATGAAATCCAAAACCATTTCTTGTTCAACAACCGTCACATATGGAAGTACTTGCTCTGCAAGATGCTCTAGCAAATTTTTCCCGGTCGCATCTCCGCCAGCATGTAAAATACGTCGTTTTCGATGCGCACCTTCTTTTCCAAGGTGTAATCCTCGTTCATCACCGTCAAAGCGCATACCGTTATCTAATAAAGTTTTCATTTCTCTCGGCCCTTGCTCTACTAAATAACGAACAGCTTTCGGATTGTTATAATGACACCCTGCTGTAAGCGTATCTTTATAATGATCATCTGGATGATCGTATGAAGCAACTGCTGCCGCAATCCCGCCTTGCGCCAAATTTGTATTGTTATTCCGTCTCGTTTTCTTTGTGATAAGCATCACATTCTTTTCGTGACAAATTGTTTGCGCAACGCGCAGCGCCGCAACCCCGCTTCCGATAATTAAGACATCTGCATTTGGCATTTTCATTGCCCCCTACTTTACACTTTTCAACTGTCTTGACACCTATATTTACATATATTTAAAATAATGACAAGAGCTTTTTATAAAATGACAATAAAAACGAAAAGAAAATCTTATAAAGAAAGGGCTATGCTCTATGATATATATGGATTATGCTGCAACAACACCTATGAGTAAAGAGGCGCTAGAGACGTATACAAAAGCCGCTGAACATTATTTTGGAAATGAACAAAGCTTACATGATATTGGCGGTACCGCCTCCTCTTTATTACAGTCTTGCCGCCAAGCATTTGCTGCTATGATTAGTGGGAAAGAACAAGGTATCTTTTTTACGAGTGGCGGATCAGAGTCCAACTATCTTGCGCTTCAATCATTACTAAATGCTCGAAACGGCAAGCATATCATTACAACACCTATGGAACATGCCTCTATCCGAAATTACTTTCACCTTCTTCAAGAGCAAGGCTATGAAATTACCGAAGTCCCTGTGGATAGCTGTGGCATGATTCAACTTGATGCACTCGAGCGTTCTATTACCGAACACACTGTGCTTGCCAGCATACAACATGGAAACTCTGAAATTGGAACGCTGCAACCAATTGCTGAAATTGGAGCCATTCTCAAAAAACATAACGTCTTATTTCATACAGATTGCGTGCAAACATTTGGGAAAATACCAATCGATGTAACTAAGATGAACATTGATAGTCTCTCTGTTTCTGCTCATAAAATTTACGGCCCGAAAGGGGTGGGAGCATGCTATATAAATCCACAAGTTCGTTGGGGGCAAGTGTTTCCTGGCACCTCTCATGAAAAAGGGTTTCGCCCCGGCACCGTGAATGTTCCTGGCATCGCTTCGTTTATTACAGCAGCGCAGCACATGTTAAAGAATCAACAACTGGAAGTAACTCGTTTACAAGAATTACGAGCATACTTTATTCAGCAATTACAAGCCATTTCACACGAAATACAAGTTGAAGGCCATTCTACTTCTTGTTTACCACATATCATTGGGGTTACAATAAAAGGAATAGAAGGACAGTATACAATGCTAGAGTGCAATCGCCGCGGTATTGCGATTTCAACAGGAAGCGCTTGTCAAATCGGGAAACAGGAGCCTTCTAAAACGATGCTTGCGATTGGAAAAAAACATGACGAAGCGAAGCAATATGTCCGCTTTTCATTCGGACATCAAACAACAACAGAACATATTGATGCAACAATTCATGCACTTATAGCAATTGGAAATCAATTTAATAGAGGGGTTAATAGGAAATGAATCAAAATGAACAAAAAAAGATTTTAGGTGAGGAAAGAAGACAGCTCATTTTACAATGGCTCCTCGCTGCAAGTAAACCGTTATCCGGCAGTGAATTAGCAAAGAAAACAAACGTAAGCCGTCAGGTTATCGTACAAGATATTTCTTTATTAAAAGCACGAAACGAACCCATTATAGCAACGGCACAAGGATATTTATATTTAAAACCGTCAGAAAAACAACATACTACATTCGAACGCACTATCGTTTCTCAGCATGAGCCATCACAAGTACGCCAAGAGCTTACGATACTCGTTGACCATGGAGTTACAATTAAAGATGTAAAAGTTGAACATCCAGTGTACGGAGATTTAACTGCCTTGATTCTGGTAAGTAACCGATTTGAACTTGAACAATATTTAAAAAAGATCGAAGAAACAAAAGCGACTTATTTATCTCAACTTACAGATGGAATTCATTTGCACACAATTGAGGCAGATTCTATTGAAAAATTAAATGCAGCTTGTGAAGCGTTAGACAGAGCTGGATTTCTTGTTTATTAAAAGACGCACAGAGAATTTTACTATCTCTGTGCATTTTTTTGTTTTTATCCATGCTACAATAGAAAAAAATGATGGGAAAGGAGAGAATATATGGGAATCGAACTCATTCACTTTAGCATCGGAAAACCAAAAACAATCCAATATGCAGAGGATAAAGAAATGACAACCGGCATATGTAAACGGCTTGTTGAGGATGCCTTTTTATCAAAAGATGGATTTAAAGGAGACGGTGTTGCGGACTTACGTTTTCACGGAGGGCCCGATCGTGCCGTTTGTGTCTACCCTTATGAACATTATGAGCTGTGGGAAAACGAGTTTCATACATCACTTCCTACATCTGCATTCGGAGAAAATATAACAGTCACAAATATGTTGGAACAAGATGTTTATATTGGGGACATCTATCAGCTTGGAGATGCAATTATTCAAGTAACGCAAGGAAGAATCCCATGTAGTACAATTTCGAAAAGACTCGGCATTCCTGATATTTTACCTCGCATTGTCGAAACTGGCTATACAGGATATTTATGCCGCGTTTTGCAAGAAGGAACGGTTCGAAAAGATTCACAAATTACATTACTCGAACGTCATCCATACCAAGTTTCTATTCTATTTGCAAATGAAGTCTATTTCCGAGGACAAAAAGATGTAGAGAGCATGGAAAAGATTATCGCGGTTCCCGAACTCGCAGAAGATTGGCGAAAATCATTAACAGCACGACTCGCAAAATTAACATAAAAAATCCCATTGCATATGCAACGGGATTTTTTTTATACCCAATAAGAAGAATAACTCCCAAGTAACGTAACCGAAAAGCCAAGTGCTTCTAACTCCATTCTTACTCCCGGAAGCAGGACATCATCATACTCTTTCTCTACATCAATTAAGAAAAAATAATTGCCAAGCCCTGTTTTCATCGGACGAGATTCAATTTTGGAAAGGTTTAATTTTCTCCACGCAAATGCGGATAACACTTGATATAATGCACCTGCATAATCTGAAGGTAACGTTACCATAAGCGTTGTTTTCTTTCCGCGTTGCTCCCCATTTCTCGGCAATTCCACTTGTTCATTCTTATGCAATACAAGAAAACGCGTATGATTATTTTTATGCGTATGAATATCACGCTGTACAATGGATAATCCATATTTTTCAGCCGCTGCCTCATTTGCAATTGCCGCAATTTTTTCTTCCGGATGCTCCATCACAAACTGCGCGGCAGCACTCGTTGATGTCATATCACGAACCGTCACACCTTTTAATTCTTGATTTAAAAACTTATGACACTGCGCAATCGCATGCGGATGAGAATGTACCGCATATACGTCTTGCCATACTTGTGCGTACTGCGGATGTACGAGCAGATGTTGCTGGACAGGCACTGTAATTTCACCAACAATTGGCAATGTTTGCTCATGCACAAGATAATCAATCGTAATATTTACGGAGCCTTCAATTGCATTTTCAAGCGGTACAACTGCAAAGTCTACAACATCATTTGCTGCTGCATCTATACAATCTGGAATGGTTCTATATGGTACATGTTCAGCCTCAGGAAAGAAGCGACTCACCGCCATATTTGTAAATGTTGCTTCTGGTCCTAAATAGCCAACTCGAATCGTCATCTTGTCCCCTCTTTTTTCATTTTCTTACTGTTATACCATAAACCCTCCTATTCTTCTACTTATTTTTTGAATATTAAAACAAAAAGACTAACAAGAGCTAGCCTATATGTTTCATATATTCTTTTTGCGCAAAGAAAAAATAGAGTATACACGCGATGAGATAAACTACAATGACCTCTAAAACGAGCCCAAATGATTTAGACATAAAAAAGGCAACGTAGTACGTATGCAAGGCAACTGCACTATGTATGCTTCCTAATAAAATGGGGAAAAAGAATAGAATCCCTAGTTGCCAACGTGAAATCTTATATATTTCTTGCTTTGTCATCCCTATTTTTAAAAGAGCTTGATATTGCATGCGGTCATATTCAATATTATGAAACCATTTAAAATAAACTGTGCTGCAGGATGCAAGAAAAAAGAGAACACTAATAAATGAACCGATAAATAATACGAGATTCCCTCCGTCTTTCGTCGTCTTATATATGAGCATATTATTGCGCGTTATCCCTTCCGTGCTTTTTGAAATGTGAGCTTGTAATTCTTCACCTAATCTTTCTGTATTCTCCCAATCTCTTAATTCATATCCGCTATATACATATTTTTCATGGTCAGGAACTTGACGAGAAAGCTTTTGAAAATCTTGATTATGCATAATAAGAAACCTTCCACTACGCTGGTTAGTATCTGTATTAAATACATTTCCTTCATATGCTCCGTTATATGCAAATTGATATGTTTCTCCTAGCGCTTTAAAATTAATATACTTCTTATGATGCCGAGGCGGAACATCATAATTACCATAATAAACAAATGTTACTGTTCCTTCTTTCGGATGCACCTGCTGCTTCGACTGCCTTTTTGCTTCTCTATTATACTCGTCTTCGCTGATCACAGTTGCATAAGACTCTTTATCAGAATCTAACTGAAATGTTACCGGGATTCCAACAAACGTTACATAACGAAAATCATTGACACCGTGCTTACGGAACAGATTTTCAACCGTTTCTTTCTCCATTACTTCCTTAGAACCAATTCCTTTTTCAACATATGAGAAAGCATGAGGCTGATTGTAACGAAATTGTTCTTTCATACTTGAAAAAAATAAATAGACAGAGCCTGTAGCTGTTACTACTATCGTTGTTAATATAGATAAAATAAAGAAAAAACGTCGATTATCTTTTACTGTATGTAACAACTGATTGACAACGAATAAATACGGATATTGATACATCACACTCTTTCTACTTTTAATCCCTTGTAATACTTGAATCGTACCATGTGTACATACAAAATACGTACCAATTGTCGTTAAAATGGAAACAGGTATAAAATACAAAGCAATATTCATCATCGTCACTTTTGTTGTTAAACCATAGCCAATTCCTATACAGACGAAACCGAACCACCAAAGCCACTTCTTACTCTTTGCGTCCTTTTTTCCTTCCTCAATTTCCTTTAATAAATGAATAATTTCGATTTTCCATATACGTAGTGCACTAAAAATTGATAAAAAAAGAAACATAGTACTGTATGCGATAATCGTTATAACAACAGCTTTTAGACTAAAAATAAACGACAATTGATTCGGCATATTAAGCAATAAACTAAAAATCATAAAAAATAGCTTTAAAAATAACAGACCAATCCCAATCCCGGCAAAGCTCGCAATGAGCCCAACTGCCATTTGCTCCATTATCATCATACATATGACATTCACTTTCGTAGCTCCCATTAATATAAATAGCCCAAATTCTTTTTTGCGAGATTGTATAAATATCGAACTAGAATAAAGAATGAATATAATGGAGAAAGCAATTACAATCACATCACACACCATAAGGCCCGATTGTACTCCCTTATACACATCACTTATGTGAGGATGCAAAATAATAGATGTATACATAAAAAAAGCAAATACAGAAAAACAACTGCTTAAGAAAAATATTTTATAGTTGTGCCAATTCCCTCTAACATTTTGAAAAGTAAGTTGGTAAAACTTCACCTTTCCACCCCCTTTACAACCCCTTACATACGTAAAAAGCTAGGAACTCCTAGCTTTTTACATGCTTCAAATACCCTCTTTGTGCAATTGCAAAATATAATGCTGATGCTAGTACGTATGCTGTAATAATAACTGCTCCTGACTTCCATAAGTCTAAATACAACATGTTCCCTAACGTATATAATGCAAACCCACTGTGCAGAACACCTATCAAAATCGGAATAAAGAAGATTGCCCCCATTTGTCGCACTGCAATTGTACGAATTTCTTTATCTGTCATCCCGATTCTTTTTAATGAATTAAACTGGATACGGTCCTGTTCTTTATCATTAAACCATTTAAAGTACGTCATACTGCAAGCGAAAAAGAAAAACAGTATTGTTACAAAAAAGCCAATAAACATGGTGATTGAAGCATTTTCTTTTACTTCTTTATATATTAAACTAGCATTCGAAAACGCTCTTTGTTTTTCCGGAGCAATTTGATTTTTCATATCTGTCGCAAGCCCCTCTGTTGCCTTCCAATTATCGATTCCATATCCGTAATATTTCTCTTTCTCTTCATTTGGAACGAAACTCGCGTACTTTGCATAATCTTTCTCATTCAATACTAAAAAGCCAATCTCATTAAATACATTTTCTGTATAAAGTTGATTTAATTTGATGCTTTGCGGTTGATTTTGAACCGTGAATTCAAACGGTTTATTCTGACCTACTTGTATAAAGTCATTTATCATCCCTTCTATAACAAGGGTGCCAGTTCCAGTCGCATTATGGATTTCTTCCTTCTTTTGCGCCTTTGCTTCTTTATTAAACTCTTTTTCAGATATGATCAATAAGTCAAATTCTCGCTCTTGGTCCATCATATTTACTTTCATTTTCCCTGGTACGATCTCAAGCGTAGCTTTTCGCGCATCTTCAAATCCATGCTTCTGCAACAATGCTTGTACATTTTTCTCATCAATGATTTCGTTCGATCCAATGCCTTTTTCGGTATACGCAACCGCATGCGGATGTTGTGAAACCACTTTATTGGTCATATCTTCAAAAAAAACATATAGCGTACCTAACGCTGACGCCACAACTGCTGTAATAATCGAGATGACAAATAGAAAACGAGCATTATCTTTCATTTTGTAAATTAAATTACTTAATACAAACAAGTTTGGCTGCTGATAAAAAAGCGACTTTCTTTTTTGCAGCGCTTTTAGCAAAACAACACTTCCTTGTGTGAATAAAAAATATGTTCCGACAATTGTTAACCCGACAATTGGTAAAAAGTATGTAATAAAATTCATGAACGTTACGCGGAAACAAAGAACGTAAGCGACAATAATACATAGTGAACCGGCTAAGAATAGCCATGTGAAAGAAAACGGCTCCACTCTTTGTTTTCTCGCATCACGGATTAAATCAACAATTTGTAATCTCCATATCGTCCATAGCCCTAGTAGTGATAATACGAAAAAGAGAACGAGATACACACTAGCTGTAATCGTAATCGCTTTTCCATTCCATACAAATGGCAATGATGTTTCAATTCCCACCGCAACACTTACGGCTTTAAAAAAAAGCGGTAAGCCAAGCATACCAAGAGCAATACCAATGACAAGGGAAATGCATCCTAGTATCATTTGCTCTAGTATAATCATTCTTCCTAATTGCCCTTTTGTTGCACCCATTAATGTTAATAATCCTAATTCTTTTTTTCGAGCCCGTAAAAAGATAGAGTTTGAATATAAAATGAATAGGGCTGAAAAAATAACAACAATATAATTCGATGCTTCTAACCCTTTTTCTACACGCATTTTCTGACTAATGTTACCGCCTACCACATCAGGATGATAAATAAACGAAGCATACATAAAGAACACAATAATCGATAAACAGCTACTAATTAAAAACGCTTTATAATTCCGCCAATTACTTTTGACATTATTAAACGCGAGCTGCCGAAAGCTCATGGTGCTCTCCTCCTAACATCGCAAGTACATCTAATATTTCTTGGAAAAAGGCTTGCTTTGTTTCGCCTTTATGAATCTCTGAAAAGATTTCGCCGTCACGAATGAACAAAATACGTTCGCAATAGCTTGCAGCAACAGGATCATGCGTTACCATCGCAATCGTCACTTGCTTCTCTTCATGAAGTTCTTGCAGAGCACCCATTAACGATTTTGCTGATTTGGAGTCTAAGTTTCCTGTTGGTTCATCGGCTAAAATTAAAGTTGGTTGATGAATAATAGCTCGGGCCGCTGCTGCACGTTGTTGCTGACCACCTGATACTTCATACACCCTTTTATGTAAAATTTCTTCGATATTTAGAAATTTTGCAATCTCTAATACTTTCGCATCAATTTCTTTCACAGGACGGTTTGCCATCACAAGCGGCAAAATGATATTTTCCTTAATTGATAGCGTATCAAGCAAGTTAAAATCTTGGAAGATGAATCCTAAGTGTGTACGGCGAAACGCTGCAAGCTTAGCAGCACGCATTTGACTTATTTCTTCACCGTTCATATAGACATGACCAGATGTTGGCTTATCAATGGTTGCTAGTAAATTTAGAAGCGTTGTTTTCCCGCTTCCTGATGGCCCCATAATGCCGACAAATTCACCTTCTTCAATTTTAAAGTTAATATTATTTAGTGCTGTCGTCGTTATCGAACCTTTTGATTGATATACTTTTGTTAAACCTTTTACTTCAAGAACACTCATTTTACATCCCCCTATGTACTTTCTTCTTACTTTTACTATAGAAAAAACGAGGGAAAGTAACGAGTGATTTCCCTTACAAAACGGTTTGTTATCTTACAATTTTGTCATTTTCCTCATCATTTGATGATATCCTTTATCTTTCGAGAACTCGAACGTAAATGTTGTCCCCTCATCCTCTATCGACTGCACAGAAATTCCGTGGCTAAGATGATCACAAATTTGCTTTGTAATATATAATCCCATACCTGTCGCTTCTCTTGTTTTCCGTCCATTGACCCCTGTAAAAAATGGCTCGAAAATTCGCTTTATATCTTGTTTTGGAATCCCTATTCCGCTATCACAAATATGTAATGTAATGACACTTTCTGTTTCTTCTATCTGAAATGTAATCTCCTTTTTCTCTTTTTCTGTAATTCTTGTATACTTCAGTGCGTTCATCACAATTTGATTAATTGCAATACTGAGCCACTTTTGGTCCGAAGCTACCATATACTGCTCTTTATCAAACATGACTTTCGGATATACAGAATACTGAATAAATGTTTTTTTATGCTGGTTAATACTATCACGAACAATGTCCACCACATTGACTTCTTCTATTTTATAATCTTTCCCAAACTGCTCAAGGCGTGCCATATGAAGTGCTAAATCTAACCCCTGTAAAATACGATTATTTTCTTCACGAATACTTTCAATCGTATCTCTTGCTTCGCGGTGCGTTTGTCCAAGCTTTTGCAGCAATAATTCAATGACAGATACCGGCGTTTTCATTTGATGAATCCACTGGTTCATAAAGATCGTTTGCTGCTCTCCTTTTGCCTGTTGTTCATGCACTTCATTCATATATTGTTGTCTCAAAAGAGAAAAGGCTTCCACAATCGCTTCTTGTTCGTATGAATATGACGAACTAATCGATAAAGAATGATGCAGCTCGTGTCCCTCTGCAATGTAATGTTCTACCTTTTGCAAGAAAGCTTGTCTTTTCCGGTAATCATACATAAGAAAGAAAGCAAAAACGACGATCGATAATAAAAATCCATATAGCCAAGTAGTCCAATTTATAGATTGTTTTTGCAAAGAAGCTTGCAGCTGCAAGACAAGACCAAATAGAACCACACTCATGATGTAAGAAACAAGCAATGCAATACGGTCCATCACATACTTTTTAAGATTCATGTTCATTCACCCAGTTCGTTAGGAGCGCATATCCATAGCCCCGTTTCGTAACAATTGCATCTACAATGCCAATCTCCTCTAACTTTTTACGAACACGCTTTACATTTACAGTTAAAGTATTATCATCAACAAAAGCAATTTCATCCCATAACGCCTCTAATAATTCTTCTCTCGTTACATATTGATCCGCTTGCTTCATTAAGCATTCTAATAAATAATATTCATTTTTTGTAAGCTCCACTTGCTTTCCTTGCCACTCTACCATATGCTGTGCTGGAAATAAAAGTAACCCACTGACTCCAAAATAATCACTTTCTGTCGATGAAGCATATTCACCGTACACACGGCGTAGTGCACTTTTTACCTTTGCCATGACAATATCTAAATGAAATGGTTTCGTAATGTAATCATCTCCGCCATTTTCAATTGCCATCACTTGATCCATTTCTCCCGTACGTGCGGACACGAAAATAATCGGCGCATTGGAAATAGTACGAATTTGACGGCACCAATAAAAACCGTCAAAGTATGGTAAATTAATATCAAGTAAAACTAAATGAGGATTCACTTTTGCAAATTCATCTTTTATATGACGAAAATCTTGCACGCGAACTGACTGATAACCGTATTTCTCTAGATGTCCTTCTAAAATATCAGCAATTTTCAGATCATCTTCTACAATTAATATTTTATACATGTAATCTCCACTCCCTTTTTAAAAGCACATGAAGACACCATTGCTACGTGTCTTACATCTACCCATTTTCCATTATAAGGGTAAATTTCCATTTGAGGAGATTTTTTTACTTTGATAAAAAAAAGACTGCCGTATTTCGGCAGTCTTAATCGATAAATTCAAATTCATATTCAAGAATTTTTACAATATCGCCATCTTTTGCACCGCGCGCGCGAAGTGCTTCATCAATGCCCATACCGCGCATTTGACGAGCGAATCTGCGCACAGATTCATCACGAGTAAAGTCTGTCATCTTGAATGTTTTCTCAATGTCATAACCAGAAACGACAAATGTACCGTCGCTTTCACGTGTAATCTCAAATTTAGAACCTTCAGCCTCAAATTTGTACATTACACTTGCATCGGATTCACTGATCACTTCATGCACTGGGAATTCTGGTGTTGTTTCTATTAGATTTGCTACTTCAAATAGTAAATCTCGAACACCTTGACGCGTTACCGCAGAAATAGGGAAGATTTTAACTTCATCGCCCACTTTTTCTTTGAACGCTTGTAAATTTTCTTCTGCATCTGGCATATCCATTTTGTTTGCAACAATAACTTGTGGACGCTCTGTTAGACGCAGATTGTATTCTTTTAGCTCGTTATTAATCGTTACGTAATCCTCATATGGATCGCGTCCTTCTAAACCAGACATATCAATCACATGAACAATAACGCGTGTACGCTCAATATGACGTAAAAATTGGTGTCCAAGTCCAACACCTTCGTGTGCACCTTCAATCAATCCTGGAAGGTCTGCCATAACGAAGCTGCGTCCATCACCTGTTTCAACTACTCCAAGGTTTGGAACAATTGTTGTAAAGTGATATTCGGCAATTTTCGGACGTGCCGATGATACAACAGACAATAATGTTGATTTACCAACACTTGGGAAACCAACAAGTCCAACATCAGCTAACACTTTCAATTCTAGTACTACCTCGCGCTCTTGACCTGGCTCCCCGTTCTCAGCGATTTCTGGAGCTGGGTTCGTTGGCGTCGCAAAACGTGAGTTACCACGTCCACCGCGTCCACCGCGTGCGATAACTGCTGATTGCTCATGCGTTACTAAATCCGCAAGAATTTGACCAGTAGCTTCATCTTTTACAACTGTTCCCGGCGGAACCTTTACAATTAAATCATCCGCTTTACGGCCATGTTGGTTTTTACTCATTCCATGTTGACCGCGATCTGCTTTAAAATGACGCTGATAGCGGAAATCCATTAATGTACGTAATCCTTCGTCTACAACGAAAACAACATCGGCACCTTTACCACCATCACCGCCTGCTGGGCCACCTTTTGGAACATATTTCTCACGACGATATGCAACCATTCCGTTTCCACCGTCGCCGCCTTTTACATATATCTTGACCTGATCTACAAACATTATCTCACCACACTTTTTTCTAGTAGTTGTAATATAACCGAGATTTCTTCCTCTCGCACTGTATAAGAAATGGAAAACCATTTATTATGCTGATTCGCAAGCCATTCTTGTATTTCTTGTACATCTGTTAGCTTGCCACGAAAATCAAAAAAGAAACGAGCATCCTCATCTTCACATTCAACTGTGATACAAACATAATTTTCAACATAAACGTCTAAACTATGCTCAAGCATTTGGAAAAATTGAGCCGTCCATATAGAAACGCTCTCATCTAGATGTGATAAATTATGTATCTTTCCTAATACTTCGTACTCCAACAAGCACGGGTGCCGTTTCCAATTATATGTTAAAATCCATTCTGAAAACTTGGGCATAGAAAGCCCTATCAGATTCGATTCTTGTCTCGCTTCTTGGACAAAACGATTGATGAGCTCATGAATTTCTTCCACTCTTCCAAGCGAAAGATTTCCTTTAATCATCTGCATACGATTGAGCCAATCATGCCTCGAGTGACGCAGCGCATCTATAATTGTCCATTTTTCCTTCATTCATATACCCCTTTAATATAGAAAAACTCTAACCTGCACCCAGGTTAGAGCTTTCCGTGAGTTTCTTATGCTTCTTGAGCAACAGGATATACGCTCACTTGTTTGCGGTCACGGCCAAGACGCTCGAAGCGTACTACGCCGTCAACTTTCGCGTATAATGTGTCATCGCCACCACGACCAACGTTAACACCTGGATAAATTTTTGTACCGCGTTGACGGTAAAGAATTGAACCACCTGAAACCATTTGACCATCTGCGCGTTTAGCACCAAGACGTTTTGACTGAGAGTCACGACCGTTCTTTGTACTACCCACACCTTTCTTAGATGCGAAAAACTGAAGATCTAATCTTAACATACGTTACACCTCCTGCACTTTTTCTATTAATCGGATATATTTTCCGTAATCAAGTTCGATCGTTTTTAGCGAAACAACCATGCCCTCTAATAGAAAACATGCTTTTTCTCTTATAGAATCATCTAGATCACTAGGCAATTCATACATCAAGAATCCACCATCTTTTCCAAGTTCAATAGTTGCTTGCACATTACAAAGTGATTCCACAGCATTTATCACACCAAACACAACCGCCGTTGTTCCAGCGCAGACAAGATCTTGTCCATGCGGCGCAAAATTAGCGTGTCCGGTCATTTTAAATGATTGGATACTTCCTAATTCCGTGCGATTAATCGTAATTTTAATCATGACAACCCGAATTAAGCGTTGATTGCTTCAATCACTAATTTCGTGTATGGTTGACGATGACCTTGTTTTTTACGATTGTTCTTTTTCGCTTTGTATTTGAAAACGATAATTTTCTTAGCGCGACCTTGTTTTTCAACTTTCGCAGTAACTGTTGCACCTTCTACAACTGGGCTACCAACTTTAACAGCTTCGCCACCAACGAAAAGAACTTTGTCAAAAGTAACAGTTTCACCAGCTTCTACGTCTAATTTCTCTACGTAGATTGCTTGACCAGCTTCAACTTTAATTTGTTTTCCACCTGTTTCGATAATTGCGTACATAATTGCACCTCCTCATAATTACTAAGACTCGCCAAAACGAGGTAGACATACAATGTCATTTTGTAACCTGTCCTGTGCGGTTGTAGCATATAGCCGTTTAGGTGCTATAAACTATAACATAGAGATGTTATCACGAAACACAGCCTATTGTCAATGAATGTTCTACTAACTATTTTTTCCGTGCACATATCTCTTCCTTTGTTCCAAAACGCTGAATCGTGTAACGCACGGCTGCATCATCAATAAAATAAATTTGAAACGATATATTACGGTGCAATTCTTTCTGAAAAAAGATTTGCTGCACATTAGGATGAGCAGCGATAAGAACGGCTTCGTCATCTGTTCCATTATAAGCGATCAGTTCTCTCTCTAGCTCGTATGCTACTGTTTCATGTGATAAAACATAACCGCTACTTTGACAAATCGTACAATCTGCTAATAGCACATCACGAAGCGATTGTTTTTTTCGTTTTCGTGTCATTTCTAAAATACCAAGCTCTGTAAATCCTAATACTCTCGTATAAGTATGGTCTTTTTCTAAGTGAGACTTTACGATTTCTCTTATTTTTTCTTTTTCTTCGCGGCGCTTCATATTAATAAAATCTATTAAAATCATCCCGCCAATATCGCGAAGTCGCAGTTGCCGTGCAATTTCTTTCGCTGCCATTTCATTTGTACGCAGTACTGTATCTTGTAAATTCTGTTTCCCGGTGAATTTTCCCGTATTCACATCGATTACAGTCATCGTTTCCATTTGTTCAATGAGTAAATAGGCTCCATTTGGAAGCCACACAACCTTTTGCAGTGCTTTTTCAATTTCACGATCAATTCCATAGCGGGAAAATAAGGGTGTCTTCTCATTAAAAAAGGTAACTTTCTCCGCACCTATTTTCTCTTCGAATTCTTGTATCATACTGCGCTGATCTACAATCACTTCTGAAACAGTCTCTACTGGTATCTCTTGAAGGATACGATCTAAAAAACTAGAAGGAGAATAAACAAGAAGCGGTGCTTTTCCTTTTTGTTCTTGCTTTTTCACAAGTTCAAATTGAGATTGAAGATGGCGCATCTCCGCTTGTACTTCTTCTATTTGCACTTTCTCACATGCAGAACGGAAAATAAATCCTCCTTTTTCTTCAAGCGCAAGAAGTTGTTCTCGTTTCTTCGCATCTTTTATTTTCCGGGAAACGGCAAAAACTGTGTCATAGGGCATATACACGACATATTTCCCGGTAAATTCTATATTCGCTGTTATTTTTGGCCCTTTCGTATCAATTGCTTCTTTCACAACCTGCACGAGAAGCGCTTGTCCTTCATGTAACCGCGTAGATGATGGCACGTTTTCATACGACAAATAAGCCTGCTTCTCCAAACCAATATTAACAAAGGCAGCATTCATACCAGCTATCGTTCGCATAACACGCCCAATATATATATTTCCAACAATTTGCTCTTGTTCATTTCGTTGCCATAAAAGTTCTACAATCTCTTTCTCTTCTTCAACAGCAACTCGTTTTTCCGAACCGATGTAGTTTATGTATAGCTTCTTCAAAGTATATTCCTCTCTTTATCCTTTTTTTATACCATAATAAAAGGTTAGTGTTATCGTCAACACTAACCAATTAACTCTTCTACAGATGATGTTGTTCTTTTTTCTGTAAAATATGCGTAAAGCAATTCATTTTCATCTAGTGTATATTGATTTTTATGATCTCCTTGTATGATAATTGAGTGTTTATATCCTCTCCGAAACTGTGTGAAAATATGATATAGACTCGTTTCTTTTTCAACTGTAATAGCTGTAACTTTTGCAATTTCTCGTTTTTTCCCGTAGTAGCGCTCTAATAAGAATCTCATAAATGCATAACGGCGTTGTTTCCATTCTTGAAATAAAGAGAATGCTAAAAATAGAAGTAATGTCCACATCATTACATTCTTACTATTCCAGAAAAGCTGCAGCAAAAATACAGCACTAAAACAAGCAATTGATATTTTCATCATGATGTTATGCGCCTGTACAAATGGAAAGCGATATGACAATATATTCAGCGCGATCTTCCCTCCATCAAGAGGCCAAATCGGCAGTAAGTTAAAGCACAAAATAATTATGTTATTCCACATAAAAAAATGATAGAAGTCTTCTCCCATCCAACCTACTGTGTACGACAAATAAGCAGCAGCTAACATCCACACATGTTGAATAGGCCCCGCTATAATGACAATCAATTCTTCTTTTAACGGCTTATTTCCATGCTCATCAAGCTCAGCCACCCCGCCAAATGGCAATAACTGAATTTGTTTAATACGCCATTTAAAATGGGCCGCCGCTATCGCATGACCTAACTCATGAATAAAGACAATGAAAAATAAAATTAATAATTCTTTAAAACGAGCTGTAAAAATCGCAATCGCCATAATCCCCCAAAACAATGGATGAATGGTAATTTTTGATAAAACCTCACTGTATTTACTCAAATGAAATCACCTGAATTGGATCAATAAATTTTTCATTCTTTTTAAAAGCAAAATAAAATTTTCCGTTTTTTCCAGTTGTTCCGTTCGCAACTGTTCCGATTTTTTGTTTTTTCGCTACATAATCATATAACTTAACTGATGTTTCTCCTAAATTTCCATACCATGATTCTGTACCATCTGCATGTTGAACTTGAACCGTATTCCCAAATTCCTCTTTTTGACCAACAAAAACAACAATTCCTTCATTCACTGATTCCACAATTGCATTTGCTGCTGTTTGTACAAATACACCTTGTCCGTTTGCATGAAAGTTTTGCATCACTTTCCCTGAGGTGGGAACAGCATAATCCTTTTCTTTCTGAACCGTTTTCTTTTCACTAGAAGGTAAAAAAGATAACGGCTTTCCAAATTGCGATTCATACCACTTAGAAACAGATGCAAATTGAAACTCTTTTTCCATCGCTTGTTTGACAGTTGTACGCGTTCCTTCAAGAGAACTCGTTGTATTTTTAAATAAGATTGCTACAACAAGAACAAGAATTGCAGATAGTAATAGCTTAAAGAGAAATATCTCTTTTCGAAAAAGCGGGTGTGTTTCTTCTCCGTCTTCAATAAGAAGCGGTGTATACTCTTGCTCTTCATATGAAAATAACTCATCTTCTTCTCTTCTTTCCTGCTGTGCTTTCCTCTTAGCAATACGTTTTTTTATTTCTTCTACTCGTTTATTTCTCATCCTGTCCCCTTCCTCTTTCAATCAATTTGTACATATGTATGAGTTGTCCGGGGAAGATATTCATGAGAATGAAATGAAGCTTTCATAAAGTGGAACTTCCATGAGCGTTTTTTTATCTCTCACCTATCTTCCTCGCTTCTCTCTAAATCTTGAGGCGGGAGTCTTACTGCCCTTGAATAGCGGGAAAAAAAGAAAGCACTCCGCATATATGCGAAGTGCTCTTAACGTATTCCGAAGAATTTTTTCATTTTCGTGAAGACCGATTCTTTTTCATTTTCAAATGACTGTAATGGTACATTTTCCCCAAGCAAACGTCTTGCAATATTTCGATAAGCAATTGATGCTTTTCCATTTGGTTGCAATGCTACAGGCTCTCCTGTATTCGTTGCTCGAATAACTGCATCATCATCTTCTACAACACCGAGCAACTCGATTGAAAGAGTACGCACAATTTCATCTACATCCAACATATCCTGTTCATGTAGCATATGACTACGCACACGGTTAATAATTAACTTCGGTGGCTCGATATCTTCTTTTTCCAATAGTCCGATAATCCGATCGGCATCACGCATTGAAGATACTTCTGGTGTTGTAACAACAATCGCTTTATCGGCACCTGCCACAGCATTTTTAAAACCTTGTTCAATGCCAGCTGGGCAGTCAATTAATATGTAATCATAGTCTTGACGTAATTGCTGTATTAATTCTTCCATTTGTTCAGGTGTTACCGCTGATTTGTCGCTCGTTTGCGCTGCAGGTAATAAATAGAGTTCATCAAAGCGCTTATCTCTAATAAGAGCTTGGGGTAAACGACAACGCCCTTCAACAACATCAACAAGATCATATATAATGCGGTTTTCCAGCCCCATTACTACGTCTAAATTTCGCAGACCGATATCTGTATCAATTAAACATATTTTTTTCCCAGATAACGCTAAGGCTGTTCCAATGTTTGCAGACGTTGTAGTTTTTCCTACTCCGCCTTTTCCAGATGTAATAACTATTGCCTCTCCCACAGCTATACAATTCCCCTTTCTAACCTTGTTAAATTAGGTCTAAGATGAGTGAGAAGTTGAATGCGATCGACAACAATGTAATTGTTCTCATTAATGTAGGCACATTCTGCCCCTTCCGCCCCGTCTTCTTTCTCTTCAGGAGCGCGCGTTGTTACGTCGCTAATCCGAAGTTGCATTGGATTCATAACAGAAGCTGTAATAACAGCTTCTGCATCCCCGTAATATCCAGCATGTGCAATACCTCGTAATGCTCCAATAATAAAAATATTTCCTCCAGCGATAACCGTCCCGCCTGGATTTACATCTCCAATTAATAATAAATCGCCTTTTACATGCAATATTTGACCTGAACGAACAATCTTTGAAACAGAAACAATCTCTGTTTCTTCTTTCCATGCCAATGCTTGTTCTTTCGTTACAACATCACTCTCAATAGAATCTACAACTAAATTCTTTTTATTGCGAATTAATGTACGCAATTCTTCCTGCTGTCCTTCTGTCACATAACGATTCCCAACTTTGACCTGTACTTCAATTAACGAGCGTCCATCCCCCTCGTAATAATGGGTTGAAAGCTTTTCGTCAAGTTCTTGCAGCAATTCGCGAAATGAACAGGAATCATCAAGATGTAATGCTAAACCATCTTTCGTTCCTTTTATAGTCACATATTGTTGCTTTTTTTCTGTCACCAATGCTCACCCCACCGATTCAATTCGACATAAAATCAGAAAATCCTTTTTTCTTTTTCTTCCATGGCTTCTGAAAGACGTAAAATATATCGTCTCAGTGGGAAACAAAACAGTAGTAAAAAAATTCCGTTTAATAACAACGTTGGAAGAAGACGATCTGTGAAAAAGATATGCGCTGGCATATGAACACGACCAATTAGCGTCAAAAATCCATACACATAATATTCCAGCGCGGCGATGCTCGCTAATACAATACAGAACACAATAAAAAGATTAAGTTGTAAAATTCGCATTGCATGATATACAAGATAAGCTAAAATCGGATAAGCAAATATATACACACCAACTAGCTCTGTATGCACCATATCAAACAAAAATCCAAATAATAGTCCATAGTAAATACCTTGTACAGAATTAAAGTAAATTGTAACAAAGCATAAAACGATCAGAAAAAAATGCGGAGCTGCAATTGTATTCTTCCAAAAAAGACTTGTTGGCACAATGGTGGAAAACATATTCTCAAGTACAAATACGAAAAGAAGTAGAAGAGGAAGAATTGCTTTTTTTATAATCTCCATCTCTTCCCCCTCCTATTTCCCTAGATCCACTGACGGCATAACTCGTTGTGCGACCATAACATTATCTACATCATTTAAATCCGCCGCAGGTTTTACATAAGCTGTTTGTGTTAATCCGTACTCATCTGATGTCACATCGACGATTTGTCCAATAACCAGTCCTTCCGGGAACACCCCGCCGTAGCCAGAAGTTACAACCATTTGATCCTTCTCTACTGGTACACCAGATGGGATTTTTGTAAAGATAAGCTGTTGCTTCTCTTTATCGTATCCTTCAATTAACCCGAAAACACGTTTATCTCCTTGTACAACAGCTGAAATACGATTTGTTCTATTTAATGAGCTTACTAACTCAACTGTTGAAGTGAATTGTGAAACGCTTTTTACTTTTCCGACTAAACCTTTTGATGTAATAACAGCCGCATCTTTTTGAATACCTTGTTGTGCCCCTTTATCAATTGCAATTAGGTCATACCATTTATCTGGATTGCGAGAAATGACAGTTGCTTGAATTGGATTATAATCACGAAGCGAATCTTTTTTTCCAACAATGTCACGAAGCTCTGCATTTTCTTTCTCTAAGTCTTTCACCTTTACGGACAACTCTGCATACTTGTCCAAGTTTGCTTTTAATTCTTTATTTTCTTCATACGTGCGCTTTACATCTTCTACGTTCTCAAAGAATCCGGCAACATAGTTCGCTGGCTTTTGAAATACACGTTCTACAACTCCTACGGTATCCTTTACAAACTGCTCTGGCCATGTTAAATTTTTCCGTTCTTTCAATGAGATTCCGATCAATGCCACCAGAAGAATAATACTAACTAACAAAACAATTAATCTTTTGTTTAAGAAAAACTGTGGCACGTTCACACCCTCTTAAATTTACTAATTTTTATGCTGAAATAATGGATTTTATCGAGCAGTTTTGAAAAGATGGATATTGTCTAACGCTTTACCTGTTCCAATTGCTACGCAATCTAATGGATTTTCTGCAACAAGAACTGGCATATTTGTTTCTTCGCTAATTACTTTATCTATGTTACGAAGCAAAGCACCACCACCTGTTAAAACAATTCCGCGGTCCATAATATCTGCCGCTAATTCTGGCGGAGTTTTTTCTAATGTATTTTTCACAGACTCAAGAATCGCATCTACTGTATCTTTTAAAGCTGATGCAATTTCTTCTGGGCGAATTGTTATCGTTTTTGGTAATCCTGTCACTAAGTCACGACCGCGAATGTCCATTGGTTCAACATCTTCTACTTCACCAGCAGAGCCGATTTCTAATTTTAATGCTTCTGCTGTTCGTTCCCCAATCATTACGTTGTAGCTTTTCTTAACATATTGAATAATTGCATCATCCATTTCATCACCAGCAACACGAACAGATTGGCTTGTTACAATACCACCTAGTGAGATAATTGCAACTTCTGTTGTACCACCACCAATATCAACAACCATACTTCCTGTTGGTTCCCAAACAGGTAAGTTCGCACCAATTGCTGCTGCAAATGGCTCTTCAATTGGATATGCATCACGTGCGCCTGCTTGACGAGTCGCATCAATTACTGCACGTTTTTCAACAGCTGTAATACCAGATGGCACACATACCATTACATAAGGCTTGCGAGAGAAGAAGCCGTTTGATTTTTGTGCTTGTTGAATATAATATTTCATCATTGTTGCTGTTGTTTCATAATCAGCGATAACACCGTCTTTCATCGGACGAAGTGCTACAACATTTCCAGGTGTACGACCAATCATTTGTTTTGCATCGTTACCAACTGCAACAATTTGTTTTGTATCTGTTTGCAAAGCCACAACAGATGGCTCGCGTACAACGACACCTTTCCCTTTTACGTATACAAGCGTATTCGCTGTTCCTAAGTCTATTCCAAGGTCACGAGTAAAACCACCAATTCCAAACATATCATGTATCTTCCTTTCTAATTTAACAAAAGTACTTTATTTGTTCTTTTAAATACTATTATATTTATATAAAACATAACGTTTTCACATGTTCTTTGTTATAGTGTAGACGAAAGCCTACAAAAAACCCATAACTCACATTATAAAACAAAATAAAGAAAAAAAACAGTCTTAAATATGACCTTTATCTTTTAAACTAACAAATTTATGGTCACCAATAATAATATGATCGAGAATTTCAATCCCGATAATTTTCCCGCATTCTACAAGTCGCTTCGTTACTTCAATATCTTCTCGGCTTGGTGCGGGGTCGCCTGAAGGGTGATTATGAAGGCATATAATAGAGGCAGCAGCGCGGCGGAAAGCTTCCTTGAAAACCTCGCGCGGATGCACAATTGATGCATTCAAACTTCCAATAAATACCGTTTGTCGATGCATCACTTGATTTTTCGTATTTAAATATAGACACACAAAATGTTCTTGTTGTAAAAAACGCATCTCCTCCATCATGTAGCGTGCGCAATCTTCTGGATTACGAATGCTATATCTATTCTGATACTCTAATCGTACCATTCTTCGTCCAAGTTCAAAAGCAGTAATAAGTTGGGATGCTTTTGCCATCCCAACGCCGTGAATGCTTGTCATTTCTTCGATTGTTGCATCTTTTAACATTCGTAATCCATCAAAATGATGCAAAATTCGATTCGCTAATGTTAAAACCGACTCCTCTTTTGAACCCGTTCGAAGTAATATAGCGAGAAGTTCTGTGTTTGATAAGCTGCTTGCTCCTTCTAGCAATAAACGTTCCCGTGGTTGATCTTCTTTCACAACGTCACGAATGCAGCTCATACCTCAGCCTCCTTTACATATTAAATTGTTTTAATTCACGCACAACACGTGCAATTGGCAGGCCGACAATCGCATAATAATCACCTTGTATATGATGAACAAAAATAGCGCCTTTTCCTTGTATACCATAGCTACCAGCTTTATCAAGCGGCTCTTTCGTTCGTACATATGCCTTAATTTCTTCTTCTGTTAATTCCCAAAACGTTACTTCTGCACGCTCATAAAATGTCACTGTTTTTTCTTTTGAAATAAGAGCGACTCCTGTATAGACTTCATGTGTTTTCCCTGATAAAAGCTGCAGCATTTCTTTCGCTTCATTCTCATCTACTGGTTTTCCCAAAATACGCGACTCGTACGTAACAATTGTATCAGCACCAAGTACAACACAGTCTTCGTAATTCTTTGCTACAGCAGATGCTTTTTGCAATGCAAGCGACATCACGATATCATGCGGTGATGAATATGCTCCAATTATTTCTTCTACATCGCTAACTACAACGTCAAATGGCATATCCACTAGCTCAAGTAATTCTTTGCGCCTTGGTGAACCGGACGCTAAAATAAGTTTTTTCATACGTTCTCCTTTCGTTTTCCAAATTAGCAGGAAGATACAACATAACCATACTAAATGTATATATTCTCCTCAAATTTTGAAAATATCGTTTTTCTTTAAAAAAATATAAAAGAAAGGAAAGAAGCCTAAACTCTCCTTCCCTTTCTTCAGCTTAAACAGATGATAAGAAAAAATAAAACCATCTTCTGATAAAGTGAAACTTCCATCAGTGGGGGTTTTATTCATCCCCCACCTATCTTCTTCGCTTCTCTCTGAATCTTGAGGTGAGGGTCTTACTGCCCGCAAATAGCAGGATAATGAGTTAAACCTTATCTAATTATTATACGTTTTTGTTTTTTGCGAAACTATTTTTTCATAAGAAAGAAAGCTATCTACTAAAACTTGCTGCAATTTTGTCATTGTTGTCACATCTTGTTTTCCCTCTTGTATTGTCTGCACAGCCACTGATGCATACGTAAACAATTTTTTTATATCGTCCCGCTTCAATGCCGTTTCCTCTTTTTTTATTGCCTTCCACTCATTTTCAATTTGTTCTATATTTGTTTTATTTATTTTATTCCCAGACTGCATCGCAGCTGCTTGTTGCAGCAATTTTTCATACAATGATTGTAGCTTTTCAAAAAACGATCCGTAGTCTTGGTCCTGTTTTAGAAGTGCTTGATCCGCAATCTCCCATTTCTTTTTCATCACTGATATATCTTTTTGTTTATATTGCTCCATCATCTGCATAACAGATTGCTCATCATGTGCCATTCCAAGAACGAGTAAATATTTATCTCCTGACTGCATAACTGCTCCAGGAATTCCTTTTTCTTGTAACTCCTTTAACGATGCCTGTCCCTTTTCTTTCGTAGAAAATACCCCGCCCTGCACAAAATATATAGTAAGCGGTGATAAAGCTGCTGATGCTGCTTTATTTTCTTCTTTTTTCTCATTTGTTGATTGTTTCGTCTCATTTTTCTCTGTAACATTTGCTACTGGGGCTGTAGTTTCACGAACTGTTTCTTGACCTGTTAACAGATGCAGCATTCCCATTCCAAATCCTGTCCCAATTACAATCGCTGTAGATACTGTCAAAATGAAAGTATTACTCCATCCCTTTTCCCCTTTTTTCATGGAAGATAATACATTTTTTTGAAACGGAACAACATTATTTGTCACTGTATTCTCTGGCAGCACCCACTCAAACTCTTCTTTCTTTTGCTCATGCTCTTTCTTTTCTACATAATTGGCTTCCGTTCCATTCACTTTAATTGAAATTGTTCGCGATTGCTTGTCCATACCCCCACTCCTTACTTCTTATCATTGCCAGCATCGTATCATACTCGTTTCAAAAAAGAACGAGATATTTGTCATAGAGATTCGTCAAATTATCCTATATTGTTATCTTATATGTATGCTTACGTCTTTATTTGTAGAACTAAAAAACTAGACAGTTTATTTCTGTCTAGTTTTTTTGCATAACGTATTTACGAGCTTCTGATATGAAATAAAGAGAACCTGTTAATATGAAAACATCCTCTTCTTGCAGAGAAGCCATTGTTGTATCAATCGCTTCCTGCCAATTCTCAAAAATATGTTTCGATTCTCGTTTTGAATAAGCAGCAAGCGCCTCAGCGGAAATTGCACGATCAAACGTAAACGTCGTAAAGATCATTTCATCTGCAATTGTTTCTAGCTGTCCAACCATTTCATCCAATTGTTTATCCCCAAGCGCTGTAAATAAAACAATAATTCGCTTTTCACTATAGTGGGCACGAACAGTTTCTACAAGGCTATGTACTCCTTCTGGATTGTGAGCGCCATCAATAATGACATGTGGGTGAGTAGATAGTTGTTCAAAACGTCCAATCCAGTATGCCTCAGTTAATCCTTTTCGAATATGCTCCTCATCAATTAAGAACGCCTGATACACTTTTAAGTACGTAATCGCCATAAGCGCAAGTGCAGCATTTTGCACTTGATGCTGGCCTTTCATGGAAATGGAAAGGTCTTCATATGTATGGAATGGAGACAAGAATGTAAATTGTTCACCTTGCTTATCTGCAGAAAGATGTTCCACTTTAAATTGATTCCCAAGTTCATATATGTTAGAACGTTTTTCATTCGTAATCGTACGGATTACTTCTAACGCTCCACCTTGCTGCACACCTGTTATAACAGGAACACCTGATTTAATAATTCCTGCCTTTTCAAATGCAATATCTTCTAGCGTATCTCCTAAAATATGCATATGATCATGACCGATATTTGTAATGATACTGAGTACAGGGTGAATGACATTTGTTGAATCAAAACGCCCTCCAAGACCTGTCTCGAATAAAACGATATCACACGGATTTGTCTTTCCAAAGTAATAAAGTGCCATAACAGTAATGATTTCAAATTCTGTCGTTTCACCTAAATCTGTTTTATCTAACTTTTCCACAACAGGTTTGACTATATTTACGAGATCTGTAATTTCTTGATCTGTAATTGGCATTCCGTTTGTACTAATCCGTTCATTAAACGTTTCAATATACGGTGAGGTAAAGGTTCCTACTTTATACTCTGCCTCCTGTAACATATAGCGCATATATGTGAGAGTAGAACCTTTTCCATTTGTTCCCGCAAGATGAACACATTTTATATGTCGCTCTGGATTTCCAAGTTCCTCTAGCATCCATCGCATGCGTTCTAACCCTGGTTTAATCCCAAATTTTAAACGACTATGAATCCAGTCGATTGCTTCCTCATATGTATGTATCATGTATGCTATTCCCCTTTCAAATCAGCAAAAAATGAACCAAGACAACAGAGTATCTCAGCTCTATTATACGCAAATAAAAGAGACTCACCAATATAGTGAGTCTCTTTCGAATAACTTTATTTTTGAAGGTCAGCTAGACGTTGGCGAACTGCTTCACGTTTTTCTAGATAATCTTGTTCCTTCGCGCGTTCTCCCTCAATAACTGCAGCTGGAGCTTTTGCTACGAATCCTTGATTTGAAAGTTTCTTCTGTACACGCTCTACTTCTTTGTCAAACTTCTCAAGTTCTTTTTCAAGACGTGTTTTTTCTTCTTCAAGGTTAATCAGGTCAGCTAATGGTAAGAATAACTCTGCACCTGATACAATTGCAGTCATCGCTTTTTCCGGTGCTTGTAAATCCGTTTGAATTGTTAATTCACTTGGATTACAGAAACGTTCGATGTAAGAGCTATTTTTCGTAAGCTGCGCTAGTACTGCTTCGTCTTTTGCTTTAATTTGCAATTGAACTTTTTTGCTCATTGGCGTATTTACTTCAGCACGAATGTTACGAACAGAGCGAATGATATCAACTAGAAGGTGCATTTCTGCTGCTGCTTCTTTGTCTTGTAAATCTTCACGAACTGTCGGCCATGCCGCTACTGTAATAGATTCGCCTTCATGAGGTAAGTGCTGCCAAATCGTTTCTGTTACGAATGGCATGAATGGATGCAATAGGCGCATCGTTTGATCAAGTACATATGCTAAAACAGAACGAGTTGTTTTCTTCGCTGCTTCATCTTCACCGTATAACGGAAGTTTCGCCATCTCAATGTACCAGTCACAGAAATCATCCCAAATGAAGTTGTATAATGAACGGCCAGCTTCACCAAACTCATATTTATCCATATTACGTGTTACACTTTCGATTGTTTCATTTAAGCGAGTTAAAATCCACTTATCTGCAACTGATTTTTCACCAGTTAAATCGATATCTTCGTATTTCATGTCATCCATGTTCATTAATACGAAGCGTGATGCATTCCAAATTTTATTAATGAAGTTCCAAGTAGATTCTACTTTCTCCATGCTGAAGCGTAAATCTTGGCCTGGTGCACTTCCTGTTGATAAGAAGAAGCGCATTGCATCTGCACCGTACTTATCAATAACATCCATTGGATCAATACCGTTACCAAGAGATTTACTCATTTTACGTCCTTGCTCATCACGAACTAAACCGTGAATTAATACATCTTTAAATGGACGCTCTCCTGTAAACTCTAAACCTTGGAAAATCATACGAGATACCCAGAAGAAGATGATATCATAACCAGTTACTAAAGCATCTGTTGAATAGTAACGTTTGAAGTCTTCTGCATCTTCATTCGGCCAACCAAGTGTTGAGAACGGCCATAATGCTGAGCTAAACCATGTATCAAGTACGTCGTTATCTTGGTTCCAGTTTTCAATATCTGCTGGTGCTTCTGTACCTACGTATACTTCACCAGTCTCTTTATGATACCAAGCTGGAATGCGGTGACCCCACCATAATTGACGAGAAATACACCAGTCGTGAATGTTTTCCATCCAGCGTAAGTATGTGTTTTCAAAACGCTCTGGTACGAACGTTACTTTTTCTTCTTCTTTTTGTTGAAGTTCAATCGCTTTTTCTGCAAGTGGTGCCATTTTTACGAACCACTGTGTTGATAAGTAAGGCTCAACAACTGCACCGCTGCGCTCACTATGACCTACTGAGTGCATATGAGGCTCGATTTCTACTAATACGCCAGCTTCTTGTAAATCTTTTACTAACTCTTTACGGCATTCGAAACGATCCATACCATTATACTTACCAGCTTTTTCGTTCATCGTTCCATCTTCGTTCATTACTAAGATGCGTGGTAAGTCATGACGGTTACCTACTTCAAAGTCATTCGGGTCATGAGCTGGTGTAATTTTCACAACGCCTGTTCCGAAATCTTTTTCTACGTACTCATCAGCAATAATCGGAATCTCACGGCCAACGATTGGAAGTGTAACTGTTTTTCCGATTAAATGTTTGTAACGATCATCTTCTGGATGAACTGCTACCGCTGTATCACCAAGCATCGTTTCTGGACGAGTTGTTGCAAGACGAATGTGACCAGAACCGTCTGTTAACGGATAGTTCATATGATAGAATGCACCTTGAACCTCTTTATGAATTACTTCAATATCAGAAAGAGCTGTGCGTGTTGCTGGGTCCCAGTTGATGATATACTCACCGCGGTAAATTAAACCTTTTTCGTATAATTGAACGAATACTTTATTAACAGCATCAGATAAACCTTCATCTAATGTGAAACGCTCACGAGAATAATCTAGTCCTAAACCGACTTTCCCCCATTGCTGACGAATGTGAGAAGCGTATTCTTCTTTCCATTCCCACGCTTTTTCAAGGAATTTCTCACGGCCAAGATCGTAACGTGAAATACCTTCTTCACGAAGTTTTCCTTCTACTTTCGCTTGTGTTGCAATACCAGCATGATCCATTCCTGGAAGCCATAATACATCGTAACCTTGCATACGCTTTGTACGAGTTAAAATATCTTGAAGCGTCGTATCCCAAGCATGACCTAAGTGCAGCTTACCAGTTACGTTTGGAGGCGGGATTACAATTGTATACGGTTGTTTCTTTTCATCTCCTGTTGCTTCGAAATATTTGCCTTCAAGCCACCATTGATAACGGCCTTCTTCAACGGACATATGATCATATTTAGTCGGTAAATTCTTTTCCGTGTTTGACATTATTTTCCCTCCTTCAAAATAAAAAAATGTCCCTCATCCAAAAAGGACGAGAGACATCGCGGTACCACCTTTATTTACAAACAAATTCAAAATTTGCTTATACTCTTAATTTGATAACGGACAAATCCGTCTTTTCCTAATGAGATGACTCCGTTCAGAAAAGATGCTCCAGGGCTACCTTCTAACATGACTATCTAGAGAATCTTCCAGCTAATAATTCTCCTCTCTGCAGACGTTTAATGTTATACTCTTCCCCTTCAATGCATTTATATAATTGTTATTTATTATATACAATAGTGTAAAAAACGAAACTACATTCGTCAAGATAAAAATATTTTTCGACTTACATCTACAATTATTAATTCTATTTTCAATCAGCTTAGCCAAGTTTTTTATAACATATGCAAAGAAAATGGAAAAGTGTAGCACAAGCACATTAGACGCTTATCCTGCATAATGTAATATCACATTTATTCTTCTCTTATGATTGCATCCTAGAGGAGTTTCTAATACGGAGGACCATTATGCGACGCTTTCGACGCACGTATAACTTTTCAGCCCCTTCATGGCTAAGAAATATACAAACGATGTTTTCTGACTTTGCAATCCCGCTCACGATTTTCCAAGGCATTCGCACTTTACTTCTCCCTACGTTTTTAGATTTCGTCATACTTGTTATTTTCATAGCAGTAACGGTTCGCTTACATTTTCAGCCGTAACCTCTTCTTGAGGCTACGGCTAATTTTATTCTGCTATTCGCGAACAGTAAGACCTCCACTGATGGAAGTTTCACTTTATGTTAATTTTACTGCGCTTTTTGCGCAGCAGCTTGAAGCTGTGCAACAAAATACTCAATATTACTTATAAGCCAATGCGCTTGTTGAAGCATCGTTACATCATTTAGCTCCTGTGCTCCATTGCGCACATTTCGAGCGTTTATATATGACTGCACTTGCTTTATAAATGTTTTGGGATAAGCTAAATATGCAAACATAAGTAACTTTTCTTCCTTTGTAAACGCAAAATTATTTTGATAGATTTGGTACCATTCATATCGATCATTTCTTGCAATTGGATATGTGTTAAAGGAACGTGAATAGAACTGAACGATATCTTGAACTGGGGTAGCAAACTGCGCATCTTCTAAACTAATAAAATAGCCGTTTCGCTGATAATCAAATAAAAAGTGATTCATGGAAACATTGCCATGAATAAATGAAATGCGTGTTTTTTCTTTTTCTTTCATCGCTTCATGCCATTCTGTAAACTGTTTCTTTGCAAATTCATGAGCACGCAGCGCCTGATGAAAGTACGTACAATACTGCAATTCAAACGGAGACATATACCACTTTGCTTCAGATTCAACTAAAAACTTCTCTAATAGGGCTCCATCTTCTTCCCAACGGTTTGAAATAGTATCAAAATGTTCCTGAAGCACTTCTTCCTTCACTTCTTCCTCTCGCATCGTTCTTTTGTGCATCAAAGCAAGTGTTTGAAACATTTTATGATACTGATCATTCTCTTCACCTTGTCCTTCTGCACTTCCTAGCCAAGGCATTAAATAATAACTATATTCACCATCATTGAACACATGACTTCCATCTTTTGCATGATAAATCGGCGCAAAATTCGTAAAGCCCTTTTCCCGTAAAAATTGAACATGATACATAAGATTACTTCGTTCTAATTTCCGAGATGGTAATTTTTTTAACGCATATGGACCTTGGTTCGTATAAATTTTTGTTACATTCCCATATTCCTCAATATGTTCAGGAGCTAATTGATATAGCTGCAAAATAGAAGCATAACGGTCTCGTAATTCCATGTCCATACGAACAACGACCCTTTCTCCAAGAGCATAAAGTGAAACTTCCATCAGTGGGGGGCTTCATCCTCCACTGATGATTAGTTGAACCAATCGGGATTTTACTGCCCAAAAATAGCGGGATAAAAAAGAAAAGAGGTGAGGAAGATTTCTCTTCACTCACTTTGTTTTCACTTTTGGCACTGGTATATACAAAATTTGTCCTGCTGTTAAATAAATATCATCCGTTTGATTTACACGGTGTAAATGCTGTACGGAAGTATCATAACGCTCTGCAACGGATTCAATCGTATCGCCTTCTTGCACAAAATACAATCGCAGCTTTGTAAATTCATCTTCCGGCTGCTTTGCAAATAATTTTGTTAAATATAACGCATTTTCATCTCGCTGTGAGTATGAAATTTCTTCTTGCGCCTCTTCATTGGCAGCTTCCTGTTTTACTTTCGGTTCCTTACGTCCAAAAAACAGCTGCGGTGCGACTTCTTCTTGTTTTTCCTCCTCTTCCTCGACTTCTTGCCCCTCTTCTAGATCAAGCTCTGGTTCTTGACGAGCTTCTAACTGAAATGGCTCAAAGGCATAATCTTCCCACTCATCAGTCTCTACCGCTTCTTCTTCCTCTTCTCTTATTTCTTCTCCCTCTTCCTCTTCCTCTTCCTCTTCCTCTTCCTCTTCCTCTTCTTGTATTTCTTCCTCTTCGTATATTTCTTCCTCTTCACGCTCTTCATTACACAATCCGTGAATTGAAATATCTGCTAAAAGCTGCAAACAGCCATCGTCCAACAATTCATAATCAAATTCTTCAATATCCACATATAAATCTTCGACTTGCTTCACACGTCCTCTTGGAATAGAAATCTCCAATGGAAACGAATGTACTAATTCATTTATACCATCTTCACGTGTTTCCACATAATCTACAGTGCGAACTGGTGATAATTCTCGCAATGAAAAAACCTCTATTTCTTCCTTTGCAATATATTCTCCTGTTAAATCTAGCTGTCCACATACAACAATTTCATATTCACGTTCCTCTATAACAACATCAGGATCTAACGAAATAGAAAGTAACTCATTGACTTCCTGTCCTTTTTGAAACCAGACAGATTCTTTTAACGAAAACCGTAATGAAGTTTGTTGATCTGCTGCCACTTCGTATTCCCCCTCTCAAACTATATGTCATTACAGGTTTATGTGAGAAACAGAGACTTTATGAATAAAAAAATCGCCCTCACTTGAGAGCGATTTTTGTCCCACATATTTAACAAAATAAAAGAACTAACAAATTATCCTTTTAATTTAGACATAGCCATTTCTGCCGCTGCAATAGTTGCTTCAATATCAGCATCACTATGTGCAGTTGATAAGAACAACCCTTCAAATTGAGAAGGTGGTAAGAATACACCTTGTTCTACCATTTCACGGTAATATGCTGCAAAATATTCTAAATTAGACGTTTTTGCTGTTTCATAGTTAATAACCTTTTCATCTGTAAAGAAAATACCTACCATGGAACCAGCACGATTAATACAATGCGGAATATCATATTTTACAGCTACTTCATGTAAACCTTTTTCAAGCATTTCCGCTTTACGTTCAAATTCTTTATAGCTCTCCGGTGTTAATTGGACAAGCGTTTCATATCCAGCTGTCATCGCTAATGGGTTACCAGATAGTGTACCAGCTTGATAAATCGGTCCACTTGGTGCTACTTGCTTCATAATTTCAGCCTTACCACCATAAGCCCCAACAGGAAGTCCCCCGCCAATTACTTTACCTAAACATGTTAAATCAGGTGTTACACCAAAATATCCTTGTCCACAATTATAAGCTACGCGGAAGCCTGTCATAACTTCATCAAAAATAAGAAGTGCACCGTATTCTGTTGTAACATCACGAAGTCCTTGTAAAAATCCTGGGAGCGGCGGTACAACGCCCATATTTCCAGCTACCGGCTCTACAATGACACACGCAATATCATCACCGAACTGTTCAAAAGCATATTTCACACTCTCTAAATCGTTATACGCAACAGTAATCGTATTTTTCGCAACACCTTCTGGCACACCAGGGCTATCTGGTAAACCAAGCGTAGCAACGCCAGAACCAGCTTTAATTAAAAGGGAATCACCATGCCCATGATAGCAACCTTCAAATTTCAAAATTTTATTACGCCCTGTGTAACCGCGTGCTAAGCGAAGTGCACTCATTGTCGCTTCTGTTCCAGAGTTAACCATACGTACAATTTCAATAGACGGTACACGGTCGATTACAAGCTGTGCTAATTTATTTTCAATTTCTGTTGGCGCGCCGAAGCTTGTCCCTTTTTCTACTACCGCTTTTAACGCCTCAACAACCCGGTCGTTGGAATGTCCATGAATAAGCGGACCCCATGACAATACATAATCAATGTATTCATTTCCATCAATATCATAAACTTTAGAACCTTTTCCACGATCCATAAATAATGGATTCATACCGACAGATTTAAATGCACGCACTGGGCTATTTACACCGCCTGGCATTAAATCTTTTGCCGTTTCAAACGCTTCAATCGATTTATCAAAACTTTTCATTATCGTGCGCTCCCTTCTTGTAACCATCTCGCTGCATCTTTTGCATGATATGTAAGTATTAAGTCTGCTCCGGCACGTTTCATACTTAATAATTTTTCAAGAACAATGTCTTTTTCATTGATCCAGCCATTTTGTGCTGCCGCTTTAATCATTGAGTATTCACCACTCACATTATACGCAACAACTGGAAGATTAAAGTTATTTTTCACATCACGAATAATATCTAAATAGGAAAGTGCTGGCTTCACAATTAAGAAGTCTGCCCCTTCCATCACATCTGACTCAGCTTCGCGGAACGCTTCCAGACGATTCGCTGGGTCCATTTGATATGTTTTACGATCACCAAATTGCGGCGCACCATGTGCAGCATCGCGAAACGGTCCATAAAAGGCAGACGCATATTTTACTGCGTATGACATAACTGGAATATGCGCAAAGCCGTTTTCATCTAACGCATGACGAATAGCCGCTACAAATCCATCCATCATATTAGATGGTGCAATAATATCCGCACCTGCTTTCGCTTGACTTACTGCTGTTTTTGCAAGAACCTCTAACGATTCATCATTTAAAATAATTCCGTCTTCAATTACACCGCAATGGCCATGACTCGTATATTGACATAAACATGTATCTGCGATTACAACTAATTCTGGGAATTTCTCTTTAATTTGCGTAATTGCTCGCTGTACAATACCATGTTCACAATACGCAGAAGAACCAACTTCATCTTTTTCAGCAGGTAAACCGAATACGATAACTGAACGAATACCTAAATCGACAACTTCTTGCATTTCTGCTTGCAGATGGTCTAAAGAAATTTGATATACACCTGGCATAGAGGAAACTTCATTACGCTTGTTTTCCCCTTCTAAAACAAAAATTGGATAAATGAAATCTTCTGTATGTAAATGTGTTTCACGCACAAGAGCACGCATACTTGCACTTTGTCGTAAACGACGATGACGGTTAAATTGTAAAGGATTCATAACTTTCCATCTCCAATTCTTAAAGTTTCACTTTATTATACATTTTTATAATAATATTCTGAAATGCATTGTAACATAGCTTCAATTGTATATTCTTTCGGAATGAGAAGATTTTGAAAATGTTTACGCGCTTCTCGTTCTGTAACGGGACCTATACAAGCAATTGTACATTCTTTTATCCATTCTCTCCAGTTTTCACCCTCAAGCAATGCGATAAAACTCTGCACAGTCGATGGACTTGTGAAGGTAATCACATCGATTTCTCCTGATTGCAGTGCATCGATTAGGTGCCCCCGCTTTTGTACATAGACGGCAGTTTCATATACAACAAGCTCACGTACGATAGCACCATGACCTCGCAATGCTTCCGGTATCACATCTCTTGCAAGATTTCCTTTTGGCAGTAATACACGCGTCCCGCTTCCTATATAACTCACAAATTCTTCCGCAAATGCTTCAGCTACGAATGCTGTTGGTACAAAATGGACAGTATAGCCGCGTTTCTCTAATTCTTTCTTTGTTTTCACACCAACTGCAGCAATTTTAAGGGTATGTGGTAACGGTTGCTTCATACCATCTAAAAAGAAATTCACACCATTTTTACTTGTGAAAATAATCCAGTCATACGTGATTAATTCATCACGCACTTGTTGAAATTGTTCATGTGCGGCTGCTGTTATATGCAAAAGCGGAATTTCTAATGGAATTCCGCCCTGCTTTTGCACTTCGGCACTCATTTGCTTCGCCTGTTGCTTAGCTCTCGTAATTAGCACTGTTTTTCCACAAAGAGAAGGCATATTACTAGTTTTGCCCCTGATTTGCTAAAGCAATAAGTTCCTTCGCTCCTTGCCCGATTAACAAGTCTGCTGCTTGTTCTCCAACTTCTTGGGAACTTTCACCAATAACAACTTCTTTCAATAAGACAGTTCCATCTGCAGATCCAACGAGAGCTGTTAATTCAATTTGGTCATCTTCTTTCAGCGTTGCATATCCAGCAATCGGTACTTGGCAGCCGCCTTCTAACTTATGAAGAAATACTCGTTCTGCTTCAACTGTTTTCGCAGTTACACTATCATTCAGATGACTTAGTAATTGTAATAAATCAGCATCATCCTCTCGACATTCAATGGATAACGCACCTTGTCCAACAGCTGGTACACATACCATTTCATCTAAGTATCCTGTAATCACATCATCCGCCCAGCCCATTCGCTTTAGTCCTGCTGCTGCTAAAATAATAGCATCGTAATTTTCTTCTTTTAGCTTACGAAGCCTTGTATCAATATTTCCTCGAATCCATTTTATTTGTAAATCCGGGCGCGCCGCTAACAACTGCGCACTACGACGTAAACTGCTTGTACCGATAACGGCTCCCTCTGGTAACTCATCAAACGATCCACCATTTTTGGAAATAAACGCATCACGTGGATCCACACGTTTTGGAATACATCCAATTGTTAATCCCTCAGGAAGTACTGCCGGCATATCTTTCATGCTATGAACAGCCATATCAATTTCTTTTGTAAGCAACGCATGTTCAATCTCTTTTACGAACAATCCTTTTCCGCCTACTTTCGAAAGTGTCACATCTAAAATAATGTCACCTTTCGTTACAATTTCTTTCACTTCAAATTCATATGGCAATCCTAGTGCTTTCAATTGATCGATAAACCAATGTGTTTGCGTTAATGCCAATTTACTTTTTCTTGATCCTACAATAATTTTGCGCATATTTTTCTCTCCTCTATAAGTACCAAAAATGGAAATTCGATAAACTGCTAAATAGAAAAATATTAATTAACATAACGAGAAATGCCCCGATGTTCCAACTTGCAATTTTCTTCCCCTGCAATGTATCTGATCCGCGCAAATAAATACCCGCACAGTACACAAATAAAACAACGAAAGATCCGATTACCTTTGCATCATACCAATGAAAATTATCTAACTTCGTATATCCCCATATACACCCAAGCAAAATAGCTAATAAAAAGAATGGTATAGAAAATAAATTCAAACCGTATGACATAGAATCAAGCTTTGGTAAATTTCCTAAACGCCTTAATCTTGCATTCCATTTTTTTTGTTTTAATAAACGATATTGAATTAAATACATAATGGAAAAAATAAAGGAAACTGTAAATGTTGCATAGGAAATAATCGCCATACCGACATGCACATAGACAAGCTCCGATACCAATTGATTGGCCAACACCGGCGACATTTTTCCAAGCGGAGTAAAAATAGAAACAGCGCTTACACCAAATGCAATCATATTTGTAAAAAAGACTAAAAAATCAATACGCATAAATCGGTTAATAACTAATGATAATGTAATTAATAGCCATACATAAAAATAAATACCCGATAGCAACGTTAAAACAGGATTGATTTTCGCTTCTGTTGCTCGAAGTAACATAAATATAGAATATAATACCCATACAACCGAAAGTAACCAAAAGGCAATCCGATTTGCCTTTCGGTTACTTTGGAAATAATCTATGAAATATAAACTCACGCTGCAGGCATATAAAATAATGGCAATATGATAAATAATGCTATTGTTTAAAACACTCATCCGATTATCCTTTCCATTACAAAGATGGAGCGGATACTGTCCACTTCTCTGTCTGTTTGCATTCTGCTGCGTTTTCTTCTACTACTTCTTTCGCATTTAAATCAAAAATTTTCGCAAATAGAGCAAGCTTTGCTTGTGCATCTTCTTCAGCTGCCAACTCTTTCGCAATTAAAATTGGATCTTTTAACAATTGATTAATAATACTTTTCGTATGCTTACTAATCACTTTTCGCTCACGCTCTGTTAACGTTGGAATTTTCCGTTCAATGCTTTGCATTGTTTCACTTTGAATCGCTAATGCCTTATTACGAAGTTCCGAAATTAACGGCACGACACCAAGCGTATTCATCCATGATTTAAATAGAATCATTTCTTCTTCAATCATAATTTGAATTTTTTCAGCTTCTTTTAATCGCTCGGCACGATTCGCTTCCACAACGCCTTGTAAATCATCAATATCATATAAGAAAACACTTTCTAACGCATCAATTGCTGGGTCAATATCCCGCGGCACCGCAATATCTACCATAAAGAGCGGACGACCAGAGCGCATACTCTCTACTTTGGACATCATTTCTTTCGTAATCACATATTGAGAAGCACCTGTTGAACTAATTACAATATCAGCTTCTAACAATGCACATTGTAACTGATTTAATGGCTTTGCACGTCCCATATATTTTTCTGCCATCGTTTCCGCTTTTGTAAACGTACGATTCATAACAGTCACTTTATGAGCACCGCTTCCGTATAAATTTTGCAATGCTAATTCGCCCATTTTCCCCGCACCTAGAATAAGAACATGGCAATCTTTCAAATCACCAAAAATTTTCTTTCCAAGTTCAACAGCTGCATAACTTACTGACATAGCATTGCCGCCAATTGTTGTTTCAGAATGGGCACGTTTTGCTAGTGTAACGACTTGTTTAAACAATTCATTAAATATCGTTCCTGTCGCTTTTACTTCCTGTGCTAGTAAAAAGCTATTACGAATTTGACCTAAAATTTGTGTTTCTCCAACTACCATTGAATCTAACCCACATGTTACACGGAATAAGTGATCGGTAGCACCATCTTGTTCAAATATAGACAAATATGGTGAAATTTCTTCTATTTCAAGCTGAAACCAATCAGCCATAAATTTCTTAATATAATAGCGTCCTGTGTGTAACTGATCTACCACAGCATAGATTTCCGTTCGATTGCATGTTGATACAATGACATTTTCTAGTACACTTTTTTGTTTTTGTAACGTTGTCATTGCTTGCTCTAACTCTGCTGCCTGAAACGTTAGTTTCTCACGAATTTCTACAGGGGCTGTTCGATAGTTAACACCAACAACAAGAATATGCACGCAGCATGTCCCCCTTCAACCGATTTTTCATCTTATCTACTATCATAATACAACTTTCCTCTTTTAAATCTGACAATCATGTGAACATCGTCTCATTTTATCCCGCATTAACGGGCAGCAAGCCCCCCACTGATGGAAGTTTCACTTTATCCCTTACTTAACTGACAGTAAAACATTCACTGGAATAAGTAAAGAATGAAAGGAAAAAAGGTGAGAAAAACTTTTCATAAAAGCCGATGTATACAACTAACCATCGGTGAAGAATACAAAAATCCTATTTTCCGTTCAAAAGGACAGTAAAAATCCTCCCTCATCTAGAGAAGAGATATTTCACTTTAAAATAATTATAAAATAATAACTCTATCTGTACGTTATCAAAAAAAATTGTCGGAATCAAGTAATGGAAACTATTCCATACATGCTGAAAGACTATCTTTTACTAGCTTCTTTCAATTGAAAGAAAATATGTATGATTATTCCAAATGATTGATTTTCTTTTTGTTTGACATCTTATTGGGTTTATTTTATATTAATTTTATAAAATTAAATTGTGCACAATTTAAAAAGGAGGGATACTCATGTACGAGAATCCTTTACATCTAGATAATCAACTTTGTTTTTCTATTTACGCTTGTTCTAGAGAAGTTACACGTTTTTATCGTCCTTATTTAGAAGAAATGGGCATTACGTATCCACAGTACATTACTTTGTTAGTATTGTGGGAACAAGACGGAATAACAGTAAAAGAAATTGGTGAACGATTATTTTTAGATTCCGGAACATTAACGCCTATGTTAAAAAGAATGGAAGGGTTACAACTTGTTAAGCGTATTCGTTCAAAGGAAGATGAACGAAAAGTATGTATTGAACTAACAGAGCAAGGATCTGCTTTAAAGAAAAAAGCATGTTCATTGCCACAAACAATGGCATCACATTTAGGAATTACAACTGAAGATTATACAACTTTATTAATTCAATTAAACAAATTAATTGAAACAATGAAAACAATAAATGATAGAAAAGAGGAATAAACATGGAAGCATTATATACTGCTACTGTAAAAGCAACAGGTGGACGAAACGGAAAAGTAATCTCTGAAGATGGTGTATTAAACCTTGATGTAAAAATGCCCAAAGCATTAGGCGGTATGGGCGGGGAAGCAACAAACCCTGAACAATTATTTGCAGCAGGTTATGCAGCTTGCTTTGATAGTGCATTACAGCTTGTCATTCGTACGAAACGCGTAAAAGCAGAAAGTACGGAAGTAACGGCTCACGTAGCAATTGGCAAAGATACAGATGGGGGATTCGGATTAGCTGTCACATTAGATGTGCGCGTAGCTGGTGTATCTCACGAAGAAGCAACACAATTAGTAGAAGCTGCACACGGGGTATGTCCATACTCTAAAGCAACAAGAGGGAATATTGAAGTTACATTAAACGTACTATAATACACAAAAAACGTGTGACGAATGTCACACGTTTTTTGTATTTGTAAACTTATGAATCGCTTTCCACGCTTCTTCTTTCCCAAGACCTGTTTCTGAAGAGAATAATACAACTTCATCTTCTGGTTCTACATCAAGCGTTTCTTTTACAACTTTTAAGTGCTTTTGCCATTTTCCCTTTGGAATTTTATCGGCTTTTGTTGCAATAATGATTGTTGGAATTTCATAATGCTTTAAGAAATCATACATCATCACATCGTCACTTGTCGGCTTGTGACGTAAATCAATAACAAGAACAGCTGCATCTAGCTGCTTTCTTGTTGTGAAATACGTTTCGATCATCTTACCCCATGCTGCTCGTTCTGACTTCGATACTTTCGCATATCCATAACCTGGTACATCCACAAAATGCATCATGTCATTAATAATGAAAAAGTTTAGTGTTTGCGTTTTTCCTGGTTTAGAAGAAATGCGCACTAATTTTTTTCGGTTTAAAATTTTATTAATAAAGGATGACTTTCCAACATTGGAACGACCTGCTAATGCGATTTCTGGTAAATCACCATCAGGGTATTGTTCTGGTTTGACTGCACTAATGACAATCTCCGCTTTTGTTACTTTCATTTTTTCACTCCTACTAATGCGTGCTCTAGTACCTCATCTAAATGAGAAACTGGCACAAACGTAAGGTTTTCCTTTACGCTTTCTGGAATATCGTCTAAATCTCTCTCATTTTCTGCAGGTAAAATAATTTTCGTTAATCCTGCACGATGCGCACTTAACGTTTTCTCTTTCAATCCACCAATTGGTAACACACGGCCACGAAGTGTAATTTCACCTGTCATTCCTACTTCTTTACTAACAGGAATTCCTGTTAATGCTGAAATAAGAGCCGTCGCTATCGTAATGCCCGCTGATGGTCCGTCTTTCGGTACAGCACCTTCGGGAACATGAATATGGATATCATGTTTTTCATGAAAATTAGGGTCAATATGCAATTCTTCTGCACGCGAACGAATATAACTAAATGCCGCTTGTGCAGATTCCTTCATCACATCCCCAAGTTTCCCTGTTAAAATTAACTTCCCTTTACCCGGAGATACTGATACCTCTATTGCAAGCGTATCTCCTCCAGCTGATGTATACGCTAAACCTGTTGCCATACCTACTTGATCTTTCGTTTCAGCTTGACCATAACGATATACACGCTTTCCAAGCAACTCTGTAATATTCTTTTCCGTTACAACAACGCGCTTACGCTCTTCTGTTACAACAATCTTCGCTGCTTTTCGGCAAAGCTTCGCAAGCTGACGCTCTAACGTACGAACACCCGCTTCACGTGTATAGTAACGGATAATTTCAAGAAGCGCTTCATCACGCACTTGTAAATTCCCTTTTTTCAAGCCATGTTCCTTCAATTGTTTCGGAAGCAAATGCTCACGGGCAATATGTACTTTTTCAAGTTCTGTATAACCAGCAATTGAAATAATCTCCATACGATCTAGAAGTGGACCTGGAATGCTTGCCAGCGTATTAGCTGTTGCAATAAACATAACTTTCGATAAATCATATGGCTCTTCGATGTAATGATCACTAAAGTTATGATTTTGTTCTGGATCTAATACCTCTAATAATGCTGCTGAAGGATCTCCTCGAAAATCATTCGACATTTTATCAATCTCATCTAATAAAAAGACCGGATTGATTGTCTTTGCCTTTTTCATTCCTTGAATAATACGACCTGGCATCGCACCGACATACGTACGACGATGGCCACGAATCTCAGACTCATCACGAACACCGCCAAGTGAAACACGAACAAAATTACGATTTAATGATGTCGCAATCGATTTAGCTAACGATGTTTTCCCAACCCCTGGAGGACCGACTAAACAAAGAATAGGTCCTTTTAATGAATTCGTCAGCTTTTGCACTGCTAAATATTCAAGTACTCGCTCTTTTACTTTTTCAAGCCCATAATGCTCTTCATTTAAAATTTTTTCAGCGCGCATAAGATCTATACGATCTTCTGTTGCCTCAGTCCAAGGAAGAGATAATAACCAATCAATATAATTGCGAATCACACCACTCTCTGCTGAACTTGCCGGCAATTTCTCATAACGATCTAGCTCTTTTAAAGCTGCCAGCTGCGTTTCTTCTGGCATTCCCGATTCTTCAATCTTTTCACGAAGCTCTTCTACTTCGCCGCCTTTTCCTTCTTTATCACCAAGTTCTTTTTGAATAGCTTTCATTTGCTCACGTAAGAAGTACTCTTTTTGTGTACGCTCCATAGAACGCTTCACTTGCTGACCAATTTTCTTTTCTAAGTTCAATAACTCTTTTTCATCTTGAATAAAAGAAATAAGTGTATGTAATCGTTCTTTCACCGCAGTGATTTCTAAAATCTGTTGCTTTTGCTTCATTTTGAGAGGCAAATGAGATGATACGAGATCAGCTAATCGACCTGGTTCATCAACATCAACAACTGTTGCAAAAGTTTCATCTGAAACCTTCTTAGACAGCTTAATATATTGCTCAAAATACTCAATTAATGTACGCATGAGTGCTTTTTCTTCTAAATCGCCCTCTTCTTCTTCCATTAATGTACGGACATTAGCTGTAATTACATCATCTTCTTCGATGAACTCTGTCATTTCTACTCTATGTAAACCTTCTACAAGGATACGCATCGTCCCGTTTGGCAATTTGAGCATTTGCTTTATTTTTGCTAACGTACCTACTTTATAAATATCATCTTCTTTCGGATCATCGATATTCACGTCTTTTTGCATCGCTAAAAAAATTATATTTTCATCTACAGCCGCCTGCTCGAGCGCTTGTATCGATTTATCACGTCCTACATCAAGATGCAGAACCATCGTCGGATATACGAGAACGCCTCTTAATGGTAGGAGGGGCACGATTCTTTCGTTCGCATTCATATTAGACATAGCACCTCCATAAATATCTTTGTTTCCCTATTTTATATTACAATAAAGCCTTATGCAATCTCAGAGACTCGATGCTCTATTGCTCGTTAAAGAAAAAGGGACTTCGCTTAAGCATATAACAACTTAAACGAAGCCTAGGATATTCTGCTCTAACAGGCAGTAAAGTTAGCGTCTCTCCCATATGAGCCCGATTGGTTCACCTAACCCTTTACCCTTTACATCGATTGCACGTCACCTTCATCTAAAGAAAGCAATGTATCGCCTGTTGGCTCAATTTTCTCTTTTACAAATGCTAATGCAAATACTTCTTTTAATTTTCGCACAGGAACGATTTCAATACCTTTGATTGTGTAAAGAAAAGGCTGCATATTTTCTGCTGGGATTAGCACTTTCTTTGCCCCAGCTTTTTTCGCTGCTTTTACTTTTGCGTAAACGCCACCAACTGGTTTTACTTCTCCGTGAATACTAATTTCTCCAGTCATGGCTACTTCATTATTGATATACATGCGATGAACGGCAGAATATACGCCTGTTGCAATTGCAATGCCGGCAGATGGTCCATCAATTGGAATACCGCCTGGAAAGTTAATATGTATATCATATCCTTCAGGTAACAAATCCAGCGAACGAAGGACAGTTACAACATTATCAACAGAACCTTTTGCCATACTTTTACGGCGAATTGATTTCGTTTGATTACCGATACTTTCTTCTTCAACAATCCCTGTTACCACAACGGATCCATTCTCTTTTGCTGGAATTGCTGTTACTTCTATTTCAAGTAGTGCTCCTGTATTTGGTCCATATACAGCCAGGCCATTTACAAGACCAATTTTCGGAATTGGATATACCCGTTTTTCGTATTTCGGCGTCAGTTGGCTTGAATGAATGACCCATTCAATATCCTCATCCTTTATAAAAGATCGCCCTTCATTAATTGCCATTCCAGCAGAAATTTGCACAAGATTAATGGCTTCTCTTCCATTCCGTGCGTACATTCCAATCATTTCTATACCCTGGTCACCTAGCTCCATATCCACCTTTTCAGCAGCATTTTTCGCTACTGCTTCGATTTCTCCTGTATCTAGTTCACGAAAAAAGACTTCTAAACAGCGTGACCGAATAGCCGGAGGAATTTCATCCGGAGAACGTGTTGTTGCGCCAACAAGGCGAAAATCAGCTGGTAATCCCTTTTGGAAAATATCGTGAATATACGTTGGAATGAGAGAATTCTCTTCACTATAATATGCACTTTCCAAAAATACTTTGCGATCCTCCAGCACTTTTAACATTTTATTCATTTGAATTGGATGCAACTCCCCAATCTCATCAATAAATAAAATACCTCCATGCGCATCTGTGACCGCCCCTTTTTTCGGTTGCGGAATACCTGCTTGCCCCATCGCTCCAGCACCTTGATAAATCGGATCATGAACAGAACCAATTAACGGATCAGCAATCCCCCGCTCATCAAACCGAGCCGTTGTGGCATCCAGCTCAATAAATGTTGCAGTGATTCGAAATGGAGATTTCGAGTTTTTCTTTGCTTCTTCTAATACGAGCCGAGCCGCTGCTGTTTTCCCAACTCCTGGCGGTCCATATATAATGACATGTTGCGGATTTGGGCCGCATAGCGCAGCTTTTAATGATTTAATACCGTCTTCTTGTCCAACAATATCAGCAAAAGACGCCGGACGAACTTTTTCAGCAAGGGGTTCTGTTAAAGAAATTTCCCGCATTTTTCGAAGTTGCTCTAGCTCTTTCTTTGATTCTCTATCAATTGAAACTTTTTGTGTTCGCTGGTTTTTGAGTAAATGCCAAAAATATAATCCGACAATTACACCAAAGACAAGTTGAACGATTAAAAAAATATTTGTCCAGCTCATACTCATTTCCTCCCGCTATGTTTTACTTATCAGTATCCCCTGGGAGGAAACACGCTAAACATAATAAGAAACAGCAATTATACAATTGCTGTTTCTTATCGTTTATACTGCTATTCACGGACAGTAATATCCCCACCTCGAAATTCAGCAAAAAGCAAAAAAAGTTAGGTGGGGATCAATTACTGGTATATATCCGATTCGTTCTACTCATAATCAGCAGGGATGAAATCCCCACTGATTAAGGTTTCACTTTATGCAGATGTTTTTGTATCTTGTTCAAGTACAGTACCATCTTGAAGCACTAATTTTGGCATGGCATTCTCTGCTACTGTTTCTTTTGAAATCACACATTTCTCAATATCCTTACGAGATGGGAGTTCGAACATCACATCAAGCATAAGACCTTCAATGATTGAACGAAGTCCACGCGCACCCGTTTTACGTTCAATTGCTTTTTTCGCAATTTCAACAAGGGCACCCTCTTCAAACTCTAATTCGACATCATCAAGTTCCAATAACTTTTGGAACTGTTTCACAAGCGCATTTTTCGGTTTTGTTAAGATATCAACAAGAGCACCTTCATCAAGCGGCTCTAAATTCGCAATAACCGGAAGACGACCAATAAATTCTGGAATTAATCCAAATTTTAATAAATCTTCTGGCAATACATGCGATAAAACATGCTTTTCTGTTACATCAGCATTTTTCTTCTCAGAACCGAAACCAATCACTTTTTCACCAAGACGGCGTTTAATAATTGGTTCAATGCCATCAAAGGCACCGCCACAAATGAATAAAATGTTTGTTGTATCAATTTGAATAAACTCTTGATGTGGATGCTTACGACCACCCTGCGGAGGAACGCTTGCTACAGTACCTTCTAAAATTTTAAGAAGTGCCTGTTGCACACCCTCACCAGATACGTCACGTGTAATTGACGGATTTTCTGACTTACGTGCCACTTTATCAATCTCGTCAATGTAAATGATCCCTTTTTCCGCTTTCTCTACATCATAATCAGCTGCTTGAATAAGTTTTAGTAGGATGTTTTCTACATCTTCCCCAACGTATCCCGCTTCTGTTAAAGATGTTGCGTCAGCAATTGCAAATGGAACATTTAAAATACGTGCTAACGTTTGTGCCAGTAACGTTTTACCGCTACCAGTTGGTCCAATTAAAGCAATATTACTTTTTGCTAATTCTACATCATCAATTTTGCTGTTAGAATTAATGCGCTTGTAATGGTTATATACCGCTACCGCTAAAGCCTTCTTCGCTTGATCTTGTCCGATTACATATTCATCCAAAATTTCACGAATCTCTACTGGTTTCGGTACATCTTTGAATTCTACTTCTTCATCTTTTGCAAGCTCCTCTTGCACGATTTCTGTGCAAAGTTCTATACATTCATCACAAATGTAGACACCAGGACCTGCAACAAGCTTTCGAACTTGCGTTTGTGTTTTACCACAGAAAGAACATTTTAATTGCCCTTTTTCATCATTAAATTTAAACATATTTTCACACCCCTTACAAAGTGCTAATACCTTGCCTTCGTATGTACACGATAAATGTATCGTATGTAAATACATATTATGTCACTACGTGGCGAGAAATACAAATAATACGGTTAGTTATGTACAATTAAAAAAATTTTGAAACTTTTGAAATATGTATATTCGACTTTCGAAGAATCTTTTCCTTCTTCATAATAAAAATGATTTACAAATATATTTATATTTATAAAACAAGGCACGAGCAATGTCGCGCCTTGTTATTTTATTATGCAGTCTTGCTGTTATCTACTAAGAAATCTACTGCTTTACGAACTTGAAGGTCTTCTTTTACACCCTCAACGTTACCAAGAGCTTGTTTCACAGCGTCTACTGGCATGTTGTACATTTCAGCCATTTTTTCAACTTCTGCATTTACTTCTTCTTCTGTTACTTCAATGTTTTCAGCTTTGATGATTGCTTCAAGAACAAGGTTAGTTGTTACGCGTTTTGCTGCGTCTTCTTGCATTTGTTCTTTTAATTTTGCTTCATCAGTACCTGTGAATTGGTAGTAAAGCTCTAAGTTCATGCCTTGGTAGCTTAAACGTTGCTCGAATTCGCGAACCATGCGATCTAACTCAGTTTCGATCATTGCTTCTGGAATGTCAATTTCTGCATTTGCAGCAGCTTTTTCTACTACTTCGTCACGAAGTTTGTTATCAGCTTCTTGTTTTTTGTTCTCTTCTAAGTTTTCACGAAGTTTTGCTTTTAACTCGTCAAGAGTTGCTACTTCTTCGTTTGCATCTTTCGCGAACTCATCATCTAAAGCAGGAAGTTCTTTCACCTTAATTTCATGAACTGTTACTTTAAATGTTGCTGGTTTACCAGCTAGTTCTGCTGCATGGTATTCTTCTGGGAATGATACTTCCACTTCTTTTTGTTCGCCAGCTTTTAGACCAACTAATTGCTCTTCAAATCCTGGGATGAATGTATTAGAACCGATTGCTAAAGAGTAGTTCTCGCCTTTTCCACCTTCGAATGCTTCGCCATCAACGAAACCTTCGAAGTCGATTACAGCTGTATCACCATTTTCTACAGTGCCATCTTCTTTAACTGCAAGCTCAGCTTGACGCTCTTGTAAAGATTTTAATTCGTTCTCTACATCTTCATCAGTTACAGTAGTATCAACTTTTTCTACTGTTAAGCCTTTGTACTCGCCTAATTTCACTTCAGGTTTTACAGTAACTTTTGCAGTGAAAATTAAGTTTTCGCCTTTTTCGAATTTCTCGATGTCGATTTCAGGGTGAGCAACTGGGAAGATACCAGTTTCATCAATTGCTTCTCCGTATGCTTTTGGTAAGATGATATCTAAAGCATCTTGGTATAAAGATTCTACACCGAAGCGTTGTTCGAATAGAGGACGAGGCATTTTTCCTTTACGGAAGCCCGGTACATTAATTGTTTTTACAACTTTTTTGAACGCAGCGTCTAAAGAGTTGTTTACTTCTTTAGCATCAACTTCGATTGTTAAAACGCCAGCGTTACCTTCTAATTTTTCCCATTTTGCAGCCATTTATTCTTTCCCTCCAACTATAATAATGTATACACATACCTTTAAAGATCGAGGCATTTATCGTTTCTGATAAAGAAACAACAAACACTCTGTAAAGCTGATGTATTCAGCTTTACCATCCGTTATGAAAACTTCGGACGTATCCTTCTCAATCTACTATTTGCCAAAAAGACAAATACGGTATATTTTGTTCGAGAATAATATGAAACATATAAGTAAGAGAATATTTGTTTCTATTCTCTTATAAAAAGGCAGATTTCAGCCCTTTGCAACCCTTACATTATAACATAGAATACTCTCGTTTCAATAACCGAAACATTCTTTTTCATTATACTGGCATAAATCCTTCTTTCTCAATACGTAAAAACCACTGATATGCAACATGATATTCTTCAAGTGTAATATCATACTCTCGAAGAAGCTCATCCTCATGAATCGGCATTCCAAATCGTTTTCTTCCAACTCTCTCTAAAACAGCTGCCCATAACTTGTCTTTCTCTATTAAGAAAGGAAACGGAAAGATGCTTGTTTGCATTTCTTTCCAATATGCAACAATCGCCTCATACATCGTTGGATTATCATGCTCTAAGCGATCAGACAATATATGTAACACTTCTTCTGTATCATATGGATTATAAGATAAATTAGCCGGTATGACCGTTATTGTCTCACCGAATTTCTCCACATCTATGCTTTCTTGTATTCGATTTTCCATTAATATGTATAAGATAGAAGTTTTAATATACGGGTGTTTCGTTTCATCTAGTAAAAATGTACGCAGCGCCGGCAACGCGATTTCGATATTTCTATTCGCAAGCTCATTTATCGCCCGCAATTGCTTCCCATAATCACCTTTAAGCAAAGCGTCTGCAAACGCAGGTTCATCAAAAAATACGTCATTGTCTATTTCTACTACTTCTTCACCATCTAGCATGCTCTTTGCAAACAATGCAAGTTGTGCTAATTTCTCTTTTTGCTCTTCTGTTATTTCTTTCGTTTGTAAAACGGACTGTACCGTTTCAATAATGCCTTCATAATCATTTATTTGCACTAAAATTGTAACATATGTCTCAAGAATATCTTGAAATAAGAGTTCCCCTGTTTCAAGCAATTCCTCGCATCGCTCTTTCGCTTCTTTCGTTTCCTTTAATTCTAGTAAACAAATAACTGAAGCCAATTCTGATTGTTCTGTCTGTGCCCCGTACTGGCGCAACATTTCGAAGCATGTTAACGCTTCTTCAAACCGACGCTCACGCAATGCAATAAATCCTTCGTCGATAAATCGCGCTGACAACTGCGGAAACAATACGACCGTACTTTCTTTTTTATCCATACGCTCGCCTCTTTTTTTAGATTTTCAATACACTTCAAAGTTAATATAACAAATGATAGTTCAGAACACAATCTTTGGAATCTGTTCGTTTTTACTGAGAAAATACCGATTTTTGCTATATAAAAATCGAATATATTGCCTAGAAATACGAAAATAGAACTTTTATAGCAAATGAGGATTCTACGAGAGAAAATAAAAAACTCTCAGCTACCGGCGCGAAGAGTTTTAATGAAAAGCTTTTATAATAGTAGGATATACAAAGAGGGTTATCATTTGAAGAACAATAATTGTCATCACGATAATACTAAAAAAGAAAATAGACTTACTACGTTTCATTAATACTATAATAATCATTATCGTACTGATGATTAAACACATAAAAAATACACTTATGCTTGAACTTAATAATCCAATTGGAAACATAAATAATAAAACAACACTACAAATTCCAATAATACCAAGTAACCATTCCATCCCTTATCCCCTTAAATCTTTATTTATGCAATTAATTGTTTTATCACATTAATCATATCCATCAATTTATCATAGGCAACAACTCCAAAAGCAATTGATAAGGCTGTTATAGCTAAACCTTTCACTATTTCTTCCCCTCGCTTCGTCTATGTTGCCTTCATTATAAATTTTTTAGAAATAGTTACCATCGAATTTTCTTACATATACCTTACAGAATTGTAAGATTCCTCAAAAAAAGACTTCTCTCATGTTATAATAAACTCGAAATGATTCAGAAATTTCAAAACGAAAGGGCGATATACAATGTTTAAAAAAGTAGCAGCTGATATGCTTGGTTTAAGTGATATTGGGTCCGTTATTACCCCTGCTGATTATGATAAAGTAGATGCTGATGATTATGTCATGCATGAAGAAAACGAAAAAATTTATTTTTTAATCAAATCAAAAACAGATGAGTATTGCTTTACAAATACAGCTCTTATTCATGTTGACGGAACAAGTGCGGTAAGTAAGAAACGTACACTTCGTCGTTATAATTACAACACTCATAAAATTTCTAACGTTCTGCTTGAAACAGCAGGGACAGTAGACTTAGATATTGAGATTAAATTTAATATGGGCGGAGAGCATTACTCCATCGACATACATAAAAAACATATTGAAGAAGTAAAAGATTTATATAAGGCACTTCTGAAGATCGCAGAAATCACTCACGAAAATGATATCGCAACGCAATACGCACATAAGAGCCTGGAAATGGCATCTTCTACATTAGGCAACGTAAGAAATGCCGAAGTAGATCTAGCAGCACAGTTTAAAGAAATTAATCAAATTGCGTTCAATTGGCTTGTTGATACAAAAAAACAATATAATGTAAAAGATTTTGGCTTTGTATTTGAGAAGTTTATTAACAATTAACCTAAACTAATTTTGCTTTTAATTCTTTTTCTAATAACTATAGTTTTTCTTTAAAATTCATTGAAAACATAAAAAACTGCACCCCCATTGTTAGTTGTGTCTAACAATTGGGATGCAGTTCAAATTTGCGATTCCTAAAATTTTTATTTATTCGCTCCGTTTATGACACTAAGCGAATTGTTAAGTGCAGATTTGCACTTGTTAACATCAGGGTTTGATGAACGAACTGCTGCTAATACACTGTCAATAGTTCCATCAATTTTAGTCCATGTTGTGCCATCTATTTTTCTAAGTTTAGGCTCCGCTGCGTCCCATTCATGTTCCAAATCGTCAGCCCCTTTTTTCGCCGAAGTAAAATCATTTGAGTTTACATGATTTAGCATATCACTTTCAATTTTAACAAAATCCGTTAATTGTCCAGCTAATGTAGTTTGTGCAGAACCGGCTTGCGGCGCTATATTATTACTGCGCCAAACATAACCGCCTATGCCAACAACTAAGAAAATGCACAGTACCACAATGGTTTGTGTCAAAACATTTTTCTTGTTTCCATTCGCTTGGTTTGTTTCTGCTGTATCACTTTTTGCCTTTGTATCAACTTTTGTAACAGCAAGAAAAACGATTATCGCTAAAATAGCTATAAGAAAAATTACACTAGTAACTGTTGTCCCCAAACCTAACCCGCCATTATTTTTTGGTTGAGATAGGTAATCCCCTAATGATGCTCCGAGTGGACGAGTAAGAATATACGCAATCCAAAACGCTAATACTCCATCAAGTTTCAAAAATTTCCATGCTAAAAATACACAACCAATTATAATAATGACTATTATTCCTGTGTAAAGATAACCAAGACCGAGTTGTTCGGAATATAAGTCTCCGACTGCTGTTCCAAGTGCAAATGTGAAAAGAATGGTAAGCCAATAGAAAACTTCTCTTTTTCTTGTATAAACCGAGTGTATCGAGAGTGTTTTTTCACTGAGATACCAAAAAAGAAAAGTTAAACCTAGCAGCACAGAGAAAACTACCGTACTAACCTCAAGAGGTACTCCCATATTGTCTGTCAAATTATCAGTTACCAACGTTCCAAATACGCTTATAAGAACAACAGTGAGCCAATAAATGCCTGGAACATATTTAGTTGCTCTGAATTGAAGGTACAATACAACGAAAAATGCTATTCCTATAATTATGGTAGTGAGAGTTAAACCAAATCCAAGGTTGAAATTTAAGAAATCAGCAAATGTTTCACCGACAGTTGTACATAAAATTTTGATGATCCAGAAGAAGATTGTGACTTCTGGAACCTTACTCAACATCTGCCGGCCTAGTGACGGGGCGGCAGCGACTTCATCAGAAACGGAAAATTTTTTTGCCAATGAACTCATCTCCTTTTTATTGTATTTAAGCCGATAATCAATGTCTCAAACCATTTCATGATTCTCGTTTATTCATTTGATGGCTATTATAAGATCTAGTCCCAACTTTAATATCTTTTAATGAAATTCGTCTGAAAATCAAATTAAATCTAAATGAGAAATTTATTAAAAATTACTGTAGCATCATGAAAAAGGAAAGCATTCTTCATAACAAGTTCTCTTCTAAAGGACAAAAGTTAAAAAACAAATAAAATAACAATCATTAACACTAAAAAAAGCATCGGTTTTATCACCGATGCTTTTTTAGTGTTAAATAGCACAATTATTATTTCTTATTTAAACCAAACAAAAAACCTTGTCATCGAAAGATAACAAGGTTTTTTTAGCGTCCCAGGAGAGATTCGAACTCCCGACCGACGGCTTAGAAGGCCGTTGCTCTATCCTGCTGAGCTACTGGGACATGGAGCGGGTGAAGAGAATCGAACTCTCGACCAGAGCTTGGAAGGCTCTTGTTTTACCACTAAACTACACCCGCATTATATGAAATTTTTACTAATGTCTCATCGACAGTTTTTATTATATTATTACCAATAACTAAAGTCAACATTTTTTTCAAATAGAGTGAAGAAAAATTCTTCACTCTATTTGAAACGCTTTTTGAGCTACAATTGCACCGTCTAACGTAAGAAAACGAATCTCTATTTCGCTTTCTTGTATTTCTAATAAAGCAAATGTTTTTTCTCTTCGCGAGCGCGGCAAGAGAATACTTCCTGGATTGATAAACAATATATCGTCTATGATTTCTACTCCCAATATATGCGAATGACCGAAGCAAACAATATTTGCCTCAGCTTCTTTCGCACGATATAAAAGTGTTTGCAGCGTCATTTTAATATTGTATAAATGGCCATGCGTTACAAGAAAACGTGTGCTTTGCACATCTGTGATGATGTCATTTGGAAAATCACCAACAAAATCACAATTTCCTTTCACCACATGAAACCCTTCTAGTTCAGAATGATGAGATGTTAATTCAGAATCACCGCAATGAATCATCACATCTACGTTTCCCTCATACCGCTCTTTTAATTGCTTTAGCTCTTTCACAGAACCGTGACTATCGCTCACAATTAACGCCTTCATCGGTTTCGCTCCCTTATTATTCTTCTCCTAAAAACCATACTGGAATTTTTTCTTCTAATTTACGAAGAGCACGCCCGCGATGACTAATTTTATTTTTCTCATCGGATGACAATTCTGCCATTGCGCTTTTGTATTCTTCTACATAAAAGATTGGATCATAACCAAAGCCATTTTCCCCGCGCTGTTGTTCTAAAATCTTCCCTTCACACGTTCCGTTTACAATCAATGGTTTTTTATCTTCTTGTGGAAACGCAACGGCTAATGCGCAATAAAAACGCGCTGTCCGTTTCTCCATTGAAATATCCTTTAATTCTTCTAGAACCTTTTGAATGTTAGCTTGATCATCCTTTTCCTCTCCTGCATAACGAGCCGAACGAACCCCTGGTTTCCCCTGCAAGGCATCTACAATTAAACCTGAATCATCCGCAATGACAATTTCATCTAGCTGTTTACACAGATGTTCCGCTTTTAAAATGGCATTCTCTTCAAACGTTTCACCAGTTTCTTCTACTTCTTCAATATGAGGAAAATCATAAAGTGATTTTACTTCTAAATCAAACTTTTCAAATAGCTCCGCAAATTCACGTACTTTCCCAGCATTCTTTGTCGCTACTACAACTTGTTTCATATTTTTACCTCTATTCCATATGAGTTACAATATCGCCTAACGCTTCTTTTTGCATTTCAATAAGCTGTAAAATTCCATATTCTGCTGCATCAAGCAATTCATTCAATTCACCGCGGCTAAATGTCGCTTCTTCTCCTGTACCTTGCACTTCAACAAAATGCCCTTTGCCTGTCATAATGACATTCATATCGACATTTGCCTTAGAATCTTCTGCATAATTTAAATCTAACACAACACCATGCTCATCAACGATTCCAACAGACGTTGCTGCCAAGTAATCCTTCACTGGAATTTTTGATACTTTTCCTGCTGTTACAAGCTTCTCAAACGCTAATACCATCGCAACATACGCACCGGTAATAGAAGCAGTTCTCGTTCCGCCGTCAGCTTGAATGACATCACAGTCAATCCAAACCGTCTTTTCACCGAGCGCTTCTAAATCAACCACAGCACGTAATGCTCGTCCTATTAAACGTTGAATTTCCATTGTGCGCCCTGTTACTTTTCCTTTACTCGATTCACGAATGGTACGCTGTTCTGTTGCACGAGGAAGCATGGAATACTCAGCTGTAACCCATCCCTTTCCTTCGCCCCTCATAAACGGCGGAACCCTTTCTTCAATCGTTGCTGTACAAATAACTTTCGTATCACCAACTTCAATCAATACTGATCCTTCTGGATGTTTTAAATAATTCGTATGAATATGTACACGGCGCAAATCTGATGCTTGTCTACCATCTACTCGCATAAAAATAACCCCCTTATAACTGCTACATGTTAGTATAGCCAATTTAAAAATTATGTTATGTATGACAATAAAAGAAGGGGAGTTCCCCTTCTTTTCATAAATTAAGTATATCAAATTATTTCTGTTTAAAAACTACCTGTGTTCACGTTTTGCGGACGAGCGACTGGTTTTATTAATTTATCACCTTTCTCTGTAACAAGATTCGCTTTTCCATTCACTTGAATTAACACATTTTCTACTCCTTGTTTTTCCGTTAAAGTTAATACAAGAGACTGGAGTACATAGTCAGAAATCATACTTTTACCTTTATTCCCATAAATATTTTCATTAAAGTTTAGCGTCACCGTTCCTTTTTCAAGTTTCGGCTCATTGATTAGCTTCACATCTGGATTAAAGTCGTATGTTAACGCCGATTGATGCGCTGGTCCTTTTACAAGTTCATTTACAATTGTCGCGACTTCATTTTCTTTTCCTTCTGCAACGCGGCGCGTTACTGGTACATAATAATTTTGTTTATTATTTTGCGCCAAGAAATACAACGTAACTGGTTTTGTGTTTGTAATATCAGCCACTTGCTCATCATCAAAGTTAATGCCATTTGCCCGGCTTAATCCATTACCAATCGGCGTACCAGCAACAGGCATCTTCGCTAAATCTTGCCCATTCATACGAAACTTCACATTCTTCACTTCTTTAAACTGCGTTAATGTCCAAGTAACTGCTTCTACAATACGGCGTTCTTCTTCTTTTTTATAATTTTTCAGTTCTTTAGAAAAATCAACAACCGCTGTCCCGTTTTTCACATCAACTGTCATTTCAGTATCTGCGGGAAGTACAGCTTGAAATCCATTTGGCAATAAATTTGTTACTGGTCCATCTTTCACTAAATATTGTAATGATTGCTTAATGACCGCATTATTTTTCGGAGCAGGTAACTGCACCGTTTGCGGCACAACATAACCATTTTTATCTACGAGATATAAATCTTGTTTTATCGTTTCCCCTTGCTTCGCTGTTTCTTTCTTCTCACCGTCTGTATAGGTAACTTTCTTAGGTGGATCAATTTGCTCTGTTCCTTTTTCCTTACCAAACAATCCGCATCCTGCTAATAAAACTGTACTTAATGTAGCACAAACAAGCCATTTGAAAGTCGATTTAGGCATACGCTTTCCTCCTAAAAATCTAAGTTTGTACTACATGTATACGAGCTCAACTTTCACTTTAGAACAAGCGATGACAACTTATCTCTTCTAAAAAATACCTGCGCAAAGTTTTATATCATGGTCAAAAACTTACTCCTTACCTCTATTGGAATATTTTCAGTCTCTTTACTAACGTCTCCGTATTATTCTTTCGCGATAAAGTGACACTTCCATCAGTGCGGTTTTATCCCTCACTGATGGTTAGTTGAACCAATCGGGCTTTTACGGGCAGTTCCCCCACCTATCTTCTTTGCTTCTCTCTGAATCTTGAGGTGGGGGACTTACTGCCCGTTAATGCGGGATGAAGTGAAATTTTCATTAGTTGAGGCTTCATCCCCCATCCATCTTTTTTAGTTTCTCTGAATCTTGAAGTGGGGTCTTACTACCTACAACTAGTAAGATAAAATTATCAAATGTAAAAGGAGATTACAGCAAATTATGTGCAAATTTGAACAATTTATGAATCCTCCAAAACTGTGATAAATATCACATCTCCTTATTTTCTAAAACTTTTATAATACAAGTATCAAAGTTTGTTAAATATTTCACATACAAGAAGGGACATGAATATGAAAACACGTTTAGTCATGATTGGGAATGGTATGGCTGGAATACGCTGCATCGAAGAAATTTTAAAACAAAACAATACGTTATACGACATTACCATTTTTGGAGATGAACCGCACCCGAACTACAATCGTATTATGCTCTCCCACGTCCTACAAGGAAAAACAAATATGCAAGATATCATTATGAACGAATACAGTTGGTACGAAGAAAATGATATTACGTTGTATACAAATGAAAAAGTACTTCATATTGATCGGGAAGAACAAGTCATTGTTACAGAAAAGAATCGTCTTGTTATGTACGACAAGCTCATTATCGCAACAGGCTCCAGTGCTTTTATCTTACCTGTGGAAGGTTCAAATCTCCCTGGTGTAACAGGATTTCGCACAATCGAAGATACACAATTTATGATGGATACGGCTAAGCAATATAAAAAAGCAGTTGTCATTGGCGGCGGATTACTTGGTTTAGAAGCCGCACGAGGGCTTATTGATTTAGGAATGGACGTGCATGTTGTTCACTTAATGCCACACTTAATGGAGCAACAACTCGATGCTAAGGCAGCTTCATTACTGCGTGAAGACTTAGAATCACAAGGTATGAAGTTCCTTATGGAAAAGAAAACGGTAAAAATTCTTGGTACAGACCACGTTGAGGGCATTCAATTTGCAGATGGCGATATTGTAAATTGTGATTTAATCGTCATGGCTGTTGGAATACGCCCAAATACACAGTTAGCAAAAGACGCTGGTTTACTTGTGAACCGCGGCATTATAGTCAATGACTATATGCAAACAAATGACCAATCCATCTATGCGGTTGGTGAATGTGCAGAGCATAAAGGGGTTGCCTATGGTCTTGTTGCACCGCTCTATGAGCAAGGTGCTGTATTAGCAAAACAGATTACAAATACACAAACAGATGGATATACAGGCAGCATCGTCGGTACACAACTGAAAGTTGCGGGATGCGATTTATTCTCCGCTGGTCAAATTTATGAAGATGAGGTAACAAAAGCAATCTCCATATTTGACGAATGTACACGTTCCTATAAAAAAGTACTAATCCGAGACAATAAAGTTGTTGGTGTTGTTTTATATGGTGATACAGCTGACGGCACACGCCTCTTCAGCATGTTAAAAAAAGAAGAAGATATACAAGAATATACACCCGCCTCTCTTCTTCACAAAGCTGGTGAAGATAGCGGACTTGATATTGCAAGTATGAGTGCTGATGAAACTGTTTGCGGATGCAACGGTGTCACAAAAGGAGCCATTGTTCACGCTATTTTAGAACAAGACCTAACGACATTTGAAGAAGTAAAAGGATGCACAAAAGCTGCAGGATCCTGCGGTAAATGTCGCCCAGTTGTTGAACAAATTCTATCTCATACACTTGGAGATAATTTTGATGCTTCTACTCAGGCTGCAGGTATGTGTGGGTGCACAACATTATCTCGCGATGAAGTTGTAGCAGCAATTCATGAGAAAGGTTTAAAATCACCGAAAGAAGTGCGAAACGTCCTTGACTTCGCACACGAAGAAGGCTGTTCAAAATGCCGGCCTGCATTAAATTATTATTTACGTATGGCCTGCCCAGAAGAGTATGCCGATGATAAAGCATCCCGCTTCGTTAACGAAAGAATGAATGGAAATATTCAACATGACGGAACATTTTCTGTTATTCCACGTATGTACGGCGGCGTTACAACAGCAGATGATTTAATGAAAATTGCAGAAGTTGCGAAGAAGTACGACGTTCCACTCGTGAAAATAACAGGCGCAAGCCGCATCGGTTTATATGGGGTTAAAAAAGAAGATTTACCAAAAGTGTGGGCCGACCTTGGTATGAACTCTGGCTATGCCTACTCGAAGTCCCTTCGCAATGTAAAATCCTGCGTTGGATCTCGTTTCTGCCGCTTCGGTACAAAAGATTCATTAGGACTTGGCATGTTGCTTGAACAGTCATTAGAAATGGTAGATACACCACATAAAATGAAAATGGGTGTAACAGGTTGCCCGCGTAACTGTGCGGAAGCATTAACGAAAGACTTCGGTGTCGTTTGTGTTGAAAATGGCTTCCAACTTTATATCGGTGGTAATGGCGGTACAGAAGTGCGTGAAGCTGATTTTGTAATGATTGTCCCTTCGGAGGAAGATGTACTTCGCATTGCCACAGCTTACGTACAATACTATCGTGAAACTGGTATTTACGGCGAACGTACAGCTCCTTGGGTAGAGCGAATGGGCTTACACCACATAAAAGAAGTACTGCAAGATGAAAATATGGTCGCTATGCTATATGAACGTTTCCAAAAAGCACGTAGCACATATGAAGAGGCTTGGGGACAAGCACTAGAAACGCAATCATTAAAAACGATGTATGAAGTAGAGATTGTAAAGTAAGGAGCGATTCGTATGTTACAAACGAAAGAAAAAATAAAAATCATGCATGCTGTAGATCTTCCCGTACAAATTGGTAAGGAAGTGCGAATAAAGGATATGTCTATTGCCTTATTTCGCCTTGCAAACGGCGACATTCGTGCTGTAGAAAATCGGTGCCCTCATAAAAATGGACCTTTAGCGGAAGGAATTGTTTCTGGTGAATTTGTCTTTTGTCCACTGCACGATTGGAAAATTTCATTACTAACAGGTGAAGTACAAAAACCTGATGATGGTTGCATTCAAACGTATGAAGTACAAGTTATTGATGGCGATATTTATATATACATGTAGCTTATATAAGGAAGCCTCTTCTCGGCTTCCTTTCCAGTAAAAACAGATGAGGTGTAGAGATGAACGGATACGTATATTTAGTCGGTGCAGGACCTGGTGATGAAGGGCTTATTACAAAAAAAGCGATGGAGTGTTTACAAAAAGCAGATATTGTTTTATATGACCGCTTATTGAATCAAAATTTACTTCGCTATACGAAGTCAACATGTGAACTTGTCTATTGCGGAAAAATGCCAACAAATCATATTATGCGCCAAGAAATGATTAACGCTCATTTACTTCAATCTGCCAAAGAAGGTAAGACCGTTGTTCGCTTAAAAGGCGGAGATCCCTCTATCTTTGGCAGAGTTGGTGAAGAAGCAGCCGCTTTAGCAGCAGAAAACATTCCATATGAGATTGTACCAGGTATTACATCTAGCATCGCCGCTAGCGCGTATGCCGGCATCCCTCTCACCCATCGCGATTACAGTAATAGTGTGACATTACTAACTGGTCATACAAAGGGACCGATTCAGGATCATGTAAACTACAACTCACTCTTAAATAGTGATACTGTTGCCTTTTACATGGGCATTAAAAATTTACCAATCATTTGTGAAAACTTATTACAAACAGGAAAGAAAAAAAATACACCAGTAGCAGTCATTGAATGGGGTACAACAGGAAGACAGCGAGTCGTTACAGGTACTCTATCCACAATTGTTGACAGAGTCAAAAAAGAACACATTTCAAATCCTTCCATGACAATTGTTGGAGATGTCGTATCCTTGCGAAAACAAATTGCTTGGAAAGAACATAAGCCACTACACGGAAAAAAAGTTTTGCTCGCCTCTTCATCAAATAAAATAAGTAAAGCAGAGCAAAAGTTACAAGAAGCCGGAGCAGAGACATATCAGATTCCAACTTTCAAAAAACAAGAATACACATTAACACAGGAACAACTCCGTGAAATATTTGACGCTAAACGTCTTGTTTTTTGTTCAGCCGAAAGCGTAGCAATTTTGTTGCAATCATGTGCACAACATCGTAAAGATGTTCGTTCCTTGCAGGGGGAACTGCAGTATATGAATAGCGGCACTCAAGAGGCACTTATGCAATATGGACTCTTCGGTGAACCAGCAAAATTTTCTACAGAATCAACTGTGTATTTAGGGCGAAACATCAATCGAATTGCCGTTATTCAAGAAAAAATCGGCCCCGGTTCTTATATAATGACGCATGAATATAAAATAGATCATCGTTTTGATGAAATTCATACACGTATGCTCTCTGAATTTACATGGGATAGCATTGTATTTGAAGGGCGCGCCGCAATTGATACATTTATAGCAGAAGCTAAACGTCTTGGTTTCACACATATTTTCAATTTACCATTCTCGTATACAGATGAACTCACTTTGCAGTATGCAAATAAAGTCGGATTACAGAACATTGATTATGAATTACAAGCTATTTTTAATGAGAAAGAAGTGGCGGCACAATGAAAGGGATTGTTTATATTGGGCACGGTAGCCGATTACAAGAAGGAAATGAACAATTCATTCACTTTATCCAGTCCGTTATAAAAGAGCGGAGTGAAAATATCCAAAAAATTGGCTTTCTTGAACTCACTACACCAACTGTCCAGGATGCGATTACAGAAGCGATTCTAGACGGAGCAACTGAAGTTTTACTTGTCCCTATTTTATTATTTGCAGCTGCTCATTATAAACGTGACATTCCTTTTGAAATTGAGCAAATACAAAAGCGCTATCCGCATATTACATTTTCAGTTGTACCACCTTTTAGTACACACCCGTTCATGATTGAACTTGTAATCAAAAGAATACAGGAAGCCATGCACACACAAGGTAGCGAAATTCTACTCGTCGGCCGAGGTAGTAGTGATCCTCAGCCTATACATGAATTGCAGCAAATCGGAGCAGCAGTTGAGCAAAAAATCGGCATGCCCGTTTCCTGCTCTTTTTTAACAAAAGGAGCACCTTCTTTTACCGAAGAACTCAATGGCATAGCATCATCAGCTCAACATGTATATGTCATGCCATACCTTCTCTTTACTGGATTACTACTTCGGAAAATTGAGCGCCATGCACACACATATACGAACGTTACAACATGCAACTGCCTTCAATTTGATCCCTATATGAAGTCCGCATTATTAGAACGAATGGAGGAATATATACATGTGCAACCTATATCCTCTTATATTTAATCTACAAGGTAAAATCGTTGTCATCATCGGCGGTGGCAAAATCGCATACCGAAAAGCGGTTGGATTAAAGGATACAGGAGCCATTGTCACTGTTGTGAGTCCAGACATTTGTGAGGAAATGGAGAAGCTCTCCTATATTACATGGAAACAAAAAGCATTTACAGAGGAAGATATAAAAGATGCTCATCTCATTTATGCTGCAACAAATCATCACGATGTAAATATGATGGTCAAACAAGCAGCACATGATTTTCAGTGGGTTAATATCGTAAGTGATGGTACGCAATCATCTTTTCACACACCCGCAATTATTCGAAATAACGAGTATATTGTAAGTATATCTACTTCAGGTAAAGATCCAGCATTTGCAAAACAAATCAAACAAAAACTAACAGCTGTTCTTTCACAACTTATAAAGTTCAACTAATCAGACTCTTACGAGCAGTAACTTTCATTCACCCTTGAACTACACTACAACCCAAATAATGAACTTTCCCTCAAAGTGGCTACTATTCGGGGTACAATTCAGTAAAACCAAAGACCATCCTTTCATTTTCAGATACACACTGAATAAGGATGGTCTTTTTGTCTTTTTATATTATTCTCTCAATTTGATAGCTATGAAAACAGCCTCTTTATAAAATGATATGCTTCACATTCTCAATTGGTTGCCCAAACCATTTGGAAGCAATTTCTTTAAACACATCAATTTCTCCTGTTGTTAAAAAAAGATGATCACTTTGCTCTTCTCTGTCATGCAGCATCTTACTATGATATAAAATGGTGCTCACTTCACGAGCTGTTTCATCACCTGAACTAATCAATTGCACAGAATCACCCATGACCCGTTTAATAACTGGCCCTAAAATTGGATAATGCGTACATCCTAAAATCAGCGTATCGATTTCAGTTTGCTTCAATGGTTGTAGCGTTTCTCTTACCACTTCATACGTCATTTCACTCTCAAAATTCCCGCTTTCTACAAGCTCAACGAACGGTGGGCAAGCTAAACTCTCTACTAATACGCGGTTGTTAATTGATTTTAGTGCCTCTTCATACGCACCACTTTTCACTGTTCCAATCGTACCTATTACACCAACATGGTACGTATTTGTCATTTTAAGTGCAGTGCGCGCACCGGGGTGGATTACCCCTACCACTGGGATAGACAATTTTTTTTGCATTTCTTCAAGTACAACTGCTGTCGCAGTATTACAAGCAATGACAAGCATTTTAATATCCTGCGCCAATAAATACTCTGTCATTTCCCATGTGAATTGTCTCACTTCTTCACGCGATCGCGGACCGTACGGGCAACGTGCTGTATCTCCTAAATATATAATTCGCTCTTTCGGTAATTGCCGAATTAACTCTTTCGCTACTGTTAATCCACCAACACCTGAATCAATTACACCAATCGCTCTATTCAAAACAATCGCCCCGTTTTCTCTTTCATCATCTAAGCGTACATTCCCAAATCGTGCACTCATCATCAGTACAACATACATAGACTAATAGAAGGTTCACTTCATCCCATTCTAACAGGCAGTAAAACTTCCAATTCAAGATTCCGAGAAATCAAAGAAGGGAGGAAGAAGATAACTGCCCATAAGAGCCCGATTGGTAAGAGCTTTCCATCAGTTTGGAAATAAAGATCCCCCACTGATAGAAGCTTCACTTTATGTACATGTTAGACCTTTTTATTCTCCTCCTTTTTCTAGTAATTTGCAAGATACAAAAATAACCGGCTTTTACTTATATAAAAGCCGGCTTCATCCCTTATAATTCAAGCTCTCCCATACGAAGGAGCTCAACAACCGCTTGTGAACGTCCCTTAACCCCTAGCTTTTGCATTGCATTTGATATATGGTTACGTACGGTTTTTTCACTAATAAAAAGTTCACTTGCAATTTCTTTTGTTGTTTTATCTTGAACAAGTAACTCAAACACTTCTCTTTCTCTTTTTGTGAGCAACGGTTTGGATTGATATTCTTTTTCCTTCAATTGGTATAACCCTCCTTGCTTAAGCCAGAGCTGTATATGTGTAAGTTGGGTGTTTATTTAGTCATGATATTGTATGAATAGAGGTAAGTGGTGGTGAATAAAAACAAAGAGAAATTCCATGTTTTAATTATAAAAAAGTTGTTTGTATTTCATTTTTATTCTTCTCTGTTTTACACAATGTCCCATTAAATAAAAACTCCCCATTTATTACCTCTTTCCTTACTAAATATTTGGCTACAAGACGCTCATACTACATAGTATCTATTCATGGAAATTTTGCATATTGGTGGTGTAAATATGTTTTCTACAGTCAAAAGATTTTTAATTGGGAGACCGTTAAAATCAACAGCATTAGGAGAGCAGAAGTTAAATAAATTAAAAGCGCTGGCTATCCTGTCTTCTGATGCGCTTTCCTCAGTTGCATATGGAACAGAACAAATATTAATTGTCCTTGTAACAATTGGAGCAGTTGCATTTTGGTACTCCATTCCTATCGCTGTCGGTGTTTTAGTTCTATTGGCAGCACTTATTTTATCATACCGACAGATTATCTATTCTTACCCACACGGGGGCGGAGCTTATGTAGTTTCTAAAAGAAATCTAGGCGTAAATGCAGGCCTCATCGCCGGTGGGTCATTGTTGGTAGATTATATCCTTACCGTAGCAGTAAGTGTATCAGCAGGAACAGATGCCATTACATCTGCGTTTCCGACTTTACATCGGTACACCATTCCTATCGCTGTTATACTCGTTATTCTTATTACAATTCTCAATCTTAGAGGGGTAACGGAATCTGCCACTGTATTAGCTTATCCTGTCTATCTCTTTGTGCTAGCGCTCGTTATTTTAATTATTGTTGGGATGTTTAAAATTACATCTGGACAAGCACCGGCCACTTTGCACACACCTATTGGTACAGCAGTACCTGGAATTACATTATTCTTCTTATTAAAGGCATTCTCATCCGGGTGTTCTGCATTAACGGGTGTTGAAGCAATTTCCAACGCCATTCCAAACTTTAAAGAACCCGCTGCTAAAAATGCTGCCAATACATTAGTCATGATGGGAGCGATTCTTGCCGTTTTATTCACTGGCATTACCTTTTTAGCATATTGGTACGGCATTGCTCCTAAACATACTGAAACTGTTGTTTCTCAAATCGCTTCCAATGTATTTGGAAGAAACTTTGTTTACTACTTTATTCAAGGAGCAACTGCTCTTATTTTAGTGTTAGCTGCCAATACCGGATTCTCAGCATTTCCATTGTTAGCTTACAACTTAGCATCAGATAAATATATGCCTCGCATGTATTTGATGCGTGGTGATCGCTTAGGGTATTCAAACGGTATTATCACACTCAGTTTTGCTTCCATTATTTTAATTATTACGTTTCACGGGAAAACCGAACATTTAATTCCATTGTACGCAGTGGGTGTATTTCTCCCTTTCACCTTGTCACAAACAGGTATGATTATAAAATGGATTCGGGAAAAACCAGAAGGGTGGTTACCAAAATTACTCACTAACTTATTAGGAGCACTCATTTCCTTAACCGTACTGCTCATTTTCTTCGTTACAAAATTTATGCAAGTTTGGGCCATTTTCATATTTTTACCCATTATTGTTTTTACCTTCCATCGCATTTATAAACATTATGACGCGGTAGGTGAACAACTACGTATAAACCCTAATGAATCACCTCAAAAAATCGAGGGCAACGTCGTCATCGTACCTATTGCTGGAATTACAAAGGTAGTGGAACAATCGCTCAATTACGCTGAATCTATTGGAGATACTGTCATCGCTGTTTACGTGGCCTTCGACAAAGAAAGCGAGATTAAAATGCAGGAGAAATGGAAGGCGTGGCAACCCAATATTCGTCTTGTTACAGTGGTTTCTTCTTACCGAAGCTTAATGAGACCCATAAAAAAATTAGTAACTACAATTCAAGATAAAGCAAACGAGGAACATTATGCAGTTACCGTTCTCATCCCACAATTTATTACGAAAAAAAATTGGCATAACTTTTTGCATAACCAATCGAGTGTTTTACTAAGGATATATCTTTTGTACAAAAAGAATGTTATTGTTTCAACTGTCCCGTATCGATTTAAAAAATAAAGATGCTTTATCCTTATAGAAAACCAAAAGCAATGATTAAAAATAGATCATTGCTTTTGGTTTATTATTTTCCCATGCAAACATACAAAATCAGAAAAAACAGTAACCATATAAAGTGAATCTTCCATCAGTTCTCCATCACCTATCTTCCTTACCCCTCTCTGAATCTTGAGGTAGTGGTCTTACTGCCTACAAGTAGCGGGATAAAACTGTAATCTTCCCCTAAAAACCATAATATAATTCGATAGCCCCTACTTTTTCCATATAGGATAAAAACATAAAACATTCACTTCTACATAAAAAAAATGATGAATAATGAAAAGGAGAGGATTTCATTATGGATAAAAAACTATGCAAATCTTCAACAGATAAAGTGTTTATCGGTGTTTGTGGTGGCTTAGGAGAATATTTCGGTGTAGACACAAATATGATCCGTATTCTGTGGCTGATCGCAATCTTATTTTTCGGAACAGGCTTTTTAGCTTATTTCATTCTTATGTTGCTTATGCCACAATCTCATGAATAAAGTGACCGGTGTCTTTTATGTATTTTAAGGTGAATCTTTCATTGTTAAATGTAGAACTGCTATTTCATTCCTATTCTTATAAAACAAAAGAAAACAGCATAATTATCTTTTTCGCAAGTTGCTTTTTACTCAATATAAAAGCAACTTGTTTTTATGTTGACAAAGAATAATTGTTGTAACTATAATAGTTACATAAAGTTGTAACTGAATTAATTACAACTAAATCGAAAGTAAATACATTTTTATATAAAACAAAGTGGAAGAGGAGAATGATTATGAAACTTGCAGTAGTAGGCGCAACTGGTAACATCGGAAAACAAATTATTGAAGAAGCTTTAACACGTGGACACGAGGTAACAGCGATTGTTCGCGATGCATCTCGCGTAGAAACAGCACATGAAAATTTACATGTTGTAACAGGTGATATTTTCAATGCAGACAGTATTGCAAAAGAAGCAGTAAATCACGATATTTTAATTAGCGCATTTGGTCCTAAACATGGTGAAGATGAGAAACTTGTAGAAGCAACGCACTCTTTATTAGAAGCAGCAAAACAAGCTGGTGTTTCTCGTCTTGTAGCTGTTGGAGGCGCAGGCAGCTTAGAAGTAGCGCCTGGTTTACAAGTTGTTGATACACCAGACTTCCCAGCAGAGTGGAAACCAATCGCATTAGCACACCGCGATGCATTACAGGTGTATAAACAATCCGATTTCAACTGGACGAATTTAAGTCCTGCTGCGATGATTGAACCTGGTGAGCGTACAGGCAAATATGTCACAGGAACAGATCAACTATTAACAGACGAAAACGGTGAGAGCCGAATTACAATTCCAAACTACGCTGTTGCTTTATTAGACGAAGTAGAAAACCCACAATTTTCTCGTCAACGTTTTACAGTACGTAACGCATAATGAAAAAGAACCTAGCCTTCCATCAATACAAGGCTAGGTTCTTTTATTGTTGTATCTTCTCTTCTAAATTTGTAACGAGCTGTTTTACCTTTACATTTGCAAGGACATTTTCCATCGCGTCTTGCGCTTGCAACAATATAATTTCTAACACAGTTTGAATATTAGCTCCAACTGGGCATTCCACATTTGGATTATCGTGAAAAGAAAATAAATGCCCTTCTTCTACAACTTCAACCGCTTTATATACATCAAGTAACGTAACTTCATTTAAATCACGAGCTAAGGAAGTACCACCTTTTCCAGCTTGTACATCAACTAATCCCGCTTTTTTTAACATTCCTGTAATTCGGCGAATAACGACTGGGTTTGTATTGACACTGCCAGCAATCCATTCAGATGTACATCGAGATTTTTTATCGACTTCTAGCAATGTTAACATATGAACAGCTACTGTAAAACGACTACTAATCCCCACTTGTATCCCCCTCCTTTATGTTCATTCTCTCTCATCTATTTAAAAATAACGTATCCTTTATTATATACTATTTTCCTTCATCATATAAAGTAAAAAACATTATACATACTATGTATAGACTCATAATTGTAACAGAAAAATATATTGGAAGTCCCTTGAAAATATTCACATACACACCTAGGAGGATACGTATGCAAAACAAACGAAAGTTTGCAACTCTACTATCTGTTGCATTATTATCAACATCCTTGACAACTTACGAGGTTACAGCAAAAAAAGCAACAGTCAAACTAACAGATCAACAAATAATGGCCAATTTATGGTATCAAACAGCTGGTGAAGCAAAAGCATTATACCATCAAGGCTACAACATCGGCACACTTAAGCTAGATGCTGCTCTTGCAAAAGGGACAAGCAAGAAACCAGCTGTTGTACTAGACTTAGACGAAACCGTTTTAGATAATAGTCCATACCAAGCAATGACAATAAAAACAGGAAAAGGCTATCCTTATAAATGGGATGAATGGGTTAATCAAGCAGATGCAGCAGCTCTTCCTGGTGCACTTGATTTCTTAAAATATGCAGAATCAAAAGGTGTAGACATTTATTACATTTCAAATCGTAAAACAAATCAACTAGATGCAACCGTTAAAAATTTAGAACGCATTGGTGCCCCGCAAGCAAAGACAGAGCATATTTTACTACAAGAACCGAAAGAACAAGGAAAAGAAAAGCGTAGAGAACTCGTTTCAACAACGCATGATATCGTCTTATTATTTGGTGACAATTTATCAGATTTCAGTGGATTTGATGCAAAATCTGTACAAGATCGTAATAAAGCAGTAGAAGAAACGAAAGACCAATTTGGCGAGAAATTCATTATTTTCCCAAATCCAATGTACGGCGATTGGGAAGGCGCTTTATATAACTATGACTTAAAAAAATCAGATGCAGAAAAAGATAAAATTCGCAGGGACAACTTGAAATTATTCGAAGTAAAAGAATAAGGGACGGCACTACGCCACCCTTTATTTTTTTATCTTTTATAAGAGGTAAAATAAATAATTCTACTCGTCTATTTTTCACTCTTCCTTCCGGTATATCATTCGGTGCGACAGGACGATATTCTCCGTAGCCAATTGCACTAAATTTTTCCGGAAGCAGTTGTTTATTTTGGAGCAATACTTGCATAAAATTAACAGCGCATTAAGTGCAGCTTCTTTCAAAAACATTCCTAATACAACGGCAACTATCCCAAGGATAATTCCAATGATTGATGCCAAATTCATCGTTGTTCCCTCCTAGATTATTCGATACAATAAGAAGCTACATATCATAACATAATCGTTACATCTATCTATATATATTATACATGAAATAGAATTCATAAAAAGTTGCAATGTGTCATTTTAAACAAAATCATGAAGAAATCGACTTTTTTTTACAAATTTTTTTCAATTTTGTTACATGAGGGCTCCTTTATTCCTTTTTATATACGATAGACTTATAATGTAAAAAGATAATAAAGTACAAGTATTTTAGAAAGGAATAAATCGGTTAAAAATTATGAAAAAAACAATTATGAAAAGAACAATCTTAATTTCAATTATGATTCTCATTGTTATTTCTTTAATAAATTTTGGTTCCAAAGCTTTTACAGGAAATATACATAATCAAGCAGAAGCAGTTGAAACAAATCAGCATGCTGAACATCCAAAAGAGAAGATTCCTCCATTCCCAAAAGCAAGCGCAACAGCTAAAAAAACCGATGATCAATATTCACTTGTAACTAACACTGATTCATTACTCGTTTTAGTAAACAAACATCGCAAACTCCCAGATTCCTACACACCACGCGATTTAACAAAACCAAATGTTCCATTTCTCAGTCTGGAAGATAAGGAAAAAACATTACTTCGCAAACCGGCAGCGGATGCCCTAGAAGAAATGTTTAAAGCAGCAAAACAGCAAGGGATTGAACTTACTGCAGTATCTGGATTTCGCTCTTACAAACGACAACAGTCATTGCATAATACATATGTAAAGCGTCAAGGAAAAAAAGCTGCTGATGCATTAAGCGCCATTCCAGGGACAAGCGAACATCAAACTGGACTTGCCATGGATATTAGCTCTAAATCAGCAAAATTTCAATTGGAGCCGATATTTGGAGAAACACCTGAAGGAAAGTGGGTAGCAGAGCATGCTCACGAATTCGGATTTGTCATTCGTTATCCAGAAGATAAAACAGACATTACAGAATATGATTATGAACCATGGCATCTTCGTTTTGTCGGCAACCCGCAGGCTACATATTTATATGAACATCATCTGACATTAGAAGAAGCAATGGGAGACAAAAAATAAGAGGGCGACGCGCCCTCTTATTTTTTGTCTAATAACCGTTGTTTCCATTCCGCTGGCCAAGGTACTCCTTTCCCTGTTTTTTTAGAAGCTTGCACCAGTGCACCTCGCCCCATCAAACAAATCTCTCCTGCTTCGTTCCTTACCATATAATGCAAATCCAAAGAAGAATTTCCGACGTTCTCAGCTTTTACATACACTTTTAAGTTCTCATCAAAGAACACTTGTTTCAAAAAATTACATTGTAAATCCGCCACTACAATCATTGTTTCCGATGCTTCATGTACCCACTCTTGCATAAAGCCAAGCTCTTTAAAAAACTCAATACGAGCTTCTTCAAAATAAGTAAACGCAACACCGTTATTCATATGTCCAAACATATCTGTTTCACTAAAACGAACCTTTATAGGGATGTAAAATGAAAATGTACTTTCCCATTGCTCAAAGTGTTCAATATAATGAATCTTCTTCATAATTATTCATCTCCTTTAAAATTTCTCTCATTTTATATTATTTGATTTTTCTGAATTAAAAACCTATAAAATTACGATCTATTAAGGTAAGAATAAGTATACTCAGATGTAAACATATAATTAAGTAACTTAAATAAGAATGATATAAATATTGCCTCTTCAAACTGAAGAGGCAATATAGATTAGATTAATAGTTATTGTCACTACCAAAGAAATCTTTAAATGATTGAATCGTTGTATCACGGTTTAAAGCCGCAATCGATGTCGTTAATGGAATTCCTTTTGGACAAGATTGTACACAGTTTTGTGAGTTACCGCAGTTTGCAAGTCCTCCATCACCCATGATTGCACGTAAACGGTCCGCTTTATGCATTTCACCTGTTGGATGTGCATTAAATAAACGTGCTTGTGAAAGCGGTGCTGGACCGATAAAATCAGATTTGCTATTTACGTTTGGACATGATTCTAAACATACACCACAAGTCATACATTTTGATAATTCATATGCCCACTGACGCTTTTTCTCTGGCATTCTTGGCCCTGGGCCTAAGTCATACGTACCATCAATCGGAATCCATGCTTTAACGCGCTTTAACGCATTAAACATACGGCTGCGATCCACTTGCAGGTCGCGAACAACCGGGAATGTTTTCATCGGTTTTAAGCGAATTGGTTGTTCAAGTTGATCAATAAGTGCTGTACATGATTGACGTGGTTTTCCGTTGATCACCATAGAACATGCTCCGCACACTTCTTCTAAACAGTTCATATCCCAAGCAATAGGTGTTGTATGATTCCCTTTTGCATCAACAGGGTTACGACGAATTTCCATTAATGCCGAAATGATATTCATATTTGGGCGATATGGAATTTCAAATTCTTGATCATACTCCTGTGAGTTCGGACCATCTTGTCTTGTAATAATAAGGCGGATTGTTTTCTCAGACATGTTGCTTATCCCCCTTCTCTTCTTTCTTATCAGCTACTTCATGTTTTGAAGAATAATCACGCTTACGTGGTTGGATTAATGAAATATCAACGTCTGCGTAATGGAATGCTGGTGCATTTCCTGCTCCCTCAAACTTCGCCATTGTTGTTTTTAAGAAGTTCTCATCATCACGATCTGGGAATTCTGGTTTATAATGTGCACCGCGACTTTCATTACGGTTATATGCACCAATTGTAATAACACGAGCTAATTCAAGCATATTTGCCAGCTGACGTGTAAATGAAGCACCTTGGTTACTCCATTTCGCCGTATCGTTAATGTTAATGCGTTTATAACGCTCCATTAACTCTACGATTTTCGCATCTGTTTCTAATAATTTTTTATTTTCACGAACTACTGTTACGTTATCTGTCATCCATTCTCCAAGCTCTTTATGAAGAACATACGCATTTTCATTACCATCTAACGTTAAAATATTATTGAATTTTTCTGTTTCGATTAATTCATTTTGCTCATATAAAGCAGATGAAACAGCATCTGATGATTTTGAAAGACCTTTCATATATTCAATTGCATTTGGTCCCGCTACCATACCGCCGTAAATCGCTGATAATAATGAGTTAGCACCTAGTCGGTTACCACCGTGCATAGAGTAATCACACTCACCTGCTGCAAACAATCCTGGAATATTTGTCATTTGTTTATAATCAACCCATAGTCCACCCATTGAATAGTGAACAGCAGGGAAGATTTTCATCGGTAATTTACGTGGATCATCACCCATGAATTTTTCATAGATTTCAATAATACCACCTAGTTTTATATCAAGCTCTTTCGGATCTTTATGAGAAAGATCAAGATATACCATGTTTTCACCGTTAATACCAAGCTTTTGCTCAACGCACACATCAAAAATTTCACGCGTTGCAATATCACGAGGTACAAGGTTTCCGTATGCTGGATATTTCTCTTCAAGGAAATACCATGGTTTACCGTCTTTATATGTCCAAACGCGGCCACCTTCACCACGTGCAGATTCACTCATTAGACGTAATTTATCATCACCTGGAATTGCTGTTGGATGAATTTGAATAAACTCACCATTTGCATAATATGCACCTTGCTGATACACAGCAGATGCTGCTGTACCTGTATTAATAATGGAGTTAGTAGATTTTCCAAAGATGATACCAGGGCCCCCTGTTGCCATAATTACAGCATCAGCTGGAAAACTTTTAATCTCCATAGATTGTAAGTCTTGCGCTACGATTCCGCGGCATACGCCTTCGTCATCCACAACAGCGCGTAAGAAATCCCAGCCCTCATATTTCGTAACAAGACCTGCTACTTCATGACGGCGCACTTGCTCATCTAATGCATATAATAATTGTTGTCCTGTTGTCGCACCAGCAAATGCTGTGCGGTGATGCTGTGTTCCACCAAAGCGACGGAAATCTAGTAAACCTTCTTCCGTACGGTTAAACATAACACCCATGCGATCCATTAAATGAATAATACCAGGCGCTGCATCGCACATCGCTTTTACAGGAGGTTGGTTCGCTAAGAAGTCCCCTCCATAAATTGTATCGTCAAAGTGGATCCACGGAGAATCCCCTTCACCTTTTGTATTTACAGCACCGTTAATGCCGCCTTGTGCACATACAGAGTGAGAACGTTTCACCGGTACTAAAGAGAATAGTTCTACATTCACGCCTGCTTCCGCTGCTTTAATCGTTGCCATTAAGCCGGCTAATCCACCGCCAACTACAATAAGTTTCCCTTTCATGCTCTCCCACTCCTTACATGTTTGCTAGATTCGGATTAATGAACGCAAGTAATGCGCTCACCCCTACGTAAGATAACGCTAAGAAAATTGCTAATGTTACATACGTAGAAATACGCTGCGAACGTGGTGATACCGTGATACCCCAGCTAATACAGAATGTCCATAATCCATTTGCAAAGTGGAAAATAGCCGATACAACCCCTACTAAATAGAAACCAAACATAAACGGATTGCTTAAAATACTTGCCATCATATCATAGTCTACTGTTTGTCCCATTGCAGCTTGAAGGCGCGTTTGCCAAACGTGCCAAGCTAAGAAAATTAGCGTAAACACCCCTGTGAATCGTTGCAGAGCGAACATCCAGTTACGGAAATAGCTATAAGATGTTGTATTGTTCGTCGCTGTAAAAGCAATATATAAACCGTATACAGCATGATACAACAACGGCAAGAAAATCACGAAGATTTCCAATGCATACCGAAATGGAAGCATTTCCATAAAATGAGCAGCGCTATTGAAAGCCTCTGCCCCTTGTGTTGCAAAGTGGTTTACTACTAAGTGTTGTGTCACAAAGACACCAATCGGAATGACACCCATTAACGAATGCCACTTGCGAAACGTATACTCGCGGCCTTTCATGTCCCCATTACCCCCTCGAATGTTTGACTACTGTTTGTCACGTTACTTTATAACAATAGCATTTTTTCACTATTGCTATAAGAAAAACTGAAAAAATTATTCGCAATATTTCAGCATAATTTGATACCAAGTTCATTTTACTCCTATTTTTGTCGAAGCGTCAAGAAAACGTATACATAATCTGTATATAATTTTTATATTCTTTTTTCATTCTCTAAATCAGATTTTTTGCCAAGAAATAGCTGGGTTTATATATATAAAATGGTATATAATATTGGCAGTATAGAAAGTGGGGAATATTGTGAGTACAAAAAAAATCGAAAGCGAATCTTTACAAAATATTTCAATGAGTGCTTTTGCCTACGAATTGCTGCGTGAAGAATTACTCCCAGACTTAATAGGGAAAGAATTAGATGCTATTCTATATTGGGCTGGCAGAAACTTAGCACGAAAATATCCTTTAGAAACAATTGATGAAGTGATTCAATTTTTCGTAAAAGCTGGATGGGGTGACTTAACCATCATTGAACATAAACGCCGTGAAATGGAATTTAAACTAACAGGTGCTCTTATTAAGGAACGCCAACAACAAAATAGACACTCTTCTTATCAATTAGAAGCCGGGTTTATTGCAGAGCAAATTCAAAAACAGCGTGGTGTAGTTGCTGAATCCTACGAAGAACAAAAGAAGCGTTCTGACTCTATTATGTTTCTCGTAAAATGGGATGTAAAAGATCCTGTCGAAGTGTAATGTTTATTTTATAAGTCAACTAGGCATAAAAATGTCCAGTTGACTTTTTTATTTATGTATAAACATTCGTTTTTTATTATTTTAAATATTCTGAAATTATAACAAAAAAGAAAAGACACTGTAAACTACAATGTCTTCCCTGTTAAATACGAATGAATCGTCTCTGCTATTTTTTGCGGCATTCCTGCTTCTATAATGTCTGTAACAGACGCTTCTTTCATTTTCTTGAGAGAACCAAAATGTTTTAAAAGTGTTTTCTTCCGTTTTTCTCCGACTCCTGGTATATCATCCAATGCCGATTGAATGACAGATTTCCCATGAATTTGACGATGGAACGTAATCGCAAAGCGGTGCACCTCATCTTGAATACGCTGCAATAAGTAAAACTCTTGACTATTACGCTCTAACATAACAGGTTCAGGAGGTTCACCGATAATTAAATGTGACGTACGGTGCTTATCATCTTTAACAAGTCCTGCTGTTGGAATAGAAAGACCGAGTTCATTTTCTAACACATCACATACTGCAGCTAAATGACCCTTTCCGCCATCGATTACAATTAAATCGGGAAGAGGCAAATTTTCTTTTAAAGCACGTGTATAACGGCGGCGCACAACTTCGCGCATCGATTCATAATCATCCGGTCCTTGCACCGTTTTAATTTTATATTTTCGATACTCTTTTTTCGCAGGTTTTCCATCAATAAAGACAATCATGGCGGAAACCGGATTTACCCCTTGAATGTTAGAGTTATCAAATGCTTCAATTCTGTGCGGTGTTTCAATCCCAAGATGTTCTCCTAAGTTTTCTACAGCCTTAATTGAACGTTCTTCGTCGCGTTCAATTAAATAAAATTTTTCATTCAGCGCAATTTTAGCATTCTTACTCGCTAAATCAACGAGTTCTTTTTTCTTACCGCGTTTTGGCTGCGTTGCTTCTACTTCTAAAAATTTTTCAATCAGTTCATTATCAATGCTGCTTGGTACAACAATTTCTTTCGGCTTAAAGTGATTATTTTGTTCATAAAATTGCCCGATAAATGTCAGGAAACCTTCTTCTGGATCATCATAAATGGGAAACATCGAAACATCTCGCTCGATTAACTTTCCTTTTCGAACAAAGAAAACTTGCACACACATCCAGCCTTTATCTACCGCATAACCGAAAATATCACGGTCAACTAGATCGCTCATAATCATCTTCTGCTTTTCCATAATCGCATCCATATGAGCAATTTGATCTCGCAATTCTTTCGCTCGTTCGAACTCTAATTTTTCCGATGCTTCATACATTTTCGCTTCCAATTCTGAACGAACTTCTTTATGTCCACCATTTAAAAACTTAATAATGTCATCTACAATTTCTTTATTTTGTTCATCTGTTATCTCTTGCACACAAGGCGCTAAGCATTGTCCCATATGATAATATAGACAAACTTTATCTGGTATATTTGTACATTTCCGCAGCGGATACATTCGATCTAACAATTTTTTTGTTTCATGAGCTGACTGTGAATTTGGATACGGGCCAAAATACTTTCCTTTATCCTTTTTCACATTTCTCGTAATAAGCAAACGCGGCTGTTTTTCAGCCGTAATTTTAATAAATGGGTATGTTTTATCATCTTTTAATTGGATATTATATTTTGGATCATATTTTTTAATTAAATTTAATTCTAAAATAAGAGCCTCCAGATTCGAGGAGGTCACAATATACTCAAAGTCAACAATTTCTCCGACAAGACGTAGTGTTTTCCCATCGTGTGAACCAGTGAAGTACGAGCGCACACGATTTTTTAATACCTTTGCCTTCCCAACATATATAACTGTTCCTTGCTTATCTTTCATTAAATAACAGCCCGGTTGATCCGGTAAAATCGCTAGTTTTTCTTTTAAATATTCGTGCACTCGCTTTCTCCTCTCTTACTTTTTCCACTTATATAAAACTATTTTAGAATAAACAGGATCAAATAATGGATTAGAACGAAAGACAGCAACCTGTTCCACCTGTCCTTTTATATCAATCCCTTGTTTTTGAAATCCTTCAATAAGATGATTCGTAACGTATATTGTATCATTCTTATGATATTTTTTATCTTGTAAAAAATAGTCATATGTGTAAAAACGTTTATGTTCATATGGTACATGTAAGTATTCCATAACGCGTGTCTCTTCCCATGTATATACGATAAACGGCTGCTGTTTTTCTTCTAAATATGACGCTAGCTGATACGTTGCGGGCACAGCTTCTTTTTGTTCTTGCATAAGCGGTATGCTGACAACAAGTTGAAGTGTTGCAAATAACAGCAGTAAAATTCCGCTATATTTTTTTAACCATGAAATAGCAAGTACGAAAAGTACTATTGCTACAATTGGATAAGAATGACGTGGCTTATCGATATTTTGTCCAAGTAAATTCCAAAGAAAATATACACTGCCAAGCGCTATAAATAATTTCGGATAGCAACGTATGTTCTTCCATTGTAAAACAAAAAGAAACAAAAAGAAAAGAAAGAAACCTACAAGAACGTACGAATGAACACCGATCCCTGCAAATACAATATTCTCGGAAAGTAAACGAAACAGACGTGATATAAGCGGTTCACTCGTTTCTGTAACCGCACCGCCCCATTCTGTAAAATGCCCTTTTACAAATCCGAAAGAAATTTTCCATAATCCCGCTAAGCCGCCGATATTCCAAATAAGCGCCCCGATCCATACGAGCTGCGAAAGAACAGCTGTGCAGCATATAATAATAAACCGCCATTTTTCTTCATGCCACTGCTGCCATACTAATAAAATAAGCGCTATCCCAAACGGCGCATACGATAAACGGATTCCCATTAATAGAGCAAATAAGATCACCGGCAAAAACTGAGCACGAAATTCATTTGTGCGAAATGCTCGATCTACGCTCCACATATACCACCACAGTACAGCTATCGCTGCTCCCTCTGACATCGGCTGCGTCACTAAAATAGAAAAATAACCGCTCGTTTGCAATACAGCTACAACAATAAGAGCACTCGTTTTACTTACATAACGGCGTGCAATCCAATACATCGGAAAAGCAGCAGTAAGTGCCATAATTGCATTAAAAATCCCTAACGATTGCACAGGATTTTCTATAAAAAGATGTGTCATCATTCCCCCTAAAATAAAAAAAGGATAACCCGGGAAATGAGGCTGCATCGCTAATATGTCATATTGCTTTAGCGCAAGCGAAAAATCTACTTCATCCCACGTTGCCGCAAACGGACTTGCATAAAAAAAACGAATGAGAATCGCACTAGAAAAAAGAATGATTGCCCATATACGTAATACTTGTTTCATCTGATTTCCTTTCTGTAAAAAAAGTACAAGGAATATCCCTTGTACTTTTAGCTTACTGATTTATTTTCTTCAGTTACGGTTTGCTTTTTTTTCGCAGGTTTTTTAAAGATAATTAACATATAAAGGACAACAAAATAACCGATATATGCAAGCACTTCTTCAAGCGATGGCATAGAAGAATATCCTAAAAACGATTTTAAGAATAGACCGACCTGACCGGAAAAAACTGGTGCAGTTCCATGATCACGCAAGTAGTGTTCATAATCAATCGGGTGCTCTGGGAGCAGCCATGTAATATCGTATACGTGCGGCATCACGCTACCGATTATTTTTAAGTCTTGCAGCATGGAAATACCTTGTACAAGAAGCCCAGCTGCGATGAAGACAATAAATACTCCCGTTACTCTAAAGAATACTTTTAGTGAAATACGCATCGTTCTTTTAAAGAATAAGTAGGCGACAAGAGCTGCAACAAGAACTCCCGCAATTGCTCCCCAGCCTTTCATTGCCGCTTCAATATTTCCACCTGTAATTGCAGCAAAGAAGAACACTGTTTCAACGCCTTCTCGCAGCACAACAAGAAAGGAGTGTACGACCATTCCAATTACGTTTCCAGTCGTAATATAATGACTCATTTTACTTTCCATATTGCCTTGTATATTTTTGCTATGTTCCGCCATCCAAAATACCATTTGTGTAAGCAAAATAACGGAAATGAACATAATCGATATCTTTAAATACATCTCACTTCCCATTGCGGCAAAGCCAGTAAATACAACTTGAAAGACAAGAGCGACAAGATAGCTTGCTACAACCGCAAGGCCTGCTCCTATCCAAACGTATTTCACAAATTGCTTATTATCCGTACGCTTTAAATACGTAGTAATAATTCCAACAATGAGCAATGCTTCTAATACTTCACGAAATGTAATGAGAAATGCCTGCAGTTGCATCGCTCTTCCTCCTCATCTTTACTTGCGTTTTCTTACTGCATATACAATGACTCCAACAAGTACAAGTACAATTATCACAATTGGAGCCCAGTTTTTTAAATTGCTTAAATCTGTCCACTCTGTTTGGCCTTTGTTTGCTGAAGCCGCTTCTGTTCCACTAACATCAAAATGACCAACCCTAAAATCTTTAATTTTCAATTCTTTTTGCAAACTTGTTAAAATGACATCTTTACTTTGCTTGAAAGCATCATGATTTGGTTCCTTTTGTCCTACTCCAAATAGTCCAGGGTTTCCAAGTGATTCTAGCGCCTTGTTAAACTCATCTTTTAATTTTGCATCTAATTCTTTATTATGTTCTGCAATAACTGGTGATAATGCATCATATGTTGCAAATGCTTTTGCTAATAGACGTTTACTTGTATCATAGTCATTAAATTGTTCATCGACATTCGTTAAACGACGATTAATATTAAGGGCAAGAATTTTTTGCATATCTGTAATAATAGCTTCTTTATTTTTCTTATCAAAGTCTTTCATAATTGCTTTAGAAGGTTCTTTTCCCATGTGCTGGTCAATTTCTTCTTGCACATTTTCATATGCTTTCTTTGCTTCTGTAAAGTTTGCTGGATTTTCATCTAGCTTTGCGACCATTTGCTTATACGCCTCTGCAACCTTTTCTTCGTTCGGATTTCCGTACGAATAAGCAAATACGCTCGTATGTATCGAGAATATTAAAAAAATACTAACACATAATGAAGTAATTATTTTTTTCATAAACACTCCTCCTAAAAAAATGATAATAATTATCACTTTCATTGTCAAGATAAGAAATGCTCGCTACGAGCATTTCTTATCTTCTACTATTACATGCGCATCATAATCAATCGTAACTTTCTCCACCGGGCGTTTCATCTCTTTCAAAATTGCAGGAAGAACATTCGTCATATATTTACGGAATGAAATGAAAGACTCCCCTGTTTCACGCACTTTATACGTAATGGGTACTTCCAGAACTCGAAAGCCTTTTCGTACTAAATTTAATGTAATTACTTGTGCATAATTGTAATCATGAATAATTTCTCCGTGTTCCATCGCTTGTCTCGAAAAAGCACGCATTCCTGATTGTCCGTCACGAATCCATTTACGTAGCAATATACATTGCAGCATTGTAAAACAATAGTTCCCAAGGCGTCTGTACAGCTTCATGCCGCTAATGGTTCCGCGAAAACGAGACCCCATTGTATAATCAGCCTTCCCTTCCAAAATTGGCTGTACTACATTTGGAATTTCATCTGCTGGATATTCATCATCTGCATCAATCATTACACTAATATCTGCCCCAAGGTGATAACTCTCCTTTAGTCCTGCTCGAACGGCTGCACCAAGACCACTATTTTTTGAAAATGAAACGATATGATCCGCCCCAGCCTCTTTTGCAACTTCCACCGTTCTGTCTGTTGAACCGTCATCAATCACAAGAACCTCTACCGTTACACTCGGATGAAAATGACGCGGCACTTTTCGAATAACATGTGCAATGGAGTCTTCTTCATTTAGGGCTGGTATAAACACAATTACTTTCATTTCTTTTCCTGCTCCTTTAACGCTTCCACTAACACAGGACCACGGCTATGAGATGGATACGGTGCACCTAGTAAATAAGCAAGTGTCGGTGCCATAGAGACAAGGCTTTTCTTTTCTTCTACCTTAACACCTTGTTTAATATGAGGGCCGTACATAAAGAATGGTACGAATCGTTCTCCTTCATCTAAATGGCCATGACCGCCAATCCCATCTGCCTGTCCATGATCAGCACAAATGATAAACGTCGTATTCGCTGTTTTTCCTGTTTTCTCTAAATGCTCGATAAAATGTTTTACATGCTGGTCTGCCTCATGAATTTTTTGTAAATACTCATCATATAACACACCACGACTATGTCCCGTTTGATCTGTTGAAATGAGCTGTACAATAAAGAGATCTGGGTCTTGTTCATCCATTATTTGTTTCGCTTTCTCCATAATCTTCCCATCCACAACATCATTTTTCATAACAGCTGTAAATGTTTCTACATCTTCACCAAACGCGTCAACTAAATGCGCAACGGCTAGCATCTTTCCTGTTTTGTCTACTTTTCGAAGCGAATCAAAAATACTTTCTACATTCACGCCGTGCTTCCAAACCATGTTCGATTTAATGCCGTGCTCAAATGAATATGTTCCTGTAAACATAGAAGAGAAACATACAACGGTTCGAGCTGGATATACCGTTTCCATATTTAAAAACTCCGTCCCTTTTTTTCGAAGAGAATCCAAATACGGTGTATGTGCTGTTTCAAAGCGATCTTTACGCATACCATCAATAACAATTACAACTACTTTTTCATTCAGTGCCTCTTTATTTTCTGGCATATTATTCGTATAAGTTGAAATTGCTTTTGGCTGCCAGTCAAATAAATTACGATGTAAGATGATTGTGTATAGTGCAAGAGCACCATAAAACATAAGCAGTGTTTTCCAATCTACTGCACCGAGCGTACCACCTTCTTGGAAGAAATGGTAGTAATAATACCAAAGTGATAACAACAGTAAAAATTTCGGCATTTGCTCCTGTGCATTTCCGCTTGTAGAATCACTGTTCTTTAGCACGAGTTTCCAAAAACGTGTAAAGTTTAACCAAGACGTTCCAATACGCAAATGATAATATAACGTTCCCCAAAATAGGATCGTAAAGAAAAAATATAATCCTAATGCAAATAATAATAACGGTACATGCACCGTTTTAAATACGATTAAATAGGCAACGAACGGCAGCCATAAATAATTTCGCAAAAACAATGGAAAATCAAACAAATAATATAAAACGAGTAGCGGAACAATGAATAAAAAGCTACTAAAAAAAGCAGACACAAAATTTGGATTCCCAAATTGTGAAATAGAAAACAACAAAAATGTACCGAATACAAAAATCGGTGTAAATGGTTTCCCTTCATTTAGTAGATTCCAACAGCGCGCCGCTACTTTTTCAAATTTCGACGCTTTCTTTACTTCTTCCAACGGATGCCTTCTCCCTTCTGACTGAAAAATGAGCGTAATTCCATAGGATACACCAATAATAGTATCACGCCCACACCATAAGAAAATATAAATTTAAAACCATGACTCATTAATGACCATTGATAGGCATCAGATTGCACAGCTCCTACTGCTTGCAATGCAAATGTCATAACGGTCTCATACGTACCGATCCCGCCTGGTGTTAGTTGAAACACTTGTCCAGCAATGGTCACACTATTTACCCAAACTGCTTGTACAAATGAGAGCGGCGTAGCAATTTCATAAATGACAAATGCTTCACAAATCCAACTCAGCGCAATCAGGAGCAGAATGATTCCGCCTTTTGCTGTAAATAGCGCCCCTTTCAATTGCTTCCACTGCTTATCTACAAATTGCGGTGCTTTCTTGTAGATAAGCAATCCCATCACGCTTCCTATACATATACAAGTAAAAATGACCGGAACATTAAGTAAAATATTTCTCCATAATAGAAACATACCCACTGCTCCAAACATACCGAGAATAAGTAAGTCTAATATACGAAGAACGATGACAGATTGCGTTGCTTCTCCTAATGTTACTTTCTTCTCTTTTGTAATCACAGCAATGCGAACAGCATCTCCAACTTTTAGCGGTGAAACATGGTTAATGAACAAACTATACAACAGTCCATATAACGCCTCTTTTATTGTAATACGATGATGAAGGTATAGTTTCCATGCGTATGCACGTAACAAAAAAGCAATACCGTACATCATAATGAGAAACATAACCATGTATGGTTGTTCCCATAAGGTTTGAAGATGTTTCAATAATGAAGATGCTTCAAACGACCGCCATGATAAAAGAAAAAAGATGCATAGCAAGAAAACACCGAAAACATTAAACAATATTCGGATATTGTTTCGCCCAAGCAATGGTTCGCTCCAACCCTTCTGCAAAAGATATATGCGGCATGTACCCAAGCTGCTCTTTCGCTTTTGAAATATCCGCCCAAGTTGATGTTACATCACCTTTCCGGTGTGCTTCTTTCCTTACACGCATAAGCGGGAAATGTTTTTCTAACTGTGCCAATAATTCTGTCATTAAAACGGGAGCATTGGACCCAAGATTATATACATCACTGTGATTGGATTGCAATGTAAGAGAGATTCCTTCTGTAATATCATCGATGTACGTATAATCACGCCCCGTTCCTGTTCCGTACACGACAATTTCCTCCTCTTTTAATAGCTTTCGAATGAAGCTTGCAATTGCCATATCGGGACGTCCCCACGGTCCGTATACAGTAAAGAACCGTAAAATATTCATTTGGAATCCGTACATATATTGATACGCATGACACAGAGATTCTGCTCCGTATTTTGATGCAGCATACGGTGAAAGAACGCGGCCGTTTGCCATGTTTTCTTGCAGAGGCATCCCTGCCTGCTCTCCGTATACAGAAGAGGACGATGCAAAAATAACATGTTTCACATTTTCTTCTCCGGCACATGTTAATACGTTACTTGTCCCTTTTATATTAATATCAACGTAAGCACCTGGTATTTCAAGCGATGGTCTTACACCTGGAAAGCCCGCTAAATGAATAACCGCATCGACTTTTTCTTGCTGCATAACAGCTTTCACATCATCTTTTTGCAAAATATCACATTCATAAAATGAAATCTTTCCAGCTTCCTGTACTTGCTCTAATTGAAAAAGCTTTCTAGACTTTGCATAGTAAGAATGAAAATTATCAAGAAGCACAACTTGTTTACCTTGCTCTAATAATTTCAACGCAAGATGACTTCCGATAAAACCCGCTCCGCCAGTAATTAATACTTTCATTTCTTTCACCACCTTCTACAACCCTATGCAAAAGAAGAAACCTTGTCAAGACAAGGTTTCTTCCAAAGAATATAGACGTTTCAATTTTATTTCGCTGTTTCAACCACTTTATTTAATGTAGATTCAATTTGTGGTAATAACTTGTCTGCCTCTTCTTTGTTCTTCGCTTTTACTGCGTCTAAATAAGATTGTGCTGTTTTTGTTAAATCTGCTGTTTGCTGCTCGCCAAGTACTGTTTTTAAATCATTTTCAATCATGTTAATGAATAGAGCACCTTCTAATGCTGTAACAGGACCTTTATCTTTCCCGAAGTTTTCTTGGCTTTCTTTATACTCACCTAATGCAACTTTTGAAAATCCACGTACAAACGCTTGATTTACAGCTTTTGGATCAACTGTTTTCACATCTGTTTTTAAATCAAATTGCTTCAAAATAAAGTCTGCTTCTTCAGGAGCTGCTTTTTTCAGATATGGATAGATAGCTTGGTAAAATGCCCAGCCTTCAGCTTGCTCAACTTTTGCATTTTTCTCATCTTTCTTTGCTTCTTCTACCATTTTTGTAGCATAACCGTTTGGCGTAGCTCCTGTTGCAAAGTAGAATGTTTTCATTAACGTTTTATCTACAACTTGCTTGCCAAGAGCAAATGCAGATTTGTCGCCTTTATCAATTGCTGCATTCATTTCATCAAAGCCGCCTTTAATTGTAGAGGCCATTTGTGTACCGTATGCAGCATCACGCTTTCCAACTGTACCTTCTAAACCTTTATAAAACGCAAGTGCTTCTTCCATTTCTTCTTTCACTTCATCTTTGTTGCCCCATTTTTCATCTACTTCTTTAAAATCATGGCGCATAGATTGGAAGAATTCTTTTTGCATTAATTTATCAAATAGTTGCTTTACAACCATTGGTTCCATTTCTTTATTTTTACCTGCTTCTAATGCAGCTGTAATAGTTGGATCAATTTGCTCGCTAAATTCACCATCGCGTTGTTGAACAAGAGGTTGTAATTTTTCTTTGTATAACTTTGTTACTTTCTCAAAGTCAACCTCTTTACCGTCTTTCGCTTTTTCAAGCTCAGCTACTCCATCTTTGTAAGCTTGTACATAATCTACTTCTTGTTGTTTTGTTTCTTCTTTTTTAGCAGTTTGTTCTGTCTTTTTCTCTTGTGCTTCAGACTTTTTCGGTTCCTCTTTCGCACAACCTGCAAAAAGTAAAGATGCTACTGCTGCTGCAGATAATACTTTTAACTTTACTGTCATGAACTGCGTCCCCCTACAACCAACTGATATTGATTTTCATTATTGATAATTTGATTATAAAAGTAGGAGCGATAAGTGTCAACATCATTTTTGTATCCGGTGTCACATTAATACAAGGAAATTATAACCAAAATAAAAAGGTCCAGCATCGTATGCTGGACCTTTTATCAATTAGAAGTGTTTAGATACTAATTCAACTAATGCTTCTTTCGGCTTATAACCTAATGCTTGATCAACCACTTGACCATCTTTTACTACGAAAAGAGATGGAATGCTCATTACTTCGAATTTACGAGCTGTTTCTTGGTTTTCATCAACATCTACTTTTACTACCTTTACTTTATCGCCTAATTCTGCATCGATTTCTTCTAATACAGGAGCGATCATTTTACAAGGGCCACACCAAGGTGCCCAGAAATCTACTAATACAACACCTTCGCTTGTTTCAGCTGCGAAAGTTTGGTCAGTTGCGTTTACAATTGCCATTTTATTTCCTCCTTTATGAACTTTCTAACCAAAGTATATCATTATCTTATATACGTGGCGAATAATATGTATCGTTAAGTATTGTATCAAATAATCATGCCTTTATACTATAAGAAAGTATTACTTTTCGTACGAAAAAGCGAGAAGCAGGGGACCTCTCGCCTTCCTTTATTTATATAGGGGTAATTACTTAATGGGAACCCATTATGCGTAACATCGTGTTTAAGAATGTACTTTTAACTTCTTGAATTCTTCTGTTAAAAGCGGTAACACTTCAAATAAGTCGCCAACGATGCCATAGTCAGCTACTTTAAAAATGTTCGCTTCAGGATCTTTATTAATTGCTACAATGATCTTTGAGTTAGACATACCAGCTAAATGTTGAATCGCACCAGAAATACCACATGCAATATATAAATCTGGTGTTACAACCTTACCTGTTTGTCCAATTTGCAGTGAATAATCGCAGTATTCTGCATCACATGCTCCGCGAGAAGCGCCAACTGCTCCGCCAAGCACATCTGCCAATTCTTTTAACGGCTTAAAACCTTCTTCACTCTTCACACCGCGTCCGCCTGCGATAATGACTTTTGCTTCAGAAAGATCTACACCTTCTGCTGTTTTGCGAACAACTTCTTTGATAACTGTACGCAAATCTTTTACATCGACTGTCATAGAAGAAACATCGCCTTCACGTGCTTCATCTTTCTCAAGCGGCGCAATGTTATTTGGACGAATTGTCGCAAATAATACACCATCTGTTACAATCTTTTTCTCAAATGCTTTACCAGAGTAAATTGGGCGTGTGAACACAACATTTCCACCAGCCACTTCTAACGCTGTCACGTCAGAGACAAGACCTGCATGTAATTTCGCTGCAAGTTTTGGTGATAAATCTTTCCCAAGCGCCGTATGTCCAAAGACAATTCCTTCTGGCTTTTCTTCTTCATACACCGCTAGAAATGCTTGTGCATATCCATCAGATGTATATGAGCTTAACTTATCGCTTTCAACTGTCACAACGCGATCTGCACCGTAATGAATCAGTTCTTTCGCAAATGAAGCGACGCTTTCACCTAGTAAAAGACCGACAACTTCACCGCCTTCTGCAATTGTTTTTGCTGCTGCTACTGCTTCAAATGAAACGTTACGTAAAGATCCGTCACGAACTTCTCCCATTATTAATACTTTACGAGCCATATGTTTTCCCTCCTGGATATCCTAGTATTTTTTAAACTACTTTCGCTTCTGTATGCAACAACGATACAAGTTCTTTTACTTGATCTTGCAGTTCGCCTTGTAACACTTTTCCAGCATCTTTCTTAGGAGGTAAATAGATTTCAATTGTTTTTGTTTTCGCTTCTACATCATCTTCCTCTAAATCTAAATCATCTAATTCCAATGTTTCCAGCGGCTTTTTCTTCGCTTTCATAATACCTGGAAGCGATGGATAACGCGGTTCATTTAACCCTTGCTGCGCTGTTACTAAAAGTGGCAATGTCGTTTCAATTACTTCTGTATCCCCTTCTACATCACGCTCGATTTTTACGTTTGTACCGTCAATTTCAAGCTTTGTAATTGTTGTTACATATGGGATATTAAGCGCTTCAGCGACACGTGGTCCAACTTGTCCAGATGCGCCGTCAATCGCTACGTTACCAGCTAAAATTAAATCGACATCCTTCTCTTTTAAGTATTCAGTAAGTACTTTTGCTGTTGTATATTGATCGCCATTTTCAACATCATCTTCAATATTAATCAATACTGCTTTATCACAGCCCATCGCTAGTGCCGTGCGAAGTTCTTTTTCACTATCTTCACCGCCAACTGTAACGACTGTAATTTCACCGCCTTGTGCATCTCTTACTTGAATTGCTTCTTCAATCGCATATTCATCGTAAGGGTTGATGATGAATTCCGCTTCGCCATCGTAAATTGCACCGTTCTTAATTGCGATTTTTTCTTCAGTATCAAATGTTCGTTTCATGAGTACGTAGATGTTCATTCTATTTACCCCCTTGTTTTTTTATAAAAATTTGGTTAATTATAATATTCTGCTAATTTATGTTAAAAAAATATAGAACTACCTACCACTAAAAGAAGGTTTACGTTTTTCTAAGAAAGCAGCAACGCCTTCTCTCCCATCCCCACTTGTAAACACTTCACCAAATAACTGTGCCTCGCGTTGCACTCCTTCATAATAAGAAGAAGATTTTGTTGTTTGTAATAACTCTAACACAGCGCGAGTAGATGCTGAGCTTTTTCCTGCAATCTTTTTCGCTAGTTTTAGCGTCTCTTCCAGCAATGCTTCTTCAGGGAATGCTCGGTTTGCAAGTCCATATTCAACTGCTTCCACACCTGAAATCGGATCGCTTGTTAGCATCATTTCACAAGCTTTTGCTTTCCCCACATAACGCGGTAAGCGCTGCGTCCCCGCAAAACCCGGGATTAATCCTAGCGTTAGCTCCGGCAAACCGATTTTTGCAGTTTCACTTACAAAACGCATATGGCAAGACATTGCAAATTCTAACCCGCCGCCAAGCGCTGCACCGTGAATAGCCGCAATAATTGGCTTTGAAAACTTTTCAACACGTTCAAAAATGACTTGCCCATGTTGTGATAATTTCGTCGCCTCTTTTGCTTCTTCAACAGAAGTGAATTCTTTAATATCCGCTCCCGCTGAAAAAAAGCGACCTTCTCCATGAACAAGTACAACGCGCACATTTTCGTCCGTTTCCACTACATCAAGAAGTTCACCAACTTCACTAATGACTTGTGAAGACATCGCATTTGCCGGCGGATGATTGATCTTTACAATTGCTACGTAATCTTCCACCGTTAAAGATAGGAAATTCAAATGTACTCCCTCCCCATTAATTGCGGTAACCACAAGCTGCTACTAATAGCTCATGCACCGTTTTTGAAATTGCGACCAAATCATATTTATGATCGCTCATTACCCAGTTGGTTACAACTTCATCTACTGTTCCGAAAATCATTTGTCTTGCCACGCGTACATTTAGATCCGTGCGAAATTCTCCCTGTTGTATGCCGGTTTCTAAAATTTCATCCATGACTTGCAAATACCCTTTCAGCACTTCATTAATTTTGAGGCGTAATTCTTGGTTGGATTGGCGAAGTTCTAGTTGCGTAACGATAGCAAGAGGATCATTTTTCGACAGTAAAGAGAAGTGCGTTTCTACCAACATAAATAACTTCTCTACAGCGCTTTCAATTCCTGCTGTTTTTTGCCGAATTGTTTCAATAAATTCTCCCATCTTCTCCTGAAATAGAGATATCAATATATCTTCTTTATTTTTGAAATATAAATAAATAGTTCCATCAGCAACACCAGCTTGCTTTGCAATTTTGGAAACTTGCGCTTGATGATATCCATTTTCTGCGATGACAATCACCGCTGCATCAATAATTTGGTTATATTTTGGTCGATTCTTTTTCACAGTACTATCCCCTTCAAGAAGATGACTGAATGATGATTCATTCACATTTCAATAATACTGACTATTTAAAATATTGTCAATACTACTCATCCAAAAAAGAAAGGGCGTTTAGCCCGTCTGCTCATCTTCTTGTTTTCGCAGCTCTTCTTCAACAAGCACACGACGTAAAATTTTCCCAACAGTTGTTTTCGGCAAATCTTTCCGAAACTCATATATTTTAGGAACTTTATACGCTGCTAAATATTTACGAGCAAACTCATTTAATTCTTCTTCTGAACATGTTGCACCATCTTTAATAACAACGAAAGCCTTCACTGTTTCACCGCGGTACGGATCAGGCACACCAAGAACGACAACCTCTTGCACTTTTTCGTGCTCATACAATACTTCTTCTACTTCGCGTGGATATACGTTAAATCCACTGGCAACAATCATATCTTTCTTACGATCTTTCACATAAAAAAAGCCGTTTTCGTCCATATATCCAACATCACCCGTATAAAGCCAGTCATCTTGCAAAACTGCTGCTGTTTCCTCTGGTTTATTCCAATACCCCTTCATCACTTGCGGACCCTTCACAACAATTTCTCCAACCTCTCCTATTGGCAATGCTTCACCTGTCTCTAACGAAATAATGCGCGCATCCGTATCAGGCCACGGCACCCCTATACTTCCCGGCACCCGTCTTGCCCATAAAAAGTTACCATGTGTAACCGGGGATGATTCCGTTAAGCCATATCCTTCTACAAGCTTTCCCCCCGTTACACTTTCAAATTGTTCTTGCACTTCAACCGGAAGCGGGGCGGAACCACTAATACATGCGCTAATGGAAGAAATATCATATTTATGAAGCTCAGGATAGTTTAATAGAGCAATATACATGGTCGGGGCTCCAGGAAATAACGTCACACGATGTTTTTTAATCGCCTCTAGCATCATTTTAATATCAAATTTCGGAACGAGCACCATCTTATACGCTTGCATAATTGATAAATTCATTACTGCCGTCATACCATATACATGAAAAAATGGAAGTACACCAAGAATAACTTCTTCTCCTTTTCTGCAATTATACAGCCAATGCATGCCCATAATTGTATTGGATACAAGATTTTTATGGGTAAGCATTACACCCTTTGGAAATCCTGTCGTCCCGCCTGTATATTGCAGAAGTGCTATATCTTCCTCGGGATCACACGAAACGTCTACCGCTTCATCCCCTGCACGTTCAATGGACCTCCAAACGTGGATATTCTCACTTTCTCTTACATTCACCACAAGGTTCGTTTGTTTCTTTTGCACAAATGGATATAATAAATTTTTCGGAAATGGTAAAAAATCTGCGATGCGTGTTACGATGACATGCTCAATATTAGTTGAGGACTGCACATTGCTGACTTTCGGAAACACTAAATCGAGGCAAAGAATGACTTTCGCTCCTGAATCATGAAGCTGATATTCAAGCTCTCTTTCTGTATAAAGCGGATTCGTTTGTACAACAATACCGCCAGCTAATAGTGTTCCATAATAACCGATAACACCTTGCGGGCAGTTTGGCAGCATAATGGCAACTCGATCCCCCTTTTCTATCCCCAGTTTGCGAAGATAGTTGGCGAATTGCCTAACTTTACGATTTAGTTCTGAGAATGTAATATCTTTCCCAAGAAAATGAAGCGCTTTCTTATCTGGATATTGTGAAGCTGTTTGCTGTAAATACACATGAAGAGGCTGCATATCGTAGGAAATTGTATGCGGAATTTCCTTTGGATAACTTTTTAGCCAGGGCCTTTCCATTTTAAAACTCCCCCTTCTTTAAGTTACAAAAATATGATTCTCTCGTACTACTAGCCCATCTTGCTCTAACACAAGTGAAACTGAATGTGTATTCATGTTGACTATTTTCATTATAGTATAGGGATTATTTCGTTACAATCATAATATTCAGACTATTTTATAACTATTACCATCCTACAAGCACTCTCCAACAAACAAGTGTAATCACTCCCGTTAATAATGAAAACACAACTTGCCTTTTCCATACTCCTATACAAAATGCCACAATTCCCGCAACGATATACTCAGAACTCCAGCTCCCTCCTTTCATATGAAACAGAACAAGCGGAATTGTTAACGAGGCAAAGATACCAATCGGAACGACTTTCAATCCTCTTTCTGCCCACTTTGGAAAAGAAATGCGGGAACTTAACAATAACATAGGAAAACGAGTTAAATACGTAAGTAAAACCATAATACAAATCGATACAAATAGCATATTATTCACGACGCATCACCCCTACAATTACAGCGCTAATGGTACCAAAAACAACCGCCAATGCCGTTCCTTCTATATAATAGCCTAAACATGCAATTGCTCCCGAAACAAGTGCAACAACTGCATAAAAACGAGAAACGATACTCGTTGCTAGAAACCCTAGAAACGTTGCAATAAACGCAAAATCAAGACCGTATTCTTCTGGATTAGAAATAAATGTGCCAAAAAACAATCCCGTAAGTGTACTGACATTCCAAATGACATAATCTAACACTCCTGCTCCAAAATAATAAGGTAAACTGGCCTTATTTTCTTTTGCTACATAGGCAGACTTTAAAGCATACATTTCATCATTTAACATCCACGCCATCATCATTAACTTGCCGGTAGGAATATTGCGAAATGCCGGACCTAACGACAATCCATAGAGCATTTGTCTAACATTTAATAGCGTCGTAGACAAAATCATTGGCCATCCGATGATTCCTTGACTAATAAATCCCATCGCTGCAAATTGTGATGAAGTCATATTTAGAAGCAATACTTCAATCACACCTAATGCTGTTTGTTTCGCGAGAATACCAAAAATGAGTCCATCTACAATACTTGCAGATGCAATCGGTAAAATGTGCTTCATTCCTTTTAGAAACTCATGTTGCTTATGATTTACGGCGATTTTTTCTTTTTCTACCCCATCTTATCTCTCCATTCTTTCTCTTTACATAAGAAAAAGATGTGTGTTATGAACCACACATCTCCCCTTCATACAATTTCAAGACATTCCTATCATTTCCTTCAAAAATATTAAACTCTACATGTATAAAATCTTACAGCTAAGCGAAGCAAAATGTTCTGAGTTATTCTTTTGTTCTGTTATAATGTTGCGAGAAAGGATTGACATAGTAATCATCCTTTATTTTTCTTCATACTAGAAGGAAACCATAAAACTTTCACGAATTTACCATTTGAATCCAATCATAGGAGGTTTTTTCTATGTTCCAAACAATTGAAGGCTTTTTAACATCATGGAAATACGAAGCGGAGTCAACACAAAAGGTATTAGATGCTCTTACTGATGAATCGTTAAAACAAGCAATCACGCCGGAAAACTGGACTTTAGGACGCATTGCGTGGCATATTGTCACTGCTGTTCCTGTCATTACATCCCGTACAGGATTAAAGTTTGAAGGAGAAACAAAGGATTATCCTGTACCAACGTCAGCTAAGTATATCGCAGACAGCTATCGTCAAATGAATGAAGCATTTACTGCAGCATTACAAACACAATGGACAGATAAAGATTTAACAACGATAAATGATTTTTTTGGAAAACCAATGCCAAATTCAATCTTTTTAATGACTGTTATCAACCATCAAAACCATCATCGCGGGCAAATGACGGTACTTATGCGTCAAGCTGGATTAAAGGTTCCTGGTATTTACGGACCTGCAAAAGAAGAGTGGGCTCTAGCTGGGATGGAAGCGCCAAAGATGTAACATTTGCTTTCTAAATGCAAATGAGGTTCCTCTTTTTTGAGGAACCTCATTTTTATTCTATAAGAACAAAACAAATTTCTCTGGAATTATTTATAATGGATGTAAATGAATATTGGAGCTGAAACGTATGGATTATATAAGTTATTTACGAAATATGGTTGGGCATGAAAAAGTAATCATGGTGGCCGCAGGTTGTTTTGTACTTAATGAAAAAAATGAAGTACTTTTGCAATTACGATCTGATAATGGACAATGGGGACATCCTGGCGGGTTTATGGAAATTGGCGAAACAGTTGAAGATACAGTAAGAAGAGAAGTGTTTGAAGAAACCGGTTTGAAATTAGGAAAACTTGAATTCTTTAATGTATATTCTGGCAAAGAATACGAAAAAACGCTGTCCAACGGAGATCAACTTGCCTTAGTAAAGTTGGCTTATATTTGTAAAGATTTCCACGGGAATTTACATACTCATAACGAAGAAAGCTTACAGCTAAAATTTTTCTCCTTAGACGAATTGCCTGAATTATGGCGGGATCAACAAGCAGCTTTTGAAGACTTGTTAGCGTTTATGAAAATAAGGAATTAATTTTTTCTAGTAGGATTAGAGTCATACAGATTCAATTTCAATGATAAAGTGAAACTTTCATCAGCAGAGGTTTCTTCATCCCCCACTGATGGAAAGCCCGCTCAATCAGGCACATGCCAGCAGTTATCCCCCACCTATCTTCTTTGCTTTTCTCTAAATCTTGAGATGGGGGTATTACTGTCCTCGAATAGCGGGATAAACTTTTGCAATTCGTCACCTATTCAAAAAACATTCTAATCCCATTTATACTTACGCCTACTATCCCTATCACCATTAAAAGTAAAAAAAACTTCTGCTCTGGATTTCTGTAATATAAGATCACTCCTATTAAAAGTGCTATAAGCCCACCTACTAGATTAAGTACCAGTAAATCCATAATGATTCCTCCCTAATTAACTTTTATTATGCTGAATACTAGTGCCATTCCTATCAAAACAACACTTCGTATTTCATCCCCCTTTTGCTCCCGTTCTATATTTATATAATAAGAAATGAAATTCTCTTTTCCCTTACCTATCCCTTACAAATTTCTTAAGCTACAAAAGCTTGTGGAATTGCTCTTTCTACAAACTAAAGATTCCTACTAAAATTAAAGTCCTACAAATCCAATTTCAATGATAAAAACTAAATTGCATCTTCTTTCTCAATGTCTCGAATTGCTAAGAAGGCGATTATAATTCCAACAGCTGCAAGGACGAACTGAATGGGAATAGTGGTGACCACTGAGAACGCTGGATTATAAGAACAAGCGAATGAAACGACAAGAAATGATGATACAATTGTGACAGGAACAGAATACTTACGCATCCCGAAATATAGTGGAATTAAACTTGTACCTGCCGCAGCGATTGCAAATGGAATCATATTGATAGCTTGCTGCATCCATTCAGTAAATGTTATAGAGTATGATATAAACGAGAAGTATCCTTGTAAAAGAAAGACAGCACCTGTAATAACTATATTAGATAACCAAATTGTTATAAATGTCAGTATAGCAATAATAGCTAATTTACTAGCAATGATTTTCTTCCGCTTGATCGGATAAGAGAACATGAGCATTATTGTCTTATTTTTATATTCTTCAATAACTAATTGCGCAAGTAATACTGCTGCAAAGACAATAAATGTTGCCCGTACCATTGCTCCTATCAATAAAAAAGCCTCCTCAGAATTCGTCATAATTACATCATTTTCTATTTCCTGGATATAGTTCATGGAAATGAATAAGGCCGTAATAATGATGTTGGCAATTAATGCTCCTTTTACATACCAACCAAATTTAAACTTTTTCATTTCTAGCTTCATGAGGTGTAGCATAATGGTCTCTCCTCCTAGTTCATCTACTTTGCTTATTTAAATAAGTCCGCCTGCTCAACTTTTCGCACTGTCATATAAGCAATCACTACTCCAATACAAGCTAATATAATTGGAATGATAATAATATCACTTAATGAAGTTCCACCATTATTCGAGCATACGAGAGACACGATTATAATAGAAGATATAATAGTCGTACGAACGGAATACTTTCTCATTCCAAAGAAAAGCGGGATTAAGCTCATGCCCGTTGCTGCGATTGCATTCATTACTAATTTCGCTGCATTATGTGTAACAATCGGTAATGTTAATGCTTCCGAAAGCACTGGATTATAAGCATTAGCAACATAAAACAAACTAAACACAATCATTTCCGAAATAATCATTGAGAAAAAAGTAAATACAATCACAATGAGTAATTTGGCGATAATAAGTTTTTGTCGATTGACTGGATACATGAATAGCAATGTTATCGTCTTATCTGTAAATTCTTGAACAATTATTTTTGCTAGTAAACTCGCTCCAAAAATAATAAACGTTGCACGTACCAAAGTATCTATGACAGAAAATAATTCATTGTAATTTGAAAAAGCAATGTCTCCTTCTGATTTTGAAGCATATCCAATTAGTAGAAGAAAACCAAAAATTATAAACGCCGCAATGAATGCCCCTCTGATCGAAGAACCAACTTTAAATTTTATCAGTTCTAATCTCATCAAATTAAGCATGGATGCCGCCTCCGTTCATAAGGTTTAAGAAATAATCTTCCAGTGAGCTATGCTTCTTATTAATTCCTTCAATTACGATATCATTCATAATGAGCGTTTTTGAAATCTCTTGCTGTGCTATTCTTGCTTCATAAATTCGAATCGTATTTTCATTCATTACTTTAAAGTTTGTAAGGCGTAGTTTATTCTCTAAAACATAGGCTGCTTGTTTTACATCCTGAACCGTAATCTCAATATACTCTGTTTGTTTACCGTTAATACTTTTCATCGAAACTTCTTTTATTAGCTTCCCACTTTGAATGACACCAATTGTATCTGCCATTTGCTCCATTTCCGCTAAAATGTGACTAGACACTAACAACGTAATTCCATATTCTTTACAAAGCATTTTAAATAATTCTCGTAATTCTTTAATGCCGATTGGATCTAAACCGTTAATTGGTTCATCTAAAATTAACAGCTCTGGTTTTGTCGTAATCGCTCTTGCAATTCCTAACCGCTGTTTCATCCCAAGTGAAAAGTCTTTTACCTTCTTGTCGTCCACATTGTGTAAGTTTACAAGGTCTAACGCTCGGTCAATTGCTTTCTTGTCATAATAGCCCATATATTCACAATGCAAATACAAGTTTTCTCTAGCTGTTAGTTTTTCATAAAAGATTGGATATTCAATAATTGTCCCCATTCGCTTTAACACTTCATATGAAGTATCCGTTAATTTCTCACCGAAGATCTCAATCTCACCGCTCGTCGGTTTAATCAAATTCGTAATCATTTTCATAATCGTCGTTTTACCAGCACCGTTTGGCCCTAGAAAACCATATATTTCACCTTGTTTCACATGCATATTTACGTTTGAAATAACTTCTTTACCGTGAAACACTTTCGTTAATTGATTCGTTTTCAATACATACGTCATCTTTCATTCCCCTTTCGCACTTGCTCTATATTTGCATTGTAAGCAACGAAGTTCTCTTTTTTCTTACTACATTCTTACAAATTTCTTAAGCTCAAAAAAAGCTTGTAGAATTCCCCTTTCTACAAGCTAAAAATTAATTTTCCTCAACATGACTGTAAACACTGTTTTCTCATATGGTGTACTAGATAGATGAATTTCTCCCCCTAATGCTTCTACAAGACGCTTCGTAATCGTAAGCCCAAGTCCACTGCCTTGATACAAACGATTTCGTGAATCTTCTAATGTGTACATACGCTCAAACACTTTATCAATGTGAGATTCAGAGATTCCTTTTCCTTTGTCCCATATATCCACGTACACAAACTTATCATCACTTCGTAGTGTAATCCCTAATGTTTTTCCGTCTCCCCCGTAGGCAATTGCATTTGAGATTAAGTTATTCATGATTCTTCCGATGACTTCTGGATTTCCATGCGCATATATTGGTGTTTCTGGTATATCAATATGAACATCAAATCCTTGCGTTGTTAATAAATCATAAAACGATAACATATGTTCCTGACAAATTTCATTCATATGAATTCGCGTCATTGCAATATCTTTATCACCAGATTCTAGCTTTGCTAGATCGAAAAACTTATGAATAAGATCTAACACTTCTAACGTTTTCGTATGAACTTTTTCTAGTAATATCTTTCGCTCTTCTTCACTTATCGTTTCATCTACATGTAAAATTTCAACATAACCGAGAATCACAGTAAGCGGTGTCTTTAAATCATGTGAAATGTTAGAAAGCATCTTTCTCATTGAAATTTCCAACTTCGAATGCTCGGCAATTGTTTTTTTCTTTTCATCTAGCAAATAATTAATTGCCACTAATAATGATTTCAATTCTTTGTCGTCTGTAACAACTAATAAATTTTCACTCGTTTGCTTTTCCACAATATCCTGCAACTTTTCATATGTATAACGTAAATTCGCACTTCGACTTTTTCCCGAGCGATATTGAAAATAAATAACACCAATTAATATAAAAATAATAGCCGTTAAAAATAAAACCATTCTATATCACTTCCAGCTTATAACCGATGCCCCATAATGTCTTAATGTATTGCGGCTGAGAGGGATCGTCCTCAATTTTTTCCCGCAGTCTTCTCATATGAACATTAATGACATTCTCATCACCGTAATATTCTTCATTCCAAATTAAGCTATAAATTTGCGCCTTTGTAAACACGCGATTTCGATTTGTCGCAAATAACTTTAGAAGCTCAAATTCTTTAGAAGTGAGTTTAATAACTTCGTTGTTTTTTTGAACGGTAAAGTTAGCCGTATCAATTTTCAAATTCCCGATCACAATCATGTCATCTTGTTTTTGTTGCGGAGTGGAATATTTCGTCGAACGACGAATACCTGCCTTCACCCGTGCAGACAATTCAATCATAGAAAACGGCTTACAAATATAATCATCTGCGCCAAGTCCAAGCCCTAATGCTTTATCAACATCCGTGTCTTTTGCTGACATAATTAAAATTGGTACAGAACTCTTTTTTCGAATCATATTCATCACTTCTAAGCCATCTATTTTAGGCATCATAATATCAAGAATAACTAAATCAAACTGATCTTCTAAAAACTTCGCTATTCCTTCCTCTCCGTCCGAGGCTACCGCTACAACAAACCCCTCTTTTGTTAAATACCCATTGACCATTTCTTGAATCGATATATCGTCTTCTACCAATAAAATTTTATGTTGCACACCATCACCCGTTTTCTTGAAAATTTATACTTATATTGTAATACGATGGTTTAATTTGGTAAATGAAAACTCCCGCCACTTATCTCCTTCGGATCTTGAAGTGGGGGTTTCTTGTGTATCATCTTCAAGAGATGCTTAACACAAGCGGAGTTGACACAGCTGCCTGATGGCACAACCCCTCTATTCCATCGGCAAATGCCTTTGGAACTACTTTTTTTAAGATGTTATAGGCACCATTCACATCAGCGTTCAGTAATTTGTTCTCTTTCGTACGATACAAGCCACGTTTGATACGTTTTCCACTGAATACAGGGATGTCTTCCTCATCGTAAGTAGGAATCGCATTATTGTCTAGAAAGGATGCTTTGCTTGTATACGACTCTTCCACAACTTGTACCATTATGCCTTGCCTTTTCGCCTTGTAGTGGATCATTTCAATGAGTAGATTATGCGGGATATGGCAGAAGGATTGATTCTGTTGTTTCCCCATATCACTGTTTTGTTTCCATGATGTATTTTTCCCAATCATAATCGTTGAAATCTCGTGTTGAATCGCAAACTGAACAATATGGTAACTCATTTTGTGAAAGAGATTCTTTATTTTTAGAAACCGTTTTTCATGAAGCCTCTCTAAACGCTTGGATGTATGTGGTCCTTCTTTGGGTTCTTTTCCATGACGAAGAATGCTCAGTAAATGCGCCTTTTGTTTGTTGTAGTATTGATTGATACTTTTAATCACATTGCCCTTTACTAACACAGGAGTAGCCCCGGTATTCGTTGCGATGGTTGCAATGTTATTGACCCCTAAATCAATACTCATATAACGGTTGTTGTCAATGTGCTTAGGTGGCGGCTCAGACTGTTGTGTTACAATTTCTACCTTAAATTTCCCGTAAGCAGGAGAAACACGTACTTCTTTTAGATTTTCGATCTCTCCGAACAATTTACCTATATTTAGTTTGATACTTGTTTTTGGAAAACGGATATACTTACCTTGGAGTTTACATACTTGATTCGTGAATACAACTTCTCTCATAGATAATTTGATGTAGTTTGGAATACGAGGTTTACCAGTAAAAGTGGAAGGGTGTTTTTTGTATTTTTTTATGGACTCAAAAAATGAATCCCAGTTTTTGAAAAGCTTTCTCATAACTGCTTGATTCACTTGTGATGGCAGGTTTATATAATCTTGTTGCCTCATTGTTTTAAACAAACAATCCAGGAAGTTATAGGATAGGAATGATTTTTCTTTTGTCGGTAGAGTAAACAAATTACACTTGATTTCTTTCCGTTCTTCTGCTGGCTTTTCTTTCTGCTTTTGCAAGTTTTTTTGATACGTACGAAGTTGATTTTCATTCATAATTCCAATATACGCTTGTAATGTATGAAGAACTTCTTGTTGAAGTGGCTGTGATGGTTTCTCAGCACGTAAGGCCGTATATACTTGGCGAATGTAAAAGTTTGTTGTGTTATAGAGATTTTTTGCATTTTGACACATTTCTAGGAAGTAAGGGTATAACTTATGACCTTTCTTAATCCAAATTTGGTAGGTTACATATTCTTTTTCTTTCGTCATCAATTTCACCTCCTTCTTTCTTTTATGATACTACAAAACACCTAAAAAGAACATAAGTTCGCATTGATGAGAAAATATTTTTTATGAGCACGACAGCAATTCAGCCCCACCTTAAACTTGGCTATGTCTTGCATGTTTTGAAGGTGGGGTTTCCTTGCCCATTTCCCGATAAATATAACCATGTTCCTATCATTCTTTTATCCCGCATTAACGGGCAGTAATACTCCCACCTCAAAATTCGGTGAAAGCAAAGAAGTTAGGAGGGAGATAAACTGCCCGTAAAAGCCCGATTGGTTCAACTAATAATCAGTGGGGATGAAGAAACCCCCCACTGATTAAAGTTTCACTTTATCCCGACTAGCATGTAGCATAGTTCCTCATTTCAATTCCTCATATATAAATACAATTACATTCAAACGGCTTTTATTTACAAAAAAACGAAATATTCAATAAGTTTATTAGTCAGACAAGTATACAAGCAAAAGGGATACAATTCCATATAATTGAATTATATTTTAAAAGAAAGGAGTTTTATTATTCTTGTCAGACAAACACTTTAATTCTTATTGGTGCCCGGCTCCAAAATGTCCAGGAGAATCCGCTGTATTTACGACAGGATCTATATGTAGAAACCCCAATACCGAGATCGTGATCGTCACGCTTTCAAATGAGCATTACAACATGCCCCAAACCGTCACCGTATCCGTGTTAGATCGGCAAAATACGTGTAATCCAACCGAGGTTGCCAAGTTTGTATTTTTTTGTGGGGAATTCGTCAATCCACCTTTAAACACCGCACAAGCGATTCAACCTCAGCAAAGCAACATCGTTCCGCCTGACAACGTTCAACCGATTCTCACACCGCTTACATTTACAATTCCTCCTCGCAATCTCCTCGTGATTCACGCATTTCTCCCAAATCCTGTTCAGCAACCAAGTCCTTGCTACGAAGTACTTGTGACTCCTCAATATGGACCTGCCAAATGTGTCATCACGAACACATTTGGAGTCAATACTGCGGGTATTCCGCAAGATGGAAATACAATCTTGCATCATCAATTTTTACCTACTCCTGCCATTTCACATCTTCTCCCAAATTATCCTTACGCTCCGCTTAGCTTTATCACTCCATAAGAGAACAGATTATTATATCATCCACAATTTGGGAAATATGAGTAAAAAGCCCCTTCAGTTCATACACTGGAGGGGCTTTTTGTTAAGTAAATCGATACATGAACTATCGATTCGTTTTAACGCATTTCCAAAAGAAGTCCTTTACGACAACTTTTCCACTCTCATATCCCAAGCTTCTTATTTCTCCATAATCCAGCTTCATTTCTTCCCTCAACAATGATATGATGGAGTTCACTATGAATGTTTACAATTCACTGTATATAAAAGGAGATTTAATATGTCAGAAAATAAAAAAGTAAGCCTAGCGGATTTAATGCGTGAGCAACTTGCGAAGAAACAGCAAGGAAATGCAAATGGATCAAATGCTAAAAATCAAAGTCAAGCAACAAAGAAATTGCAAAATCAACAAACGAAGAAGCCAAACAATCAACGCAGACGCACAGGTGTATAAATGAACGGACAGAAGCGAACAAATATTTCACCTGGGCTTGAGGTTGATATTGTATTAAAGCAAGATCAGCGTACGGGGAAACTAACTAGAGGTATTGTGAAGGATATTTTAACAAATTCCCCTTCACATCCACACGGTATTAAAGTCCGCCTTCAAGATGGACAAGTTGGTCGTGTAAAAAATATTATTTCATAAGAAAAGGAGCTCATTTTTGAATATGAGCTCCTTTTTTTATAAATTTATCCTTTAATCTTCTTAATAAATACAACTTTTAAGTAGTCACCTTCCGGAAACTGTGAATTAGTCCGAAAGTCCTCTGGCAACGAATGTTCTTCTAATACTTTATACTTGCCATTCATCTCTTTAAATGCTGTATCAATGAAGCCTTTAAACTTTTTCATACCGAATGTACTGCAATTTGTCGAAGCTACAATAATACCGTTATTTTCTGTAATCGCAATTGCTTCTTTTAATAAGTTTTTATAATCTTTCGCAGCACTAAATGTATACTTCTTTGAACGTGCAAAGCTCGGCGGATCTAGAATGACCATATCAAACTTCAATGCTTTCTTTACCGCATATTTAAAATAGTGAAATACGTCTTCTACGATAATATCTTGCGCCTCGTAATCAACGCCGTTCACGCTAAATTGTTCAATTGTTTTACTTAAGCTGCGGTTCGCAAGGTCAACACTTGTCGTTTTTGCCGCTCCGCCCAGTGCTGCAAAGACAGAAAACGCACCTGTATAAGAGAACATATTCAAGACAGTCTTACCATCTGCATACTTATCGCGAATTTGCTTTCTTACATTACGTTGATCTAAAAATACCCCGACCATTGCTCCGTCATTTAAATACACCGCAAAGTTTACACCATTCTCTTTGACGATAATCGGAAACTCTCCGCGTTCTCCTGTTACGAAATCGTCTTCTTCAATATATTGACCTTTCGTATCAAAGCGCTTTTTCTGATAAATCGCTTTAAATTCAGTCACATTCTGTAAGGACTCGATAATCTCTTTACTAAATTGATAAATTCCCTCGCTGTACCAGCTAATAACATAATACCCATCATAATAATCAATGATTAAGCCGCCGATTCCATCACCTTCACCGTTGAACACGCGAAATGCCGTTGTATCTGAATCTTCATAGAAGTTTTTACGTTTGCTTAAAGCGGATTTAATCTTTTTTTCAAAGAAGGCCTGGTCAATTTGTTCTTGTTCTTTTCTTGTTAAAATCCAGCCATATCCCTTGTTTTGCTTACCATAATATCCTGTACCGATAAACTTATTTTTATCATCTACAAGTTTTACGATTGTACCTTCTGTATTTACATCATGTAAATTTATAATTGCTTCTTTCGAAATAAGTGGATAGCCACTTTTTAATTCGTCTACGTATTTCGTCTTAACCTTTAAAACAACTTCTGTTTTCATTACATATCCTACCTTTCCATTCCAATGCTTTCTAGCTATTAAGAAAGGCCCTATACGAAGTCAGAAGTTTTGCCACAACTTTTCTTATGTATGAAACCACTCTATGTTAGAAGCACAAAAATAGGGCCGTTTATTTAGTATCGTCCATAAACGGTCCCTTTTAACTATACATGTTATTCTTTTATCCACACAACAAGCACTTATCTTTTTTTATGAAAAAAATTAGGTGTAAGTATTTGATTTGGATAAGGCTTATGATAAATATGCGTTGCTGCAGGAGATACAGGCGGAATTAACCATACCCAGTTCCCTGTTACAAGACGGCCGCACGCTGCTTCTTGTTTCTCAAATTGACTAAACTGCTGAGCCGCCGTATGGTGATCTACAATAGTTACTCCTTGTTTTTTGAAAGAATATAAAACAGCTACATTTAATTCTATTAATGCTTTATCTTTCCAGAGTGTACTATTTCTTGACGTATCTAATCCCATCATCTCAGCAACAGCGGGAAGAAGGTTATAACGATCTTGATCAGCTAAATTGCGAGCACCTATTTCTGTTCCCATATACCAGCCGTTAAAGGGTGCGGCTGTGTAAGAAATACCGCCAATTTCTAAACGCATATCCGAGATCATCGGAACCCCGTACCACTTTGCTTCCAATGAGGAGAATGGATACTCCGGATGTTCTAACGGCACTTCTTTTACATATTCTTTTGGAATTGGCATATACACTGGTTCATTTCCATCAATCGAGAATACAAGCGGCAACACATCAAAATGTGTCCCCTGCCCTTGCCAACCAAGGCTCTTACAAAACGCTGAAAATGACAGTGAATGAGAGTCACCGATAACTCCGTTTTCTGTTTCATATCCAGCGTAGCGAATCAATTGGTGATTATAAATCTGAATTTGATTATGCTCACCTTGATATTGTTTAAAAATAGTAATTGTAGGTAGGATTTTTCCGTCATTTGTAGCATATTGAATATGATGAAGCAATGCCTCATATATACCTTCTGCATCATTTACATCGCGTGCATCTAATACATGCAGCTTATTCCAAAAGAGACGACCGATGCAGCGGTTACTATTTCTCCACGCCATTCGTGCCCCGTGAACAAGCTCCTCAAAAGTATGTTCATACGTTCCTGTGTTCTGTATTTCAGCTTCAATTTGTGATAATCTATCTTGTATTTCATGAGATTTTTCTAGTTCATTGTAGCAATCTGTAATAAAATTAGTTGCTTCCTCTAACAGTTTTTTCGTTTTAATCATAACGTCACCTTCTATTCCTGTATAACATCTTCTATTATACATAACAACTTCTACTCATGCCCATACTCTAATACCTAGAAAACAGGCAATGAAAAAGAACACCAAAAACGGTGTTCTCTCCCTTATTTCGCAAAAAACAGCAAATATATAACCCCAATAATAAAGAACGTTCCACAACAAGCTAACAATACTTTTGCAAGTTTGTCCATAAACATAGCCGTTTCCCCTTTGCTTGTTTTCCTACTTCAATTCTACAACAGTAACACCAAGGCCTCCCTCGCCCATATCACCATATCGGAAGCTTTTCACGCCGCGATGGTTTTTCAAGTAATCTTGTACACCTTGGCGCAGTGCTCCTGTTCCTTTTCCATGAATAATCGAAACGCGTGGATAGCTTGCGAGCTGTGCATCATCTAAATATTTTTCAACACGTGCCATCGCATCTTCAAAGCGCTCACCGCGAAGGTCAAGTTCTAAAGAAACATGATAGTCTCTACCTTTTACCGCTGTCACTGCTTTTTTCTCAACAGGAGCTGGCGTGTTAATATATTCCATATCGGACTCTTTTACTTTCATTTTCAAAATTCCAATTTGGACGTTCCATTCATTGTCACTTACTTTTTTAAGAAGCTGACCTTTTTGACCAAACGTTAATACTTTTACTTCATCGCCTGGCTGCAACACTTGTTTTGGCGCTGTGTTTTTCACTTTTGTCTTTTGTTTTTTCACAAGCTCCGGTGCTGCTCCTGCTAAACGGCTTTTTGCCTCAATTAGCTCGTGATCTTTAATATCAGCAAGCTTTGCTTTTCGCAATTGACGCAGTTCACGAATAATTTCTTCTGCTTCTTTCTTCGCAGCTTCAACTTTTTCTTCGCCTTCTTTTTGTGCTTTTAATAATCTTTCATCACGTTCTTCGTTAAATTCAATAATTTGACGCTGCAATTCTTTATGAAGCTTATCAGATTGCTTACGAAGCTCTTCTGCTTCATTCCATTCACGCTCAGCATTCTTTTGGCTTTCTTCCAGCTTAGCAATCATATTTTCTACTTTATTTGATTCTGTACTAATATGACCACGAGCACGGTCAATTACGCGGTCAGATAAACCAAGGCGTTTTGAAATTTCAAAAGCGTTACTTCGTCCTGGTACACCAATTAACAATTTGTAAGTTGGGCTTAATGTATTTACATCAAACTCAACACTTGCGTTAATCACTTGTTCACGATTATATCCGTATGCTTTTAGCTCTGGATAGTGCGTCGTTGCGACAACGCGCGCACCGCGGTTATACACTTCATCTAAAATTGAAATTGCAAGCGCAGCTCCTTCTTGCGGATCTGTTCCTGCTCCTAATTCATCAAACAGTACTAAACTTTCAAAGTCAGCTTGCTCTAAAATATCAACAATGTTTACCATGTGAGATGAGAATGTACTTAAACTTTGTTCAATAGATTGCTCATCACCGATGTCGGCAAAAACATGTTTAAACACACAAATTTCCGATTCATCAAGAACAGGAATTTGCAGACCGGACTGCGCCATCAATATACAAATCCCTACCGTTTTTAATGTAACAGTTTTACCACCTGTATTTGGTCCTGTAATAACGATTGTTGTAAAGTCTTTCCCAAACACAATATCGTTTGGCACAACGACTTTAGGATCAATAAGCGGATGACGCGCTTGGCGTAAATTCATATAACGCTCATTGTTCAAAATTGGTTTCGTTGCTTTTAATCGTTTCGCATAGAAAGCTTTTGCGAAAATGAAATCTAGCTCTGCCACAATATCAACGTTCTCTAAAATAATATCAGCCTCGGCAGCGACTTCTTCTGTTAACATCATTAAAATGCGTTCTACTTCTTGTTTTTCTTTTACCCGTGCTTCTTGCAGTGTGTTATTCAATTCAACAATGACTTGCGGCTCGATAAATAACGTTTGTCCTGAAGCAGACTGATCATGAACGATACCACCGTATACACCGCGATATTCTTGTTTCACAGGAATTACATAGCGATCGTTACGAATCGTTACAATTGCATCTGATAACATCTTCTGTGCGTTAGAAGAACGCGTCATATTTTCAAGTTTCTCACGAATTCGGCTTTCCGCTGTACGAATTTGCTGACGAATACCGCGTAGTTTTTCACTTGCACTATCAACTACTTCTCCGCCATCACTAATGCAATTTGTAATTTTCTTTTCTAAATCATATAAAGATATAATGCGTGCTACATACGTGTCTAAAATCGGCAGTTCAACGCCGTTTTCAACCATATCTTCAATAAATCGTTTTATTTGACGGCTTCCATACATCGTACTAGCAATGTCGAGCAGTTCATGCGGACTTAGCATACTGCCAATTTTCGCACGTTTTACATTTGGACGAATATCAAAAATCCCGCCAAGCGGCACATGTCCTTTTAAACGGATCACTTTCGCTGCTTCATCTGTTGTTTCTTGAAGTTCTACAACTTCTTCATAATTCGTGCTCGGCATAAGCCCTTTCACTTTATCGCGGCCAAGTGAAGAAGCAACGTGCTCAAGCAATTGTTCTTTTATTTTGTCATATTCTAATACCCGCAACGTTCGTTCTAACATAGTTGCTTGTCCCCCTTGTGTTACTTATTACGCTTAATATAATCTAATAAACGTTCAATATCCCATGTGTTAATAACTGTATCTTTTTGAATCCAACCTTTTCGCGCTGCAGCAACACCAATTTCCATATCCTCTAGCATTTCAAGCGTATGGGCATCTGTGTTAATCGCGATTTTCACACCTGCATCTTGCGCTTGTTTTAACAGTTTCGCACTTAAATCTAAACGATTTGGATTTGCATTTAATTCAAGTACAGTATTTGTTTCTTTCGCAAGCTCAATTAATAAATCTGTATCGACATCATATCCTTCGCGTCGACCAATTAAGCGGCCCGTTGGATGCGCAATCATTGTCACATGATGATTTTCAATTGCCGTGCGAAGGCGCTTCATAATTGTTTCACGATCTTGTGAGAAACTAGAATGAATCGCACCAATGACATAATCAAGCTCCGCTAATACTTCATCATCAAAATCAAGCGTTGCATCCGGTAAAATGTCCATTTCAATACCGCGTAAAATGGTGATATCCGGATACTTTTCATTAATGCGTTCAATTTCTTTTCCTTGCTCACGAAGACGTTCTTTCGTTAAACCATTCGCCACTTTTAAGTATTGTGAATGGTCGGTAATTGCCATATATTTATATCCACGAGCGCGACATGCTTGTACCATTTCCTCAATAGAAAAAGCACCGTCACTCCACGTCGTATGCATATGTAAATCACCTTGAATATGAGAGAACTGAATTAAATTCGGATACTGCCCAATCAAGTCAATTTCTTTCCCATCTTCACGCACTTCTGGCGGAATAAATGGAAGTCCAAAGTGTGCAAAAAACGCTTCTTCTGTTTCAAATGTCTTCACTTCACCCGTTTCTAAGTTTTCAACACCGTATTCACTAATTTTCTCACCTTTATCTTTCGCAATTTGGCGCATTCTTACATTATGGTCTTTTGAACCTGTGAAATGGTGAAGAGTGGTAATAAATTCTTCCGGCTTAACAAGACGGAAATCAATAGAAATATCGTACTCATACTGAAGGCGTACAGAAACTTTTGTATCTCCGCTTGCAATGACTTCAATCATATTTTCAAACTGCAATAAATGCTCGCGCACCTTTTCTGGTTCTGTTGTTGCAATGATAAAATCTAAATCTTTCACTGTTTCGCGAACACGGCGCAAACTACCAGCACGGGAATACCGAATAATTTCTGGTACATTCGACAATTTCCGTTCTATTTCCCCGGCAATAGGAAGCACCATCGCCACCGGAAGACGTTCTGGACGAGAACCAACTTGAGCAATTGCTTCTAATATTTTCTCTTCCGTTTTCTTACCGAATCCCGCAAGCGCTTGAATTTTCTTCTCCTCACAAGCTTTCTTTAATGTTTCCATATCTACAACGCCAAGTTCTTTATATAACTTCGCTACTTTTTTTCCGCCAAGGCCTGGTAATTTTAAAAGCGGCAATAAGCTGCTCGGTACTTCTTTTTCCAACTCCGCAAGCACTTCTGACGTTCCAACTTCAATGTATTCTGCAATAACGGCTGCGGTTCCTTTTCCGATGCCTGGTATTTTCGTAAAATCTTCAATCTCTGAAAGGCTGCGATCATCACTTTCTAACGCTGCTGCCGCTTTACGAAATGCTGATATTTTAAAGGGATTTTCACCTTTTAGCTCCATGAAAAGTGCAATCGTCTCAAGTAGTTGAATCACTTGTTTTTTATTTACTTTCATTCTTCTCCCACCTTTCCATCATAGAAAAAAACTTCTCTTTCAAAAAAAGAGAAGTTATACCTTGTTACCTGTCTGCCATAATTCCTTAACTTTTTCAGAAAGAATTGGTGTATCATTTACAATTGCTTTGCTTATTGTTGATGTATTAAGCGACGTTTGTACTTGTTCAACTGGAAGTATCGTACCGATTACAATTAATACGAACAATATAATATACACTTCTAAAAAACCTAAGATTGCTCCGCCTAATGCGTTAACCTGTTTCAAAACAGGGATTTCTGTAAACATATTCAAAAGCTGTCCCAGTAACGTTAACGCGATTTTTGTAATGATAAATAATGCGATAAACGCAATTGCTTGGTAAAAAATTGTTTCCATACTATTTGCATCGATCCAATTTGGCACATTTGTTTCTGGCTTAAATGGATACGGAATAATCTTTTGCAGTGCCGGTGCTAAATCTTTGCAATACCAATATGCCACAAGATAGGCAATAATAAAGCTTGCTAATTTTACAAGCTGCAGTACCAGTCCTCTTCTTAATCCAAGGAGAAAACCCATAACAAGCAATACAATGATTATAATATCAAGCATGTTATTCCATTCCTTTTTGTTTCATTCTTTCTTTCAATTTTTCATTTTCTTCTTTTAATTTTATGTAATCATGCACGACATTGACTGCCGTCAACACCGCCAATCGATTTGTGTCAAGCGAAGGATTCTTAGCATTCAGTTCGCGCATTTTATCATCCACAATCGCCGCGACTATGCGTATATGACTTGTACTTTCATCGCCAACAACTGAATATTGTTGACCGTAAATTTCTACATTAATTTTACTTCGATTTCCTTTTTGTTGTGACAACTTACTGTCCTCCAATCCCGTACAGAATCCTACAGATTATCATACCATGAAAAAACATGATATGGAAACAGAAACAACAATTCGATATGATAAAAATATAAAGTGAAACTTCCAGCATTGTGAATGCTTTATCCCCACTGTTGGAAAGCTCTCACCAATCGGGCTCTTAGGAGCAATTACCTCCCACCTATCTTCTTTGATTTCTCAAAATTTTGAGGCGGGAGTCTTACTGCCCGTTAGCGCGAGGGAAATAATGAAAAAGGAGCGACCATTTTGTCAAATTCTATTGTCATTCAAGTAAGTTCTGCTGTTATAGAGGACATGAAAACAAAATACGCACAAGCATTGCAACCAAAAATCCCCCAAGGTGGTATCTTCATGGCAAAGGTTCCATCTTGCACAATTACAGCCTACAAATCAGGAAAGGTAATGTTTCAGGGTGGACGTGCCGCTGAAGAATCTAGTCATTGGCAAGCAAATGCTGCAGTGCCGAAAGCTTCTGTAAAGAAAAGTGTAAATGACCATTCCTATGCACCGCCAGCTTCCATCGCTACTATGTCTATTCTTGGTTCGGACGAAGTCGGAACAGGAGATTATTTTGGACCGATGACAGTTGTTGCAGTATACGTCGATGCAGCGCAAATTCCATTGTTAAAAGAACTCGGCGTAAAAGACTCAAAAAACTTAAATGATGCACAAATTTGTGAAATTGCGAAACAATTACTGGCGGTTGTCCCTTACAGTTCCCTTGTTCTTCACAACGAAAAATATAACGAAATGTTTGAGAAAGGCTACAATCAAGGACAACTAAAAGCACTGCTTCATAATAAAGCCATTACAAACTTATTAGCTAAGATGGCACCAACGAAACCAGAAGGCATATTAATTGATCAGTTCACACAGCCGGCTACATATTATAAATATTTAGCAAAGCAGAAAAACGTACAGCGCGAAAACGTATATTTCGCTACAAAAGGCGAAAGTGTACATATCGCCGTTGCAGCAGCTTCCATTTTAGCCCGTTATTCATTTGTAAAACAATTTGATGAACTGAGCAAAAAAGCGGGTATGACGCTTCCGAAAGGCGCCGGGAAGCAAGTCGATATTGCAGCAGCAAAATTGATTCAAAAGCTTGGGAAAGATAGATTACCTGAGTTTGTGAAATTACATTTTGCGAATACGGAAAAGGCGTTTCGATTGTTAAAGAAATAGCTATTTTTCAGTATGGGCAGGATACGAAATGAATAAACAAGAAGCTGACCCAAAGGGCACCTAGATGCCTTTTGAAGTCAGTCCTTTTCTTCGTGTCCACCAATATATCGACCGTTCTTTAGAATATATCGGCGCTTCGACAGAATATAAAGTGAAACTTCCATCAGTGACGCTTTTCTCACTGATGGTTAGTTGAACCAATCGGGCTTTTACGGGCAGTTTTCTCCTTAGCTCTTCTCCATCCTTTACTGCCCGTTAATGCGGGATAAAGACCTTACGACGATATTCGACATGCGAGTAGTCGAGCCGCTGAACTGGATCATGCCGAAAAGTGAAAGGAGCTGACTAAAAAGTGGAATTTTTAGTCAGCTCCTTTGTTTTTACTACTCTGTTTTAAACGTCTCTGCAACTTTTTTTGAGACTTCTTTTAAATCATAAAACTCAACACGTTCTTTCTCTGGTGTATCTTTATGCCCAATTACAACTTCCCCGTCATCTTCTACCCAAACAAAGTAATTTTCAACCGAACCATCATTATAATCCATAGTCATATTGTAGCGAATAGCGGATTTAGCTTCTTCATCTAGCAATAGTGTTTTAGGTTCATCCCCGTTTTCCGCCAATCCAACCTGCTCCATCGCGGATACAAGTTGTTTTATATCATTTTCTTTTTTCAATACTTTCGTACCTTTCGTTTTCGTAGATGTAAGCTGAATCTCCTTTATTTCTTTCCCTTGAAACGTAACAACCTCTGCCTCTTGTGATGTAGGAACTACTTTTTCTTTTCCATTTCCGCATGCACTTAAGCTGATTAGCATCACCGCTAAGAAACATACCATTCTTTTTTTCACAAGTTCAGCTCCTTTCTCTTTCTCATAATTGTTTCTCCTTATCTCACATCTCCCCCTGCTCAAAAGAAAAATAAAAAGAGGTATATCAGACAGCAAGATTGCTGTTGATATACCTCTTTTTTATTAAAACTCCGCAGAACCTGGTGTTCTTGGGAATGGAATTACGTCACGAATATTTGCCATACCAGTGATGTACATTAAGAAACGTTCGAAACCAAGGCCGAATCCAGCGTGTTTTGTACCGCCGTATTTTCTAAGCTCTAAGTACCACCAGTAGTCTTCTTCATCCATGCCTAATTCTTTAATTCTGTCTACTAAAACATCCATTCTTTCTTCACGTTGACTTCCGCCGATTAATTCGCCGATGCCAGGAACAAGTAAGTCTGTTGCAGCTACTGTTTTACCGTCATCGTTTAAGCGCATGTAGAACGCTTTAATATCTTTTGGATAGTCTGTTACGAATACAGGACGTTTGAATACTTGTTCAGATAAGTATCTTTCATGCTCTGTTTGTAAGTCAATTCCCCATTCTACTGGGTATTTGAAGTCTGCACCTGATTTTTGAAGCACCTCAATTGCTTCTGTGTATGTGATGCGTCCAAAGTCAGAGTTGATTACGTTGTTCATGCGCTCTAGAACTGTTTTATCAACAAAGCTATTGAAGAATTCCATTTCTTCTGGTGCGTGCTCTAACACATATTTCATTGCATATTTCAGCATGTCTTCTGTTAAATCCATTACATTTTCTAATTCAGCGAATGCAATCTCAGGCTCAACCATCCAGAACTCAGCTGCATGGCGAGTTGTGTTTGAGTTTTCAGCGCGGAATGTTGGACCAAATGTATATACATCGCGGAACGCTAATGCATAAGCTTCAGCATTCAATTGTCCACTTACTGTTAAGTTTGTTTCTTTGCCGAAGAAGTCTTTTGAATCATCTACTTGTCTGTCTTCACCTTTTGGTACGTTGTTCATATCATGCGTTGTTACGCGGAACATTTCACCTGCACCTTCAGTGTCGCTTCCTGTAATAATTGGTGTATGAACGTGTACAAAGCCGCGCTCTTGGAAGAACTGATGGATCGCAAACGCTGCGATAGAACGCACGCGGAATGTCGCTGAGAATGCATTTGTTCTTGGACGTAAATGAGCGATTGTACGTAAGTATTCAAACGTATGACGCTTCTTTTGCAATGGATAATCAGAATCTGATAATCCCTCAACTTCGATTTTGTCCGCTTTAATTTCAAACGGTTGCTTTGCAGTTGGCGTTACGATTAGCGTACCTTCTACTTTAATAGAAGAGCTTAACGGAAGCTTCGCAATTTCGTTAAAGTTATCTAGTTCTGTATCAAAAACGATTTGAACGCTTTTAAAGAAGCTACCATCGTTTAATTCGATAAAACCAAATACTTTTGAATCACGTAAGTTACGGATCCAACCTGATACTTGTATTTTTTGATCTACATACTTATCAGTTTCTCTATACAGACTTTTTACTAATGTGTTTTCCATATTAAAATTCTCCTTTACTTATATTTAAATACAAAAAAACCTTCCATCCATAAAGGGACGAAAGGTTAAACTTCGCGGTACCACCCAATTTGTCATAAAGACCAGCTCTAACTCGTATGTATTACACATACTTCCCGGTTTGTAACAGGCCGGATTCCCGTCTAAGTCTACTCTTGAACACACAGTTCAATTTCGGTTAGCAACTCCAAGGTGTTCTTCACATATACCGCCTCATCAGGCTTGCACCGTCCCTGACTCGCTTTGGATTATAGTATATACTACTTTTCCTTATCATCGTCTTTCATTTTGTTAAACTAAAATTAATGTACTACATTCGAGGCAAAGATGCAAGTTATCGTTCTATATATCGACTCTTCTACAACATACGACATGAATTCTCCCTATAAAAAAATAGCTGCCGGAATTTTTTCCGACAGCTGTTTTTTATTATTTACGCAACTCCGCACCAAACTTCTCTTCTACCGCTGCTAATACACGGCTATGTGCTTCTGTTACTTCTTCATCTGTTAATGTACGTTCTGGGTCGAAGTAGTTCATAGAGAATGCAAGTGATTTTTTGCCTTCTTCCATTTTTTCGCCTTCATATAAGTCAAATAATGTTACTTCTTTTAGAAGTGCTCCGCCTGCTTCAGCAATTGTTTGCTTCATTTCGCCAGCTTTTACTTCAGTAGCTACAACAACAGCCATATCACGTGTCATAGATGGGAAACGTGGAATTGTAGTGTAGTATGTTTCTTCTACATCTGCACCAAATACTTTTACAAGAGACAATTCGAATACGTACGTTTCTTTTACATCTAATTGTTTTTGTGCTTCTGGATGTAATTGACCGATGAAGCCAATAACTTCACCGTCTAGTAAAATGTCAGCTGTACGGCCTGGGTGCATACCTTCACGTTTTGCTGGTACATACGTGATGTTCTTAGCAACGCCAAGTACGTCAAATAATCCTTCTAATACACCTTTCATAACGAAGAAGTCAACAACCTTCTTCTCACCTTGCCATTGATGATGAAGAGTAAGCCCTGTCATAACCCCAGCAATATGTTGTTCTTCTTTCGGAAGTTCACCTTCTACTGTTGGTAAGAATACAGAACCTACTTCGTATAATGCAACGTTATCTACTTTACGAGCATTGTTATAAGCTACTGCTTCTAATAATTGCGGTACTAGGCTTAAACGAAGCTGACTGCGCTCTTCACTCATTGGAAGTGCAAGGTTCACAGGTGTCTTTTCGTTTGACTCAACCATATATTGTTTTGCTTTTTCAGCACTTGTTAATGAATACGTAATCGCTTCATATAACCCAGCGCCTTCTAAATAACGGCGTACTTTACGACGCTTTGTTTGCGCTGCTGTTAATTTACCACGTGTAATTGTACCAGTTGGTAATGTTGAAGGAATATGGTCGTATCCGTATAAACGACCTACTTCTTCTACTAAATCTTCTGGAATTGTAATATCAGGACGACGTGCTGGTACGTCCACATGGAATGTTCCTTCTACTTCTGTGAATGGGAACTTTAAGTTTGTGAAAATTGTATTCACTTGACCAGCAGAGATCTCTGTACCTAATACACGGTTAATTTTTTCAACTGTAACAGATACTGTACGCTCTTCTACTTGTAAGTGATCAACTTCTACAACGCCTTCTAACGCTTCGCCGCCAGCATATTTTGCCATTAATGCTGCTGCGTGTTGAATCGCTTCGAATGTACGTGTTGGGTCGATGCCCTTTTCAAAACGAGCACTTGATTCGCTGCGAAGACCTAAGTCCTTTGATGTGCGGCGCACTGTTTGACCTGCGAAATATGCAGACTCGATTAATACGTTTACTGTATCGTTATCTACTTCAGAGTTTGCTCCGCCCATTACCCCGGCAACAGCTAACGCTTTTGTACCGTTTGTAATCACAAGGTGATGAGCTTGTAATGTACGCTCTTGATCGTCTAATGTTGTCATTTTCTCGCCTTCTTGTGCAAGACGAACAACGATTTCTTTTGATCCTAATTTATCATAGTCAAATGCATGTAACGGTTGACCGTATTCAATTAAGATATAGTTTGTAATATCAACTACATTGCTAATTGGACGAATACCAGCTGCCATTAGGCGCGTTTGCATCCAGATTGGTGATGGACCAACTTTTACGTTTTTTACCATTTTCGCAATGTATAGTGGATTTTGCTCTGTTGCTTCTACACTTACAGAAATGTAATCAGATGTTTTCTCTGCTACTTCTTGTAAGTTTGCTGCTGGAAGTTTTACCTCACGACCGTAAATTGCTGCTACTTCGTATGCAACACCTAACATGTTTAAGCAGTCTGCACGGTTCGGTGTTAAACCTAGTTCAAGTACTTCATCATGTAGGTTTAAGATTTCTAATGCATCTGTGCCAACTTCTGCATCACTTGGGAAGATGAAAATACCTTCTGCATAATCTTTTGCAACTAATTTTCCATCAATACCAAGCTCTTGTAAGGAACAAACCATACCGTGAGAAGCTTCACCGCGTAGTTTTGCTTTTTTAATTTTGAAGTTACCAGGAAGAACAGCGCCAACTTTTGCAACTGGTACTTTTAAACCTTTCGCAATGTTAGGAGCACCGCAAATGATTTGAACTGGCTCTTCTTCACCGATGTCGATTAAGCATTTGCTTAACTTATCAGCTTCCGGGTGTTTTTCGCACTCTAATACGTGACCAACTACAACACCTTTTACGCCTTTATTTAATACTTCAACGCCTTCTACTTCGATACCGCTTTTCGTAATTTTATCAGCTAATTCTTGTGCTGTTACATCTTTAATATCTACATACTCTTGTAACCAACGATATGATACGAACATTCTTTATCTCTCCTTCCCTTACGCTCGTTTGAATTGTTGTAAGAAACGTACATCGTTTGTATAGAAATGACGAATGTCATCAATGCCGTACTTTAACATCGCAATACGCTCTGCACCCATACCGAATGCGAAGCCTTGATATTCTTTTGAATCATAGCCAGCCATTTCAAGTACGTTTGGATGAACCATACCTGCACCTAAAATTTCAATCCAGCCAGTTCCTTTACATGTGCCGCAACCTTTTCCATGACACATCATACAAGAAATATCCATTTCAACAGATGGCTCTGTGAATGGGAAGAAACTTGGACGAAGGCGAATTTCACGGTCTTCACCAAACATCTTCTTCGCAAATGCTTGTAATGTACCTTTTAAATCACTCATACGAATGTTTTTATCGATTACAAGACCTTCAATTTGCATGAACTGATGAGAGTGCGTCGCATCATCATCATCGCGGCGATATACTTTACCAGGGCAAATAATTTTAATTGGGCCTTTTTCTGTATTCTTTTCCATCGTTCTTGCTTGCACAGAAGATGTATGTGTACGAAGCAACATTTCTTCTGTAATGTAGAAAGAATCTTGCATATCGCGTGCTGGGTGATCTTTTGGTAAGTTTAACGCTTCGAAGTTGTAATAATCTTTTTCTACTTCTGGACCTTCAGCAACTTCATAGCCCATACCGATGAATAAATCTTCAATTTGTTCAACAACCGCTGTTAACGGATGATGACAACCTGTATTTACAGGACGGCCTGGTAATGTTACATCAATTGTTTCAGATGCTAATTTCGCTTCGATTACCGCTTTTTCTAAATGATTAATTTTTTCTTCTAAACGTGTTTGAATTGCTTCGCGTACTTCATTTACTAAAGCTCCCATACGTGGACGCTCTTCTGGAGATAATTTCCCCATACCGCGCAGTACTTCTGTAATTGGACCTTTTTTTCCTAAATACGCAACGCGTACATCATTTAAGCCCTTTAGCTCTTTCGCTTCTTCAATCAGCTGCAGTGCTTCTTGCTTTAGCTCTTTTAAACGTGCTTCCATTTGGAACCCTCCTAATTTTAAAAATAAAAAAACCTCGCTCCCTAAAAAGGGACGAGGTAAATTCGCGGTACCACCCTAAATTGACAGAACGAGTCTGCCCACTCAATTAGTTATAACGGCTTTTTAAACCGGAACGCCTTTACATATAAATGGTCCTGGCGTCAACTCCAGAGGTGAATTCACTCACGTCTACCATAAGAATGCTTTCAGTCTATGGCATTCTCTCCCTATATGGCGATTTTGCAAGCTACTCTTCTCTATCATCGTTTTTTACTATTATACTTCCACCTATTATAAAAAGTTTTTTAGCGATTCGCAACCGGAGTTTGTAAATAATACGTTAAAATCCCTGCTGCAACCGCAACATTTAATGATTCTGCTCCCCCATAAATCGGAATATACAAGTTTTGATCACATTTGGAAAGAATCTCTTGGCGTACACCATTTCCTTCATTTCCTACAATTAATGCAAAACTTCCCGTCGGCGTTACTTCACCGTATGGAACCCCGTTTTCAAGAGCTGTTCCGTACACAGGAACGTTCTTTTCTTTTAACTTGTCTACCCATTCTTCTAAATTTCCTTTTACAATCGGTAAATGGAATACAGAGCCTTGTGTAGAACGCAGTACTTTACTGTTATAAATATCAACGCATCCTTCTCCAAGCACAACGGCATGAATACCAGCTGCATCTGCTGTGCGAATAATTGTTCCTAAATTCCCCGGGTCTTGCAGGCCGTCAAGCAACAGAAACTTTCCATCTGTCAGAGTTACTTCTTTTTCTTGCTTCTCACAAACCGCAAATACACCCTGCGTCGTTTCTGTTTCACGTAACATCTTTACAATTGCTTCAGGTACAATGTACATTTCAACATCAGTAACCGTCCAATCTTTCGGAAGGTCTGTCTGATCCCAAACAATAAGCTCTGTTACAACCCCTGCTTTTAAAGCTTCCTCAACTAAATGAAAGCCTTCTACAAAAAATAAACCTTTTTTATCGCGCTCTTTTTTCGTCTGCAGCTTTTTCCACTGCTTTACGCGCGGATTTTGTACTGAATCAATGTTTTTCATAATATGTATTTCCCTCTCTTCTTGTCTTCTCATTATAGCCTATTTTTCATACATATTTACATAAAAAAGAACAAAAACTAATGTCAGTTTCCATTCCTAAAAAGAGGTGAAAATGATGAACTTTAATTTACGCAATGCTGTATTAGCAAACGTATCCGGAAATACGCAAAACCAATTACAAGAAACAATTGTCGATGCCATTCAAAGCGGTGAAGAAAAAATGCTTCCAGGGCTTGGCGTTTTATTTGAAGTGATTTGGAAAAATGCTGATGAAAATGAAAAGCACGAAATGTTAGCTACGTTGGAGCAGGGCTTAAGAATATAAGGAATTTCTCCCCCACTGATGGTTAGTTGAACTAATCGGGCGCATGCCAGCAGTAAGACCCCACCTATCTTCTTCGATTCTCTCTGAATCTTGAGGTGGGGTCTTACTGCCCATTAATGCGGGATAAAAAAGCCTTGCGGAGAAAACCGAAGGCTAATTAATATATCTATACACTTATTAATTTATTTACTTTTTAATAATCGTAATATTCGGATTAAAAATACGAACAGTCTGAAGAAGGTTGTTTACAATGTCTTGTTGTTGAGCTGTTAGTGTACCCTCACCATCAGTAGTGAATACTGTAACACAGAGTGGACAAGCTTCAATCTGTATTCCTAATAGGTTAATAGCAAATCCACCAGGTACATTCAGAGTGAGAATAGGTGTTGAACCCGCAGGAGGAGTGCAGGTCTCACAGTTGGTTAAAAGAGCCATAAAATTAACTCCTTTCTTTAATAGAGTTAATATATTTATATGACCGAATGTGAATCTGCGAAATAGACATTTGGACAACTTTTGATAGTTTCTGTGGAAGTTTCTTTACAACATTTTCTTCTGTAATTTTCATATGCCCCCTCCTCTCTCAAACGTTCTACACTTATTATTTTGATTGTATATTGTTAATTTCTATCAAAAATCCATATTTTTTTATAATATCCAAAATAACCCTCTTATTATAAAATATAACTTATTAAACAGGAGGGTTTCTTACATATGTCAAACTTCGTCTTACTTTGGATCCTTTTCATACCTGTTCTTGTACTATGCGGCATTAGCGGGGGATTATTTTTCATGATAAAAGGAGTAATACATAAAAAGTGGTTTATTCTTCTAATGGGAATCGTTTGTTGTTCACTCGTTCTCCTGCCTATTATTTCTGCAGTGATAGGAAAGGATGTAGAACAACCTTCCCCACTTTCGCCATCTATGTACTGGGGTATGTTAGCTATTGCTAGTTTATTAGCTGGCATCAGTGGCGCACGCAATCAACTAACTAGCATTAAACGTGTGGGAATTACTGTATTTTCACTTGTTGTAGTAGGGATATTTTTTTATAAAATGATGTAATACTCTTCTTTATTATCTTGAAAGGAGAACATAACTTGAAAAAATTCTTCTTGTTTTTTTGCTTCTTATTTTTAGCAAGTTGCCACCAAGAACAAGAGCCGCTTCCAAAAATGAGTGTAAAAGTAAACGAGAAACCTTTAGAAGTATATCAGGGAAGTTATTGCTGGGGTACAAAATGTGTGGATACGATTGGTCCTGAGCAAATAGCCGCCAAACATACACCAGCTGTTGTACGAAAGGGAAGTGAAGCCGTCTTCTCTGTCAAATCAAAAAGGAAACAGAAATCAATTGATGTTACGATGCTTCGTAATGGAGTCGCTGTTCCTGTTGTTCTAAATAAAAACAATACAATTCCTCTTCCAAGTGAACCTGGAACATACGTATATCATATCGGCGTTTTTTGGGAGCAAGGCGATGCGGGTTATATCTTTCAAGTAAAATTAGAATAAAAATTTTTCTATTACATCATTAATTACTTTACTAACATAACAATGATGTAGTAAAATGTTCAAAATATATTTATAGCTATTGTTTTTTCTCTATAATACACTGCACTGAATGAAAGGAGTGAATGTTTTATGCGCCGTGTTACACTTGAACAAATTTTTCAACATCCCATCACCCAAAAATATGTAAACCGTTCTGGAATGGTACATGCGATTGCTGTCGCTTACCACGCGTTCCACTTAGCCAAAAAGCATCACGCCTCAGTCGATGCGGCAACAAAGGCTGGTTTTCTTCATGATATCGGACATCACACATGGTATCGCGATGGGAAATGGGACTATGAATTGTATAAAAAGAATGATATACACGCTATTAAAGGAGCGGAAAGAGCTCATAAATTGCTAATCCGATTAGGAGAACACCCTAATCAAGCAAAAGAAATTTCTGTTGCCATTCTCCTGCACACTGATTCTTTTCTACTAGAGCAAACACTTGAAAGAACACCTCTGCAAAATATTATTAAATGGGCAGACGAAGCAGATGAAGAACCAGGGGGAACACATCACTATCGAACAATCTCTTATGAAAAAGCGCTGCAAGCGATCAAGCGATTAGATCAGATGGTAGATCGCGAATTACAAACACATACACCATCCTATTTGCACATTTCTGCAAATGAAGGAAAAGGACAGACAAAACTTGTGCAGCATTAACATATAAAATGAAACTTCCATCAGTGGAGGGCTTCATCCCCTACTGATGGTTAGTTGAACCAATCGAGCATTTATGGCCATTTCATAACAGAAAAACGCAGAGATTTCAAAATCTCTGCGTTTTTTTATGCGATTCCATTGTTCAAAATAATGCCATTTTGCTTGTTATTTAGTCTATTAATTAACCTTCATAACCGAACTACTTACATCATCTCTCTACTTTTTTGTTCACCTTATTTCCTGATTGTAAGAAAAACGATAAGAATAAAGCAATAGCTGTTAACATTGTTGCAATCCAGAACGCATCATTAATTCCGTTAATAACGGACATCTTCGAAACTTGCCCAAATAGCATTTGCGAGCCTAATGCGTTTCCTGCCTGAGCTGATCCTGTCAATGCAGCCCCCAATTGAGATAGTTTGTTTACAATAATCGGGTTTGTTGTTGTAATCGCATTTGCATAGTCTGCCATATGATTTGTCGTTTGCTGCGTCATAATTGTAATTAAAAGCGCAGTCCCAATAGAACCAGCAACTTGCTTTGCTGTATTTTGCGTTGCTGTTCCATGCGAAATCAGTTGCCTTGGCAGAGCATTCATCCCTGCTGTCGAGATTGGCATCATAATAAAGGACATCCCAAACGAACGAATAATATAATCTATCATAATTTGAATAGAAGGTGTTTCTAATGTTAAATGTGTAAATTGGTATGTTGCGTATGTTGTAAGGAGTAATCCAAAAATTGCAAGCGGCCGAATCCCGTATTTATCAAATAGCCTTCCGGAAAATGGTCCCATCAGTCCCATAATTAAAGATCCTGGAAGAAGTAATAATCCGGAAACAATTGGCGTAAATCCACGGATGTTTTGTAAATATATAGGAAGTAATAGCATACCACCATATAGCGCCATCGTAACAATTGCATTAATTATCAGCGTCGAAGTAAATGCAGAGTAGCTGAATACACGAAGATCTAATATTTTATTGTCAGTCGTTAACTGTCTCCATATAAATAAACTTAGTCCAATAACTCCAATAATAATCGCAATGATAACTTCCGCACTACCCCAGCCTTTATTTCCTGCCTCACTAAAACCATATAGTAAGCTTCCAAGGCCGATACTAGAAGTGATAACACCATACATATCCAGCGTTGCCTTTGACACTGGCTGTTTTAGCGTGAAATATTTTAGTGCTAATACAATAATGAATAAACCAATAATAAACATCGCATAGAATATCACATTCCATTTATAGTTTTGAATGATCCATCCTGTAATCGTCGGCCCAATGGCAGGTGCTAAAATCATTGCAAAACCGAGCAATCCCATCGCTGCCCCGCGTTTATGAGGCGGGAAGATTGCCATAAAAATATTCATTCCAACAGGCATTAAAATACCGGCACCAACAGCTTGAATGACACGTCCTGTCATCATCATCGTAAAGTTTCCAGATACCGCACAAATCATCGAACCTACTGTAAAGAATATCATGGCTGCTAAAAATAAGTTTCGATACGTAAACCGCGAAACTAAAAACGCACTAACCGGTACTAATACCCCGTTCACAAGCATAAAACCTGTTGTAAGCCACTGCGCTGTAGATGTCGATACATTAAATTCATTCATTAAAGACGGTAAAGCAACGTTAATTAATGTTTGATTCAAAATCGAAACGAACATCCCGGAAATAAGAACAGCCAAAACGACCTTCACGTTAAAATCAGGGAGAGCCGTCTGAGGCCGAGAAGCTTTCGGTTCTTTACTTTCTGCTTTTTGTTCTTGTACTGGTGCTTTTACAAGTTCTGATGCTTCTTGTTTTTCAATTGTTTCTTCTACAATTTCTTGTTCCTGAGTTCTCTCTTCAATACCTTCTGATACTTCTTGTTTTATTACTGCCTCTTTTGTATCCTTTAAAACTGCTTGAACCGGTTCTTCTATCCTTTGCGTTTCTTTCTTTCTAAAAACACGATTTACAATAATGAACACGGCAATACATAAAAGAGCGTATCCTGCAATAAAGATCGAGGACATATTTCATTCCCCCTTACTTATGAATCCGAACTGTGACATTCATGCCTGGGACAATATTTAACGATTTACTATGGTCTAATGAAATTTTAACTGGAATAACTTGTGTTACTTTCGTATAGTTCGCTGTTGCATTACTAGACGGTAGCATAGAGAATGTATTTGCTGTTGTTAAACCAATTTGTTCTACTTTTCCTGTTAACGTTGTATTAGGATATGCGTCTACGTACACATCTACTTCTTGCCCTTTTTGAACATCGTCGATGTCTGTTTCTTTAATGTTTGCTGTTACCCATAAATCACTCATATTATAGGCATATGCAAGCGGTGTTCCTGGAGCAATGTAAGAATCTTGCGTTGCATTCGATTGAACAAGCGTTGCATTTGTCGGAACTGTAATATCCACTTCTTGTGCTGTTCCGCCAGCGTTACTCGTTACAGAACCTACTTTATCACCAGCACTATAACTTTTTCCTACTTCAGCTGTCCAGTTTGTTAATTTCCCAGAAACTGGAGATGCAATAGGTACAACTTTTCCATCAATTTTTGCATTGTCCGTTTTTAAATAACTTGTTGATTGATTGTAATAATAATAGCCGGCAAATCCGCCGCCAACTAACACAATCAATGTAATAACATTGATGATAATCATTCTCCGAAATTGACTCATTGTGTTCTCTCCTTGTTTTGAATATTATTGTATTTTCCAACCAGTCCTTTCTCTCTTTTTAGTTAACAATATTGACCATTCATATTGTTAAGGACTAGTCAAAAAAATAACCCTTTTTCTGGCACAAAATACTCTCCTTATTTTGTGCTAAGAAAAAGAATATCGTTTATAATTATAAATAATTCATTTTGAACGACAACCGTCAATTTATTTCGATATGTTGTTTTTCCGACATTCGCCTATATATGTGTTGAAAAAGTATGAAAAACAAAGCAAGGAGAACGAAAATGTCTATTAAAAATTCAAATGACCCGCGTGTAAAACGAACGAGGCAAGCGATACATGATGCTCTTATATCTTTAATACATGAAAAAGGTTTTGATGGTATTACGGTTCAAGACATTGCTGAAAAGGCAACTGTAAACCGCGCTACCTTTTATAGTCATTATCACGACAAATATGATCTATTAGACAAAAGCATTGCAGAAATGTTAACAGCATTAGCAGATATTCTCAAATCGAAAAAATTAGATAAGAAGGAGTTTGAACTTACTTTTGATACTCCTCATCCTATCTTTTTATCTTTATTTAGCCATATTGCTGAACATGCTTTCTTTTATCAAGTGATGCTTGGAGAGAATGGGATTCCGAAGTTTTCCTCACAAATGATGAAAGCAATTCAAACGGATTTGCTTAACGCCCTTTCTCTTTCACAACCAAATGAAGAAGAATTAATTGTACCTCGTGATATTCTTACTAGTTATATGGCAGGTGCACATTTAGGGATGATTATTTCTTGGTTAAGACAAAATATGCCGTATACGCCTCATTATATGGCCTTGCAGCTATCTCGTTTAATCATTTTAGGCCCGTATGCAGCCGCTGGATTAGAAGCACCATTTAAATGAAAAAGAGCGAAAGGAATGTCCCTTCGCTCTTTCGTATATTAATCAAATGTAATGTTATGTACAGCCTCAGCATCAAGACGTTTCACAACTTCTACAATTAACTTCACTGTGTTTTCATAGTCATCGCGATGCAGCATTGCAGCATGAGAATGAATATAGCGAGTTGCAATTGTAATTGCCATCGCTGGAATACCATCCACAGAAACATGAATTGCACCTGCATCCGTTCCGCCGCCTGGAAGTGCATCGTATTGATATGGAATGTTTAATTCATCTGCTACGCCAACAACGAAATCACGAAGACCTTTATGTCCAACGATAGACGCATCATATAAAATAATTTGCGGGCCATCACCCATTTTGCCTTGCGCTTCTTTTTCGCTTATACCTGGTGTATCACCAGCAATACCAACATCGACTGCAAATGCGATATCAGGTTGAATATAATTTGCAGATGTCTTCGCTCCGCGAAGACCTACTTCTTCTTGTACAGTTCCGACACCGTATACGATATTTGGATGTTTTTCATCTTTTAGTTGCTTTAAAACATCGATTGCGATTGCACAACCAATGCGGTTATCCCATGCCTTTGCAAGTAACATTTTCTCATTTTTCATCACTTGGAATTCGAAGTATGGTACAACTTGATCTCCTGGACGTACGCCCCACTCCATTGCCTCTTCTTTACTAGAAGCACCAATATCGATAAACATATCTTTAATATCAACCGGCTTTTTACGAGCATCAACTGATAGAACATGAGGTGGCTTCGAACCAATGACACCCGTTACATCACCTTTACTCGTAACAATTGTTACGCGCTGCGCTAACATAACTTGTGACCACCAGCCGCCAACTGTTTGGAAGCGTAAGAAACCTTTATCATCAATTTGCGTAATCATAAAACCAACTTCATCTAAATGACCAGCTACCATAATTTTCGGGCCGTTACCATCACCAATTTTTTTCGCAACTAAGCTTCCTAAGTTATCTGTTGATACTTCATCAGCAAACGGTGCGATATACTTCTTCATTACTTCACGAGGCTCACGTTCATTTCCAGCAATCCCGCGCGCGTCTGTTAGTTCTTTTAGCATCGTCAATGTCGCATCTAGTTTTGTCATTGGACAATGTCCTCCTTTTTCTTCATCTCTTTAATTATACAAGAGTGGAAAAGAATGTTCAAAAAATTTCATCAATACCCTTCTGTTTGACGCTGATGATTCACTTCGTTTTTATCTAAATATGCTTTTTCAATCTCTTCTTGACCAAAATCAAGTGCTTGTCCTAGGCGAAGATAGCTCGTAAACAATTCAATATAATTCGTAATAGACGGCTGTTCATTAAAACGGATTACTTTTGCATATGCATCTAAGAAAATTTCTACCTGTGTTTTATTTGTTATTGCACACTTATAAAATAAGAAATTTTTATCAATTCCTAAGTCAATTCCGATAGATAAAATAAAATGTAACCCATCCACATACTCTTCTAGTACAATTGCACGCTCAGATGCTGGCTTGTTGCTCCAATATTTAAAGCAGCGTGTCTCGTTTGCAAGTTCTCCAATTTCCACAAGAAGCGCTAGCATCTTTTCTTTTAACAACTTTTTCGGCTCTAAATTATGTTCTCTCGCAATACGATCATCTAATTCTTTTTGTAATTTAAATAGTTGTAGTAAATCCAAAACGTACTCCTCCTTCAATATCCAATAAACATTATCCGATATTGTTCCATTCTAATGGTAAATATAAGAAAATAAGCAAGTTACATTCTTACATTATAACAGTGTCAGTTTCGCGTGGAAAGACATGATTGTCTGAAGTCAAACTCCTCCTTACCACCATCGTTCTTCCGTATATAAGTGAGCTTATGACTATACACCTAAATAAAGTGAAACTTCCATCAGTGGGGGATTCTCACTACCCCTTAATGCGGGATAAAGATAAAAAGTCAGAGACCCCCTCCGACTTTTTATCTTTATTCTTCTATATTATTGTGCCTTTTATGCTTATTTTGTCATATATGGTACAACACGTCCATTCATCTTTCTTTCTTCCATTTCAGCAAAAACAATGTTAATTTATGAAAAACAAAAAAATCCTTAGGAACAATGTCCTAAGGATTTTTTATCATTACTTATTTAAAGCAGTTTTAGCAACTGTTGCTAATTCAGCGAAAGCTTTTTCGTCATGAACAGCTAGGTCAGCAAGCATTTTGCGGTTTACTTCGATACCAGCAACTTTAAGACCGTTCATTAAACGGCTGTAAGAAAGACCGTTCATACGAGCAGCTGCGTTAATACGAGTGATCCATAATTTACGGAAGTCACGTTTCTTTTGACGACGGTCACGGAACGCATACATTAAAGATTTCATTACTTGTTGGTTAGCAACTTTGTATAATGTATGTTTAGAACCGTAGTAACCTTTTGCTAATTTAATAATTTTTTTACGACGTTTACGAGTAACCGTACCACCTTTTACTCTTGGCATATTATTTCCCTCCTAGATATCTATCTGAACAAAATATTAATTACATGTTGTCAAGCATTTGACGAATACGTTTGAAGTCACCAGCGCTTACTACACCAGCTTTACGTAATTTACGTTTAGCTTTTGTAGATTTGTTAGCGAATAAGTGGCTTGTGTAAGCGTGAGAACGCTTTAGTTTACCAGATCCTGTTTTTTTGAAACGCTTTGCAGCGCCGCGGTGAGTTTTCTGTTTAGGCATAGTGATTTCCTCCTCTATTTATTACTTATCATTTTTCGGTGCTAAAACTAAGAACATGCTACGTCCTTCCATTTTTGGCTTAGATTCAATTGTACTAACTTCAGCACAAGCTTCAGAGAAGCGATCTAAAACACGTTGACCGATTTCTTTATGAGTAATAGCACGACCTTTAAAGCGAATAGACGCTTTAACTTTGTCGCCTTTCTCCAAGAATTTAATAGCATTACGAAGTTTTGTGTTAAAGTCATGTTCATCAATTGTTGGACTTAAACGTACTTCTTTCATACTAATGATTTTTTGATTTTTGCGCTGCTCTTTTTCTTTCTTTTGTTGCTCAAAGCGGAATTTTCCGTAGTCCATAATACGGCATACTGGTGGTTTCGCATTTGGAGCAACTAATACTAGATCAAGATTTACGTTTGCAGCCATGTCTAATGCTTCTTGACGAGACTTAATTCCAAGTTGATCACCATTTGCACCAACTAAACGTACTTCACGTGCACGAATTTGCTCGTTAATCATCATGTCCTTGCTAATAGTAAGCCACCTCCAAGGTTTTATGGGAATACGTTTTGGGAAGGCAGAACCCAAACAAAAAAGTGCGGGTATATGACACCCACACTTGTAATATCTTAAGTAAGAAATACATTTACCTGGTAACTGCTTTCGCGTCAATCAGGTGAGAAGCGGGTGCTTCTACTTGTTCCACAAATCCGTATTCTATTATCCTTGATGATTCTATCATAGGACGTGATGCGTGTCAAGAAGTTGAGTTTCTTAAGTAGCAACAAAAAATATTGTAACAAACAAAACGAATACATGCAACATTTTTTTATACAAAGCAAACTTTGGTTCTTATTACCAAACAAAACATACAAAAAAGCCGCGGACGAACCGCGGCTTTTTCTTATCGTTTTCCTTCAACTTTAATTAAGTCAACGAAAGCATCTAATGAGATTGTTTCTGATTTTTGTTCACCGTATTTACGTACGTTTACACCAGTTTCAGCAACTTCATTGTCACCTACTACAAGCATATACGGGATTTTTTGCATTTGTGCCTCGCGGATTTTATAACCGATTTTCTCATCACGAGTATCCACTTCAACGCGAATACCAGCACGTTGTAATTCTTCTTGTACTTTCTTCGCATAGTCTAAATGTACTTGCGGAGAAACTGGAATTACTTGTACTTGAACTGGTGCTAACCAAGTTGGGAATGCACCTTTATATTCTTCGATTAAGAAGGCAACAAAGCGTTCCATAGTTGATACAACACCACGGTGAATAACAACTGGTCGATGATGCTTACCATCTTCACCGATGTAAGTTAACTCAAAGCGTTCTGGGAGTAAGAAGTCTAATTGTACAGTTGAAAGTGTTTCGTCTTTTCCAAGCGCAGTACGAACTTGCACGTCAAGTTTCGGACCGTAGAATGCCGCTTCACCTTCAGCTTCATAGTACTCAAGACCCATTTCATCCATAGCTTCTTTTAACATGCCTTGTGCTCTTTCCCACATTTCATCGTCATCATAATACTTTTTAGTATCCTCTGGATCACGATAAGATAAGCGGAATGAATAATTTTCTAAACCAAAGTCTTTGTATACTTCTAAAGTTAAGTTTACAACGCGTTTTAATTCTTCTTTAATTTGGTCTGGACGAACGAAAATGTGCGCATCATTTAAAGTCATCCCACGTACACGTTGTAACCCAGATAATGCACCAGACATTTCATAACGGTGCATTGTTCCAAGCTCTGCAATACGGATCGGTAATTCACGATAGCTGTGGATATCGTTTTTATAAACCATCATATGGTGAGGGCAGTTCATTGGACGAAGTACTAATTCCTCATTATCCATTTCCATTGATGGGAACATGCCATCTCGGTAGTGATTCCAGTGACCAGAAGTTTCATAAAGCTCTCGGCTTCCTAATACTGGAGTATATACGTGGTCATATCCTAAGCTTGCTTCTTTATCAACAATGTAACGCTCGATAATTCGACGGATTGTTGCACCTTTTGGTAACCAAAGTGGTAAACCTTGTCCTACTTTTTGGCTATTTGTAAATAGTTTTAACTCTTTACCTAATTTACGGTGATCACGCTCTTTCGCTTCTTCAAGCATACGTAGATGCTCATCTAATTCCGCTTTTTTCACGAATGCAGTACCGTAAATACGTTGTAGCATTTTATTATCGCTATCTCCACGCCAGTAAGCACCAGCAACGCTTAACAGTTTAAACACTTTAATTTTCCCTGTAGATGGAAGGTGAACTCCGCGGCAAAGATCGAAAAATTCGCCTTGTTCATAAATTGAAATAACCGCATCTTCTGGAAGATCATTAATCAATTCTAATTTTAACTCATCGCCGATTTCTTCATAACGACGAAGTGCTTCAGCACGTGGTACTTCATGACGAACGATTTCTAGGTTCTCGTTCACAATCTTTTGCATTTCTTTTTCAATTTTCGGGAAGTCTTCAACTGTAATTGCTTCTTCCATATCGATATCATAATAGAAACCATTTTCAATAACAGGCCCAATTCCAAGCTTCACATCTTTATATAAACGCTTTAATGCTTGTGCTAAAAGGTGAGCTGTTGAGTGGCGTAAAATGTATAAACCATCTTCAGAATCTAATGTAACGATAGAAATCGCACCATCTTGCTCAATCGGTGTACGTAAGTCTACCATTTCCTCGTTTAATTTCCCTGCAATTGCTTTTTTCTTTAAGCCAGGGCTAATAGAAGCAGCAATATCTTCTGTTGTTATTCCTTTTGGAAATTCCTTCACAGCTCCGTCTGGAAATGTAATTTTTACTACGTCTGCCATCTTTGGTCACTCCTTTTTCATAGTCAAAATAAAAAACACCCATCCCTATAAAAAGGGACGAGTGTTGAATTCGTGGTTCCACCCTTGTTCCAGCTAACGCATTGTTAGCTGCTCAAGTTCATTATAACGGCATTTACCGTCAGCAATTACTAGAATTTCGTTCACTGCTGAAGTTCAGAGGTGGTAAGTAATAATCTCGTATTAAGAAGCTCACAGCCTAAGGCTTCCCTCTCTGAGAATCGTAGACAATTACTCATGTCCTCATCGTAACATTTTAATGTATTTTCATGTATGTACGTAATTATATGCTCAAAAATTTAGAAAATCAAGGGCGTTCCCTTTATTTTTATAATTTTTCACATTCTTTTCAAATTCATGAAGCGCATATAGTTGTACTCTCTCTTGAAACACATTTTGAATTGTCACAATCATATTATGATCTTGCTCTTTCGTATACAGATGAATTGTTTTAGGCGAGATTGAAAGAAGCGGTGCCATAATATTCGGATCAATGTACAAGCCTTTTTGAGAGAGTAATTCTTCTTCTATATACTGAACAAGCTTATCTTGTTTTAAACGAGCTCCCTTTTCATCATAAAAAATAAAACTGTCATCAAACACAAGATGCAAGCATGACAAACGCGATTTTCGGCTGCTCACTTGCTGCCGGAGCGTTTCCACAAACATTTGATACTCTTGTTCTAACTTATATTCATCTATCGCCATCTCTGTAGTGCGATATAAAAATTCATTGTACTTTCTCAAGCGAAAACGAATGTATGCTTCAAACGAAAAAGACATCTTATCATGCATCCACCCCCGCAAGGAAGAAACCACCAATTCTTTTCCTCTTTGTTTAGAAGGTGCATCATTTAGCCCCTTACGTCTCCCATTTAAAATAGAATGAGCCATATGTAAAATTTGATTTCGTTCTTCTCGCTCTTCATAGTAAAACTTCTCTTTTAAAATATCACTTATCCATTCATCTTGTTTTGTATTTATAATATATTGAACAAGTACAGGGATAACCACTCGATCAATGTAGCATGATTCTTGTATTGGTATATGAACAATCACCATTTGTTCGTACAAATAAATGCTTATTTCTGCATATATATCATCTGTCCGTTTTTTCAGCTCTTTATATATAACAATAGCATCATTTTTTTCTTCAAAGCAGATTTCAATCACTTTTGTCCCCCCTTTTATAATTCTTGCTATTTCCATATATATTAGGGGGATGTACAAAAAATGATACAAGCGTAAAGTAATTTATCATTCAAAGTAATGCTTTATTATATTTCCTTCAAAAAAATAAAGAGCAAGCTCGCTGCTTGCTCTTTACGTATGCCGGCGGTTTTTCCCACCAATAGGAATCGGCTTCGCTAAATATTTGATACGCTCCATAATACGGGCCGCTTTCATTTCTTCTTCTTCTCCGCGCTGTGTATATGTTAAATGATGTTCCAACTGTTTAAAATCAAAGTTAGATGTAAAAAACGTCGGTAAGTTCTCCAGCATACGAAATTGTAAAATTGCTCCTAGTACATCATCGCGCACAAAGCTCGACATCGCTTCTGCTCCAATATCATCTAACATTAATACTGATACACGCTTCACTGCATCAATCTTTTCACTAATTGTATTATTTTGCAATGAACTTTTAATTTCACGTAAAAATTCTGGTAAGTACACAATCATCGAACTTATTTTTTTCAGCGCCAGTTCATTGGCAATTGCTCCTAAAAGATAGGTTTTCCCTACACCAAATGGCCCATGAAAGTATATTGCCTGCACTTTTTTTCCAGGCTCATATGCACTTAAAAATTCATTAGCAGCACGAATTGCCTGAAACCTCGGCTCTAAATCTGATGGGTCTAAATTTTCCATAGAAGCTTGCAAAATATCACTTGGCATATACACACTTTGAATTAACTTCTCATGTTTCTTCCTCTCATCATAAGCCACTTTTCTTACGCAACGATCATATTGAATATCAATCATCTTACCTTGAATGATAAGCTTTGGTTCATATCCTTGAATCATATTTTTACATGACTCTAAGTTCGGACAATCCTCACATCTAACACTTTGCCCGATGTACTCATATAACTTCACAAGGCTGCGTTCTACCATGGACGTTGTCACTTCACCCTGATGCTCTTCTATAAACTCTTTTACACGCGGATGCGCCATTACCTCTTGTTTCAATACTTCATATCTATTCTTAAAATTTTCATTTTGCATTAACTTCGCAAATGTATTTTGAATCGGTTCCATTTCTTCACCTCAAAGGGAGCTCTCCTCTATTCTATTCGTTTCGCTTATATTTTTTCAGCTCTTCTTCTAACTTTTTACGCTCTTCTTCTAATGTTTCATGACCTTCACTGCGATTCGATTGTTCGGCCAATTGTTCGCTCTCTTCAGCTTGTTCCTTTAACCAATCTGGTACAAGTTCTTTACGAACTGTTTTCTTCGTCGTCTTTCCTTTTTTCTTTGTTTCTGCCCACTCTTGATATTGACGGTTTTCCTCTTTCGCAAGACCCATGGCTTCTGTTACTGTTGTAATTTTTTTACGCGCCCAGTGTCCAGCGATTTTTTCCACGTACGATTTCGCCAGCTTCATATCAGAACGAAGCATCACATAATAAATAAGCACATTTACAACGCCTGGTGTGAGCTTCTGATTCAACATCACTTCTTCAATAATTTGCAAATCAGCTTTCGTCGGCTCAGCTCCGCCCGAAATTTCTTTTAATAACTCTCTTGGCGAAATTTCTTCTAACTGTTTAATGAGCATTTCTTCTTGTGTTGTCGGTTCTTTCTCTTTCATCGTCCGCGCATGCAATGGCTGCGTTCGTTCACTAAACACAGGGAGTGCTTGCCCATTCTCAAATTGGTACCAATCACGTGCACCTTTTCGCAGTCGTTCCATATCAATTGTGTGATGTTCCGTAACAGCACCAAGAACAATATTTTGCATAGATAGCGGATCAATCCCGTATACGTAAGCTACTGTCATCACACATTCACGCATCTGTTCTGTAATGGCTTTGCGCGGAACGAGCGCTGATAATCCTTCTACAAATAATGAAAAATCAAAGAAATCATTCCAGAGCTTAGGTGCATTACCCTGCGCCCTGCCCGGCATCACAGTTGCATTTGGTATAAGCAATTCGTCCTTGGCATACTCAACTTGTCCTGGATTAAACGAGCCAAACACATCATTAAAGGATCGTGTCATATTTTCATAAGAAACAAAGTCAAATTCTTCTTCTAAAAAATATTGCTTTACTTGATTGTATTTTGCCTTGCTTAAGCGGTTATATAAAAAAATACTTAATACAATATCATCAAAAAATTGCTTCGGCATGAGAGGTGGCTGCAACTCATAAATAAACATGCGAATATCTTTTTCTTTTTTCATATACACATTTAAAAGTCCAATTGCCTCTAGTTTTATACGTTCTTCATAAATATCTGGGAGCTGCATTTGCATCGTTACCATAATAGAATGGTGTGTATTTTCTCTTCCAAATAAACGATCCTGCTCCAATTCTCCCCACAATGTCATATATAAACTAAAAGCTTTACTACCGATTAGCGGTTGATATAGCATCGTAAGCACTTTACGGTCATAATTACTGAGCAGTCCTCTTGCACTTACTTTATAACGGTCAATTGGCAGTAACTCCATCCATGACTGTCTTTCCATTCTTGCAAATCCTTTCTGTTATCCATTCTTATCATAAAGTGAAACTTCCATCAGTGGGGGGGGGTTTTTCATCCCCCACTGATGGTTAGTTGAACCAATCGGGCTTTTACGGACAGTTATCCCCTACCTCTCTTCTTCGCTTTTCTCTGAATCTTGAGGTGGGAGTCTTACTGTACGTTAATGCGGGATAAAGTGAAACTTCCCTTAGTGAAGGGCTCACCGATGGAAAGCTCTCACCAATCGGGTGCATGCCAGCAGTTGTCCTCCACCTTTCTTCTTTGTTTTCTCAGAATTTCGAGGTAGAGATCTTACGGCCCGCAAATAGCGGGATATATGTGATTTATTTTTCCGTTCGTTACTACTTATTAGTGAAAAAAAGAGCTAATAGCTCACGCTTCTAGCTCTTTTATTTTCGTTCTTTTTGGAGTATATCTTTTAATTCTTCAATAAATACGTTCAAATCTTTAAATTGTCGATAAACAGATGCAAAACGTACATATGCAACATCATCAATATCACGAAGCTCTTCCATGACCATTTCACCAATCATATCGCTTTTTACTTCTGACATTCCTAAGTTACGCAATTCACGTTCTACATGTTGCGTGATTTCTTCTAGTTGTTTTAAAGATACAGGTCGTTTTTCACACGCTTTAATTAAACCGCGCAAAATTTTCTCTTTGTTAAACTCTTCTCGCATTCCTTCTTTCTTTACAACAATTAGTGGCGGCTCCTCGACACGTTCAAATGTTGTAAAGCGATTGAGACAACTTTCGCACTCTCTTCTTCTACGAATCGATCGCCCTTCGTCAACTGGACGCGAATCCAATACTCTCGTACCATTGTGAAAACAGGATGGACAACGCAATCCATTCACTCCTTTACAATTTAATTTTATCTTAACAAAACCAAAACATTATAAACAAGAATTATCTCTTCTATATTATAAACCCTTAATCAAATATACTTATGTACGTTATTCTTTTTTATCTTTCTAACAATTAATTTACCCAGACTTCCATCAGTGTGGGTCTTACTGTCCGCAAATAGCAGATAAATTAAAAAGAGGTGTATAATACACCTCTTTACATTTTAAATCACTTATCTTCTTTTTTAAAGAGCTTTTGTCTCTCTTTGTTTAATTTCGAAGCTACCTGTACCACGAGGAAGTTCAATGCTCTCTCTCGTTTTTGCGCTCAAACCTTCAGCGATGTACTCTGCAGCAACATTCGGATCAATGCGATCTCCGCAAGTATATACATCAATACTTGCATAACCATGTTCTGGAAAGCTGTGGATTGTTAAGTGAGATTCAGAAATAATTACAACCCCACTTACACCTTGTGGTGCAAATTTATGGAAAGCAACCTCACGTACTTCAGCGCCTGCTCGAAGTGCTGCATCCACAAATAATTTTTCAATATAAGGCATATCATTAAGTTTGTCGAAATCGCAATCCCAAAGTTCCGCGATTACGTGACGACCCATAGTATCCATAGTATCCATTCTACAGTTCCCCCTTATAAATTTAATCTAACTGTTCGAATTGAAAACTAATTTGCAATTTGGCTTGCTCCACTACCACGGGGGAAAGTTAGTCCAGAGAGGTCCTAACCCTTTAAGTAGTGACTACCACCTCAGCTCTTAAGTTTACGAATGTTAGTATACTTTGTTTATTTTCATTTTGCAACAACAGTTTTTTATTTTTTCGATGACACTTTCTCTTTTACTTTTCTCCGAAAACAAAAGAAAAGATTCCAAATCACAGTAATTATAGCTTTTTTAGGCGATTTACAAAGAAAAAGCATATGTATTCTTTTCCTTTCATAAAAAAAAAGAAAAAGGCTAGCTAACGCTTGCCCTTTTCTCATCTATTAAATATGTTGTACGTTTTCTTGTTTCGCAAATTGATCTACAACAAGCTTTACAAGATCTACAACACGACGAGAATAACCCCATTCGTTATCGTACCAAGCAAGTACTTTCACTTTGCGCTCACCCATTACCATTGTAGATAAACCATCAACGATTGCGGAATGTGTATTTGTATTAAAATCTATAGAAACAAGAGGCTCATCACTAAATGCGACAATTCCTTTTAACGCACCGTTAGCTGCTGTCATGAACGCTTCATTAATTTCTTCCACTGTTACATCACGCTTTACATCCACAACTAAGTCAACAAGAGATACGTTTGGTGTTGGAACGCGAAGTGCCATCCCATGAAGTTTTCCGTTTAGATGTGGAAGAACTTTTGCTAACGCTTTCGCAGCACCTGTCGTTGTTGGAATGATAGATTGACCACATGCACGTGCTCTACGTAAATCTTTATGTGGATTATCAATATTTTTTTGGTCATTTGTATAAGCATGAACTGTCGTCATTAAACCGTTTTCAATTCCAAACTGCTCATCTAACACCTTTACAACAGGTGCTAAACAGTTTGTTGTACAAGACGCATTTGAAATAACGATATGTTTTGTAATATCAAGTTGTTCATCGTTTACACCAACAACAACTGTTACATCTTCATTTTTTCCTGGTGCAGTTAAAATAACATTTTTCGCACCAGCTTCTACGTGAAGACTTGCGCCTTCCTTGGAGTTAAACTTACCCGTTGCTTCAATTACAACGTCTACTCCCATTTCTTTCCAAGGCAATTCTCTTGGATCGCGGTTGTTTAAAAGGCGAATCATTTTGCCATCTACTAATAAATGATCTTCAAACGCTTCTACTGTACCATCAAATTTACCGTGAACTGTATCATATTTAATTAAATGTGCTAACGTTTCAGATGGGTAGCTCGCATTAATCGCTACAATTTCGAATGCGCTTTCTTTTATAGCTTGGCGAAACACCATTCTCCCAATACGTCCAAAACCATTAATTGCCACACGAATCATAATATGTTATCCCCCTTGATTGCGTTATACTATTTATCTCCAATCCCAATAATAGTATAACACAAAAAGAAGATATGTCACTAAACAATTTCATCATTTTTAAATTTTTTTATTTAATAATGTTCCATTCTTTTAAAATGCGACTTAATTGGGCTTTCGTCTCTTCCATTGTGCCATTATTATTAATCACTTCATCCGCTAATGTGACTTTATCTTCTAGCGGCATTTGCGAAGCAATACGAGCCTTTGCCTCTTCTTCTTTAAAATTGTTGCGCTCCATTAATCTTGTAAGCTGAGTCTCACTATCAACATAAACTAGCAAAATTTTATCTACCAGACCTGTTAATTTACTCTCAAATAAAAGTGGAATATCGAGCACAACCGCTTGCGCTTTTTCTCTTATGTACATATCCTTTTGTGTATTCATTTCTTTTCGTACAGCAGGGTGAACAATACCGTTTAACAGCAAACGTTTTTCTTCATTATGAAATACGATGCCACCAAGCTTCGGACGATCTAGTTCTCCATTTTCCCCCAGCACTTCTTTCCCAAATGCTGTTACAATTTCGTTATACGCTTCCTTCCCTGGTTCTACAACTTCCCTCGCAATAATATCTGCATCAATAACTGGAACATGAAAACCTTGAAACATTTGTGATACTGTACTTTTTCCACTTGCAATGCCGCCTGTTAATCCAATTACAACTGTCATCAAAATTCCCCCTTAAGAAAAGCTTAAGCATCCTGTTTAGCAAAACAAGTGCTGAAGCTAGACATCTCCAACTTTTATAAGTGAAACTTCCAGCAGTGGGGTTTTCTTCATTTCCCACTGCTGGAGAGCCCGTCCAATCGGGCACATGCCAGCAGTTATCCCCCACCTAGCTTCCTCGCTTCTCTCTGCACCTTGAGGTGGGGGATAGCTGCCCGCGAATAGCGGGATAGATTCGTATCCTTTAAAAATAGAGACGTGAAACATCAGTTCACGTCTCCTCTTACATTTTCCAAATTCCAATAATAATAAGTAATATACCCGGCAAAAACGTAAGCTTTTGTAGCCATCGCATATTTGATAATATCGTTCCCGCCTTCATTCCAATAAATAAAAATAACGAGCTCATTACCGCAACTAATCCCGCCATCGTAAATGGGGAATATCCAAGTAAAGACGCCCCAATACCTGCTCCAAATGAATCTAATGAAAGCGCCATACCAAGAAGAAGTGCTTCCATCCCCGAAATTGTCCCAGATTTATCAAAATCAGCAACAGTCGGTTTTCGCAAAATTTGAATGACAAGGCCGAGAGAAGCAATTTCTAAGTTCCATACTTTTTCTTCTTGCGGTGCTTCCTCTTTTTTATCACTTTGAAAAAATTGATACAACACCCACGCACCGATTGCTACGAGAACCAATCCTCCAATTCTTGTCGCAAGCACCGGCGAAAAAACTTGTGCAATCATATGCCCGATTCCCATTGATAATATCATCACAACAGCTGAACAAATCCCGATTACAATAATAGATTTCAGTGGAATTCGGACGTTGCGGAGCCCATATGTAAGCCCCACACTGCAGCTATCTAAACTTAGCGTAAAAGCTAATAAAATAAGAGAGAAATAATGATACATCGATAAGCTCCTTCCCTATACATAGCTTTGTTGTATATATATGACAGAAGCCTATCCGATGTTATTACAAAAAATATATTGAAACTTCCATCAGTGGGGTTTTCTTCATCCCCACTGATGGAAAGCTCTCACCAATCGGGCTTTTACAGACAGTTATCCCCCACCTAGCTTCCCCGCTTCTCTCTGCATCTTGAAGGTGGGGGCCTTACTGCCCGCGAATAGCGGGATAAAATGATGCTGTCATCAATAAGTATTTTTACTGATGTTTTGTTTGTTTAACTTTTCAACTGACAAACAGGACAATAATGTGTACCTCGTCCGCCAACAACTGTTTTTTCAAGTGCAGTGCCGCATGTTACACATGGTTCACCTTTTTTTCCATATACGTAAAATCGTTCTTGAAATGAACCAATTTGTCCTTGCGAATTCATATACGTACGAATTGTACTTCCACCACGCTCGACCGCTTCTGTTAATGTTGCAACAATTTCTTTATACAACGTTTCAAATTCCTCATTCGTTAAAGAAGACGCTTCTCGCTCTGGATGAATACGTGAACGGAATAATACTTCATCTACATATATATTGCCAAGACCAACTACAATGCGTTGATCTAGCAAGACAACTTTTACTTTCCGAGCGGTTTTTTGCATTCTTTCTCGTAAATATGCCGGTGTTAATTCACCCGAAAAAGGCTCAGGTCCTAAATCTGCCAGCGGCATGACTGTAAGCTCCGTTCCTTTTTCGAAAAGATGCATCGTACCGAATTTACGTACATCTTTATAACGAAGTTCCGTACCGTCTGTAAAACGAAAACGGACGTGTGTATGTTTATCAACTGGATCATTTGCTTCGTGCAGCATATATTTCCCTTCCATTCGCAAATGAGAAACAATGACGTAACGGGTTACATATATAAGAAGAAACTTGCCGCGGCGTTCGACCTTTTCAATCATTTCTCCGCGCAGCATCTCTTTGAATAGTTCGGCGTCATCTGGCTCTTTCACCAATTTCGGGTATGTGACAATCACGTCTTCAATCGTCTTTCCTTTGACGAGCTTCTCTAGCGTTCGCCTTACATTTTCAACCTCTGGTAGTTCTGGCATACTATCACTTCCTTATTTTGCGTCGTACCATGTTGGACCATATGAGTAATCAACCTTTAATGGAACAGAAAGCTCAATCGCGTGCTCCATTACTTCAGGTACAAGTTTCTCTAGCTTTTCTACTTCCTCTTGAGGCACTTCAAAAATAAGTTCATCGTGCACTTGCAGAAGAAGACGAGCTTGTAATCCTTCTTCTTCTAGTCGATCCGCCATAATAATCATCGCTTTCTTAATAATGTCCGCAGCACTTCCTTGAATAGGTGTATTCATTGCCGTGCGTTCTGCAAAGCTGCGCAGATTAAAATTGCGGCTCGTAATTTCTGGAATGTAACGGCGACGGTTCAACAATGTAGATACATATCCTGTTTGCTTCGCCTCTTGCACAATATCATCCATATATTCCTTTACTCCTGGAAAACTTTCAAAATACTTTTGAATGAAATCAGCTGCTGCTTTTCTTGTAATGCCAAGGTTTTGCGATAAACCATAATCACTAATTCCGTATACAATTCCGAAGTTTACAGCTTTCGCTTGTCGTCTCATATTAGAGGTTACACCCTCTTTTTCAACTCCAAACACATCCATCGCTGTTTTTGTGTGAATATCCATATCATGTTGGAAGGCCTCGGTTAAACCGTTATCTTCAGAAATATGTGCTAATACACGTAATTCGATTTGAGAATAATCCGCAGCAAACATGACCCAATCTTTTTCTGATGGAATAAACGCTTGACGTATTTTTCTTCCTTCTTCTAAACGAATCGGAATGTTTTGTAAGTTTGGATCTGTTGAACTTAAACGTCCCGTTTGTGTTAATACTTGATTAAAACGTGTATGAATTTTAGACGAATCTGTATAAACAACTTTCAGCAAACCTTCAATATACGTAGAATTTAATTTTCCCAGCTGACGATAGTGTAAGATTTTCGGAATAATTTCATGATGCTCCATTAATTTTTCAAGCACATCAGCTGATGTAGAATAACCTGTTTTTGTCTTTTTTATAACGGGTAAGTTCAAGTTTTCAAACAAGATCACACCAAGTTGTTTCGGTGAATTAATATTGAATTCCGTTCCTGCAAGCTCGTAAATTTCTTCTTCCATTTTCTTGAGCTGCGCAGCCAATTCATCCCCCATATTGCGGAGACGATTTGTATCAACTGCAACACCTTTACATTCCATTTCAGCTAATACGCGGCAAAGCGGCATTTCCAACTCTGTAAATAATTCATACTGCTCATTCTTTTTCAGTTCTTCAGCAAATGATTGCTGTACATCGTATAACACATGCACTTTTCGCGCTACGTGCTCTGCTACAACTGTCTGCTCTGGTACAGCTCGTTTTGCACCTTTTCCATACACTTCTTCATCTGATTGCACAGCATGTGTATCTTTCATTTTCGCAACGGCACGAAAATCTTTATCCGTTTCCGCTGGATCAAGTAAGTAAGCTGCAATTAATAAATCAAAATCGATTCCCTTTATTTCATAGCCTTTCCATTTTAACGCAACAATTGCACGCTTAGCGTCAAATGTATACTTTTTCATCTCTGGATTCGCTAACCAATTCGTAAACGATTGTGATTGAAGAGCGATATCAGTCGGAACAAAGTAACATCCGTTTTCATTTTGAATACCAAATCCTTGAATATCTGCTCCGTGATAATTGTCTTCTTGCACTTCTACAATAAGTGAGCTATCTTGCTGCAACATTTCTTCCGTTATTTCTTCTACGATTTCAAATGAGATATCATTTAGCTCAGCTGCAGGCGTTTCTGCAATGGGTGCTCCTAACTTAGTTAATAATGAATGAAACCCTAAGTTCTCAAACATTGGAATAATATCGCTATTATCATGTCCGTTATAAGCAATATCATCTAATTGAATTGTAATTGGGGCATCAGTAATAATTGTTGCTAACTCTTTACTCATCAATGCTTGCTCTTTATTTTCTTCAAGCTTTTCTTTTAATTTCTTACCGCTCACTTTGTCTAAATTTTCATATACAGCTTCCACTGTTTCAAATTGTGTTAACAATTTAATTGCCGTCTTCTCACCAACACCAGGGACACCTGGGATATTATCTGACTGATCTCCCATCAGCCCTTTCATATCGATAATTTGCTTTGGAGATAAACTATATTTTTCAAATAATGTTTCTTTTGTATACTCGTCCACTTCTGTAATTCCTTTACGCGGAATACAAACGCGGGTATTGTCTGAAACGAGCTGAAGCAAATCTTTATCTCCGGAAATGACTTTTACTGGAACCCCTTGCTCACTCGCTTCTTTTGCCAATGTTCCCATAATGTCATCTGCTTCGTAGTTCTCTAATTCGTAACGAGGCACATGAAATGCATCTAACATTTCACGAATGAATGGAAATTGCTCTGATAGTTCTGGTGGTGTTTTTTGACGGCCACCCTTATACTCACTAAATGTTTTATGACGAAACGTTGTTTTCCCTGCATCAAATGCAACGAGCATATGCGTTGGCTTTTCTTCTTCTAGAATTCTCATTAACATCATCGTAAAACCATAAATGGCATTTGTATGTATACCTTTGTCGTTATTTAAAAGCGGCAACGCAAAGAAAGCGCGATACGCAATATTATTTCCATCAACTAGAACGACTTTCTTTTCCAATTTGAAAAACCTCCCCGTAAAAAATTAAAACGATTTCTCAATACATAGAAAAAACCGTTCCTTTTCTTCTCTCTATATTACCACGACTAGAAGAGAGAAGAAAAACAACGGCTTTCTTCATATATTATATTCAGCATCATATAGGTGGAATTCTTTCTTACTCTTGAAATACAACAGCATATATATCGGTATAACATGGCATGCGTGAATACATTTCAAAAAAAGAAATACCATTAAAAAAAGGGAAGTGACGAGAATAAGTCTCCTTATTCTCGTCCAAAACTACTCCTTGGATGAAGGGGTTTTCATGTATTATAGTAACAGACCTTTATTAATATAAAGTGAAGCTATTGTTAATATAATGTAAATATCTACTTACTGTACTTTTGAAGGGTAACAGTAAAAGTCGTTCCAACCCCAATTGCACTCTCTACAGTAATCATCCCATGATGTGCTTCAACTAAATGTTTCACAATAGATAATCCAAGTCCCGTACCACCTGTATTACGGCTGCGTGCTTTATCAACGCGATAAAAACGCTCAAAAATACGAGGAATTTCTTCTTTTTCTATTCCAATCCCTGTGTCAGACACCTTTATATATACGTTTTGGCTATCATACGAAAGCCTAGCAGAAACACTCCCGCCTGCTGGCGTATATAAAATTGCGTTATTCATTAAATTAATAAAGACTTGTTTCAATCGTTCTGCATCTCCTACAACAGAGATATGCTCATTCACATCGACATGTAAACGAATGTCTTTATCATTTGCTTTATTTTCTAATATAATACCGACTTCTTCTAATAACCCTTTTAAGTCGACAACTCCCATATTTAATCGAAATCCTTGTTGCTCAATTTTCGATAAATCTAGTAAGTCTTCAATTAACATTTGCATTCGGTCGCTTTCTTTCAAAATAATATGTAAGAAATGCTCAAGAAATTGCTGATTTTCCATCGCTCCATCAAGCAACGTTTCTGAAAATCCTTTAATAGAAGTAATGGGCGTTTTCAGTTCATGTGACACATTTGCCAAGAAATCTTTACGCATTTGCTCAAGTTTCTTAAGCTCCGTAATATCATGAAAGACAAGTACAATCCCTTTCCACTCATGGTTTGTTCCAATAATTGGAGCACCATACACTTCAAAGTGTTTTCTTTCAATTTCAAGAGGCAACAACATTTGCTTCCGTACTTTGACCTCTGTCATAAAAATTTCTTCCACAAGTTCGACAATTTCTTTGTGCGTAAATGCCTCATAATATAAACGATGTAAATACTCTTCATCTGTTACATGAAAAATCTCTTTATAAGAACGATTGACAAGACTAACATGGCCGCGGCTATCAATTAAAATCATACCGCTTCCCATATTTTCAATGAGTGTATGCAGCCGATCTTGCTGCATTTCTTGCTCTAACGTCATCTCTTGTAAATTACGCGCTAAAACGTTGATTGCCTTGCTGAGCATTCCCGTCTCATCCGAATGACTTTCATAAGCACGTGCTTTATAGTTTCCTTTCGCAAGTTCAATAGCTACTTTTGTAACAGACTCAATCGGTCTAATATACTGCCCTGTAATTCTCATAACAAGAAACACAATAATAAAGAAAGAAGTAATAAAACCAAGAATTACTATGCCCCATGTTTTTTGATGCACAGTTTTCAAGGACTGAATAGAAGCATTAATAATGATATACCCTTGCTTCCCCTGTGCATCTTGGATAAACGTAGCATAGTAATATGGGTGTTCATCCTTTGTTTCCTTCATCACAACTGTATGCGTTTGCTTTTTTGCTTTTGGAAGAAGTTCTTCTATCACTTCTTTACGTGGTACCGCCTGTTGATTTACAGTCTCATATTGAATTTGTTTTTGTTCATTTACAAACGTTACATATACACCAAACTGCTCTTCAAATTTCAAAAATACATTTGGTTTCTTAAGGACGTTATCAATTCCTTCCGCTTCGACAACAGAAGCAACGTACTGCGTTTCTTTCTCCAATCTCTCGTGGAAGCGATCGACATAAAATCCTTCCAATACTTTTTCAAGCAATAATCCTGTCCCTACAAAAATAAGAACAATTAGAGAAATAAACGTAAAGAGAAGCCTTGAGCGAAATTTATTCATCCCCTTTTGGCTCCTCCAATTTGTAACCTAATCCGCGGATTGTTTTAATATAAGTTGGTTTTTTTGTATTTTTTTCGATTTTATCTCGTAAGTGACTAATATGAACATCAACAATACGTGTATCCCCAGCAAAATCATAATTCCATACAGCACTTAACAGCTGATCGCGAGTTAACACGCGGCTTTTATGTCTCGCTAAATATACAAGTAATTCAAATTCTTTTGGTGTAAGTTCTAACTTTTCCCCTTGGAAATATGCTTCATAAAAATCCGGTAAAATTCTTAATTCAGCAATTATAATACTATTTTCATCTTCTACTTCCGGCACTTGTTCATCGTGGAGTTTCGTACGGCGCAAAATAGCCTTTACACGCGCAACCACTTCTCTTGGACTGAACGGCTTTGTCATATAGTCATCCGCTCCAAGCTCAAGACCTAACACTTTATCAAACTCATCATCTTTTGCTGTTAACATTAAAATAGGTGTCATAATACGCTGCAGGCGCAGTTCTTTACACACTTCCATTCCATCCATTTTTGGAAGCATTAAATCTAATATAATCAGATCCGGACGTTCCGTCTGCGCTTTATGCAGCGCTGTTTCTCCATCCATTGCTGTTATGACTTCAAACCCTGCTTGCTGCAGATTAAATTCGATTAAAGTTAAGATAAACTCCTCATCGTCCACGACTAAAATTCGATTGCTCATTCTTTTCCTCCAGGTTATAGACTCTTAAACATTCTTCACCCTAGTATTCTTCCCCGACATTTCCATCATACTAGAAAACAATACCCCTCTCAATAAAATTGTACTTTGAAAAATAAGAGTTTATCCCGCATTAACGGGCAGTCCTCTCTACTGACTTATGCTCCACTTTATGTTACCTTTATACAACAAAATACATTTTTATAGAAAGGACTCTTATGTTAAAAGCATTTATTATCTTTTTTCTTGCGGGTTTGGCTGAAATTGGCGGTGGTTATCTCATTTGGAAATGGCTGCGCGAAGGCGGTTCTATTGGAATCGGCATCATCGGGGGAATGATTCTATTTTTATATGGGGTCATCGCTACATTCCAAGTATTCTCAAGCTTCGGAAGAGTGTATGCAGCTTACGGTGGCGTGTTTATTGTAATGAGTGTATTGTGGGGTTGGTGGGTTGATAAAAAAACACCCGACTTATTCGATTGGACCGGAGCCTTTGTTTGCATCATTGGCGTATTTATTATGTTATGGCCACGTGGATAAGGTTCATGTTTCTCTAAATAACATTGCCCGTTTAAGCTAAATAAGAAAAACAGGTGACATCACATCACCTGTTTTTCATCAAAAATTATCAAGCGCTCTTTCAAATATCGTTGTTAAATGATGCGGCGGTGCTACTGTTAGTAAACCTTTCATCACTTCTTCTTCTTTCTCATTGTACGCAAACATTTGCATTTCAATTAAATGATCTTTCTCGTAAACGGAAACAACTTCAAAATGAATTTGCAGCGTTGCATAATGGTATACAGGCTTTATAAATTCAAGTTCTTGCCTTACAACATGACTTCCTGGACCAGGTAAGTATTTTGTAACCGCAGTTGTAACAATCCCCGTTAACATAACACTTGGTACAATTGGTTTTTCATACGGAGTTTGGGATGCATAGTCATGCTGAATATATAACGGATTTGAATCATTCGTTAATCCTAAATATAATAACAAATCTTTGTCTTCTATTTTCTCTGTAACGGATAACTTTTCCCCTACTGTAATTTCATCCATTTTACGACCTAATTTGCTTTTCTTTTTTAACATGATACAATCCCTCCGATCGATATTTAAATTATCCTACTCGAAGTGGTATATTATACGAATCTTTATAACAATGAGAGCACATTCACTACAAATCTACATTTTACATTGTAGGATACCTATTTGATAACGCTTTCAAATTATTTCACAAAAATAATTCTCTAATAGTGGAAAAAGATTCGGGAGCCCCGAACCTTTTTCCTTCTTTTCTTATGCAAGAACTTTCATTACACTGCGTACAGATTCTACAGAACGATCTAATCCTTCTTTTTCTTCTGGAAGAAGATCTAATTCAATAATCTTTTCGATTCCGTTACCACCAAGGATAACTGGAACACCTAAGTAAAGATCGCTATAGCCATATTCACCTTCAAGGTATGCAATAGCTGGCAATACGCGGCGTTGGTCTTTTAAGATAGCCTCTGCCATCTCTACTAAAGAAGCAGCTGGTGCGTAGTATGCACTACCGTTTCCTAATAGATTTACAATTTCACCGCCACCTTTACGAGTGCGTTCAACAATTGCATCTAAGCGTTCTTTCGGAATTAATGTTTCAAGCGGAATACCACCTGCATAAGAATAACGAACAAGCGGTACCATTTCATCGCCGTGTCCACCAAGAACAAATCCTGTAATATCTTTCACAGATAGATTTAATTCTTGTGCAATAAATGTACGGAAACGAGCTGTATCTAATACACCAGATTGACCGATAACGCGCTCTTTCGGGAATCCAGCTTCTTTAAATACAGAATATGTCATTGCATCAACTGGATTTGTTAATACAACAATAATTGTATTCGGAGAATATTTTGCAATTTCTCGCGTTACACTTTTCATAATTTTAGAGTTCGTTGCTACTAAATCATCACGGCTCATACCTGGCTTACGAGCAATACCTGCCGTAATGATTACAACATCAGAATCAGCTGTATCTACGTAATCAGATGTACCGATAATATTAGCATCGAAACCTTGTACAGGGCTTGCTTCTAACATATCTAACGCTTTCCCTTTTGTTGGATTTTCAAGTTGCGGAATGTCCACTAATACAACGTCTGCTAATTCTTTTTGCGCTAATAAGAATGCTGTTGTTGCCCCTGTAAATCCTGCACCGATGACTGAAACTTTTTTGCGTTTGATTGTCATAATTTCTCCCCCACTTTGAATTATGAGTTTTTAATAATCGCTGCGTCCATATTGTTAATAAGAGCATCAGCAAATTCGGAACATTTCACTTCAGTTGCACCTTCCATAAGGCGTGCGAAGTCATATGTTACCACTTTTGAAGCAATCGTTTTTTCTACAGAATTAGTAATTAGTTTCGCTGCTTCATTCCATCCTAAATGCTCTAACATTAATACCCCTGAAAGAAGAACTGAAGATGGATTTACTTTATCTAAACCTGCATATTTTGGAGCTGTACCATGTGTCGCTTCAAAAATAGCATGTCCGGTAACATAGTTAATGTTAGCACCAGGTGCAATACCGATGCCGCCAACTTGCGCTGCAAGTGCATCAGAAATATAATCGCCATTTAAGTTCATTGTTGCTACAACGTCGAACTCGCGTGGACGCGTCAAAATTTGTTGTAAGAAGATATCTGCAATTGAATCTTTTACGATGATTTTTCCAGCAGCTTCTGCCTCTGACATCGCTTTATTAGCAGCATCTTTTCCTTCCTTCTCAACAATACGATCATATTCAGCCCAAGTAAATACTTTGTCGCCAAACTCTTTTTCTGCTACTTCGTAACCCCAGTTTTTGAATGCACCTTCTGTATACTTCATAATGTTACCTTTATGAACTAATGTAACAGAAGAACGTTTTTCATTAATTGCATATTGAATCGCAGCGCGAACAAGACGCTTTGTACCTTCTTCAGAAATCGGTTTAATCCCAAGTCCAGAAGTTTCTGGGAAACGGATTTTTTTCACGCCCATTTCATTTTGTAAAAACGCAAGAAGTTTTTGAACTTCTTCAGAACCTTGTGCATATTCAATACCAGCGTAGATGTCCTCTGTATTCTCACGGAAAATAACCATATCAGTATCTTCCGGACGCTTGATAGGAGAAGGAACACCATCAAAGTAGCGAACAGGACGTAAACATACGTATAAGTCTAGTTCTTGACGAAGCGCTACGTTTAAAGAACGAATGCCACCACCAACAGGAGTTGTTAATGGCCCTTTAATTGCGATTAAATATTCGCGAATCAATTCTAACGTTTCTTCTGGTAACCACTCACCTGTTTGATTAAATGCTTTTTCCCCAGCAAGCACTTCTTTCCAAACAATTTTCTTTTCGCCGTTATATGCTTTTTCAACAGCTGCCTCTAATACACGAGATGCTGCTGCCCAAATATCTGGTCCAATTCCATCTCCTTCAATAAAAGGAATGATTGGGTTGTTTGGTACATTCATAACACCATTAGTTACGGTAATTTTTTCTCCTGTAGTCACTGCGATTACCCCCATGTTTGAAATTTCATATGTATGAAACTGAGGGATATCCCCTCAGTTCAAACCATAAATTAAGTTTAAATATTCCAATCATTGTATCTTTACAAAAAAGTCAGATTCTTAAAGGCGCATTACGCTCTTTGGCCGATTGGTACATAGCGTTGGTTAATCGGACCATTATAATCTGCACGCGGACGAATGAGACGGTTATTTTCATATTGTTCTAGAATATGAGCTAACCAACCAGACATACGGCTGATTGCAAAGATTGGTGTAAATAAATCATGATCAATTCCTAAACAATGATAAACAGATGCAGAATAAAAATCTACATTTGGCGGAAGCTGTTTTGCTGAAGTTACAAGCTCCTCAATTTTGATAGACATATTATACCACTTGTCTTGCCCTGTTAACACACATAAACGCTTAGACATTTCACGTAAATGTTTTGCACGTGGATCACCATTGCGGTATACACGATGGCCAAAGCCCATAATCTTCACTTTATTCGCAAACGCATTATGAATATATGATTCTACATTTTCTTCTTCACCGATTTCCATCAGCATCTTCATTACATTTTCATTTGCCCCGCCATGAAGTGGTCCTTTTAAAGCACCAATTGCTGCTGTAATACCGGAATACACATCAGAAAGTGTAGCTACACAAACGCGCGCTGTAAAAGTAGAGGCATTTAATTCATGATCCGCATGAAGTACAAGCGCCTTATCAAACGCTTCAATTTCAACTTCATTTGGCTCACGATTATTTAACATATATAAAAAGTTTGCAGCTAATGCTAAATCTTTGCGAGGCTCAACAACATCTAACCCCTTGCGGATTCTTGCAAATGCCGCAACAAGCGTTGAAACTTTCGCCTGTAATTTAACCGCTTTCAAATAATTGGACTCTACATCCATTAACTCAGCGTCTTCATCGTATAATGATAGCATGGAAATCGCTGTACGTAAAACAGACATTGGATGTGTTATTTTCAAGTTTGTGTTTTTTAAATATTCTAAAATTTCCCCCGGCACTTCTGCATGCTGGGATAATTGTGTTTTTAATTCTTCTAATTCCATTTCATTTGGAAGCTTGCGGTGCCATAATAAATATACGACTTCTTCAAATGTAGCATTTTCAGCTAAATCATCGATATCGTAACCCACATAAGTTAATGTATCATCAATAATGGAGCTTACAGATGATGTTGTTGCTACTACCCCTTCTAAACCTCGAATAACAGTCATTATAATCTCTCCTTTTCCTCGAAATTTCTCCCCAACCTTATACTTTGTCGCAATAAAATGTGTTTTCAGCTGGTCACGAAAATGAATGAGCATCCGTTCATCTCTGAAACAAGCAAAATACATCCTGGCACAATCACTTCTGCATTTACACCTATCTATCGTTCCATGCTTTTTAGCATAGACGTGAGCTTCTCCCCGATCCCCCACGCTACAAACGATACATAGTGAGGAAATATAATTTCGGAGAGCTGATATATAAAAACAACATAAAACAATATTAACCAAATTATTTCATGTTGTTTTTATTTTATTTGGTGTAGGTCTATGCTGTTATGTAACTCGAAGAAGTTCCATAAATCTATTATAAACAATTATCTGACTTTTGTGAATGGAAAGAATTCGAAAATTTATATTACAATAAAATTTTTTTATTTAAATAGCTGTATAATACTCATCGCAGCATATGCAATTCCAGCTCCAATTAACGGTCCCACCGCTACTCCATTAAATAGCGCTACCGAAATAATCGTTCCAAACACAAGAGCTGTCGTAATGTACGGATCACTCGCTAAAAGTTGTACACCGCCTTTCGCAAGAAGTGCTACAGCAATACCAGAAGCAAGAGCAATCCAAGCATAATAAGACTTTGTCGCCTCTACAAGTTGCTTAAATCCAATTTCTCCTGTCGCAATCGGCACAAGCACCGCAATTGTTATAATGGTAACCCCAAGGTTAATTCCTTTCGTTTGAAAATAAGGAAAAAGTTTATCTCCTAAGAACGTCCATTTCATCAACAGCAAAACGCCAACTGCTACTGATAAAGATTGATTTTTTGCGATAAATCCAATGAGAAGAAGTATGAATAAAAATAAAGTTGATTGACTAATCATAATGCCTCATCCTTTCTGAAAATAATGAAGGGCTCTCAAACATGTCCGTTTAATGAAATAAAGTGAAACTTCCATCATCGGGGGTTTTTTCACCTCTCAATGATGGTTATTTGAACGAATCGGGCGCATGCCAAAAATATCTTCCTCACTTAGGCGGGAATCTTACTGCCCGCGAATAGTAGGAAAAAGAGGAATTCATTCAACAAATAGAGAATCGTTTCCACTTATAACCAAATGGACTTTGCTTTCCTTTTCTTTCTTATAAGAAAAAGGTAAAATAAAAAGGGAAAAACCCATACAATATCATACCATTTACAGAAGAGGCATCAAAGCATCTCATCATTTGATAAGTGAACATTTACACAACTTTAGCTCATACACAACATATTTTGCAAAGGGGGAAAGACCTTTGAATCGACATTCACTATACATAGCACTTCGACTTCTCTTTGTCATTGCAGCAACTATATTAGGAGTATACGCACTCATATATATAGCAGGTCTGGTATACCCATTTATTATCGCTTTTGCAATTGCATATTTGATCAATCCAGTTGTAAACTTTCTTGATCAAAAACTACGATTTCCTCGTGCTTTGTCTGTTTTTATTAGCCTCATCCTTGTATTTGGGGCTATCGTTGGACTCGTTACGTATCTTGTAACAGAAGCGATTTCCGCAGCAACTTACTTATTACAAATTGTACCTGAAAAATTCCCGGCTATGGTTCAGTATCTGCAAGAATTCGCACTCACCAACATTATGCCGCTTTACAATGATTTGATTGCTAAATTTAATCACCTTGGAGCAACACAACAAATTACGATTACAACAAACATTCAAAACCTTGGGGCAGAAGCAACTCAGCAAATGAAAACTATTTTGACAGCTATTATAAGCGGATTAACAAATTTCATTAGCGCTCTTCCGACTATGTTAACTGTTCTTGTATTCGTCTTATTAGCCACTTTCTTTATTAGCTTTGATTGGCACCGTCTCGCCCATAAAATTGAAAAATTATTGCCTAATCGGTTACACGGCTATGGAAAAACAATTTTTGTTGATTTACGAAAAGCTTTGTTTGGATTTGTAAAAGCACAATTTACACTTATATCAATGACAACCATTATCGTTCTAATCGGCCTATTAATTTTGCGTGTACCATACGCAATTACTATCGCCCTTATTACAGGAGTTGTTGATTTACTTCCATACTTAGGAACAGGGACTGTTTTCGTTCCATGGATTATTTATGTATTCTTTACAGGAGATACTGCTTTCGCACTTGGTTTACTCATTTTATATATCGTTGTCATTGTACAGCGACAATTAATGGAACCAAAGGTATTATCATCCAACATCGGACTCGATCCACTTCCAACATTATTTTCTTTATTTATCGGATTTAAATTATTTGGTTTTTTAGGATTGATTATTGGCCCTGTAACACTCGTGTTATTAAATACATTGCATAAAGCAAATGTATTTAAAGATCTTTGGAAGTTCATAAAGGGGTAAAGTGAAACTTCCATAAGTAGGCGGTTTTCCTACTTATGGTTAGTTGAACCAATCGGGCTCTTACGGACAGTATAAAGTGAATTTTCATCAATAAAAATCAACTAAAAACAAGGAGAAATCTCTCCTTGTTTTTTTATTCACTAATACGAATAAAAATTCAATCTTTTTCTTCCTTTTTCTACAAATGAATATTTATTCATTTGTATTTTCGACAAAAAATAACGCTTGAAGAGTTTCCTCTTTCAAGCGTTATTTTTGCACAATAATAGTGTTATTTCGGTTTATTTTTCGTTCCATCCATTTGATTATCATATATTTCACCGGTTTTCTCGCTATCGGAATCAATAAAAACAATCCTATACAATCTGTTATATACCCTGGGATTAGCAGAAGTATACCGCCTGCAAAAATGCAAATCGCATCTAATACAGCATCACCTGGAATCTCACCTCTACTTAACCGATACTGAATATCTCTCCAAACTGCTACTCCTTGCCGTTTCGCTATATATGCTCCCATGATACTCATTACTACAATCACACAAAACGTCGGCCACAGCCCAATCAATTGACTCGATCCAATCAATACCGTAACCTCTAACGCTGGAATTAAAATTAACAAAAAGAGAAATACCTTCATTCCTCTCACCTCATGTTTTCAAATTGAGTAAAAAAAAGAGAAGGATTTCCATCCTTCCCTACATATTATTTCTTATAGCACTTCCGCATGTCCATTATATACAATTCCACGCGCTGCATCAACTGTTACTTCTTGACCATTTTTTAGGATAGCAGTCGCAGTTTCTACACCAACGATAACTGGAATACCAATTGTTACACCAACAACCGCTGCATGGCTTGTTAAGCCGCCTTCTTCTACAACAAGAGCTGCAGCTTTTTCAATTGCAGGAATCATATCTTTATCAGTACTTGTTGTAACAAGGATAGAACCTTCTGTTACGTTTGCTAATGCTTCTTCAGCTGTTTTCGCTACAACAACTTTACCTTTTGCTGTTTTACGGCCAATTCCTTGTCCTTTAGCGATTTGTTCGCCAACAACATGAATTTTCATTAAGTTTGTTGTGCCAGTTTCAGCAACTGGTACACCGGCAGTAATAACAACTGTATCACCAAGGCCAATCATACCTGCATCCATAGCTGTTTCAATAGCAGTTTCTAACATTTCGTCTGTAGATTTTGCCTTTTCCTCTGCCATATACGCTTGTACACCCCATGCAAGCGCAAGACGACGGCATACTTGTTCATTAGATGTTACTGCTACGATTGGAGATTTCGGACGATATTTAGAGATCATTTTCGCAGTATAGCCGCTTTCTGTAGGAGCTACGATTGCCGCTACATCAAGTGCGATTGCTGTATGTGCAACAGATTGACTAATTGCATCTGTAATTGTGCTAGATTGCTCTTTAAGACGTTTTTGGAACATGTCTTCATATTGCAGTGATTTCTCAACACGAATCGCGATGTTTGCCATCATTTGTACCGCTTCAAGTGGGTATAAACCTGCTGCTGTTTCACCAGAAAGCATGATTGCATCTGTGCCATCGAAAATAGCGTTCGCTACGTCACTTGCTTCCGCGCGTGTTGGACGAGGGTTACGCTGCATAGAATCTAACATTTGCGTTGCAGTGATGACTGGCTTCCCTAATACATTACATTTTTTGATTAGACGCTTTTGCACTAACGGTACTTCTTCTGGTGGAATTTCTACACCCATGTCACCGCGCGCTACCATTAAGCCGTCAGAAACTTCTAGGATAGAGTCGATATTATCGATACCTTCTTGGTTCTCGATTTTTGGAATGATTTGAATATGTTGTGCTCCGTGCTCTTCTAATAGCTCACGAATTTCTAATACGTCAGATGCTTTGCGTACGAAAGAAGCTGCGATAAAGTCAACATTTTGCCCGATACCGAAGATGATATCTTGAATGTCTTTTTCTGTAATACCAGGAAGCTTAATGCTTACGTTTGGTACGTTTACACCTTTTTTATTTTTTACAGTACCGCTGTTTAATACTTTTGTGCGGATATCACCGTTCGCTTTTCCGATTACCTCTAACTCAATGAGACCATCATCGATTAGAATGCGAGAACCTGCATCGACATCATCATAAAGTCCCGCGTAAGTTACAGAGAACTTTTCAGCAGTTCCTAATACTTGCTCTGTAGAAATAACAACTTCTGCACCTGTTTTTAGCTCAGCTTGTCCGTCTACAAAGTCATGTGTACGAATTTCTGGACCTTTTGTATCAAGTAAGATTGCTACAGTTTTACCAGTTTTCTTCGCAGCTTCACGGATGGTTTTAATACGTGCTCCGTGCTCTTCATGGCTACCGTGAGAGAAGTTTAAACGACAAACGTTCATACCCGCTCCCATTAATTGTTCTAATTTTTCAATACTTTCGCTAGCAGGACCAATTGTACATACAATTTTAGTTTTGCGCATAACGCACCTCCAAATATTTATGAAAACGTTACCACCAATCCGACACTACGCCAATTAGATGGATAATTCTTTTGATAACTGATACACATCTAAATCAAGTTGATGTTTTTGCGCTAACGCTTCAATAATATCATGATCAACAAGTTGATTGTTTTGAATACCTACGCAGCGGCCACCTTTTCCTTCTAATAAAAGCTCAACTGCTCTTGCACCAAGACGGCTTGCTAATACACGGTCCATCGCACTTGGAGATCCTCCGCGCTGTACGTGACCTAATACTGTAACGCGTGTATCAAAGTTTGTTGCTTCTTCAATTTGTTTACCGATTTCAATCGCGCTGCCAACACCTTCAGCTACGACAATAATACTATGTTTCTTCCCGCGTTCGCTACCGCGTTTTAAACGAGCAATTACATCGTTCATTTCATAGTCTGCTTCCGGAATTAAAATTGTTTCTGCACCGTCCGCTAAACCTGCCCATAACGCAATATCTCCCGCATGACGGCCCATTACTTCAATTACATATGTACGTTCATGAGATGTAGCTGTATCACGAATTTTATCAATTGCATCAATAACAGTGTTTAAAGCTGTATCAAAGCCAATTGTAAAATCAGTACCAGGAATATCATTATCAATTGTGCCCGGTACACCTACACATGGGAAACCATGCTCTGTTAATTTTTTTGCACCTTGGTAAGAACCATCTCCACCAATAACAACAAGTCCTTCAATACCAAATTTCTTTAATTGTTCAATTCCTTTTAATTGTCCTTCTAGTTCTTTGAACTCAGGGCATCTTGCTGTATATAATTTCGTTCCACCGCGGTGGATAATATCGCCTACAGAACCTAACTCTAATTTTTCAATATGACCAGAAATTAATCCTGCGTATCCATGATAGATACCATACACTTCTAGATCGTGGTACATCGCTTTACGAACAACCGCACGAATAGCAGCGTTCATACCAGGTGAATCTCCACCACTTGTTAACACACCAATACGTTTCATTAGTACTCACCTCATAAAGATTATTTGCCTTATAATAAAATAACATGAAGAAAGATAAAATGACAATGGAGAAGATGTGTCTTTTCATAAGAAAAACGTGCATTCGCGAGATGGAACGCACGCTTTTTCTATTTTACCCCAATGGAAGCGTTTGAAAACGAAACTTGCCCAATTTTCATATATTTTGTATAACGATTTTCAACCAGTTCCTCTTTTGAAACACCTTCTAATTGTTGGAATGTTTTTAGTAAGGTACGGTTTATATATTCCGCTTGTTCTTTAACGTTGCGATGCGCACCGCCGCGAGCTTCTGGAATCATTTCATCAATTACACCTAATTCTTTCAAATCAGCCGCCGTAATTTTCATCGCTTCAGCAGCTTCTTTTGCTTTCGTAGCATCTTTCCAAAGAATTGCTGCCGCTCCTTCGGGAGAAATAACTGAATACGTGGAGTTTTCTAACATGTGGACATAATTCCCAATACCAAGTCCTAACGCACCGCCACTGCCGCCTTCACCAATCACAATGCATATAACCGGTACAGAGAGTCCTGCCATTTCAAATAAATTACGTGCAATCGCTTCGCTTTGTCCACGTTCTTCACCTGCTTTTCCAGGATATGCACCTTTCGTATCAATAAAGCAAATGATAGGACGATTAAATTTCTCTGCTTGTTTCATAAGGCGCATTGCTTTGCGATAGCCTTCTGGGTGAGGCATTCCAAAATTTCGGCGAATATTTTCTTTCGTATCTTTTCCGCGCTGATGGCCAATTACCGTTATAGGCATTCCATTATATTTCGCAATACCGCCGACAATTGCTGCATCATCACCAAATAGGCGATCTCCATGACACTCAAAAAAGTCAGTAAATAAGTGCTCAATATAATCAAGTGTTGTCGGTCTTTCGGCATGACGAGCAATTTGAACACGGTCCCATACTTTCATATTGCCGTATATTTCTTCCTCTAAATGCTCTAACTTATCTTCCAAAATACGGATTTCTTCACTGAAGTCCATCTGGCTGTTTTTTGTATACTCTTTTAATTCAAGAATCTTATTTTTCAGCTCAACAACCGGCTTTTCAAATTCTAATTCTGCCATGACGCCACTTCCTCCCCTTGATGAACTTCTAAAATCTTGCGGAGTGTATCTCTCATATCATTACGGTGCACAACTGCATCTAATTGTCCATGTTCCAGTAAGAACTCTGCCGTTTGGAAGTCCTCCGGCAATTTTTCACGAACAGTCTGTTCAATTACACGACGACCTGCAAATCCAATTAATGCGCCTGGTTCTGCTAGATTGTAGTCACCAAGTGAAGCAAAGCTCGCGGAAACTCCGCCCGTCGTTGGATGTGTCATAATAGAAATGAATAAACCGCCTGCATCGCTATGCTTTTTCAAAGCAACACTCGTCTTCGCCATTTGCATTAAACTTAAAATACCCTCTTGCATACGAGCTCCGCCTGATGCGGTAAAAATAAGAAACGGCACTTTCATTTCATGTGCTTTTTCAGCAGCACGCGCAATTTTTTCACCTACAACAGAGCCCATGCTTCCCATTCGAAACCTTGAATCCATAACCGCAACAACAACGAGCATATTCTCGATTGTTCCTTCTCCTGTCACAACTGCTTCGTTTAATCCAGTTTTTTTACGATCGCTCTCAAGTTTCTCCTCATAACCAGGGAAGTGAAGCGGGTTTGCCGAAATCATTTCTTTGTCATATTCACGAAATGAATTTTCATCTAACAAACTTTCAAGACGCTCCCATGCGTTCATCGGATGATGATACCCACAGTTAACACATACTTTTAAATTCTTCAGAAGTTCTTTCGTATACATGATTTTTTTGCATTTCGGACATTTTGTCATGACACCGTCCGGTACATCTCTTCTTACTTGCTCTGAAGGAATTGCAGCATATTTTTTCTTCTTTTGGAATAAATCTCGTAGCAAAGTTTGACCCTCCTTTAGGTGATAAAAGAGCTAAGGTTAACGAGTAAGAAAATGTGGCTAACACCTACATTAATAAGTGTTAGCCTTGTTTTCTCAATTTGTCTTATAACCCATCTCTTTACGTTTAACTTTAAACGTTGTCTGGCAGAATGTTTGTCAGAACGTGTCATGGTCATTTCGACAAATTTTGTATAGATGTTAGAATTACAAATGAAACTGTATGTTCTCTATGATTGCATCATAAAGCTCTATTGCTGTTTGTTCCTGCTTATTCTCTAATGCTTTATATAGCTTTTCATGCAACTCTCTCGCGTTTAAATGAACATCACAAGAAAGCGTCGAAGCGTAGTCATGTACAATCATCCAAACACGATACATTAAAAAATTATCTACTTGCTCTACAAGCGTTTTTAAAAAGTTTTGATGAAATTCAGCGATAGATGACTGTTCATCAGAAAAAATTGCCTTAAGTGCCTTTAAGCAGTCTTCTGTCTGCATTTGACATAAAACACGAATCGCATCCCTCTCAAGCAACTCTTTCATTTGTAACAAATCTTGCCGCGTTTTTTCATCTTGTAATACGAACGGTGCAATTAATTGCACAAGACCATTTTCATAAAAATTTCGAATGAACGTCCCTTCACCGCGCCGCGTTTCAATTAAGCCGACCAATTCCAGCGCTCTGAGCGCTTCACGAACAGAGGAACGACCAACATTTAAACGTGCGCTTAGCTCTCGTTCAGATGGCAGGCGATTACCTGCTTCTAATCCGTCCTCTTTTATAATAGAACGGATTTTTTTCACTATTTCCAGGTATACTTTTGTTTGTGATGATGTCAATGGACACTCCTCGCTTATTCTTTACCGATAATCGCTAGTTTTCTTGTTTTCTCAGCTACTTCATTCGGATCGACTTGACGGCGAGCAACACCTGTTTCCATTGCAGCTTTCGCTACATACGCTGCCACTTGCGGTGCTACGCGCGCATCGAATGGAGCTGGAATAATATAATCCTCATTCAGTTCTTCAGCTGATACAAGCTCAGCAATTGCTTTTACTGCTGCAATCTTCATTTCTTCATTAATTTGCGTTGCATGTACGTCAAGAGCACCGCGGAAAATACCAGGAAAAGCTAATACGTTGTTTACTTGGTTCGGGAAGTCCGAACGACCTGTACCTACAACAGCTGCTCCAGCTGCTTTTGCGATTTCTGGCATAATTTCTGGATTTGGATTCGCCATCGCAAAGATAATTGCATCTTTGTTCATAGAACGAACCATTTCTTCTGTTAATGCGCCTTCTGCAGATACACCGATGAACACATCTGCACCTTGAATCACCTCTGCTAATGAACCCTCTACACGATTTTTATTCGTATATTTTGCAACTTCATTTTTCACAGGATTCATACCAACAGGACGACCTTCAAAAATCGCACCTTTCGTATCGCACATAATAATGTCACGTACGCCGTAGCGATATAAAAGTTTAATAATCGCAATGCCAGCTGCTCCGGCACCGTTTGCGACAACTTTAATATCAGACATTTTCTTTCCAACTAGCTTTAATGCATTTACAAGACCCGCTACTGTTACAATTGCTGTCCCATGCTGATCATCGTGGAATACAGGAATATTTGCTTCTTTCTTTAAACGCTCTTCAATAATGAAGCAGTTTGGCGCTGCAATATCTTCTAAGTTTACGCCGCCAAAAGTTGGCTCCATTAATTTTACAGTTTCAACAATTTTATCTACATCATTTGTATTTAAAGCAATTGGAAATGCATCTACACCAGCAAAGCTCTTAAATAATACAGCTTTACCTTCCATAACTGGAAGAGATGCTTCCGGTCCAATATTTCCAAGACCTAACACAGCCGTTCCATCTGTTACAACTGCTACCATATTGCCCTTCATTGTATATTCGTATACCTTGCTTTTATCGTCATAAATAACTTTACATGGTTCTGCAACCCCTGGAGAATACGCAAGACTTAAATCTTTTGCATTTTCTACCTTTACTTTTGATACAGTTTCTAATTTTCCTTGATGCACTCTATGCATGTGAAGTGCTTCTTCACGAAGTGTTGACAAACGATCCACTCTCCTCATATGTTCTTGCTGAATATCATTATTCATTCTCCAAGGTGGTCTGACCACGAACGCTATTATTACTATAATCGAAATGGAGGGAAATTGTCCATTATATTTTTACAACGACATTTTCCTTCCCGACTACCTCATAAAGTGCTTGTAGGCATTCTTCACTTGGATGAATGGATAAACTACGAGATAATTGTACCATCTTATGCTCTTTTTCATAATAAATTAGTACTTTCACAAAACCTGAATAGTGAAATAATATTTTTGTTACATTGTTTAACAGCCTTTTTTCATACTGTGATGGTACTTTCACGTAAATAGAAGCGTCTTTCATTTTATCGTAAGTATCCATTTGTTCTAGCGGATAGACACCATTTATAATCCATTGCAGCTTGTGATTTCGCTGTTCAATTGTACCTTCTATTAAAACAATTTCACCTTCTTGTAACCGCTCTGCAAAATGGATATATGTTTCAGGAAATACAACTGCTTCCATTTCATTATTTTGATCACAAAACGTGACAAACGCCATCTTTTGTAATTTTTTTGTCCGAATGATTTTTATATTTGTCAAATACACAATTGCCCGCTGCACTTTTCTTTGCTGCTTCATCGCTTGTGCAAGTGTCGGAATTTCCAATTGTTTAACAAGCGGTTCGTACTGTGCAGTTGGATAACTTGATAAATAAAAACCTAGTGCTTCTTTCTCTTTATTTAATTGTTCGATAAAAGATAGCTCTGCCTCTTGTGCATACTCTGACTTCGGCACAAGTTCCTCGCCAATTTCACGTGCTAAGCTCGCATATTCTAACGCACCTTTAATACTGTTAAACAAGGACGAACGTGAAACCTCAAAATCATCAAAACAACCCGCCCAAATCATTGTTTCTAAATTGCGTTCTGTTACAAACTTCGCCGGCATGCGTAAACAAAACTCAAATAAATCTTGAAATGTTTTTTTGTTCCTTTCTTCAATCAAGGCTTTCACTGTCGCCATCCCTACATTGCGAATAGCAAGTAAACTATACCGAATTGCATTTCCTTCAACATGAAAATCATAACTGCTCTTATGAAGAGATGGAGGTAAAACATGAAATCCTTTTCGCTTTGTTTCCCGAACATATTGTACAATCTTCTCTTCATTTCCAATTGCACTTGATAATAGTGCTGTCATAAACTGCAGCGGATAATTTGCTTTTAAATAGGCAAGCTGATATCCAATCATACTATAAGCAACTGCATGACTTCTGTTAAATCCATAATTCGCAAATTGAACGATTAAATCATAAATTTTTTGGGCAGTTTCTTCATCATATCCATTTTGCAAACAACCTTTCACAAAGTGAGTACGCTCTTCATCTAAAATATCACGATTTTTTTTACTTACTGCACGGCGTAATAAGTCCGCCTCACCAAGAGAAAATCCTGCTAAACGAGAGGCAATTTGCATAATTTGTTCTTGATAAACGATAACTCCATACGTATTTTCTAAAATTGGTTTCAAATCAGGATGAAGATAATGAATCGCACGTTTCCCGTGTTTTGATTCAATAAACACCGGAATTTGCTCCATTGGTCCTGGTCGATATAGCGCGTTGACTGCAACAATATCTTCAAACTCATTCGGTTTTAACGAACGCAAAACATTCCGCATTCCGCTTGATTCGAGCTGGAAAATTCCAGTCGTATCTCCTCGTCCAAGCAGTGCAAATGTTTTCGCATCTTGAAGAGGCAATTTCTTTATATCTATATTTGTCCCAGTTGTTTGTGCAACAAAGGTACGAATATTTTCAAGCAACGTTAAATTACGAAGACCAAGAAAGTCCATCTTTAACAATCCAAGTTCTTCTAATACCTCTGCGGGATATTGCGTAATATATACACCATCATGCCCATCTTGAATGGCAACGCTATTTGTAAGCGGTTCTTCACTCATAATCACTCCGGCTGCATGAATAGACGTATGACGGGGCAAGCCTTCTACCCGTTTTGCGATATCAAATATCCTTTGAAATATGAGGTTACTTTGTATATAATTTTGCAGTGCTTGCGATTCTGCATAAGCTTCCTCTAATGTAATCCCAACCCTGGATGGAATATGCTTTGAAAAAATATCAATTTCATTTGGCGGCAGCCCCATTACTCTTGCAATGTCGCGAATCGCTGCTTTTGCTGCAAGTGTTCCAAATGTTACGATTTGAGCAACACGTAGTTCTCCATATTTATCTTTCACATAACGAATCATTTCATCGCGGTGGATATCTGGAAAATCAATATCAATATCAGGAAGTGTAACACGCTCTGGATTTAAAAATCGTTCAAACAGTAAATCATACTGAATTGGATCGATATCGGTAATTTCCAGTACGTAAGACACGAGTGATCCAGCTGCCGAACCACGGCCTGGTCCTGTTAAAATGCGGTGCTCGTGAGCGTATGTCATAAAGTCCCATACAATAAGAAAATAATCACTAAATCCCATTCGAGAAATAACGCCTAATTCGTGCGCTAGACGTGCCTTATGCACATCTGTCACTGTTTCATAACGCTTCTTCAGCCCTTCTTCACAAATGCGGCGTAAAAAGCGATCCGATGACTCATCTGTTTGTACCGGAAACTTCGGAAGTTGATTTGTATGAAACTGAATCTCTACATGACAGCGCTCTGCAATACATACAGTATTTTCAATCGCTTCTGGCATAGCAGAGAATAACGCTTCCATTTCAGAAGGCGATTTCATATAATATTGATCAGTTTGTAAACGCGGCCTTTCAGAATCTGTCATTTTTGTCCCGCTATGAACGGATAATAAACATTCCTGTACAATCGCATCGCCTTGTTTGACATAACGAATATCATTCGTCGCCACAAGCGGAATTCCAAGCTGCTTTGCAAATGGCAGAAGCTCTTCCTGCAGCAATAATTCTTCTTGAATGGCATGGTGCTGCAAGCTTATGTAAAAGCTTGCAAATATACTTTTGTACATATTCGCTACTTCTTCAGCAACCTCATGTTTGCCCTGCAATACAAGTTGTTCAATTTCGCCATTTTTCCCTGGAGAAATCGCAATTAATCCGCCTGCATAGTGCGCAAGCCATTTCTTTGGAATACCGTCTTTTGACTTTGTCATAATGCTGCTAGAAATTTTGAGTAAATTTCTATACCCAGTTTCGTTTTCAGCCAGTAAAACAAGTGGATAAGACCGATCCTCTTCTTCATTCCATATCGAAGCTGTTAAACCGATAATCGGCTTAATACCCGCTTTTTTACACGCTTTATAAAACGGAACAACACCATACATCACATTTTCATCTGTAATCGCTAATGCTGTAAAACCAAGTTCTTTCGCTTGATGAACAAGCTCGTCTATTTTACAAGCACTTTTCAATAAACTATAAACGGTTTGACATTGTAAATGCACAAACTTCACTTTTATGCCCTCTCTTTATCTATTTGACTACCTCTTATTATACGTGAAATCAAAACATACTTCTCCTTCTTTGTCCATATACATGAAAAAGAAAGGGGAATGATGATGGAAGTGAATCAAAGCTTTTTCTCTCTTCTCGTTACAAGTTATTTTATTGCCCTTGGTGTTATGATTGGTGGATCGTTAATCGGCGGGGTCGGTGCTTTTTTAGTTGGAAAACCACCCCTCACAATGATTACGCAGTTTGCAGAAAATTTACGAATTTGGGCACTTGTCGCTGCTATTGGCGGGACTTTTGATACATTTTACAGCTTTGAACGCAGCTTCTTTGGAGGAGATACAAAAGATATTGTGAAACAAATTCTTCTCATTTTCTTTGCCACAGGCGGTATGCAAACAGGATTCATTATTATTAATTGGATTACACAGGAGCATGTATGAGAGTTCCAAGCTCACTCTCCAATCGATGGAAGCTTTTTTTAGGCGGCGCTGCTGTTGGCGGTATTTTAAGCTGGATTATTTTTTTGTACATATATGGCGTATTTCAAGAAGTGCAAACAAAAACACTGGAACAACAAGAAGCAAAAATAAAGAAGTTAACAGATGACTTACATGTAATCATTGAAGATCAAAATAAAGAAAATGAAAAAAATAAAAAAATATTAACGATTCAAGAGATTGAAGTTGAGATTGTCAATCATGATAAATACAATGTAGACTCTCTAACTGTTGAAACATTAAAAACCTCGATTCGTGATGATCTCCGCCACTTGCTTACCCAAAATATTCAGAGCGTCGCAAATAATAAAGAACTACTGAAAAAGGTCATTGAAAATAAAGTATATAAATATTACGACCGTGTCTATCGATTTGAAATCGAAACAGTTTCTTTTGACACTACACTCGAAATTAGCGTAAAGATAAAACAAGAAAGGTAGAGTCCCCTCTACCTTTCTTCTTATTTACACAATTCACGTAAGTCTGCAAAAAGACGATCTGCTTCTTCCCAAGAAAAAGCTTTTGCACCTGACGCCATCGGATGCCCTCCACCGTTATATTGCATTGCTAATGTATTAATTACCGGTCCTTTTGAACGAAGTCGAACACGAATTACATCTTTTTCCTCTAGAAATAGAACCCACGCTTTTAAGCCTTCAATGTTTCCAAGTGCTCCAACAACTCCTGATGCCTCAGACGGAAGTACATCAAATTGCTCTAATATTTCTTTTGTTATCTTAATATACGCTGCTCCCTCTTCTGCCATTGTGAAATTTTGTAAAATGTAACCATTTAAACGTGCAATGCGCTCATTCGTTTTATACATTTCATCATATAATGCAGGGAATTCAACTCCCATGTCTACAAGTTCAGATGCATAACGAAGTGTTTTTGCCGATGTGCTCGGGAATAAGAAACGGCCTGTATCACCAACGATACCAGCTAAAATAAGACGCGCAGCTTCTTTTGTTAAAGTTAACCCTTTGTCTTTTCCATATAAATAAAATTCATAAATAAGTTCACTTGTAGAACTAGAAGTTGTATCTACCCAAACAATATCTCCGTACGGATCTTTATTTGGATGATGATCAATTTTAATTAATTGCTTTCCTTTTGTATAACGCTGATCGCAAACGCGCTCTTGGTTTGCTGTATCACAAACGATAACAAGCGCCTCTTCATATATAGCATCATCAATTTCATCCATTACGTGTAAATATGCTAAAGACGGTTCATTATATCCTACCATATAAATCTTTTTCTCTGGAAACGATCGCTGCAGCATTGTACCAAGTCCGCACTGAGAGCCTAATGCATCTGGATCCGGACGTACATGACGGTGAATAATAATCGTATCAAATTGCTTAATTGCTTCTAAAATCTTCTCATGCATATGTAAAAGTCTCCTTTTTCACCAATTTATACCCATTATAACCCAAAACACTTCATACAGGACGATAATTGATTTACAATAAAATAAATAACATACAAGTAGATGGGGGATTGGGGTCATGCCAGTATTAGTCTTTTGTATTATCGTTACATTTATGTTGTATCTTTTCTACAAAACGAAATATTTCCGTACAAACCGTTCCATGGAGAAAGGATGGCTTGCTGGAAAATCAGCGATTGCACTCGGATTATTTGTTGCATTATTTGGCCTGAACCAATTTTTCTTGGATCTTTCAGCAGCTCGTATAATCGTTGGAACTTTATTTGTAATTGTTGGCGGTGCTAGCCTCTACAACGGTATTCGCCAATATAAGCATTTTTTACCGCTTGCGATTGAAGAGGCAGAACAGTTACAAAAATAATTTGAGGTGAGATGAAATGAACACCTTTCTACACGATTTTTTTAACCGCATTCAATATGAAAAGCAAGATGTAACATTTGAAGATATTCGTACGTTACAATCTCAATTTGCTAAACATGTGCCATTTGAAAATATTAGTATTATACAAAACGAAAACATTGATATTACCTTTGAAAACTTAAAAAGAAAAATTATAGACAACCAGCGCGGCGGTGTTTGCTATGAGCTGAATCCTTTGTTTTACTACGCTTTAAAAGAACTAGGATTTCAGGTCCATATGATATGCGGCACTGTATTTAATGATGGAGCAATCCGGCTAACTGGAACACACTTTGCAACGATTCTTCAACATAACAGTCAGCCATACTTAATTGATGTTGGTTTCGGTTCACATCATGCCCTGCAACCTCTTCCGTTTACAGGAGAACTAGCATCTTCTCTAACTGGTGAATACCGTATTCAAAAGAAAAAAACAGATTTAGGAGAATACGCATTTGAAAAATATCAAAATGGCACTTTAGAAATTGGCTATGATTTCTTCACGTCGCCAATTGATGAAACAGTTTTACAAAACGCACAACAAATCATTACCCACCATGAACAATCACCATTTAATAAATCACCGCTTCTTGCAAAACTAACAGACGATGGTCACATTACGCTGACAGACAAAACCTATACCGTAACGAGCGGGAATCATAAATCTAAACAAACGATTGATATGCAAACTTTTCAAGCACTTGCGTTGAGTGAATTTGGCGTTACAGTCTAATAAGAATCATTTAACATATCAATGAATGTCGTATTTCGCAGTTGAAACCACTCAGTAATTCAAAAAACCGCTTAGAGTTTTTTTACTCTAGGCGGTTTTTTATCGTAGAGCTTATCTCACATTTGAACTGCTCTTATTTACGATGGCGCAGTTTGTATATAAGACTCGCATCAAAAGTCGATGGTAAGTTAAACAAGTTTCCTTGCAAACTAAAATACGCTTGTTCTTCTTCAAATGACATTTTTTCATATAACTCACTTTGCGTGAGACCTGTTTTTTCATTCTTTCTTTCAAGCCAGATATATAGGAGTATTAAATTGGAATCATGATTAAAAAATAAAGAACAGCAATGCTTCCGAAAAAGATACCAGAAGATAACACATACACCACTCCCTTTATTTCCCATCATAACACATCGAACAAAAATCCAGATATTTATTTATATAAAAAAACTGCCCTTTCAGGCAGCTTTTCCTCCTTAACGATCAATCAATTGAACCATGAGCAATGCTTTTCCAACAACATTTCCTTCGTGTCGTACTTCTACGTCAACCTTACCAAATTTACGTCCAATTTCTAGCACTTTCGGATGAACGGACACAACGTTATCAATTTGAACCGGCTTTACAAAGTAGATGGTTAAATTCTCAACAATGACGTCACCTTTTTTCTGCGCACGAAGCACACGATTTGTCGCTTCTGTCACAATTGTTGTAAAGACGCCATATGACAAAGTCCCTATTGAATTTGTCATTTGTGGTGTGACAGAAAAATGGTAAGCAGAATCTTGTTTTGCTTCTTTCGGATTCATAAATTGATTCGTTACAATATCATCAATCGTTTCCCCAACTTGCGGCTGACGCTGAATCATTTGGAGTGCTTGCAATACATCTTGACGACTAATAATCCCTTGCAATGTATTATTATCATCAACAACTGGAAGAAGCTCAATCCCTTCCCACACCATCATACGCGCTGCTGCCGCAACAGACATTTTTCCGTTTACAGTAATCGGCTGTTTTGTCATTACTTTTTCAATTGGTGTTTCTTTTACTACACCGATCATATCTTTGGACGTTACAATGCCAAGCACTTTATGTGCTTCATCTACAATCGGATAACGGCCATGCATCGTTTCTTCATTATATTTATGCCATTTTTCCACCGTATCACTTGGCTGTAAATATACTGTCTCTTCAATTGGTGTTAAAATATCTTCAACGAGAACTATTTCTTTTTTTATAAGCTGATCATAAATAGCCCGGTTAATGAGCGTCGCTACTGTAAATGTATCATAGCTGCTCGAAATAATCGGCAGCTTTAATTCATCTGCCAATTTCTTTACATGCTCTTCTGTATCAAATCCACCTGTAATCAGTACAGCCGCTCCTTCTTCAAGCGCTAATTGATGTGCCTGTGTACGGTTTCCGACAATAAGTAAATTCCCTGCTTCCGTATAGCGCATCATCGCTTCTAGCTTCATTGCCCCGATTACAAACTTGTTTAACGTTTTATGTAAACCTTCTCTACCACCAAGTACTTGACCATCCACGATGTTAACAACTTCTGCAAATGTTAGCTTTTCGATATTTTCTTTCTTTTTTTGTTCAATACGAATTGTCCCGACCCGTTCAATTGTACTTACATAGCCTTTATTTTCCGCATCTTTAATCGCCCGATATGCCGTTCCTTCACTTACGCTCAACTCTTTTGCAATTTGGCGCACAGAAATTTTATGCCCAATTGGCAAACTGTTGATATATTCTAAAATTTGGTTGTGTTTCGTAGCCAAGTAGTTTCACCATACTTTCTTTTCCCTAAATTCTTCATGTGTTATCTTTTTAGTATACTATATTTTCAAAACTGTTACACTGTATGTTTATATATCTGTACTAATTTTTTTATAACAAAAGGATACATGTTTCTTACAATTATGTAATTTCCTTGTCATCTTATTCGATAGTTTGTTTCATTTTCTTATCGTACAATAAAGACAAGAAATGAGAGACAAGGAGCGATATGATATGAAAAAAGTTTTAGAAATAATTGGTGCGGTATTGTTAACGTTCGTGGATGGAAAGAAAGTAGCAACCGAAATCAACGAAGTAACTGAAACAGAAACACATAGATTACAATCTAAAAATAATATAACAAATCCAACATTTACATTATGTCCTTCCCACATGTAAAAACCTTCACTTTGCCGCGCAAAATGAAGGTTTCTTTTTTTATAATTCAATTGTTTCTCCTGCTTTTAATACTTTCCCCACACTACCGGTTAATTTCTCTATAAATTGATGCGGATCTTGTTCGATAACTGGGAAGGTATTATAGTGCATTGGCACAACAATTTTCGCTCCAATCCATTCTGCAGCTAACGCGGCATCCTCTGGGCCCATTGTAAAGTTATCTCCAATTGGTAAAAATGCCACATCAATTGTATGACGAGAACCAATTAATTTCATATCCGAGAACAACGCTGTATCTCCGGCATGATAAATTGTTTTTTCTTCTGCAGTAAATACAATCCCTGCTGGCATACCTGTATATGTAATCGTTTGATTTTCTTCATCAACATAGCTAGAACCATGAAATGCTTGTGTAAACTTCACTGTTCCGAATTCAAATGCATGAGAACCTCCAATATGCATTGGATGTGTATTTACACCTTTCCAACCTAAAAATGTCGCAAGCTCAAACGGTGCAATAACAACTGCATTATGTTTTTTTGCTAATTCTACTGTATCCCCAACGTGATCACCATGTCCATGAGAAAGGATAATTGCATCAACTGTTACCTCTTCTACTTTTAAATCTGTTTTCGGATTACCTGTAATAAATGGATCAATTAAAATAACCTTTCCGTTCGTTTCAATCTTTACAACTGAATGACCGTGATAAGATACTTTCATCTTTTCATTACCTCCCTTATTCATATCCACACCTTCTATTCTACACGATTTCGCAATTTCCTGTCTTTTCAAACATCGATTTGCTTGTCATAACGCTTTCGTTCGATGTAAAGTTATACATGTAATTGAAATTTCGGAGGTGCAGATATATGAATACTAGATTAGAAAAATTAATGCAATGGTTACAAGAAAAAAATACAGAAGCTGCATTCTTAACTTCTACACCGAGCGTCTTCTATATGACAAACTTCCACTGCGAACCGCATGAAAGACTACTCGGTCTATTTGTATTCCAAGAAAAAGAACCGATGTTAATTTGTCCGAAGATGGAAGAAGACAAAGTAAGAAGTGCTGGCTGGACTCACGAAATTATCGGTTTTACAGATACAGACAATCCATGGGATATGATCGCGAAAGCAATCAAAGCACGCGGCATTGATGCAAATGCAGTTGCAATTGAAAAAGAACATTTAAATGTAGAACGCTACGAGCACTTATCACAATTATTCCCAAAAGCATCTTTCAAACCTGCTGAAGAAAAAGTACGTGAACTTCGCCTAATTAAAGATGAAAAAGAGCTTGCGATTTTACGCCAAGCTGCTGCTATGGCTGATTATGCAATTGAAGTTGGGGTAGATGCAATTCAAGAGAATCGCAGTGAACTTGAAGTATTAGCGATAATTGAGCATGAATTAAAGAAAAAAGGCATTCATAAAATGTCCTTTGACACAATGGTATTAACAGGTGCAAATTCCGCCCTTCCGCACGGTGTACCAGGTGCAAATAAAATTCAACGCGGTGATTTCGTCCTATTTGACTTAGGTGTTATTATCGATGGTTACTGCTCTGACATTACGCGTACAGTTGCTTTTGGCGAAATTTCAGACGAACAAAAACGCATTTATGACACTGTATTAAAAGGTCAATTACATGCAGTTGAATCATGTAAACCGGGCGTGACATTTAGTGAAATCGACCGTGCTGCTCGTTCTATTATCGCAGATGCTGGCTACGGCGACTTCTTCCCGCACCGCCTTGGTCATGGACTTGGTATTAGCGTCCACGAATATCCAGATGTAAAAGAAGGCAACAACTCTCCATTACGAGAAGGAATGGTCTTCACGATCGAGCCAGGTATTTACGTACCAAACGTAGGCGGCGTTCGTATTGAAGATGATGTTTATATAACGAAAGATGGCGTGGAAATTTTAACGAAATTCTCGAAAGAATTACAGTTTGTAAAATAATAAACAGGTGGCATATATGCCACCTGTTTATTATTTTTTCCATCTACTACACTCCTCGTACTGCGCGTTTAAAGCTGAAGGTAAGCAAAAAGATACGGCAGCCATTTCTGCGTAATGCATACCCGATATCGCAATTCCCACAGTGATAGCACTGATAAGTTCATATATAATAGCCCTTAAAGAACTTCCATTTTTCTTTTGAACATATCATAACGAGAAACTCTTCATACATTCTCCACGATAACCGTATCGGCATCTACGTCTTCAAAACAAAGGTTTACAGTACGCTTCAATGCTCTTGTCCGATGAATCGTCCCCGCTGGAATGCATAACGTATCATTTGGCTTTAAGGCAATCGTTTCTCGATCTTGAAAATCAATCAATAACTCTCCTTCTAATACCATAAATAATTCATCTGAATTCGAATGAAAATGCCAATCATATTCTCCTATAAATACCGCGATGCGTAAACAGTGGTTATTTACATCTGAAACAACAAAATTTTTATACTGCTCCGTAATATTTCTTGTCATCTCTAATAAGTTGACTTTTTCTAAGTTTAATTCTTTTGTAAGTTCATTCTTCATATTTATCTCCCTCTTACTCATTATCCAAGTATTTTACTATTTCTTCTAATTTCATCATACCAAACATTTTTCTTATCTATCAGAAAAATTAGAATTATAGTGTGGATTCAAAAGTTAACTCGTGTTAATTTATTAATAAGAGTTAATTTTTACTAACAAGGAGCATAGTAATGAAAGAGAAATTACCGCTACGAGAAATCAAAAAAGCACGAACAAAAATCAAGCTATTTCACACTGCATTAGACATCATTGGAGAAAAATCATTTCGAGAAGTATACGTTGAAGAATTATGCGAACGAGTAGAAATTTCAAAGGTGACATTTTTTAAAATGTTCTCCCGAAAAGAAGACATTCTTATTTATTTTATGAGGTTATGGTTAACGGATCGTATGTTGGAGCTGAAAGAAACAAACAAAAAAGGACTGACCGCACTACGCCATGTTTTTGAAGGAGTTTCAGAATATGCAAAAGAAAAACCTGGACTGATGTTAAGTTTGATTGCATTTCTCTCAGAAGAAAAAATGCATCCTTGTATGCCTCATTTAACCGATGCAGAACTTCATCTATTATATCCCGGAAAAGAAGAACAAGTTCGAAAGCTCATTCCAAATTTGAATGAAGTATTTGCAAACTGCGTGGAAGAAGGAAAAGCTGCAGGAGAAATTACACTCAAGATGGACATTTCACAGATTGTGAAACTATTACACTCTATTTTTTACGGCGCCTATTTAACAGCTCATGTCTTTCAAACTCAAAATGTAATGGAAATGTATGACCTTCATTTAAACATATTAAATCCATAGTAAAAGAGGGATGAATGATGAAACCTGTAATACCTGGACGTTATACTGCACAGATGGACGATTCATTTGTAGTGTTTGTGATTGGTATGCGCATTAATAAGCTATTTGCTGTTTCGAAATGGTTGCCCGTAGCGCTAGCAATGGGTGGAATGCTAAAAGAACTATATGAAAATAAAGAACTCGGCTTTCTCAGCACAGAATCTTTCTTCACCGGCCGCACAATTGTACAAATTCAATATTGGAAATCATTTGAAGACCTTGAACACTATGCACGTCACGCTTCCTTACATTTAAAAGCATGGAAAAATTTTAACCAAAAAGCTTCCAAAACTGAAACGGTTGGCATTTTTCATGAAACATTTGTTGTTGAGAAAGGTCAATACGAGAGTGTATATGCAAATATGCCCTTATTCGGTTTAGCAAAAGCAGGGGAGTCTCTTCCTGTAAGTAGCCAACGAGAAACTGCACGAGCACGGATGAAACCATAATAAAAGCGGCTACCCAATGGGCAGCCGCTGTGTATTCTTTCTTATGATAAAGCAGGAGCTTTTTCAAGAAGCTCTTTCGCATCTGCATATTGTAAACCATGTGCTTCTGCAACTGCTTCGAATGTTACGTAGCCATCTAATGTATTAATACCTTTTAATAAGGCACTGTTATCTAAGCAAGCTTTTTTGTAGCCTTTGTTTGCGATTTGTACTGCGTATGGTACTGTTACGTTTGTTAACGCAAGAGTTGACGTACGTGGAACTGCACCAGGCATATTTGCAACTGCATAGTGAACTACGCCGTGTTTTTCGTAAGTTGGGTTGTCATGTGTTGTAATACGGTCAGTTGTTTCAAAAATACCGCCTTGGTCGATTGCGATGTCGACTACAACAGAACCCGGTTCCATAGATTTAATCATTTCTTCTGTTACAAGTTTTGGCGCTTTTGCTCCTGGAATTAATACTGCACCGATAACAAGATCAGATTCTTTTACAGCTTCTGCAATGTTATACGGGTTAGACATTAATGTTGCTACTTGGTTACCGAAAATATCATCCAATTGACGAAGACGCTCTGCACTTAAGTCGATAATTGTTACTTCAGCACCTAGACCAACTGCAATTTTAGCAGCATTTGTACCAGCTTGACCACCGCCGATAATTGTTACTTTTCCGCGTTTTACCCCTGGAACGCCTGCAAGTAAAATGCCTTTGCCGCCTTTATTTTTTTCAAGGAACTGCGCACCAATTTGCGCTGCCATACGACCAGCTACTTCACTCATAGGTGCAAGTAATGGTAAAGAACGGTTGTCTAATTGAACTGTTTCATACGCAATTGCGACTACTTTATTTTCAATTAATGCTTTTGTTAATTCTGGTTCTGGAGCTAAGTGTAAATACGTGAATAAAATTAAGCCTTCGCGGAAATAGCCGTATTCGCTTGCGATTGGCTCTTTTACTTTCATAACCATCTCTTGATTCCAAGCTTCTTGTGCTGTTTCTACAATTGTTGCACCTGCTTCTACATATGCTTCATCTGTAAAACCAGATCCTAAACCAGCACCTTTTTGAACAAAAACTTCATGACCATTGTGAATTAAATGAACAACACCAGCTGGCGTCATTGCCACACGATTTTCATTGTTTTTAACTTCTGTTGGTACACCGATACGCATTGGAAATTCCCCCTTGAGATTATAAAATTACCCCTGAATAGCCATAGCATATACGCTTTTCATAAAGCGCTTTCTATTCTCTTATATTTTACCATAATCTCGCATTTTTTGACAAAAATAATGCAAGTTGTCCGATAGAATTTGTCTAGTTTTGACGATATCGATGAATAACGTCAACTGCTCCCGTTACTTCTATAATTGTTCCCGTAATCATGTCCGAATCTTCCTCACATAAAAAGGAAATTGCACGTGCGATATCTTCCCCTGTACCAGAACGCCCAATTGGTGTACGATGATCGGGTAACGTACGTGCCATAGCAATTGTTGCCTCTTTCATATCACCAATAATGTCACCCGGACATATCATATTTGATGTAATACCGTATTCTGCTTCTTCATAGGCAATCGTTTTTGTGAGTGAAACTAGTCCGACTTTTGCAGCTGCAAATGCGGAACGATACATCCATCCCGGCGCGCTATCCGCTCCTTGAAATCCGTAATTCACAATGCGGCCAAATTTCTGCTGTCGCATAATCGGTACAACGAGCTTTAATAAATGAAAAACTGCCGTTAAATTACCATGAATCATTTCATTCCATTCGTCATCTTTATACTCAACTAATTTTTTACGTTCAAATACGTAAGGACCTGCATTATTAATAAGAAAATCGATACGACCAAAACGCTCCATCGCTTTTATTACTACTTTATGTAAATCTTCTTGTTTCGTTACATCCGCTTGTACAAATTGCATACGATGTGCAAGATGTTTATATTGCTGTTGTAACTTTTCCATCGCTTGTACATCACTGCGATACGTTACTGTTACCGAATATCCTTTATCTAATAATTTCTCTGTTACTTGCTTCCCTAAACCTTTTGTACCGGCTGTAATGAGCGCATGTCTCACAAAAATAAGCCTCCTTTTTTCTTGCTATAATTCATATGTAACAACTTCTTCGAACAATTACAACTAAAAAGTTTGAACAGATTTTTCAAAATTCTGTAACGTTTCTGACATACTTTTTTCCATAATTTACTTTATAATAAAAGTGTAAAGAGTTATAACACTTATACAATTGGGAGGAATCGTTCATGAATACTACATATACAAATATTTTAATTGCAGTCGATGGTTCTAAAGAAGCTGAAAAAGCATTCAAAAAAGCAATTCAAGTAGCGAAGCGTAACAACGCTACATTAACAATCGCTCATATCGTTGACGTCAAAGCTTATTCTGCAGTCGAAGCATATAGCCGCGCTATTGCAGAACGTGCAAATTTATTTGCAGAAGATCTATTAGAAGACTACAAAAAGACTGCATTAGAAGCGGGACTTACAAAAATAGAAACTGTATTAGAATTCGGTAATCCAAAATCAAAAATCTCAAAAGATATCGCACCAAAACACAAAGTTGATTTAATTATGTGTGGGGCAACTGGTTTAAACGCAGTAGAGCGTTTCTTAATCGGCAGCGTCTCTGAACATATTATTCGCTATGCAAAATGCGATGTCCTTGTTGTTCGCGGTGAAGAAGAGCAAGGAGAAATTTAATAACTGTAATGAAGCAGCACCAAGCTTTTATTTCATGAGCTTGGTGCTTTTTTATTTGCTTTAAAATAAAGTGAAACTTCCATCAGTGGGGGTCCACCTATCTTCTTCGCTTTTCTCTTAATCGTCTTACTGCCCTAAAATAGCAGGATAAGATGATTCTGTAAGGTTATGCTAAGAAAAAAAGGAAATGAGGGAAACGGCATGGAAAGTCATGAACGTATTATACTGGATTTAAACGGACAAGAAATTGACATGGTAGAAAAAATTTGTGCCCACTTCAAAGAAAAACATGGTGTAGAGTTAAGTCACGGTGCACTTTTTCGCGATTTAATGGATATAGAATATATTCGCATTACAGAAGGAAAGCATAAATACGAACATGAAAAAATATAGGCGACTGGTTGCTTGCAGCGTACAAGCAACCCTTTTCTTTATGCATACATTATATATATGTCCAAGCATAAAGGTGTGATGTTTTTGAGTGATGAGAATAAAAGAAAAAGCAAATCCGCTACTCCGATTATGAACTTATGTATATTTACTCTTCCCGGCTGTAATGTAACTGAAAAACAAATTAAGCAGCAAGTTGCGTTAGCAACCAAAATATGGAACATAGACTTTATTATCACAAGTATCACAACGCTGAAAAATTTTTCTGTTCAAACGAATGATACTTCATTTCGTAAAAGACAAAGCAAAAATATACAGCGATTATTTCGTGAAAGAAAGTATCTCTTTCCAAATCCAAATAGTATTTCAATATTCTATACAAATGCAAGGCACCTCTCGAGTAATACGACAGGACGAACGTTCTCTTCCTTCACGACGAAAAGCCGCTTCAACCATATTATCCTTACAAAATCTTCGCTAGAAAATACACTTGCGCACGAACTCGGACATATCTTATTCTATTCCCACCGAAAACTACAAGGAAAAAATCCAGATAGAAACTCTTATCGAACGCATAGCTTAGACCCTGAAAATATTATGTTTGGAACTGCTACAAGCCGTAAACGAAAAACAACATCCCTACAAAGATCGTATGCATTAGAAAGTACATTAATTGAATATATGTAACAATCATGAAAAATCCCGTGAAACATTACATGTTCACGGGATTTTCTACTATCTCTTTTGCTTTTTGAAGTGCCTGTTCAATTTGTACGAATCCTGTACCACCTGCACTGTTTCTTCGTTTTACTGCTGCATATGGTGAAAGCACTTCATATAAGTCTTCCTCAAATAACGAGCTCATCTCTTGGTAGGTTGTTAACGGTAAATCTAGCAAATAAACACCTTCGTTAATACAATGAAGGACAAGTTTTCCTACAATTTCATGTGCCTGACGAAACGGTAACCCTTTACTCGCTAAATAATCTGCAATCTCTGTCGCATTTGAAAAATCTTGCGTGACAGCCTTTGCCATTTTATCTTTTTTCACCGTCATCGTCTCAAGCATGCCTGCCATTACATGTAAACAGCCCTTTACTGTATTTACCGTATCGAACATACCTTCTTTATCTTCTTGCAAATCTTTATTGTAAGCAAGCGGCAATCCCTTCATAACTGTTAATAAGCTAAACAAGTTGCCGTATACTCTTCCTGTTTTCCCGCGAATAAGCTCTGCCATATCCGGATTTTTCTTTTGCGGCATAATGCTGCTACCCGTTGCATAACTATCGCTCATTTCAATAAACTGAAATTCTTGACTGCTCCATAAAATAAGTTCCTCACAAAAACGTGATAAATGCATCATTAATATAGAAGCATTACTTAAAAATTCAAGAATAAAGTCACGGTCGCTTACTGCATCTAAGCTATTCTCATATATTCCTTCAAAACCGAGCAACTGTGCACTATACTCGCGATCAATCGGGAATGTTGTCCCAGCAAGTGCCCCGGCTCCAAGCGGAGAAATGTTAATACGTTTTAACGAATCTTTAAAACGATTCGCATCGCGCTCTAACATCCAAAAGTATGCAAGGAGATGGTGGGCAAAAGAGATTGGCTGTGCACGCTGCAAATGCGTATACCCTGGCATAATTGTTTCAATATGTTCTTCAGCTTGTCCTGCAAGTGCAATTTGCACTTGTTTCACTGCCTCGATGATGCCTTGCACTTCATTTCGCAAATACAAATGCATATCCGTTGCTACTTGGTCGTTACGACTTCTTCCTGTATGCAGCTTACCGCCAACTTCACCAATATGCTGAATTAACATCTTTTCAATGTTTAAATGAATATCTTCTGCTTCAACAGAAAACGTAAGCTCTTGCTTCTTTGCTTTCTCAAGTAAATACTGCAAGCCGTTTTTAATTTTCTCTCCTTCTTCAGCCGTTACGATACCGCATTTCGCAAGCATCGTAACATGGGCCATACTTCCTTGTATATCTTCTACTGCTAATTGCTGGTCAAAGGAGATGGAAGCTCCAAACTCCTCAACCCACTGTTCAGCCTGTTCCGTAAAACGGCCGCCCCAAAGTTTGCTCATGCCTCCACCTTCTTTTGATTCACTTGGCTGTATACTTTTGTTGGTAAACCAAATAATGAAATAAATCCAATCGCTGCATCGTGATTAAATTCATCATCTACTGTATACGTCGCTAATTTTTCATCGTATAGAGAATACTCTGATTTACGTCCTTCTACAATCGCATGTCCTTTAAACAGTTTCACACGTACTGTACCTGTTACATTTTTTTGCGTTTCTTGTAAAAAGGCAACAAGAGCATCTTTTAAAGGCGAGAACCATAAACCGTTATAAATTAACTCTGTTAATTTTTGTTCAATCATCGGTTTAAAATGTGCTACTTCTTTTACAAGTGTTAAATCTTCTAATTCCTTATGTGCAGTAATCAATGTCATCGCCGCTGGGCATTCATACACTTCACGTGACTTAATACCAACAAGACGATTTTCTACATGGTCGATACGGCCAACCCCATGCTTCCCAGCAAGAGCGTTTAACGTTTTAATTAACTCTGAAAGTGAATATGATACGCCGTTTAATGTCGTTGGCACCCCTGCTTCAAAACCAATTTCTACAAATTCGGGTTTGTTTGGTGTATCTTCTAATGCTAACGTCATTTCATATGCATCTTCTGGCGGTGCTGCCCATGGATCTTCTAAGATTCCACATTCGTTGCTGCGTCCCCATAAATTTTGATCAATTGAAAACGGGCTGTCTAAGTTAATCGGAATTGGTACATTGTTTTCTTTTGCATACGCAATTTCCTCTTCACGTGACCATTTCCATTCACGCACCGGTGCAATCACTTCTAAATACGGATTTAACGCTTGGATAGAAACTTCAAAACGTACTTGGTCATTTCCTTTTCCTGTACATCCATGTGCAACTGCACTTGCACCTTCCATCTCTGCAATCTCTACCAATTTCTTAGCAATTAACGGACGAGATAATGCAGATACAAGTGGATATTTCCCTTCATATAACGTGTGAGCTTGCAGTGCTTTTAATGCATATTCATTCGCAAACTCTTCTTGCACATCAATCATATAAGATTTAATTGCTCCGACGGACAATGCTTTTTCTTTTACAAACTCTAAATCTTTTCCTTCCCCTAGATCTAAACACAGGGCAATAATATCGTATCCTTTTTCTTGCAACCATTTTATCGCAACAGAAGTATCAAGACCTCCGGAATATGCTAATACAACTTTTTTGTTCTCCATTTTATATCCCCCTAAAGAATAATTATTCATTGTTATTAATATTAATTCATAATTTATCACCTTTCACAAAATGTTGCAAGGGATATTTATAATTATTTTTAAAACAATTTCGTCGAAGTTCTTTCTCTTTTTCGATACAATGAAGACAGAAAATGGAGGGGACAATGTATGGAACAATATTTCACATATAACGAACACCTAGGAATTGAACTACCTGATTTCCAAGAAGAATGGGAGGATATACCTGAAACAGTGCAACATGCACTTTTATTAAAATGGGAACAGATTCGCGGGAAAATACCAGATCGGATTAAAGAACTTGAACATATCATTAACACGAAACAACACGGGTTAAACAACGAAGAAAACTTTGAAATTTCTTGTAGACTCAATACAGAAATCGCGGATCTCGCTTCCATTATTAACGACCTTTGGCTTTGGTATCGTCTAACTCAAAATGTATCTGCAGGAAAAGCACATCAGTAAAGCGAAACTTCCATCAGTGGGGGTTTTCTTCATCCCCCACCTATCTCCCTCGCTTCTCTCTGAATATTGAAGTATAGGTTTTACCGCCCGCGAATAGTGGATAAAAAAAGTCGTTGAGAATATTTCCTCAACGACTTAATAATTTTATAAAGTGAAACTTCCATCAGTGCCCCCACTGATGGTTAGTTGAACCAATCGGACTTTAACGGGCAGTTATCCCTCACCTCTCTTCTTAGATTTTCTCTGAATCTCGAGGTGAGGGTCTTACTGCCCGTTAATGCGGGATAAAACAGTTCTATCTTTTTTGCTTTTCGTTCCCCTTTGCACATATTTTGAAAACGTTTTCAATTTTAGGTAAACAATAGCGTCGTCGACTTGTTCAAATACGGTAAGTTACAATGGAAAATACGCTCTTGTCTATTCCGTTAAACATGTAGCGGTAATCGTATTTTTCTTTTCGGACATATAAGACGCTTCCTCTGTGTATATAATACTTTCCATCAAAAGATATACTAAACTATCTAATTCTTGACTACATACAATTACTCTATCATGATAAAAACCGTACTCTCTTACAAGTTCAATTAGTTCCTTCCTTTTTTCCTCCATCCTTTCTTGTATATCTATCGTTTTCATACAAATCTCTCCAGTCACCATAGATAATATTATTCGAATAATACAAAATATTTTGTTTAAAATAAACATTTTGTAATTAATTAAAGTAAATTTTACAGAAAAATCGACAAAATTTACTTTTTCATACAGAGACCCTTTCGACGGAAAATATTTTTGTATCGCACCATTTTTCAGCAAAATTCACATGAATTTCAACTAAAGCTCCCATATTTACGAAGTATGTAGGTTTTTCGTTGCCCATTGTCGATTTCCAAGAACATACATTTAAAAAAAGTATGATATAATAGAATATAATCTTTTATAGAAAGGATTTAGATATCATGATCGCTCGAAGGAGCATGTGGCATCGAAAAGACGAATCTTACACGTAGCGTATTTTTTTGCTTAGATACTTTGTCTAGCGAAAAAAATACGAGAGTGGGGAAATTATGATTGCCCGAAGGATAATTTGGCAACGAAAAGACTCTTCTTACACGTAGCGTTTTGTTTAGTCTGTTTCAGACCTAAACTAAAACGAAAGTAGGGAGAATTGATGGACGAGAGGATTATTCGTTATTTCTTCAGTGATATATAGCGTAGTTAGACGTATGTAAACTAACTGCTGCTATGTAGGCGTAGTTAGTTTATGAAAAAACAAAAAACTACTAACTACGGAGAGAAGGAATAACGATGGAGAACATCCAAAACATCCAAAGTCGACAAATTATTAAAGAAATTTTTATGGTTTTACTTGGTTCATTTATTTTAGCTGTCGCGCTATACCACATTCAGTTTCAAAATCACTTAACAGAAGGTGGCTTTGTAGGAATCGCACTGTTTTTACAAAACTTTTTTGACATTTCACCGTCAATTTCAACTGTTTTAATGGATATTCCTGTCATTTTACTATGTGCTACATTTTTAGGTAAAAAAATGGTCGGTTATTCATTTGTTGGTTCCGTTTCATTCGGAGTATTTTATTCTTTAATGGAAAACTATTCTCCGTTCACGGTGGATTTATCGAATCACTTATTTGTAGCTGCAGTAGTGGGCGGTGCATTAGCTGGGATTGGACTTGGTTTTATTTTACGATTCGGTGGTGCAACAGGCGGAGATGACATTTTAACCATTGTATTAAGCAAAAAAACACGCTTTACAATTGGGCAAATTTTCTTCGTTTTTGACGCAATTGTCATTGCACTTTCATTATATTATTTATCATGGACTGAAATTGCCTTTACGATTCTTTCCCTTGCCGTGCAGGCGAAAGTACTAGATTTAATCTACTATCCAGCAAAGGAAAAGAAACCAGTGGCAATTCCATTATCAAAACAACATGCAACAAACTAAAAAGCGAAAGGCGGCTGCCTTTCGCTTTTTATATTTTTTGGCGTAAATAACGCATTTGATAAAATCGATTTGCAAATTCTGTTATGCTCCGTGTTAACCGATAATTCGCCGTTGATCCAACCGCAATCCCAAGTACTGGTACACCTTGAAACAACTTGCGGCGCAGCGAATAAATAATGAACGTTTTCAAAATTTGTTTTAGTAGTACTTGTACAGATGCTGGATTTAGTACTTCCTCTTCTCCCTCATAGAAGAATGGAGCCGCTTCTTCTTGTTCTAACTCTTGCAGTAAGTTGTACCAAGCATACTGCTGCAAGTGCGCTGGCAATATGGCTGCATGGAATACTTTTAACGCTAGCATCATTTCATACGGTTTATTCACATCATGACCAAATGATGTGGCGATTAGCTGCACTGCTTTCACATTTAAGGCAACCAGTACTGGTAAATCTGCACTTAATAATAAAAAGCCACCAATTCCTGTTACTCCTCCTTGCACGAAAGAATATAAACGATGACGAGCTGTTTGCTGTTCTGCTATGTATGTTAATTGATCAATCGATAATGCTTTCATGTCTTCAATATGTTCAATGGAATCATTAAATAATCGTGCCGTGCCTAAAATACGTCCCCGTGCATCGAGCTGTGATTGCGAACTTTGAATAAATGCATGAAGATGAAAGAGCCATCCATCCGCTTTTGAAAAAAATTCATTTCGTTTTTTTTCTGGCAGCTTAGAAAATGTGCCGTTCAACCACTTATCAAACATTCTCTGGAAATCCGTTGATTCTTGTTGCACTAATTGCTGCTCCCAGCTTTTCATATCATATAAAATTCGTTCTTCTCGCTTTGACAGCATACAAACAACCCCTTGGATTATTTTTTCTACATTGTAACATATTTGCTGTGGGAGTCCTTACGCCCTGTTTTTTTCTGAAAAATATACAAAAAAAGACGGGAATCATCCCGTCTTTTTTATCATATATTAACCAATATTTCCAAGACGTACTACGTCACGAGCAATCATAACTTCTTCGTCTGTTGGAATTATGATTACTTTTACTGGAGAGTGCGGGAAGCTAATGAATGCTTCTTCACCGCGGATATTGTTGCGTTTCGCATCAAAGTATACACCCATGAACTCAAGGCCTTCTAATACACGCTCACGAATTAATGCACTGTTCTCGCCAATACCAGCTGTAAAGATGATTGCGTCTACACCCTTCATACGAGCTGCATAAGAACCGATATATTTATGAATGCGGCCTATAAATATCTCTAGTGCTACTTCTGCACGATGGTTTCCTTCTTCTTCAGCTTGCTCAATATCACGTAAGTCACTTGAGAATCCAGAAAGACCTAACATACCACTTTTCTTGTTTAATACGTTAAGAACTTCATCTACAGTTTGGCCTGTTTTCTTCATAATATATGGAATTAACGCAGGGTCAAGGTTACCAGAACGTGTACCCATTGTTACACCAGCAAGTGGAGTGAAGCCCATAGACGTATCAATTGATTTTCCACCTTCAACAGCTGCGATACTTGCACCGTTACCTAAGTGACAAGAAAGTAAACGTAAGCTTTCAAGTGGACGGCCTAATAATTCAGCTGCGCGCTCTGTTACGTACTTGTGAGAAGTACCGTGGAAACCGTATTTACGGATGCCGTATTTCTCATAGTATTCGTAAGGTAAGCTGTATAAGAAAGATTCTTCCGGCATTGTTTGATGGAATGCTGTATCGAACACTGCTACTGAAGGTACGTTCGGAAGAACTTCTTGGAACGCTTTAATACCAATAACGTGTGCTGGGTTATGAAGTGGCGCTAACTCACTTAAAGCGTCGATTTCTGCTAATACTTGCTCGTCAATTAGAGCAGAATCTGCGAATTTTTCACCGCCGTGTACAACACGGTGACCAATACCGCTAATCTCATCAAGAGATTTAATAATTCCAGTTTCAGTTAATTTTTTTAAAAGCATATTAACCGCAACTCCATGGTCTGCGATATTTGTTACTTCTGTTTGTTTCTCGCCGTTTACAGTAATTGTAAATATGCTATCTTCTAAACCGATACGTTCTACTAAACCTTTTGTTAATACCGTTTCATTTGGCATTTCAAATAATTGGAACTTTAAGGAAGAGCTTCCTGCATTAATCGCGATGATTTTTGACATCTAGTCTTTCGCCCCTTTTTCTCTTGTTAGCCGTGTGGAATCTTTCCACAAACCGCTCAATTTTATGTCTTCAATTTTTATCAGCTAACATAACCGTTTCACTGAAAAAAAATTTAAACTCACGATTTTAATTTAAACATCGTACGACATATATTTCAAGTGAAAAAATTGTAACACAAAGATTTTTTTTATATTACAGATTTTATAATTCTTATTTTTGTTCTTATATATATTACTGAATTTTGTAAACACTATAAAACTGTACTATATATTAGTATATACCTGTTACATATAAACATTGTTTACTTTTGTTTAGCGAACCAACCATTAATTTGATTCATAATATTCTCCATCGCTGTCATATTTGAGAATTTTGGTAATTCTACTAATAACGCTTGTTTTGGCATTTGTATGTCTTGTCCCTTCTTTTGGAGAACAAATATACTTTTTGCATTTTTTTCGTTTTTAAACATGGAAACAGGTAGCTGTAGTAGCCCTTGTACAAAACATGTTTCTTTAATAAATGCATGAAGTTTTGGCGCTTGATCACTTTCAAATATGAAATTTGGTACTAAGAAAAATAAATATCCGCCTTCTTTTGTATGTTTTACACTTTGTTCAACAAAAAGATGATGTGCATAAGACATGCCTTCATCTGCTTTTAAAGTATATTCACTTGCACCAATTTCGTTTGGATAATAGCCAATTGGTAAATCACACACAACTACATCAACTGGATCAATATAAAGGGGAGCTAAGCCATCTTGATTGAAAAACTCAACTGCTTGTTTTTGTAAATTTGCATTAACTAAAGCAAGCTTAACAAGCAAATCATCTACATCTACCCCAAATCCGCTCACGTTTGTACCTTCTGGGCAACCGTTAAAGATTGTCGTTAATAAATTTCCCGTTCCAACTGCAGGATCTAAAACAGTCATTTCCTTTTGATCCTTCATAAATTTCTGGAATAAATAACTCATAAACATACCAACCGCATCTGGCGTCATTTCATGATTTGCTTGTACGCCTTCTTTCATTCCTTTTAAGATGGCAAGTTGAAACGCTTTGCGAATTTCTTCGCCTTTATAGTTTTCTTCATTAAACTTACTATATTCACGCTCTAGTCGTTCAATTGTTGGCTGTTCTAATCCTTCTTGTAAAATTGTTCCTTCAAATAAATTATCGCCTGTTTCTACAAGCGCTTCTAAATAGGTTATGTCTAATTCTTTACGTAAAATTACGGCAGAAGAATCAAAGATAGAAAATAATGTTTCTACTGTTGAACTCACGAAAATTCCTCCTTATAACTAAAATACACATAACTTATATCATACCACACTCTAAATTCTTTCCAAAAGAAAAAGCGACCTCTTTTCACAAGAGGTCGCTTTTTACTCTTCACATTACTTTGCAGCTTTTGCTGCTTCTAATGCTGCTTCGTAATTTGGATGGCTTGTACCTTCGCTTACATATTCTACGTAAACAACTTTGTCGTTGCTATCTACTACGAATACTGCACGTGCAAGTAAACGAAGTTCTTTCATTACAACACCGTATGCTTCGCCAAAAGAAAGGTCACGGTGATCAGAAAGCGTTACAACATTTTCTAAACCGTTAGCTGCACACCAGCGTTTTTGAGCGAATGGTAAATCAACGCTAATTGTTAATACTTTTGCATTTTCAATACCAGCTGCATCTTCGTTAAAACGACGAGTTTGCGCATCACATACACCTGTATCGATAGATGGTACAACACTAATTAATTTCACTGCACCTTTGTATGTTTCTAAAGTTACTGGAGATAGGTCATTTGCTAATACTTGAAAATTAGGCGCTTGGTCGCCTACTTTAACTTCTGTTCCAACTAAAGTGATTGGGTTTCCCTTAAACGTTACGTTTGCCATTTAAAAATCCTCCCTTTTCTAAAACAAAATATGTACAGTGTAAATGATAGATGTTCAGCAAACAGAATGCAAATGAATCGTTCTGTTTTATGAAAAAAGAAGCTAATCACTCGATTAGCTTCTTCTTTCTATATTTCATACTCCGGCTGTTCATCTTTTTGTGTGTTCATCATTTCTTTCACTTTATCGACTGCTTGCGGTGCTAATTCCATTACTTTATCAAGTATGTGCGTCTGTTTATCTAAGTGAAGCACTTTCACACCTTCACTATTTACAACGAGAAAAGCAATTGGATTAATGGAAACGCCGCCCCCACTACCACCGCCAAATGGATGGCGATTATTGTTTTCAAGTTTACCAAATTCACTCCCGCCCGCCGCAAAGCCAAAACTTACTTTAGAAACCGGTAAGATGACACTTCCATCTGGCGATTGAATTGGATCACCGACGATTGTGCTTACATCAATCATATGATTTAAATGCTGCATCGCTGTTGTCATCAATCCTTGAATTGGATGTTCCACATAATCCCCCCTATGTTCATTGTTGCATAGCATTATCTGTAGCAATAACCCCTTGTTGTTTCAAAAATACAAATATACGAATTGCCGCTTTCACTGCACGGTATATACGAAATGAAGCTGTTAATTCACAATGTGATGCCACAGTTTTCCCTTGAAAAATTGGAGTAACTTCAAGTTGAGGCGCACCGATAATGTCCATATAATTTCCAGTAATGCCAACAATCATTCCTTTTACTGACCATACATAGCCTGTTATAACTCCAGTGCTCGCTGCATCACCTGTTCCAACTTGTGAACGCCATCTCCAATTTTTGATTTTCACTTTTTGAAGAAAACCTTTCATCATAGTATGGATTTCTTGCATCCTTTTTATAACTTCAGCTATACTGTCAAGCATTGCTACAAACTTATCTTCTGTTCCGCCCTCTTCTCCTGCTTTTTCAATTTTTTGATCTGTTTTCTTTTGTTGTTTCTCTATCCGCTCAAGTACATCAAACGTATAATGAATCATCCATATTTTCACTTGAAATAAACACTGTTTTTCTGTTTCTGTATATAACAAACTAATTTTCAGCGATAATTTCGATAACAAAATAAGCAAGACGAACAAAATAAGTATTCCAATTCCAATCGCAAGCCACTTCATCGTACCATCCTTTCATTCCGTATCCATTATCGACACAATATGAAAAGAATAAACGAAATTGAAAATATAGATTTTTCTAAAAAATAGAAGGACTTTTGATACTTTTTATCGAAATATAATATTCGAACATATTATTTACTGCATGGAGGGATACAAAATGGCAGATCGTCGCAATTTATTTTTCTTTTACGGTGATGATAAAGCAACACTTGTCGAAAAAATGAAACCAGTATACGACATTTTAGAAGAAAATGGATTTACAATATTAGACCATCCAAAACATGCAAATGCCATCGTTAGTGTTGGCGACGACGGTACATTCTTGCAAGCTGTCAGAAAAACAGGATTTCGTGAAGATTGTTTATACGCAGGGGTTTCGACAACAGATGATATTTCCTTTTACTGTGACTTCCACATTGACCATGTCGATAGCGCCCTTCAAGAAATCACAAAAAATGAAATTGAAGTAAGAAGATATCCAACAATTCAAATAACAGTTGATCACGATACATCTTTTTATTGCTTAAATGAATTTTCACTGCGCTCTAGCGTTATTAAAACATTTGTACTAGATGTGTACGTTGATGACTTATACTTTGAAACATTCAGAGGCGATGGCTTAGTCGTTTCTACACCAACTGGAAGCACGGCGTATAATAAATCACTACACGGAGCTGTTGTGGATCCATTAATTCCATGTTTCCAAGTGAGTGAACTTGCTTCTTTAAATAACAATACGTACCGTACACTTGGTTCTCCATTTATTTTAAGTAGCAATCGTACATTGACATTAAAATTAGCTCCAAATGGAAAAGATTATCCTGTCATGGGCATGGATAACGAAGCATTAAGTATTAAACAAGTTGAAAAAGCAGTTGTTCGTTTAAGCGATAAACAAATTAAAACAGTAAAACTAAAAAATAACTCGTTCTGGGAAAAAGTACAAAGAACGTTTTTATAAAAAATAGAGGCGGCATATGCCGCCTCTATTTTTTATATACAATTTCACCGTCGACAACCGTCATTACAACATCTACCTCTTTTATTTCCTCTTCCTGCATGTCAAATATATCTCTGTCTAATATAGTAAAATCTGCTTCATATCCTGCAGCAATTTTCCCGCGGCTTTCTTCTTTTCCGATTGCATATGCGCTTCCTGTTGTGAATAGCGAAGCGGCTTCAAATACTGTTAATCTTTCTTCTGGTATGTAACAGTTTCCATCCACAAAGCTTTTCCTTGTTACGGCACTATATATCCCTAAAAGCGGGTTCACCTGCTCGATTGGTGCATCCGAACCGCCCGCACAGTGCAAGCCAGCATGAAGAAGTGTTTTCCAGGCATACGCATAACGAAGACGCTGTTTTCCTAGTTTTTCAATAACAGATGGAAAGTCGGAAGAAACGAAGACAGGTTGAAGATCTAAAATTGCAGGGAGCTTCTTCATGCGATCGATTAACTCTTCACGCACAAGCTGACAGTGAATAATACGATCACGCTGCCCTTCCTTTGGTGGATACATTTCGAGCGCATCTATCACATATTCAAGTGATAAATCACCAATTGTATGAATTGCAACAGGCATATGGAAATCTCTCGCTTGTTTTACAAGTAGCGCCAGCTCATCACGTGAAAAGATGGCAACTCCATTTGTTTCCTTTGCATCTTCATATGGTTCACTAAGCAGCGCTGTTCGTCCGCCAAAGGAACCATCCGAAAAGATTTTCATTGCTCCAAACTCAATATAATGTGTATTCTCATAGCACTTCCGTTCATGTGCCACCTCATGATGAACAAGAAGGTGTGCTTTAAACGGCATATCTCGAATCACTTCTGCAAAAGCTTTATATGTTTTTTGAAAACCACCGTAATAGTTTAAGTCTTCTGTATGACCACCAACTAACCCGTATTTCCAACAATCTTGAATGGCTGTTTTCAATGCGTTTGTTAAATACGCTGCATCGATTTCTGGTTGAATATGAGCAATCAAATCCTGCGCTTGTTCGTACAATAAACCTGTGAATTCACCAGTTTTACCACGCCCAATTTTCCCGCCTTTCGGATCTTCTCTATCCTGCATAATCTCTGCTTTCTCAAGAATATAGGAATTTACCAAAGTCACATGACGACAAACGCGTTTCAATAAAATAGGATGATGAAGTGACAGAACATCTAAATCACGTTTATGTATGTCTTTCCGATCTGTAAAGTTATTTTCATTCCAGCCTTCTCCAATAATCCATTCTCCTTGCTTGGCTATTTTTACTCGTTCAGCAACAAGATTTAACACTTCTTGATAAGATGTACATGCTGATAAATCTAAGCGAAGCAATCGTTCCCCGTGTCCAATAAGATGCATATGACTGTCTACAAGACCAGGGAGCATTGTTTTTCCTTCTACATCAAATAATTGCTCCGGATGATAACGAGCTTCTAAATCTTCTTTCATTCCAATAGCAATAATCTTACCATTTTCTACGTAAACAGCTTCTACGGTCGTTCCTTCTTCTTCCATTGTATAAATCTTTCCGCCATACCAAAGTTCTCCCATTTTTTCTCCCCCTTTGCTTCTTACTTTTTAGTGTACGAAATTGGCAGCAAGAAAAAAAGCAGGCAGATTTCTCTGCCCACGATTCTTTCGTACTTACAATCCTTCTTTATCCCGCTATTGGCGGGCAGTAAAACCCCTACCTCAAGACTCAAAGAAAATAGGTGGGGGATAACTGTCCGTAAAAGTCCGATTGGTGAGAGCTTTCCATCAGTGGGGGATAAAGCCCCCCCACTGATGGAAGTTTCACTTTACTTCGAAGCTATTTCCATTTCACGCTTTCGCAGTTCAATGCGGCGAATTTTACCGGAAATTGTTTTTGGAAGTTCTTTCACAAATTCAATCTTCCGCGGGTATTTGTAAGGTGCTGTTAATTCTTTTACATGCTCTTGCAGAAGTGGAATTAACATTTCATCTTGTTCCTCTATCCCCTCTTGTAAAACAATAAAGGCTTTTACGACGTTCCCTCTTATTTCGTCTGGACTTGCCACAACAGCACATTCTCTTACGTATGGATGCTTCACAAGTGCATCTTCCACTTCAAACGGTCCAATTGTGTAACCAGAACTAATAATAATATCATCGCCTCGCCCTTCAAACCAGAAGTAGCCATCTTCATCCTTTTTCGCCTGATCACCTGTAATATAATAATCACCGCGAAATTGCATAGTTGTACGTTCCGGGTCTTTATAGTACTCCTTAAATAATGCTGGTGTTTTGATATGTACCGCAATATCTCCTACTTCTCCCGGAAGAACTGGTTTACCATCTTCATCAACAATATCAACTTGATTACCTGGCGTTGGTTTCCCCATCGAACCAGGCTTTGTTTCCATTCCTTTTAATACACCAACAAGTAATGTATTTTCTGTTTGGCCATAACCATCGCGAACCGTTACATGAAAATAATTTCGGAACGTATCAATAACCTCTCTGTTCAATGGCTCTCCTGCTGAAACAGCACTATGCAAGGAAGACAAGTCATATTGCTGCAAGTTGTCTATTTTTGCCATTAAGCGATATTCAGTCGGCGTACAGCACAACACATTTACTTTATTATCACTTAATAATTGTAAATATGTTGTCGGGTCAAATTTCCCGTGATACACAAATCCCGTTGCACCTGAGCCAAGTGTTGCAAGAAAAGGACTCCAAACCCACTTTTGCCATCCTGGACTTGCTGTTGCCCATACAACATCATTTTCTTCGATTGCTAACCAATTTGCAGCGCTCGTACGAAGGTGAGCATACGCCCAAGCATGTGTATGTACAACGCCTTTTGGATTGCCTGTCGTACCAGATGTATATGATAAAAAGACCATATCATCACAGTTTGTCTTTGCCATTTCTAATACATCACTCTCTGTTTCAAGCGCTTCTCTTATATTGTTCCAACCGTCTAACGGTTCTTCACTTAGTACAAATTTATAAAGCGAATTCATCGCTTCAATTCCGTCGAATTGTCTAACATACGGCTCATAACTCACAATCGCTTTTACTTCTCCATGCGCAATGCGGTATTCAATATCTTTTTTACGCAGCATTTCTGAACTTGGAATGACAACAAATCCCGCTTTAATTGCGGCAATATACGTCATATATGTTTCAATAAGACGAGGCATCATAATTAGAAGCTTGTCCCCTTTTTGAAGACCACTTTTTATAAAAGCGTTTCCAATCTTATTTGCCCCTTGTAACAATTCCCCATATGTTACTTTCTTTTTATTGCCTTGATCATCTTGCCAAATAAGTGCAAGCTTATTTGGTTGCTTTGCATGACGCTCCATCTCTTCTACTAAGTTATACGTCGGCGGTGCTAATAACTCTTCGCGGCTCACATGTCTCATACGCTTCCCCCTTTACAATATACGACTTCCTTTTAATAATAAAGAATTTTCTGTCAATAATAAAGAGTTTTCTGTCGATGGTAAAGAATTTTCTGTCAATTTAAAACTATCTTCTTTTGACAAATCGGTTTATATTTTGACCAGTTGGCTACAATAGTAGATGTTTTCTCTTATTTTTTTACAAAAAACAACAAAACAAAAAAAAAAGAAAGAGCGGGGAATCCCGCTCTCTCTAAGCCATTATATATGGTTGTTATCGTTGAAAACCACCTAATTGTTGTTCAGCCATTGAAACTAGACGTTTTGTAATTTCGCCACCAACAGATCCGTTAGCACGAGATGTTGAATCTGGCCCAAGTTGTACACCAAACTCTTGAGCGATTTCGTATTTCATTTGATCTAAAGCAGCTTGCGCACCAGCAACTGCTAATTTACTTGTGTTTGCCATATGGTATCACCTCCTTGTGAGTATAGAGTGTGATAAACCTTATGGCTTCATACATATCTTTTAATGGTAATTTATGGTTTTAAAATAAATCTTCGAATTGTTCTTCTTCTGCTACTTCTACTGTTTGTAATACCATTTTCTCTGTATTGGCAACTGCTTCTTCAATAAGTGGCGTAAAATCATAGTATGATTCAAATTTATTTGCTTTTTCACGCTTCGGCTTTGTTGTTGGACTCGCTGGAGTAAATACTGTACAACAATCTTCATACGGACGAATCGAAATGTCATACGTACCGATTTGATTTGCAATTTTAATAATTTCTAACTTATCCATCGCAATAAGTGGGCGGATAATTGGATAATTTGTCACTTCGTTAATCGTGTGCATACTATCTAATGTTTGACTCGCTACTTGGCCAAGGCTTTCCCCTGTTGTAAGAGCAAGCGCGTTACGCTCTTCTGCAATACGCTCTGCAATGCGCATCATCATACGGCGCATAATTGTCATCGAATAGCTAGATGGAATTTCTTTATTAATTGTTTTTTGCACTTCTGTAAACGGTACGAGATGAAGTGTTACACGTTTACAATACTTCGTTAACTCTTGGGCTAAGTCAATAACTTTTTGCTTCGCGCGCTCACTTGTAAATGGCGGACTATGGAAATGGACAGCTTCCACTGATACGCCACGTTTCATTGTTAAGTAAGCAGCAACCGGGCTATCAATACCACCAGAAAGAAGAAGCATAACTTTTCCTCCAACACCAACTGGAAGACCGCCAGCTCCCATGCGCTCATCGCACATAATATAGCTATAACCACTTCTAATTTCAACACGGATATTTACATCTGGATTATGAACATCTACTGTAATATCCTCTGTATTTTGTAAAATATACCCGCCGATTTCTGGAAGCAATTCCATCGTTTGCATCGGAAAATGCTTATAAGAACGATGGACCGTAATTTTAAATGTTTTTACTTCACGCTTTACTTGCAGAAAGGCAGCAAGTGCACCTTTTTTAATTTCTTCTAAATCTGTGGGTACTTTCATTGCTAAATTAAATTTATGAATACCAAACACATCTTGCAGCTTGTCTGCAACAGCTTCATGATCTTCACCATTTAACTGAATATACATCCGATCATGCGTCGCATCAATTTTTAAGTTTGTAAATTTCTTCAGCTTATGTTTTACGTTATCTTTCAATGTACTTACAAACTTAGAACGGTTCTTTCCTTTTGTTGTCATTTCGCCGTAACGAACTAAAATATATTCGTATGTCATCATCTTTCCTTACCTCATCACTTCATATAATTTTGGCAATGTTTCTTTTACAATTCCTTCGAATTGTTTTACTTCTTCCATCGTATTTTCCGGTGCTAGACTCACGCGAATCGCACTTGCTGCTACTGCATGCGGTAAGCCCATCGCCAGTAAAACATGGCTGATTTCGTTTGCTTTTGAAGAACAAGCAGACTTTGTCGATACATACACATCACGTTCTTCTAAGGCATGTACAACAACCTCTGGCTTTAATCCTACAAATGATACGTTTAAAATATGCGGTGCCGTATGGTCATTCGGCGTATTAATTGTAACATCCTCCATATCATTAAAAACATGAATAAGTTCTTTTTTTAATGTTTGAAGATGCATAATATTCTCTGACTGCTTTTCTAATGTCATTCGCAAAGCTTTTATCATTGCAACAATTCCCGGCAAGTTTTCTGTACCAGAACGGTAACGCAACTCTTGTCCACCACCTGATAAAACTGGATCAAGTCTAACGCCATCACGAACATATAAAAGCCCTGTTCCTTTTACACTATGGAACTTATGCCCAGAAATTGTACAAAGGTCAATATGATTTTCATAAAAGTCAAGTGGTACTTTTCCAATTCCTTGCACATGATCCACATGGAACCGTACTTTCGGATAGTCCACTAACAACTTTCCAATTTCACCAACAGGCTGAATTGCTCCTGTTTCATTATTAACGTGAATCATGGAAACAAGAATTGTATCCTCTCGAAGAGCACGTTTTACATCTTCTATCGATACAACACCATTTTCATTTACAGGTAAATATGTAACGTCAAAACCAAGATTTTCCAGCTGTTTATATGCTTCAGACACAGAAGCGTGTTCAATATTTGTTGTAATCATATGCTTGCCGCGGGAGCGATTTCTCATCGCAATCCCCTTAATTGCAAGGTTATTCCCTTCTGTTCCTCCAGACGTAAAGATAATCTCTGAAGGCTTTACATGAAGAAGCTGAGCTGCAATCGCACGTGATTGCGTTAATAAACGCTCTGATTCTCCTCCAAGGGAATGAATAGAAGAAGGATTTCCAAAATATTTTCCTGCAACTGTTACATAAGATTGCAAGGCTTCCGGGTATGGTTTTGTCGTCGCACTATTATCAAAATAGATCATCGTTCTTCCCCTTTCAGCGATATCGCATCACACAATCATATCATAAAGTGAAACTTCCGTCAGTGGGGGTTTTCTTCATCCCCCACTGACGGTTAGTTGAACCAATCGGGCTTTTACGGGCAGTTATCCCCCACCTATCTTCTTCGATTTTCTCTGAATCTTGAGGTGGGGGTCTTACTGCCCGTTAATGCGGGATAAATTCATGCGTTTACGCTAAGCATGCTCATAGTTTCCGTCATTAAAGCGGAAGTATGCTTTTCTACTTTTAACTAAAAAACGCTCCATATTCCGCTATTCATTATAGCAATATTGCATCATCACGCATACAAAAGTTATTTGAATCAAAAAAACAAACCCCTTAATACATATTAAGGAGTTTGTTCTACGTCAACAAATTCAGCAATCTTTTGGACAACACCTGGCTCAATTTGTTCTAATACAGAAGCTGCTTGTTCGAGAGCTGCATCGTATTCATATTCACGAAATAATTGCTCTGCATTATCTAAACTTTGTGCCAGCATATCATCATGACTGCGATAACGATTACCATACTGAATTAATTTCTCTACTAAATATGCTTGCTCAATTAATTCTTGCGTTGCTTCATATACACCATTTACAATAGCTACTGCTTCTTCTAACGTACCATTTACCACGCCCATATTCAGCGGTTTTAATTCTAGCTGCTCATACACACTTTGCATCGCATGTTGGCCGTTTTGCAGATCAACCATGATGCTATCTGGCAAACCTGGTAAATTTGATTTTTGCATCATACGTTTTGATTCCATCATTGTATGGCGCATTTCTCGTAACGCTTCACGTGCTTCGAATTCATCTTTACGCATTGTTTGTAACATATCCTTGTACTCAGCGTGAAGTACTTTCAATGTTTCACATTGCTCGTAAATTTCCTCTAACTCTTCTCGGATGACAGAGAAGGCGATATCTTGCTCTGCAATACGAAGTTGTAATACTTCAAAACGCTTCATCAAAATATGCATTTGTTTTTCAATTACTTTTTGTGATTCGATATCTTTATCTTGCAGCTGATAACTTTGCTTCACAAATTGTGTTTCTGCTTTTGTTTCCAACGCCTGCTCTCGAATTGTTTCTAAATCTTCGTATACAGTTGCTGTCTGTTGCTCAACATAATATTTCGCTCTCACTTCTAATTCCAATTGTTCGTATAACGTATCGAGCTGCGTTTTTAAAACATCGATTTTTTCTTTTGCTTCCAACACATGTAGATATTCTAAATCGGCAAGACATGTTTGCAGTTGTTTGTTCATCTCTCTTACTTCTTTTGGGATTTCCAAATGATTTAATACATAGCCTTGCTTTTTCATATCGTCGTGACCTTGTGTTAAGTCTTCTAATTGTACTGGTAAGGTCGCTTGACATTCTACTAATAGATCAGGCACTTCATGCACAATTAGTTCTAAATTTGATAACCCTTCTTCTAAACTCCTAACAATTTCACGCGCTTTTAAATAATCGCCATTTTGCGTTGCTTCTTCAAACGTTTGAAATTTCTTCGACTCTACATCAAGTAACTCTTCAATTTTCTGTTCTGCTGAGCCAAACATATGGCGATGAGCAAGCACACTCTTTTTCATATTCCGGTATGTATCACGTAACTGTTCAATTTCTGAATTGTTTTTCTCGTAGCTTTCCAACAGCTCTTGCAATTCATTTAATATATCAGTAATCCGATGGTCTGCTTCATCTAAACTGCTAATGGATTCATTCATGATATGTTTTGCTTTTCGGAAGGAAAATTGCGCGGCAAGCTTTTGAGCGCTTTCTAATTCTTTTTCTGCTTTCGGAAGAATATTAGCAACAATTTCATCCCATTCATTTCGCCACTTCTCAAACAGTTCTTCTGTTTGTCCGGTCATATTTAACTCTTTTACTCTCTTTAGTTCATCTGCAACGGGCTTATCCTTAATTTCTTGTTGCCATTGCTGCAATGCCTCGATATCTTTATATAAACGATTTCTCATCACAAGCTCTACTATGAGGAAGAGCAAAATAGAGCTTACTACGATGATAACGATCGTTAAAATTGAATCCATTCAAAAGCCTCCTATTTATCTTGTTTTTTGTCCGTTCCGTTTTTTGAAATGGAAGGCGTTATGTAAGAAAAGGAAAATCCCCTATATTTAACAACTGTCAATGTACTAATCATACCATGTAATCATATGTTTTTGGCCTAGTTTTTAGAAAAATTTAACGAAAGAATTTACTACCTCCAAATTCATTATGGTTACACCTCTAACCAAAAGTTATAATTGCTAAAAACAGTATTTCTCTTCTATCTTGAGGTAGGGATCTTACTGCCCGTTAATGCGGGATAAAGTAAGTACTATTACCATCTCATTGACATACTACTATATAAGAATGCAAAAAAGAAGATACTATTTCATTAGGAAGTAAACATAAAAACAGCTCGTTCCCATATATACTGGTAACAAGCTGTTTTTATGTTTTTCGATTTTCTTTATACATAAGCCGCTCTCGGCAGACGATAATGCGAATGCTCTATACAAAGAGTTTTCTCTATCCACTGCTCTACTTCCTTTATATACATTTCAATAAAAAACACTTCTGACGGAAATGAATGCAGCACTTCCGATATATATTGCGGATATAAATATGGCATACTGATCATCCCCTTCAGCTGCGTCATAAACATCGTGAAGGATATTTTTTGAAATTCTTTATTTTCCTGACCTTTTCTAATAAGTTGTTCCACATAATATCTCTCTTTTGAAAAGTAAATCGTCATTACTTCTCGAATTAATGTGCTATCTAATGAAAGTTCTCTGTAAAAGAAACGAGTAAGTTCTCTTCGCTCAAATTGATATTGTAAAATATTGCGTACCATCTGAAATAATACTTCTTTTGAAGACAAAAAATTCCGCTGTTCAAATGGCATTTCAATTACACGTAAGTACCCCTCTAAAAAGTCTGACACTAACTGTTCCAGCAATCCTTGTTTTCCAGCAAAATAATACGAAATATTGGCAGCATTGACATTTGCTTGTTTTGCTATATCACGCACCGATGTACCATTATATCCTTTCGCATAAAATAGCGAAATTGCCGCATCGATAATCTTCTGTCTCGCCTGTGTCATATACTTACTCACTCCCTTTCGTAGAACAGCTTTTATTCTTTAGCAAGCAATAAGAGCCCGTTGGTTCAACTAGCCATCAACGGAGGACGCCCTTCTCTACTGATGAAAGTTTCACTTTTATGTAAATTTCTTGACTTTTAGGACAAATTCCTTTAATTTTCTATCGACAAAGTCATGCGAATTATAGCTTATTTTGCAATAATTTTACATTTCACTAGAGAAAGGGTGGCGTTTTTATGTTTACATCAGAAGGATATACAGGTACACGCGAGGAGCAATACGAAACAGTAATCAAACAGCTCGATGCATTATTAACAGGTGAGTCAAATGTAGTAGCTAACTTAGCAAATGCATCTGCTTTACTCAATGTGTTTTTACAAGATATTAACTGGGTGGGCTTTTATGTAACGGAAGGAAATCAGCTTGTACTTGGACCATTTCAAGGATTACCAGCTTGCGTTCGTATCCCATTTGGCCGTGGTGTATGCGGCGCAGCAGCGGAAACAAAAACGACGCAACTTGTCGCTGATGTTCATCAGTTCCCTGGACATATCGCCTGTGATGCAGCTTCTAATTCAGAAATTGTTGTACCACTTATCAAAAACGGTGAAGTCATTGGCGTACTAGACATCGATAGCCCAAATAAAGGTCGTTTTGATGAAATCGATCAAACATATTTAGAGAAATTTGTAGAAACTTTATTAAACCATATATAAAAAAACGGCTCTTAAGATAGAGCCGTTTTTTCTTTTTGCAGCGCTTGTGCTAAATCTACTACGACATCTTCCCACGCCTCAAGTCCTGCGGATAAGCGTAGTAAATTATCATAAATACCCATCTGCTCACGAATATGTTTTGGAATAACCGCATGTGTCATCGTTGCTGGATGCTGAATTAACGTTTCTGTATCACCAAGGCTAACTGCAATTGCAATTAACTTTAAGTTATCCATCAAAGCCTGTGCCTCTTCTTTTCCACCTTTTACTGTAAACGACAGCACTCCACCGCCGCGCTTCATTTGTTTATTTGCAAGCATCCCTTCCGGATACCATACATCTTCTACTAATTCATGATTTCTCAGAAAAGCAGCAATTTTTTCTGCATTTTCAGAGTGGCGATCCATCCGCACTGCTAATGTTTTTAAACCGCGCAAAAGCAGCCATGCATCAAATGGTGACATAATTCCTCCAACATCTTTGCGAATCGGACGAATTTTTTCTGCAAGCTCTTTTGTTTTACAAATCGTAACACCCGCGACAACATCACCATGACCGCCAATATATTTTGTCGCACTGTGTAAAACAACATCGCAGCCTAATGTAAGTGGTCTTTGTAAATATGGTGAACAAAACGTATTATCAACAATAACGAGAAGCCCATGCTGCTTTGCTACTTTTACAACAAGTTCTAAATCAATAAGTTTCATCGTTGGATTAATTGGTGTTTCTACAAAAATGATCTTCGTATTCGGTTGAATACTACTTGTAATCTCTGCTTCTGTTTCCATCTCACATAATGTATGCGTAATTGCAAATTTCTCCTCTAATACTTCTAAAAATCCATACGTACAACCGTATAATCCGTTAGAACAAACAATATGATCTCCCGCTTTTAAAAAGGCTAAAAGCGTCCCTGAAATAGCTGCCATTCCAGAGCCAAATGCAAGCGCAGCTGCCCCTTCTTCTAAAGCTGCCATTCTTTCTTCAAATAACTCGACTGTTGGATTGCCAAGTCTAGAATAAATGTAAGCTGAATCATATCCAGCAAAACTCGCTTCCCCTTGCTGGGCTGTTTCAAATGTATACGTAGATGTTTGAAATAACGGAGGTGTTAAACTCCCTTTATACTGCGCAGCATCATACCCGTGATGGACTAACGTCGTTTCGATATGTTTCTTTTTCATACAAACATCCCCCTTATACTCCATACTATGTAAGCGTTTTCTATCTGTTGCTATCCTTTCCATGAGCATTCATAAAATTCCTTCTTGCATTTTTCCAAAATTTATATGTATAAAATAAAAATTGATATTCTTGACTCCCTCCTAATAAACAGATATAATAGCCTTTGTGTAAAATAAAAAGGCAGCCTTGTAATGTGAGTTTATTGTTTGTATTTTGTTCCTCACGAAGAGGTGTATCGTGTAACTCCCTGCTGCTGGAGCGAGGGTACATGAAAATGAAATACGCATAAATGTCAATTACGTCTGTTTTTATTTTACAAAAATAAAAACATCTAAAGGAGGAGTCATTCATGGCTCGTTATACAGGTCCATCTTGGAAACTTTCTCGTCGTCTTGGAATCTCTCTAAGCGGCACAGGTAAAGAATTAGAAAAACGCCCTTACGCACCAGGTCCACACGGTCCTAACCAACGTAAGAAACTTTCAGAATACGGTTTACAATTACAAGAAAAACAAAAACTTCGTCACATGTACGGCATGACTGAGCGTCAATTCCGTCGCACATTTGACCAAGCTGGTAAAATGATGGGTAAACACGGTGAAAACTTCATGATCCTTCTTGAAGCTCGCCTTGATAACCTAGTTTACCGCATGGGCTTAACTCGCACTCGTCGCGCTGCTCGTCAATTAGTAAACCACGGCCACATCATGGTAGATGGCGCTCGCGTTGATATCCCATCTTACCGCGTTAAACCAGGCCAAACAATCAGCGTTCGCGAAAAATCTCAGAACCTAGCTGTAGTTAAAGAAGCTATCGAAGTTAACAACTTCGTACCTGAGTACTTAACTTTCGATGCTGACAAATTAGAAGCTACTTTCACTCGCTTACCAGAGCGCGCTGAATTAGCTGCTGAAATCAACGAAGCGTTAATCGTAGAGTTCTACTCTCGTTAATGATGAAAAGCCAATCCTTTTGGATTGGCTTTTTTCTTTGTAAAAATATTTATTTAAGCTTTATATTCATGGTTTCATTACGTTCTGGTTTCTCTACATAAACATGTTGTTCACTTTGATTCTTTTGTAAGTGAGTTTTTTCATTTTCTGCTAACTGTCCTGCGTTCAGTAACGAAAAGATAATTAATGCTTCTAGTGACATATAGTTAAGCTCCTTTTTTCTATCACTTATGATACTTACATCATACATACTTGTTATGAACTTGAAGTGAACATACAGAAAATTTTTGAACAAAAAAGACTCCGGTATCACATACCGAAGTCTTATATATTCTCTTACGCTATTTCTTTACGCTTTTCTCCTAAAGAGTAGTTCACAACTTTTGTAATTGAGCTGTTTGGAATGAAGTAAATCTCCCCTTCTTCTGCAACTAGCTGCGTCGTACGAAGCCCTACTTCTTCGACAATACCATCGATATCATTAATTTTCACTTTATCGCCAACTGAAAATTGATCTTCAAAAATAATAAAGAATCCTGTTACAACGTCTTTTACTAAGTTTTGTGCACCAAAACCAATTGCTAAACCGGCAACACTCACCCCAGCAAGAAGTGCTTTAATATCGATTCCTACTGTGTCTAAAACCGTCACAACTACCATGAAATACACAACATAATGAACAATATTTTGACAAAGCTTCGTTAATGTCGCCTCACGTCTTTCATTCGTGCGAACAGGCGCTTTGCTGCTCATCTTAAAAATTTGTTCAATTCCTACACATACTACGCGAATAACCACTTTTGCTACAATAAAAATAATAATTATTCTTAGGATAGTTCCCCCAAAGCTCATTAATTTTTCTGGGTTTAAAATATAATCTTTGAAAATTTCCTGAATATCCAAAATATTAACTCCTCTCCTTTAAAATGCAAAAAGCGTAAGGATTCTTACGCTTTTTCGCATATTAGTAACAAATTAAGAAATATTTTTTCTTACCGCGGCGAATGATTGTAAATTTGCCTTCAATGCGGTCTTTTTCTGTTACCGTGTAGTCTAACTCTTGTGTACGTTCACCATTCACATAAACCGCGCCATTTGTAATGTCTTCACGCGCTTGACGTTTTGATGGTGAAATTTTACTTTCTACAAGTACATCCACTAGTAATGCATCTTCTGTGTTACGCTCCACAGATGGTACATCCTTAAAGCCTTGTTCGATTTCTGCTGCTGTTAATTCTGCAACAGAACCGCTAAATAGTGCTGCTGAAATTTTGATTGCTTGCTCTAATGCTGCTTCGCCGTGAACAAGTTTTGTCATTTCAGAAGCTAATGCTTTTTGTGCTTCACGTTTTTCCGGCGCTTCTGCTACTTGTTTTTCTAATTCAAGAATCTCTTCATGAGATAAGAATGTGAAGTATTTTAAGTATTTAACAACATCGCGATCATCTGTATTAATCCAGAATTGGTAGAACTCGTATGGCGTTGTTTTTTCTGGGTCTAACCAAACTGCGCCGCCTTCTGTTTTACCAAACTTTGTACCGTCAGATTTCGTTACAAGCGGTACTGTTAATCCAAACGCCTTCGCATCTTCTTCTGATTTACGGATTAATTCAAGACCAGCTGTAATGTTCCCCCATTGGTCACTACCACCAATTTGTAATTTACAGCCGTATGTTTGGTATAAGTTTAAGAAATCGTATGATTGTAAAATCATGTAGCTAAACTCTGTAAATGAGATACCTGTTTCTAAACGAGATGCAACTGTATCTTTCGCTAACATGTAGTTTAAGCCAAAGTTTTTGCCGATATCGCGTAAGAATGTGATTAAATCTAAAGAACCAATCCAATCATAGTTGTTTGCGATAATCGCTGGATTACCTGCTTTTTCAAAATCTAAGAAGCTAGAAAGCTGCTCTTTAATGCGCTCACTGAAAAAGGCAACTGTTTCTTTCTCATTTAATGTACGCTCTGCTTTTTTACCACTTGGATCACCAATTAAACCTGTACCTCCGCCAACAAGTGCGATTGGTTGGTGTCCCGCTTGTTGGAAGCGACGTAGTATTAAAATTGGAAGCATATGACCAATATGTAAACTGTCAGCTGTCGGATCAAAGCCACAGTATAATTTCACACTTTCTTTCTCTAGCAACTCTTGTAAACCTTCTGCATCCGTTTGTTGATTAATCAAACCACGGAACTCAAGATCTTGTAAAATGTTCATCAAATTCACTCCTTTAGAAATAGTTTTTGCGCGGATTTTAAAAACATAAAAAAATCGCCCCTTCAATAAGGGACGATTTTACTCATCGCGTTACCACCCTAGTTGCAGGCAAAAAACCTGCCACTTCATTCACATAACGGCTTATCACCGTCTTTCCCCTTTCGGATGAAATCCAATCGAAGAAAGATGCTCCAGAGGTGTAATTCACGATCATTTATGTGCTGATTTCCACCGACCATCAGCTCTCTAAAACAGGGAAATGATCACTACTGTTCCCTTTCCACGCTCGATTATTTATATATTTTCTTTTATACCATCAATTGTATATGCATGTCAAATGAGCTTTACTTATGAAAATGACTACGGTCTTTTTTCCAGCGCTAATTTAATACCAAATGCCACAAGTACAAAACCGCTTATACCTTGGATAGCCCGCTCTGTAGACGGCTTTTTCATCCATGTCCGAATTGCATTGATTAAATAAATATAGAGTATAAACCATAGAAAGGTTAAAACTGTATATGTCATTCCCATAATAAAAAGTTGAAAAAACATATTTCCATCATGCTGTATAAATTGTGGTAAAAATGTTAAAAAGAAAAGAGCTACTTTTGGATTTAACAAATTAGTAAGAAAACCTTGCCGGAAGCAAGGAGCACCCTGATACTTATTTTTAACTGTAATATCCTCCGTTTGTTTTCCTTTCTTCCGTATAGACCATAATGATACGCATCCTAAATAAATAAGATAAATAGCACCAATATACTTAAAAATAGAAAATAAAAATGCCGATTTAACAAGAATTGCAGAAATCCCAAGTACAGCCGCTAACGTATGAATACTTAAACCACATAGAATACCAAAAACAGTTTTCATTCCGCCTTGTTTTCCCTGCAGTATTGTATTCTGAGTTACTAATCCCGTATCAGGTCCTGGCAAAATAATAAGAAAAATTGACATAGCAACAAAAAGATAATATTGCGTCATTAACATCCCTCCACAGGTTAAATCTTTTCTTTATCCCATTGTATTAACCTTCTTGCATCCTCTGTTGCATTTTACATATTACAATAAGTTATATGTAAAACTAAACAATTTGAACACAATTTCACTATACTCTAAACAAGAAAGGCCTGAACCAAATGTAGTTCAGACCTTTCTTACTTAATCTTCCATCGTAGACAAGTCTCCTGTTGGCAAGTTTAACTCCCAAGCCTTTAATACACGGCGCATAATTTTACCGCTTCTTGTTTTCGGTAATTTATCACGGAACTCAATTTGACGTGGTGCCGCATGAGCAGCTAATCCTTTTTTCACAAATTGACGAATATCTTCTTTTAATTCATCGGACGCTTCATATCCTGCGCGCAGTGCGATAAACGCTTTAATAATTTCTCCGCGTACTGGATCCGGAATACCAATTACACCAGCTTCAGCTACAGCAGCGTGCTCGATTAATTTACTTTCTACTTCAAATGGACCAACGCGCTCACCTGACGTCATAATAACATCATCAATACGCCCTTGGAACCAAAAGTAGCCATCTTCATCCATATACGCAGAGTCACCTGATACATACCAGTCTCCTGGCATAAAATAAGACTCATATTTTTGCGGGTTATTCCAAACAGCACGCATCATCGATGGCCAACCTTTCGCAATCGCTAAGTTCCCCATCGTATATGGCGGCACTTCATTTCCTTCATTATCAACAATTGCTGCCTTCACGCCTGGAATTGGTTTTCCCATTGATCCTGGACGAATTTCCATACAAGGATAGTTACAAATAACTTGTCCTCCTGTTTCTGTCATCCACCATGTATCATGAATGCGAAGACCAAATACGTTCATTCCCCAACGAATTACTTCTGGATTTAACGGCTCACCAACACTTAACACGTGGCGTAGCTGTGATAAATCATACTTTTTAAGCGTATCGTTACCAGCACCCATTAGCATGCGGAATGCTGTCGGAGCACTATACCAAACCGTTACACCATAATCTTGCAACGCTTCATACCATGCCTCTGGACTAAAGCGTCCTCCTACAATAACGTTCGACGCCCCGACTAACCACGGTGCAAATATACCATAGGCAGTTCCTGTTACCCAGCCTGGATCAGCTGTGCACCAGTATACGTCGTCTTCTTTTAAATCTAGCACCCATTTTGCTGTTTGATAATGCTGAACCATTGCATTTTGAACGTGCAACACGCCTTTTGGTTTCCCTGTAGAACCAGACGTATAATGTAAAATAAGTCCATCTTCTCTTCCAAGCCATTCAATATTCAATTTATTAGAAGCTTTTTCAAAAAGTGGGTTAAACGCTGTAATTTTACCGCCTTCTTCTACATTTTCACCAACGATAAATACCGTTTTTAATGCTGGTAAATCATTAAGAGGTATGCGCTCTAACAATTCTGGCGTTGTCACAAGCACTTTTGCTTCACTATCCACTAAGCGGTCGCAAACAGCCGCTTCCATGAAAGCTTCAAATAATGGTCCGACGATTGCTCCTAGCTTTACAGCACCAAGTAAAGTAAAATACAATTCCGGTGAACGAGGCATAAAAATAAAGACGCGATCGCCTTTTTCGACGTCCCCAAAATTCTTTAAGACATTCCCTGCTTTATTCGAAAACTCCATCATTTCTTTAAATGTATATTTCTCTTTTCTCTCGCCATCTTGATAATACAATGCTACTTTATTTTTTCGGTGGGATTTAGCATGTCGATCAATTGCTTCATAAGCCATATTTACTCGCCCAGTTTCATGCCAAGAAAAGTTTTGATTTACTTCTTCCCAATTAAAATTTTGATATGCTTCATCATAATTTAACAAATTATTTTCACCTTTAATTACTGGAAGCGTTTCTACTTTCATTCTTTACATCCCCCTTCTATGTACTCCATGTATTTTTATTATAAATATATTTTTTATAATTTTCAGTATTTTTTACAAATTTCGCACAAATTTTTACTGACAAATTTCGATTCACATCGCATACTGAGTACAGTAGTATGAAAATAGATAGTAGATTCACAAAGCCCTGAAGGTGGTGAGCCTAAAATTGATTCATAGTAAGGTATACAACGTAAGAAACTTGAAAACGCCGAAAGGAACTTTAGTTATTGAAGGTCCTGTCAAAACGCATAATTTAGAAATGTATGAGTTTCATCCTGATTTAGTTGCCTTTCGACCTGCCGACCAGCAATATAAAGCAATTGTCGAAATTTCTAAGTTACCGGAAGCCCGCATCATTATTGCTCGTCATGAACAAACGATTGTTGGCTATGTAACATATTTATATCCCGATCCGCTTGAGAGATGGTCTGAAGGGAAAATGGACGATTTAATCGAACTTGGTGCCATTGAGGTTGCATCAGATTTTCGCGGATGTGCTGTCGGAAAGAATTTATTAGAAGTTTCCATGATGGATGATCATATGGAAGATTATATTATTTTAACAACTGAGTATTATTGGCACTGGGATTTAAAACAAACCGGCTTAAATGTTTGGGAATATCGAAAAGTAATGGAAAAAATGATGAATGCTGGTGGACTTGAATGGATGGCAACGGATGACCCTGAAATTTGTTCGCATCCAGCAAACTGCTTAATGGTTCGCATCGGAAAACGCGTTGATACACAATCCATTCAAAAGTTTGACCGCTTACGCTTCCAAAATCGTTTCATGTACTAAAAGGGAGGATTACATCATGATTGTTGAAGAAATTATGAATCAAAATGTAACAGCGCTGTGCCCAAACGACACGATTGAAACAGCTTTACGAACATTAGCAGCAAAAAGCATCCGTCACATTCCAGTTGTAAATGAAAAATATGAAGTCGTTGGGATTATCTCCGACCGTGACGTTCGAGATGCAAGTCCATCTATTCTTGATGAACACGTTTCAAAGGATGCTCTTAACGAGCCAGTTGAACGTATTATGAAACATCCCGTTATGACATGTCATCCTCTTGACTTCGTTGAAGAAATCGCCACGTTATTTTTCGAAAATAAAATTGGCTGTCTTCCTGTTACAAAAAGCGGTAAGCTTGTCGGTATTATTTCAGAATCGACTGTACTGCATACGCTCGTCAAATTAACAGGTGCTCATCAACCAAGTTCACAAATTGAAATTCAAATAAAAAATGAACCTGGTATTCTCGGAAAAGTTGTTGCTGTTTTTAGTGAACTGAAAATTAACATTGTAAGTGTTCTCGTCTATCCAGCAAAAGAAGAGAGCGACAAAGTTCTTGTTTTCCGCATTCAAACAATGAATCCTCTTAAAGCAATTGAAGAACTAGAACAAAAAGGCTACCGTGTGTTATGGCCGAATATCGCGGGGATGGGAACATGAAAAATGTATTCATTTACTCAGAAGATTATCAGGGCTATTCCTTTAGTCCTGATCATCCTTTTAATCAGCTTCGTGTAAAGCTGACATATGATTTGCTTCAAAAAGGAGGATTCATACACCCTTCACAAGTCATTCCACCACGAATCGCAACAGATGAAGAAATTGCTTTAATTCATACAGAGGAATACATAAATGCGGTAAAACGTGCTGGAGAAGGAACGCTAGAAAAATCAATTGCAATGTCTTATGGTCTTGGAACAGAAGATACGCCAATGTTTGCCAATATGCATGAAGCAAGCGCCCTTCTTGTTGGGGGGACATTAACTGCGGTCGATGCAATCCTTGAAGGAAAAGCAGAACATGCTCTAAATTTAGGAGGCGGCTTACATCACGGCTTTCGCGGCAAAGCATCTGGCTTTTGTATTTATAATGACAGCTCGATTGCTATTAAGTATATGCAGCAAAAATATGGTCTTCGTGTTTTATACATTGATACAGACGCTCATCACGGTGATGGTGTACAGTGGTCCTTTTATGATGATCCTAACGTATGCACAATTTCCTTACATGAAACAGGGCGTTACTTATTTCCAGGAACAGGTGCTGTAAACGAGCGTGGTCAAGGCAATGGATACAGCTATTCTTTTAACGTTCCTCTTGATGCTTTTACAGAAGATGATTCATTTATACATGCGTATCGCACTGTCATTCGTGAAGTCGCCGATTATTTCAAACCAGATATTATTTTAACGCAAAACGGAGCGGATGCTCATTACTATGATCCTCTAACACATCTTTGTTCAACGATACAAATTTACCGTGAAATCCCGAGGCTTGCTCATGAAATTGCTCATGAATATTGCAATGGTCGCTGGATTGCAGTCGGTGGCGGCGGCTATGATATGTGGCGCGTCGTTCCAAGAGCTTGGGCACTCATTTGGCTCGAAATGAATAACATCCAGAACATCTCAGGTTATCTCCCTCCAGAATGGATTGAAGCTTGGAAAGGACAAGCAACAACTGAACTTCCCCTCACATGGGAAGACCCTAACAACATGTATAATCCTATCCCTCGAAAACCAGAAATCGAAGAAAAAAACGCATTAACCGTGGCAAAGTCTCTTGAAATTATTCGGAATAATACAAAAAAGGCATTATATTAAATAAAAGAATAGGAGATTTGCTCCTATTCTTTTTTATGAAGGGTGATTTTTTATGTGGACACAACAACTCATCCATACAAAGCGTGGTACTTTTGAACTATTTTCAAAAGGAAACGGAGAACCTCTCTGTGTAACACACCTATATTCACAGTTTAATGAAACAGGAGATTACTTTGCCGATAGCTTTACATCATCACATCAAGTTATATTAATCAACCTAAAAGATGCAGGTCATTCAGTAACTACTTGTAAAGAAGAAGAATTAAGTATGGAAGAAACAGTTGAAGACCTAGAAGCAATTCGTGAAGCGCTCCGCATTTCATCATGGCATTTCGCAGGACACTCTACCGGCGGCATGCTTGGACTAATGTACGCGATAAACCATCCGCAGTCATTACAATCTTTAGTAGTAGTTGGCGCTGCTGCCAGCGATTACACAAAAACAAAAGACTGCATTTATCATCCGGATCATCCGCAGTTTGCATATATGCAGCAACTGATTGAAGATTTGAAACTACCACATCTTACACAAGAAGAAAGAAATGCCTTATCAGTCAAGCGTGCGAAGCTATCTTTATACCATCCAGAGAAATATGAAACATACTTTTCAAAACCTATTCATAAGACGATGGCCGCAAGCCGTATGAACTATTTTTCAAAAGAATTTCGTAGCTTTGATTTAAGAGAACACCTTTCTAGCGTAACAACAAAAACGTTAATCATTTGTGGAAAACACGATATTCAATGTCCCATTGCCTCTTCCCTACAAATACATCAAGGCATACGAAACTCTTCTTTTATTTCTTTTGAACACAGCAATCATTATCCCTTTTTAGAAGAGAAAGAGAAATTTTTATCTGTTACTACAGCGTTCTATCATTCTTTAAAAGAAGGAAGTGGCCAAGTATAATGCTTCAAAATGGGATAAAAGAGCATTGTTATTTTAATACGAGGAGCCATTTTTATGGAAACCAATAAGTATTTTTTGTATTTAGGAGTGATATGGTCACTACTATTTTCTGGCTTGAGTTTCTATTGGGCAGCGGGGGGCATGTTTGGTGTTAGATCCCTAGGAGGTGCAATTTATGAAATGGCATTACATCCAACACCATCGTTTATAGCAATCGTTTGGATAACTGGATTCATAAAATTGCTCGGAGTAGTATTGCTCATCATGTTGTTAATGAAATGGGGAAATTCTCGGATTCAAAAGTCGCTCTATCTCATAATAAAAATTTGTGGACTTTTACTTTTTTTATACGGTTTGTTCAATTTCATAACAATATCCTTGAGTGCAATTGGTGTTTTAAACCTTGAATTAGATAGATATGCCACCTTCTGGAGATTGGTACTCTGGGAGCCTTACTGGATGATCGGAGGTATATTTTATTTTTTTTCTATAAAAAAAACTAGAGAATGTAGAGTTACAAGATACAATAATATCTGAAATAATAACAAGGAACGTTAATTCGAAAAAAGACTAATTACCTAATAGTAATTGTATGAAGTTTGCTATTCAACAATTAGCCGCAATCGCTGAATAGCCTTTAGGTTTAAACAACTTTATTGTTATATTTTTCCGTGCAGTGTTTCATATCAAATGATAATTATCGCTCTTTGAGGAATAATGATAATAACAACTATTTAATTTATAGCGGAGAAGTGAATATGCCGAACATTTTTATTTATATAGCGTTTGCAATGTTGTCCATTGTATTTGTTCTATTATTATTCCTATTTATTGGTTGGCGTTGGATCATAGAGCTAACGGTGAAGAAGTACGGAAAAATTATTTTAACCGATAATTATCAAGAAAATATTACAGAGTTGATACCAACTCTAAGGCATATGGGCATTCAAAATATGCTGGAAAATAGCTTGCGCGCAGAAACAGGCAGCGTCCTTCAGCGACCACTTGCTGGATCTTCCAAAAAATGGCCACACTTGGATCCGATAACCTTTATTCCTGCACAAACGACACCATTTCCAATTGATGGTGAAGAAGAAATTGATCTAAAAATAACCATTGGACCAAAAGCAAAAAAACCACTGGAAGTTCAAATCCCTCTAATGATTAGTGGGATGGGCTATGGGATAGGGCTTAGTGAACAAGCAAGGCTTTCATTAGTAGAAGCAGCTAAAAATGCAGGAACAGCGATTAATTCTGGTGAAGGAGGAATCTTGCCTGAAGAGTTAGACACAGCCGGGAAGTATATTTTACAGTTTTCGAAAACAGCATGGGCAAAGGAAAAAGAAGTGATTAAGCGTGCTAACATGATCGAAATTAAACTTGGTCAAGGGGCACTAGCCGGGATGGGCCAGAAAATCGAGCCTAAAGATTTAACAGGTCGTGCTCGCGAAGTGATGGGGCTTAAGGAAAATGAGGATGCTGTGATTTTTGAACATTTTTTTGAAAATCAAACATTAAGGGATATAAAAGAACTAGTTGAGGAACTAAGGAGTTTATCTGGCGGTGTCCCCATTGGTGTGAAAATAGGGGCAGGCGGAAAGATTGAAGAAGATATTGATCATTTAATTGACCAAGGTGTTGATTTTATCGCGATTGATGGAGGACAGGCAGCGATGAAAGAGGCTCCACCTATTTTATGCGATGATTTTGGTATTCCAACATTGCATGCAGTCGTTCGTGCTGTGAATCATTTAGAAAAAAGAAATAAGAAAGGAGAAATAAGCTTAATTGTCTCCGGAGGACTTTTAGTCCCTGGACATTTTTTGAAGGTGCTCGCACTCGGCGCTGATGCCGTGTATCTTGGCTCTGCAATGTTATTTTCTCTCTCACATACTCAATCCTTCAATGCACTTCCTTTTGAGCCACCGACACAAGCTGTTTGGTACAACGGGAAATTTAAGGATCAATTTAATGTCGAAGATGGGGTAAAATCTGCTGAAAAGTTTTTAACCGCAAGTGTAGAAGAAATAAAAATAGCATTAAGAGCAATGGGAAAACGCTCATTAAAAGAATTGTCAAAAAAAGATTTAGTATCCTACGATGAGTTGACTGCGAAAATGGTTGGAATTCCGTTTTCATTTGAAGCTTGGGAAGACAAGCAACTACAGAAATAAGTGCTATGTTTGAAAAACTAACTTTATTTTAAAATTATATCTTCATTAATAAAGAGAAACTTCTATCAGTGGAGAGGTTCTTCATCCTCCCACCGATGGAAATTTCTCTTTTTTTACTCTTAAACTGAATCCGTTATCTTTTGCATATTTTCATGAGAAATGAAAGAACTTAATTATAAGGTGAAACTTCCATCAGTGGGGGAGTTCTTTATCCCCCACCTATCTTCTTTACTCCTCTCTAATTCTTGAGGTGGGGGTCTTACTGCCCGCGAATAGCGGGATAAACACGCTATCATTACATCATGTATGGCACTACATAAAGAAGGTGAACGCTATGAAAGGATTTCTAATTTTGTATACCCTATTTGCATTTATGACAGGCTATTCTACTAAACAGGCTTCCACTGAAAAGCATGCATCTCATCCCAAACATGAAGAAGCTGAATTAACGAAAAATGTGAAATATTCATCGGCCCCAAACGAACCATTGCAACCTCCAACTCCTCCAAAACAAGAAAAGGTTATTTTAGATGTACCGCTCATACCCCAAAAACCTGAGCTGAAATTCGGCTGTGAAGTGACGAGCTTAGCGATGGTACTACAACATGCTGGCGTGAAAGTCGATAAAATGCAGTTAGCAAATAATATAAAAAAAGACAATGATCCGCCGTCTGTCAGCAAAGACGGGGATATTCTTCAATGGGGAAACCCTAAAGAAGGATTCGTTGGAGATATAACAGGGAAAACTATGGGATTTGCTGTTTACGTTGAACCGCTGCAACAATTAATGGAACAGTATCTTCCAAATCGCACAGTAAATTTAACAGGAAAATCTTTTGATGATGTACTAGCTCAAGTCAACATAGGTAAACCTGTAGTAGTTTGGACAACGGGAGATTACCAACTTCCTGACAAATGGGCGTCTTGGAAACATGGAAACGAAAACATTACAGCTCCTCTAGATTTACACGCTGTTGTACTCGTAGGTTTTGAAAATGGATACGTTTATATTAATGATCCTTTAAGTGAGAAAAAAGCACTTAAGGTAAACAAAGAAACGTTTATTCAATCTTGGGATGCGTTAGGAAAGCAAGCTTTGTCCTATCGTTAACAAATACAAAAGGGATGTGCTCTTTAAAAGCACATTCCTTTTGTTGTTATCTTTCCAGAAGCTCACAAAAAAGGAAAACGCATTCAGTTTTCCGAATTCACTTTCATTCCCTTTTACTCTTTATTTCTACTTTAAATCTATATACAATGTATGGGATAGGACTAATACTTTTATACATAATTTTGGGAAGGATGGGAATTATAAATGTGGAACGAGTTTAAAAAGTTCGCTTTAAAAGGGAACGTTATGGATTTAGCTGTCGGGGTTGTAATCGGTGGCGCATTTGGTAAAATTGTTTCTTCATTAGTAAATGATATTATTATGCCATTGGTCGGAATTTTACTAGGTGGCGTTGACTTTACGGGTCTTTCTTATCCAGTAGGTGATGCAACATTAAAATACGGTGCATTCATTCAAACTATTGTTGACTTCTTTATCATTGCATTCTCTATCTTCTTATTCATTAAACTATTCAACAAACTATCATTCAAAAAAGAAGAAGAGAAGAAAGAAGAAGCACCAGCTGCTTTATCGAAAGAAGAAGCGCTTCTTACAGAAATTCGTGATTTATTAAAACAACAAAATGCATCAAGAGACAATGCATAATAAAATAGACAAAGAGAGAGCAGACATAGATCTGCTCTCTTTTTTATCCCGCTACTTTTGGGCAGTAAGAGCCCGTTTGGTGAGAGCTTTCCATCAGTGGGGGATGAAAAAAACCACTGATGGAAGTTTCACTTTATAGCGTTTCTGAGTTTGTATGAATAAACAAAATAATACCTGCGACAAGTAAAATAATAATAGCGCCTACAAATAATGTAATAGAAAAAAATACAAAAATGTCATGTATTTGGTCTCCAGCGCTTTCTAAAAAAATCGAAGTAACGTATGTGATTAGGGCTATCCCTGCCAAAACACCACCAGGAATAAAGCGTCTCATACCACTCTGCTTTAACGTCATATAAGCGAATATAGCCGTCACACAAAGCGTAATTCCCCAAAGAATTATCATTTCATCTCCCCCTCACATAGTTTTATCCGCTATTCACGAACAGTATGATCTCCCACTGATGGAAGTTTCACTTTATAATCATTATACATTAGAAATAGTGGTAAAGCGAAACTTCCATCTAAAAACAAATGTCACAGCGACTATTGAACTCTTTATAAAATAAAAAAACTCGTGGTTGTATTTCCACGAGTTTTCTCCTTATTACTTTGTTGAATCTCTAAACTTAATACTGTGCGGTAAGATAACAGTATGATCTTCTACTGTTTCTTTGTTCATGTATTTTGTTAATAAGCGCATTGCAACTGCTCCGATGTCATACATTGGTTGTACAACTGTTGAAAGCTGCGGGCGTACCATAATTGCAAGACGTGTATTGTCAAAACCAAGTACTTCTAAATCGTTTGGCACGTTTAGACCTTTATCTTGTGCTGCATGAATCACACCTAATGCCATTTCATCAGAGGATACGAATACTGCTGTCGGCTTTTCAGCAAGTTCCCATAGCTTATCTAATGCTTCCATACCTGAATCGTATGTATAATCCCCGTCAACAACAAGCTCTTCGTCGTAAGCAATACCAGCTTCTTCTAATGCTTGTTTATACCCTTGTAATTTTTTTGCGCTGCCTGCTTTATCAACATAAGGACCAGATACGAAAGCAATGCGTGTATGACCTTTCTCTAAGAAATGCTTCATTGCATCATATGCTGCTTGTGTGTAATCAATATTTACAGATGGTGTAATGTTTTGCTCATCAAATGATGCCGCAAGTACGATTGGAACAGGAGATTTTTTAAATTCTTCTACATGAATGTCTGTAATATCTTCTCCCATAAATACGATGCCGTCTACTTGCTTACCAAGCATTGTATTTAATAAATGGAACTCTTTCTCTTTATTTTGGTCAGAGTTACTTAAAATAATATTATATTTGTACATTGTTGCGATGTCTTCGATACCACGTGCAAGTTCTGCATAAAACGTGTTAGAGATATCTGGAATAATAACCCCTACTGTTGTTGTTTTCTTACTTGCTAATCCTCGTGCTACTGCATTTGGACGGTAGCCAAGGCGCTCAATCGCCTCTAGTACTTTCTTTCTTGTTGTCGGTTTTACATTTGGATTGCCGTTCACAACACGTGATACTGTTGCCATTGAGACATTTGCTTCGCGCGCTACATCATATATTGTTACGTTCATCTTTTCACACACTCCTTTATAAAATTTATCTATATACTATGTATCGGTTAACTTGAATGAAAAAAAAGACATCCACTCTACTTGAAGATGTCACTCCCGAGCCCTTTTACTAATGATACGATACAAATAAGGATTGAGACAATATTTTCCCGAAAAAGTTTCGAAAAAATTCGTTCCTTTTCTTATATTTTCATATTTTAAATAGAAAAATACTTATTTTCGAGAAAAAAATCTATGCAGCATTCAGCTGCATAGATTTTGAAGCCATTCTTATCCCGCACTAACAGGCAGTAAGGTCCCCACCTCAAGATTCAGAGAAATCGAAGAAGCTAAGTGGGGGATAACTGCCCGTAAGAGCCCGATTGGTTCAACTAACCTTTTGGAGAAGAGCGCTCCAAAAGGAAGTTTCACTTTATCTCATACGAAATGCTTTTAATTCGTTCATAAATGCATTAAATTCTGGAATATCCATTTGCTGCGCTGAATCTGAAAGTGCTACAGCTGGGTCAGGGTGCACTTCTGCCATAATCGCATCTGCTCCGATTGCCATCGCTGCTTTTGCAGTTGGCAATAATAAATCACGGCGTCCTGTCGAATGTGTTACATCTACAACAACCGGCAAGTGCGTTTCTTTCTTTAAGATTGGTACAGCAGAAATATCTAATGTATTTCGCGTTGCTTTCTCATACGTACGAATGCCGCGCTCACATAAAATAATATCGCCGTTCCCTTGTGCAATAATATATTCTGCCGCATACATAAACTCTTCAATCGTTGCGGATAATCCGCGTTTTAATAATACGGGCTTATTGACAGAACCAGCGGCTTTTAATAGTTCAAAGTTTTGCATATTGCGCGCACCAATTTGAATTACATCTACGTAATCAAGCGCCATTTCAATATCATTTGGATTTAAAATTTCACTAATTACAGCTAAATCATACTCATCTGCTACTTGGCGCAAAATTTTCAGCCCTTCAACACCAAGACCTTGGAAATCATATGGTGATGTACGCGGTTTAAATGCACCGCCGCGCATAAGTTTTAATCCTTGTTCTTTCATTGCTTCCGCTACTTGGCGAACTTGCTCATAACTTTCAACTGCACATGGTCCCATAATAAAGTGAGCATTGCCATCACCAATTTTTTCACCTTTAATATCAACAATCGTATCATCTGACTTTTTCTTACGAGATACAAGAAGTGCTTTACGATGATCGTCTTCTTGCAATTCTAAACCTGTTTTAAAAATTTGTTTAAATAAATGTTGAAGCGTTGAAGTTTCGAATGGTCCATCATTGTTTTCTGCGATTAAATCGAGCATTTTGCGCTCGCGTACTGGATCAAAACGTTTCACACCTTGTACTTCTTTTAATTTACCAACCTCTTGTACAAGACGACCGCGCTCATTTAATAATTTTAAAATTTGTAAGTTCTTTTCATCAATTTGAGAACGTAAACGATCTAATTCCTGTGATGCCATAATAAAGCCACCTCTTTCAAATTTTATATGTATACTAATAAAAAGATATAAATATCATTCATAAGATAACTTATTATATATGATACATATGCGGATGTCACTTCATACACTTCGCATTAGACTGCGTATGGAATCGTTATTTTTTCTTAATTTAATCGTAAAACGCATGGTACGTCAATATTATTTTTAGAAAATTAAAAAAGCAAGCACATTTGCTTGCTTTCTCTTATTTTATCCCGCTACTTTTGGGCAGTAAGAGCCCGATTGGTTCAACTAACCATCTGTGGAGGATGAAAACCCCCCCACTGATGGAAGTTTCACTTTATATTCTCTTGTAACGCTTGCTTTGTAATTTTCCAATGCGATGCATGCCATAGCACTTTACCATCTTTTATGTATAATACTTGCGGTGATTCATGTCTAATTTCAAAATGCTCGGCAACCTTATTTGAAACAGGACGTGCATCTTGCACATATAAATAATATGCCGGTACAGCTTGCTCTTCTCTGCGATATTCTTGAAACGCTGTGAAAGCACCGTGGCTAATTGGGCATGTTGTACTATGTTTAAACAAGATATACGGCTCTTTACTTGCTGTTAATTCCTGAAATTGCTCCATTGTTTCAATCTTCGTCATGCTCATTTCATTCGCCTCTCATTCGAATCGGAAGTCGCGGTAATTTCTTTTCTTTTTTCGGTTTTTTCTCTGGCTTTTCAAACTGCTCTACTTCATCCTCTTTCTTTTTTGCACGAAAGCGATTGTACACATCAATGACCGCATTACTCCATTGCACCACTTGTGCTACTTTATCTGCATTATTTTCTACTTGATCTGCAACAGAATCAGAAACGCTGCGTAGTCTTGTGTTTAAAGAATGAATCGTTGTTCCAATTCCCTCTACACCTTCCACAACTTTATTTAACGACTGTGATTTCTGTTGAATATCTTCTGCTAATGCATTTGTTTTATGAAGAAGCTGCTCTGTTTCCACAGTAATACCCTGCATTTGTTTTTCAAGACCTTCCATCGTACTTGCTACATTTTCTAACGTTTTTTGGACAGATACTAAAGTCTTACATACATATACAACTAATACGGCAAACGCAATTGCGATAATGGCTACACTGACGTATAAAAGAATTTGCATACGAATCACTCCTTTATCTTTTTATGTTTTCTCCTATTATACAATCATTTTCCGTTTCATTCTAATTGTTCCATATTTCGTATTAATTTTCATATTTGTTTGGCAAATGCAACCTAAATTATTAAACAAATTCGGACAAGTAGGTTACAATAAGAAAGGATACATATATAAGGGAGGCTTTACATATGAAAGACCCACGTATTGAAACATTAGCAAAAAATTTAATTAACTACTCTATTCGTTTACAAAAAGGCGAAAAAGTGTTAATCGAAAACTTCGGCTTACAAAAAGAGCTTGTAACAGCACTTGTAAAAGCTGCATATGAAGCTGGTGGTTATCCATTCGTACTATTAAAAGATCATCAAGTAGACCGCTCTTTAATGATGGGTGCAACAGAAGAACATTTCGAGCAAATCGCTGCATATGAAGCAAGCGTAATGAAGGATATGGATGCTTATATCGGCCTTCGCTCTGGTGATAACGTAAATGAACAAGCTGACGTTCCAAGCGAACGCATGAAAATTTACGGCAACACAGTAGGTAAAAAAGTACATAGAGACATTCGTGTTCCAAAAACAAGATGGGTTGTACTTCGCTATCCAAACGCTTCTATGGCACAGCTTGCAAAAATGAGCACAGAAGGATTTGAAGACTTCTACTTTGATGTATGTAACTTAGACTACGCTAAAATGGATAAAGCGATGGACAATCTTGTTGAGTTAATGAACAAAACAGACAAAGTACGTCTTGTTGGACCTGGAACTGACTTAACATTCTCAATTAAAGACATTCCAGCAATTAAATGTGCTGGTCACTTAAATATTCCAGACGGCGAAGTATACTCTGCGCCTGTTCGCGATTCTGTTAACGGTACAGTTTCTTACAACACACCATCTCCGTACAACGGTTACATGTTCGAAAATGTAAAACTTACATTTAAAGATGGTAAAATCGTTGAAGCAACTGCAAACGATACAGAACGTATTAACAAAATTTTCGATACAGATGAAGGCGCACGCTACGTTGGTGAATTCGCAATTGGCGTAAACCCATACATTTTACACCCAATGGGCGATATTCTATTCGATGAAAAAATCGACGGCAGCTTCCACTTCACACCAGGACAAGCATACGAAGATGCATGGAACGGCAACAACTCTAACATCCACTGGGATTTAGTATGCATCCAACGCCCTGAATACGGCGGCGGAGAAATTTACTTCGACGACGTATTAATCCGTAAAGATGGCCGCTTCGTTGTACCTGAATTAGAAGCATTAAATCCTGAGAACTTAAAATAAGATAGAGAAAGTGAGCACAGGTTGTTGTGCTCACTTTTATTTTTTAACATGAGGTTCGTTAACGAACATTATATGTATTATAAAGAATCAATATAATCTTTAGACTCACGTAATGATAATCCTAGATCTTTCTGAGCTTTTTGAATCGCTCTAATTAATTTTCTGTTCGTTTTACTATTTTATTAAAAGGTACTCATTTTTCCTAATAGAAGATTACTTTTTATACAAATAAAGACCATAATCTTGCATAATGGAGGCGTGACCTTGTTGTCGTAACATAGCTGCGATATTACCGCGGTGATAAGATCCATGAGTAACAACGTGTAGTATAGATTCAGAAATAGAAGTTGTAAGTAAACCAGCATATGGATTATCAACTACTATTACCTTTTCCATATCTTCTTGAACACTTAGAAAGTCTTTATATCTCCTTGATAAATCGAAAAATATGCTCTCCATTTCCTCGATACTTTTTGACTCTGTTTGCTCTATTAATTGATTTACTAATTCGAATGCTTCATTCATACTTTTACCAGAAATCACATTTAACCATAAGTGATCGGTGAGATAAATATGAGATAACGCTTTTGATATAGAAGGAAAAATACTCTGCATTTCCTTGGTGTAAATATCCTGAGACAGTTCTTTTAATCGGTCAATCATTTTTTGGTTCGCCCATACATGATAGTCATACATTTCTAATGTGGAATTTATCATATTTCACATCTCCCTTTTCTCTATATCCCAAGCAAAACATAGAATAGAGGCAATGATGATAGTGACCATCTAGATTCACACTTTTTTAATTAGGCTCTGTTAAATTTAAATGTTGATTTTTATATAGTAATTAGGGGAACCTTCATTTGTCGAGGTTCCCCATTCTTGTTCAACTAACGCCCCCGTTAGCTCAATAGCAAATAAATTACAACTCGTTATTTCTCCCAAAGCTCGATCAGTCGACCTTCAGGATCTTCAATCCAAATAAACTTTCCAAATTCACTAATCTCTTTTTTCTTTGCAAGAGGTACACCAATATGTTCAAGATGCTTAATAGTCTCGTTTAGATTATGTACTTGGAAATTTAACATCACTTGTTGTTCTGTTGGAAAATAACTGTCATTCTCGGTAAAGAAAGAAAAGATAGTCTCATTTCCTAATTGGGGTTTTATCACAGTCCCATTCCAATTTTCTATTTCAATCTTCAACACTTCACTGTACCATTTTTTTATAACTTCAAGATTCTTAGTTCTCCAAAATATTCCTCCGAAACCTTTTATCATCGTATCTAACTCCTGTCTGTCATCAAATTTTTAGCTATCCGATTACGAGTCTCCCTCATTTCATTGATTAAACGTCCGCCGATGGAGGAAGAAGGATCAACATAGCGTTTTACCCATTGATAGACTTGTTCTTTTTTTGTTAGGGTTAATTTATCAATGTATTTTAATAAATTTCTAAACGCCTTATCCATCCTTACAACCTCACGCGAACACTTGTTTCTATATTGATTATATAAGGGAAACGGTGAGGTTTCAATTATTAACATTTACCTTTAATACAGCCTTTAATTAAAATACAACTAACTGTCACACTGTTCTAGAAGGAAAATTTTCATTTTATAAAATGTATATATTTCATTACTAATTGTTTGAACACGTTCTTTATAGTACAGTCCTTTATCCTTTATTTTGAGCTGAGCAATAAACAGATTCGCCAGCATTACTGCCGTATCAAGCCTATAAAACAAGCAAACAATTGGAGAAAGAGACTCAAAAATATGCTCATTTTTATATCCGGCCTTAAATTCACTCCAATTCACTTCATTAACTTCAGCTATTCTCATAAGCTCAAGCAGCGGATGGCCAATTAAAGCATTATCCCAGTCAACGATTGCTTTAACTTCCCCGCCATAACCAATTAAATTTACAGGTCGAATATCCATATGGAGGAGCCTCTTTCCTTGTTCTCCTTCCTTTAGAATTGCCTCAATTTCTTCTGTTTTTGGAAATTGAATACGTAAAGAAGTAATTTGATTAAATGATTGTAGTCTTTTAACGAGACGCTCTGCTATATGCTTTTCTGTCGCCTTCCCACTTTCATTTTCATAATTCAAACCTTCAATCGGCATATGATGAAGCTTATTGGCTATTTCCCCAATTTCGTAAGAAGAAATTGGAGTGGAATCAGCAGCTACATAGTCTGAAATTAAAAAATCGAGTTCCTCAGAAAGATGCAGGCCATGAACAGCTGGTACTGAAATCCCTTTAGAATGACAAAACTTAGAAAACTTTTCTTCCTTTTGCAACGAAAGCCGGCTGCTAAATGAATTTTCATTTATATTAGCAACTTCGCGCTCCCATGGTACACGGAAAGCGAAAGAACTTGTTTGCGAATCTCCTCGAAAGACAACATTTTGTACGCCGCTCCCTGCTATTTCTAAGCTTTTAACAGCCAATTCTTTATACTCTCTAGTTAATATATTTTGTAGCTTCGTTTTCAATTCTTCTGTTTTTGACGCTACATTTGGCATTTCATTCCCTCCCGACTCGTCCATTACAACAAACTAAGTCCAACTTCTCTGTTAAAGCAAGAAAGTCTTTTATATCTTGTAAAACAACATGTATTGCTTTTTCCCAGAATTCTTGTTTTGTTAAATCAAAACCAAGATGATGAAAAGCTAATTGCTCAGCAGTCATTCTGCCAGTATCCCGAAGTAAATGTATATATTTTTCTTCAAATGAAGATCCTTCTTGAAGTGCATTTGCATAAATTCCTTGGCTAAATAGGAAGCCAAATGTATAAGGGAAATTATAAAAAGGTTTATCTGTGAAGTAGAAATGTCGATTCCAAATCCATGAAAAATGATTATAAGAAGCAAGCGACTCATTGAACGCATACTTCTGTGCTTCTGCCGTCAGATGGTTCAATTCATCGACTCCTACAACCCGCTTTTTTCGAATTTCATAAAAGCCTTTTTCAAATATAAAACGGCCCTGCACTCCTATTAAATAACTAAGTGCAGATTGTATTTTTGCTTCTAGAAGGAGCAGTTTTTCATGTTCATCTGAAATATCTTTAATCATTGCATTTAAAATGATAGTTTCAGCAAAAGTAGAAGCCGTCTCACTAACAGCCATTGTATATAGCTGTGCAAATGGAGGAACATCATTTGAAATAATTCCTTGATGAAAAGAATGCCCTAATTCATGTGCAAGTATAGCGAGATTATTAGGCGTTCCTTGAAAATTCATGAAGATGCGCGACTGTTTTGTTAACGGAAATCTAGCTGAGAATCCCCTACTTGCTTTTGTATCTCTGTTTTCAGAGTCAATCCAGCCTTCCAGAAATGCTCTTTTTGTATAATCCGCCAATTTAGGGCTAAAAGAGTTAAACTCAGTAAGGATTATTTCAGCAGCCTCTTCATATGTATAAGTCTTAGTTACTTTTCCTATAGGTGTATATATGTCAAACCAATTCATTTTTTCTACTCCTAGTAGGTGGGCCTTTCTCTCTAAATATGAAGTTATTACAGGCTTACTTTGATTGATGGCTTCCCACATCGAATCAAGCGTTGTTTGCGACATTCTATTATAACGAAGTGGTTCTCTTAAAATAGAATCTGAAGCTAACCCCCGATGTTTATATACTTGTAATCGAAAACCAGCGATGTTATTTAGAGCTGCTGCACATGTCTCAGCTACTTTTTCGCTTGCATCATTTAAAGCATTTACTAGATTCGTTCTAGTATGCTGATTTATAGATGAATGTAATATATTATATGCTTGTCCAAAACTCAGGTGTTTACTTCGCTCCTCTAGAACAATTTTCGTTTTCCCAGTGACAGAATTATATAAATTGACCCAAGCATGGTATCCATTAATAGAAAGATCTTGAATCAACTTTTCCTGTACTATTGGCAATTTCCCCTTCGCCTTTTCTCTTTTTTCATGAAGCGGGTAAGCAATCGGTTTTATTTGTTCCAGCTGCAATAGCTGTTCCCAAATATCATCTGGTATGTGTACCAATGTTTGTTCAAAGTCGTTTATGACTATCTCAAATTGTGTTGAAATACCCCTTACTTTTTCACTTAATATAATAGCCTTCTCATCTTCAACATTTTCTGATTCCAAACATCCAACAAAATGGGTTGCTTCAAGCAAGCGAGTAGATAACTCTTGTATTCGATCCATTTGTTCTATCCACCGTTCGAATCCACTTATTGATTTCAGTTCCTTACTCTCTATTGTTGTAGCTGTTTCTTTAGAGATATCTTCCTCTAGTTTCATGAGAAAATGTTTAAACTCACTAGACTCACTTCCCCCGTGGAAAATCTCATCCAAACTCCAACGCTGTTTTAAGGTTCCACGCAATTTACCCACCTCTTTTTAGAAGATTACTATTTCTCTTTTCCTAATTAACTTAGTATTTTATCCCGCATTAACGGGCAGTAAGACCCCCACCTCAAGGTTGAGAGAGAAGTGAAAAAGATAGGTGGGGGATAACTGCCCGTAAATGCCCGATTGGTTCAACTAACCATCAGTGGGGGATGAAGAACCCCCCCCACTGATGGAAGTTTCACTTTATAATTGGATTTTTCCACTCCATATTATACCATTAATTGTCGGTAAATTCAGAAAAAGGAAGAAGCATCTCTCTATACGCTTCTTCCTTTTCTATATGTCTATTTTTCGCAAGAACTAGATGTTATTTACTAATCGTAGCATTCTCCATCTGTAAATAATCCGTGCTTTCCACTTCATCTTCGTCATCCAAATCCACAACAGGTAAAGCAGTATGAACCGCCCAGTAATAGCTAATCAAGGAAACCATACTAACCGCTATCAAATCTGTTGAATAGGTTAAATACCCCTTTCCTTCACCAAACATCCCAAAGTACGACACCACCATTATCGCAATGTAGTAAAAAACGAGCCATAATGATGATTTGATTTGTTGTGTAAAAGATACTTGTGAAGTTGGTACCCATTTTTTGCAACATAGATAAATTACAAACATGATAACTTGTGAAGATAATAACCAAGAAAGTGTTTTCCAACCAGACCAATAAACGATTAATGATGCAATAACAAATGAAAGTGGTCCAATGATTGACATTCCTTTTACCCAAAACGGACGATTTAGCTCAGGAGCCCGTTTTCTAAGTGCTGCCGCTGTAATCGGTGCGAGAGCATAACTTAATACAAGCGCTGCAGAAACAACATTAATTAATGCTTCCCATGAAGGAAATGGCAATGTCCAGAAAATAGAAAGGACAAATGTAAGCCAAAGTGCAGGTCTTGGTATGCCTGATTTTGCATCAACTTTAGAAAATACTTTAAATAAGGTTCCGCTTTGAGCCCATCCATACACAACACGTGGGGTAGCGGACATATAAATATTCCCCGTTCCACTCGGTGATATAATTGCATCGGAAACAATAAAATAGACCATCCATCCCAGTCCTAACAGAACGGAAATGTCTTTAAATGGTAAACTAAATTCATGACTAATTCCCGCCCATCCTTGGCTAAGCATTTCAGTTGGAATACTTCCAATAAAAGCAACTTGTAAAAGAACATAAACAATCAATGAAGAGATCACAGACAAAATAAGAGCAATTGGTATCGTTCTTTGTGGATTTTTCACTTCACTTGCAACCGATACAATAGGTGTCAGTCCTAAATAAGCAAAAATAACACCGCCTGCAGAAATAGCTGCTTGTACACCAGAAAATCCAAACGGCGCGAAACCAGCGCTTGAAAAATTATCACCATGTAAATGCATCAACAATACAATGATTGTTAGTGCTGGTACAAAAAATTTAAAGATGGTTATGATTAAATTCGATTTCGCAAATGTTTTTACACTCCAATAATTTAACAAGAAGAAAATGACGATAAGTCCAAATTGCATAAGCCATCCGCTTACAGTAGGCAAGGTAGAATTTTCTTTCGTCAGGCTCGGCCACCAAGCCGCAGCATATTGCCTAGCCGCTTCTACTTCAATTGCTATTAAACTTGAAAATGCAATAAGGGTAATAAAGCCTAATAAATATCCAAGTATAGGACCATGTGAATAAGCAGGATAGCGCACAATTCCTCCAGCCCTTGGAAGTGATGCCCCAAGTTCACAGTATACAAGTCCTAATAAAAAAATAGCGATTCCACCAATTACCCATGAAATAATTCCCGCTGGACCTGCTATTCCTGAAACATGGCTAGCAGCAAACAACCATCCTGATCCAAACATAGATCCAAAACCAATAAAGGCTAAATCCAATAATGATATTTCTCTTTTAAACTTGCCTTTGTTTGCCATACTTTAATCTCTCCCCTTTCAATCTTATATTTTCTTAATATTCAGTATTTTACAATTAGACTATTGCCGTTATTTCATAATTTTATAGAAGAACAGCATAGATGAAAGAACCCCCAGATGTAAACGCTTTAATTTTTAGAAATTCCAATAACCTTTCAAAATTAATCGAAAAAACGGACAGCCCGATTGGTGAGAGCTTTCCATCAGTGGGGGATGAAGCCCCCCACTGATGGAAGTTTCACTTTATTTCAAGTTTACCCAAATGCTCTTCACTTCTGTATAGTTGTCGAGTGCATAGGAGCCCATTTCGCGCCCAATGCCCGATTGTTTATAACCACCGAATGGCGCTGCAGCGTCTTCTAAGTTGTAATCATTAATCCAAACTGTGCCTGCCTTTAAGCGATTCGCCACTTGGTGTGCCGTTTTAATGTTTTCTGTCCATACACCTGCAGCGAGTCCAAATGGAGTATTATTTGCTCTTTCGATGACTTCTTCAACTGTATCGAACGGCAGAACTGCGACTACTGGCCCAAATATTTCTTCTTTTGCGATTGTCATATCATCTGTGACATCAGCAAAAATAGTTGGCTGAACGAAGTATCCTTTTTCAAACACCTCCTCACCGCCAGCTGCAACTCTTGCTCCTTCCTCTTTTCCTTTTTCAATATAACGTAACACGCGCTCTTGTTGCTTTTTCGAAACAAGCGGTCCCATTTCAGTACCTTTTTCCATTCCTGCACCGAGTTTTACATTGTTTGCTAGTTTCGCTAGTTCTTCCACCACTTTTTCATAGTGCTTTCTATGAACGAACACACGGGATCCTGCACTGCAGTTTTGACCATGATTGTACATGATACCGTTGAAAGCACCAGTAATCGCCTCTGATAAATCTGCATCTTCCAAAATAATATTTGGTGATTTTCCCCCAAGTTCTAACGTCACATGTTTAATCGTTTCAGCTGCTTGACGCATTATATACTTACCAGTGTCAGTCGAACCTGTAAAAGCTACTTTTTCAATATCATGATGATTCACAATCGCTGCACCTGCTGTTTGGCCGAATCCAGGGACGAAATTGACCACGCCGTCTGGGAAGCCAGCTTCTTTAAAAAGCTGAGCTGTATATAATAGAGATAATGGTGTTTGCTCAGCAGGTTTTAATACGATTGTACATCCTGTCGCAAGTGCTGCCCCCATTTTCCACGCAGCCATGACTAATGGATAGTTCCACGGAATAATTTGGCCGACAACACCAATTGGTTCATGACGTGTATAGTTTAAATAGTCCTTTGAAATCGGAGTCGTCTGACCAAGAATCTTCGTTGCCCAGCCAGCATAATAACGGTAATGTTCCACTGTTGCTGGAATATCGTCTTCTAATGCTACTTGATACGGCTTTCCGTTATCTAGTGCTTCTAATTGAGCTAGTTCTTCTTTATGCTCGTCAATTAAATCAGCCAGCTTGTAAATTAAGTGTGCTCTTTCAGCTGTACTAAGTTCAGGCCATGGTCCTTTTTCAAATGCCCGGCGAGCTGCCTTCACCGCTAAATCAACATCTTCTTCTTGCGCTTCACTTACGAAAGCAAGAACTTCTTCTGTCGCTGGGTTATACGTTTCAAACGTTTTACCGCTTATAGCTGGTACAAATTTTCCATCGATAAAAAGTTCAATATTTCCTTCTAAAAAAGCTTTCACTCTCGGCTTTAATTCTATTTGTGCTGTTAACATGTTCCACTCCCCTTTGCATTTTTTTATTCATACAGTGCTATACTTTTTTACACATGTGAAACGGCAGTCAAAGTGGCTAAAATATCTTTCAACTTTTGATCTTCCTCAAGTGTCAATCCTAAACGAGGATAACGGGAAGGACCTCCTGCCTGTCCATTTAATTCCATTGCACGTTTAACAATTTGCACATATTTTCCTGACCCTTCAAGGAATGTACAAAGCGGTAATATACTGTCATTGATTGCCCAAGCTTCTTTTAGTTCACCTTTTTGGAAGTGATTAAACATTTGCGTAACAAGCTTTGGCACAATATTCCCTGCAACAGAAATCCAGCCCGTCGCCCCAACTAAATAAGACTCCATCACTAAATCTTCTGAACCGCAGAAAATTTCAATATCCCCTTTGCCATGTCTGACAAGATCTCTTGCTTTGCGAATATCCCCACTTGATTCTTTAATGTGAGTAACTCTTTCACATTCTTTTCCAATTCGCAGCATCAGCTCTGTACTCATATCAACGCCAGATGTAAAAGGATTGTTGTACAGCATAATAGGTATATTCACTGCATTTGACACTTCTTTAAAGTGGAAATAAATTTCTTCCTCTTTCGGTTTACAATAATAAGAATTAATGATCAGCGCACAATCTGCACCATGTGCTTCCGCCTGTTTCGTGTATTCAATTGTTTCTTTTGTCGTTTCAGCAGCTGTTCCCACAATAACAGGAATCCGGCCGTTGACTTCCTTTAATACAGTTTCAACCATTTGGAACTTTTCTTCTTTTGATAAGCTCACGAACTCTCCAGTACTACCGTTGATTACAATACCTGCAACTCCTTGATCTACGAAGTAGTTCACATTATTTTTCACACCGCCCCAATCAATCTCCTGCGCCTCATTCATTGGAGTAATTAATACTGGATAAGCTCCTCTAATTGTTGTCATTTCTATTTCCCCCTTAATATTTTTTTAGTTTTTTTGCTATCACTAGCAGGTCCTTATATAAGTTGGACAACCTTTTGTTTCTCCTCAGATACATACCATTTGAATTATTTTAGTAAAAATCCAGCAGGTAAAGGATCTGTCGGATCTAATACAAACATCTGCATTCCTGTAATAAAACCGCGGCTTTTCAAGGTGAATTTACATCCACTCTCTGTTTGTTTTGCTACTTCTACTGCTAAAGTGCTGCCAAAAATACTTTCATTTACAAATGGTGGTTCTATATACACCTTCCCTTTAGAAAGTAAGCTTGTATAACACGCCATCGTCGATTCGAAGCCCGGAGAACGAACGATATACTGATCAGCGCGAAACGTAATTGTTTTAATTCGCCCCTCTTCTAGATGAGAGTCATCCATTAAAATGACACCTTTTACTGGCATTTTTGACTCGAGAGCTTGAAGCACCGTTTGTCCCCATCTCTTTAGTTCAGAAAGTTCCTCAACGCGAATCTCTGCAGAAATATCACTTTTCTCAAATACTGCGTATAATTGATTAGCTTGCACGAGGGAGAACTGCGTATTGCAATGCGAATTAGACAATGGAATGTTTGTTTCGACTATTTGACACGGTTCACTTTCTATCACCACCGAAACTACTTCATTATTCTCCATCATCGCGATAACTGAAATCACACCACTGACCGTTTCGATTTTATATTCATTTGACGCCCTCGGCTGCAAATGACCGCATTCTAGTAAAGTTGTAATTACAGCAACGATGCCACCGTAATGAAATGGAACCGTTCCTTCATGATTTAGAAATAATACTGCGGAATCAGCCTCTTCATTAATCGTCGGAACAACAAGACAACCATTTAAACCAGCAAACCCACGCGGTTCATTCAACAAAAGATTGATTTCTTCTGCGAACACATGCGTAAAATGTTCATTTAACTGTTCCAAGTTTTGATAATGAATAAACGGCACATCTTTAATAACACGAAACGCTTCACCAGCCACGTGAACATCTGTTGTTGAATACGTCTTCTGAATTTTCATTTCACGTCCTCCGTTTCATGTTCCATGGGGGGAATGAGCAAAAATCCTTCTTTAAGCGGATCTTCTTCGTGATAGAAGAACCGATGCATCCCCATCAACCAAGCTGATCCCGTAATTTGGGTCACTACAGCCTCAACACCTTCCACATCGGTTGTTTCCAATACGCGTCCTCTAAATAAGGAACCAACAATGCTTTCATGAATAAATTCTTCGCCAATTGAAATTTGTTGATTTGCATATAGGACAGCCAATTTCGCAGAAGTACCAGTTCCACATGGAGAACGGTCGATTCCTCCTGGAGGAACAATAACTGTGTTCTTCACATCTGCTTCCTCGTGGGTTGGTTCCGTAAAAAACTCAACATGAGTCAACCCTTTAATAAACGGATGTTGCGGATGAACGATTTCAACTTTTTCATTAATGGTATTTCTAATGTTGATTGCTGTTTCGATTATGTTAGAAGCATTCTCTGGAAGTAACTCCAATCCAACTGATTTCGCATCAATGATTGCATAAAAATTACCACCATACGCAATATCAGCATCTATACGCCCAATCCCCTCGACATCAATGAAAACACGTTTTAAAAGAAATGCTGGGATATTGCAAAAAGACACTTCTTTTGCTTTTCCATTTTCTACTGAAATATCCACTTCGACGAGTCCAGCAGGCGTATCCAATTTTAAGGAAGTGACCGGCTCCTGAATGGGAATCAATCCAGATTCAACTAACGCTGTACACACACCAATTGTGTCATGTCCACACATCGGCAAATATCCGCCCGTCTCTATGTAAATCACGCCAATATCTGCTTCTGGATGGCAAGGATCCGTTAACAAAGCACCAGACATGACATCATGGCCGCGCGGTTCATTCATTAACAGTTTGCGAATCCAGTCATATTCCTTTTTCATATGGAGCATTTTTTCTGACATTGTTTCCCCAACTAATTTCGGAAGTCCGCTAATCAGTGTCCTCGTTGGATTCCCGCCTGTATGCGTATCAATTGTTGTAAAGACTCTTTGTGCCCTCATCTGCTCAACACCCTTTCTGTAAATCGGTTAAAGCTAAGCGGTGCAACGGGAATCGATGTTTCTTTTTCATTAATGAGTTCTTCTACTATTTTCCCTGTTACTGCTGCGAGGCTAATTCCGTCTCCTTCATGACCCGCCGCAATATAATAATTTGGAATTTTATCTACGCGTGAAACGATTGGCAAATGATCTTCCGTCCATGGCCTTAATCCTGCATACGAACGAATCACCATCATATCTGCCATTTTCGGATAAAAGCGGATTGCCCGATTAGCAATACATTTAATGATTTCATTGTTTACTTTCGTATTAAAGCCAACAAATTCTCTACTGCTCCCAATTAAAAAATTTTGGCTTTCCGTTGGTTCAAAGACAAGAGCTACTCCATATTTTTCAGTTAGCCGATCAACACGGCGCTTTCCACCAAACTTAGAAATTAAGTAACCAAACTCCATTACTTTTCGACATCCTACATGCTGCTGCCTTGAGGCAACGATAATATGCCCTTTTCTCGGTTCAATTGGTATTGAAAGATCCAGCATCTCTCCTATTCGAGGTGCCCATACTCCTGCCGCATTGACGACATGATCCGCAGTAAAAACTCCGTTTGTCGTTTCTACAGTAAATGAACCACTTTCTTCTTTTTTCATTTGTTTTACTTCTGTATGCTTGAAAGCTTTAGCCCCTAGTTTTTTTGCTTCCTCCAAAAGTGAAAAAGCTAAGAGATATGGATTAACCGTGGAATCAGTGGCGCATTCTAGCCCACCTAATAAATCATCTGCAAAAAAGGGGGACTCCTGCCGAATATCCTGCCGGTCAAGCATTCGAAATGGTAAACCGGCAGCTTTTTGACGATCTACCCATTTCTGTGCCGCTTCCATCTCCTCGTCCGACTCACAAACAAGGATGCTTCCTGGTGCTCGATATTCAAATGGATGCTCCAACTCTTTGCTTAATTCATCCACTAAATTCTGACTAAACAACGACATTTGACTATCAAAACCTGGGTCTTTATCAATCGCCAAAATATTGCCGTCACATCGTGAAGACGTGCCACTAACAAATTCCCCTTTTTCAATGATCGTTACATCTCTTCCATACTTAGAAGCATAATAGGCAATCGAACAGCCAATAATTCCCCCGCCAATGACTAACACGTCACAATGTTTCACATGGCATTCCTCCTCTCGATGAAATGGCTTCATTACCTGAAAATGCAATTCGTATGCCAATTAACGTGAAACTTTCACAACAGAGAATTATTTCTTCCCCGCTGATAGTTAGGTACGCGTGACAGAGACGCTGTACAAAGGAAATGTAATAGTTTTAGAGGAAGTTGTACTTTCAAATCTTTGTTGATTAGAAATTTATCCCGCTACTTTTGAGCAGTAAGACCCCCACTGATGGAAGTTTCACTTTATAGACACTCCCTCTTGATCCAGTTATCCAGTTCCTTGTTTTCTAGAAGTAGAAGCTTTACTGCCCTTTAAAGTGAGGTAAGCTCTATTGTAAAAATATTTTAAATATTTCATGAACACGTGTATAATTTTTTTTACAGTGTTAATAACTTTTTACAATTAATTTTGGAGGGGATTATCATATTTTCATTACCGTCAGGGAAAGAAATTATACAACGGATTTTAATGGATACATCGTTCGATAAGCAGCAAATTGAACAAAAAAACGGTAAATTTTATTATCGTTCAACAACAAAGATACCTGAGCTTCCATGCAAAGTCGTATATGAAGATGAATCATTCTTCACCTTACTTCAGGCGTTTAGTCATCATTCCACAGCTGTTATTCTTGATACAAACAAAAATCCAGTAGGCTGTATAACAGCAACACAAATCATCCATTTTCTTCATAACTCTTACAATCAATTAAAAGCATTTTATGAAACTGTTATTCAAACGACGGATTCTTCCGTCACGGTCATTGATGATAACGAACGTGTTTGTACGTGGACAGAAGGAGCAGAAAAAATTTTCTCCGTCAAACGGCAAGATATCATCGGCCGACCGATTACGGATTTCTTTGACTATAAAAACCTAGAAATCTTGCAATCTCTACATAAAGGGAAAAAAATTGTAGGACAGCACCATCAGCCTCAGTCTGATTTGTTTGTCTTAATTAACTCTAATCCCGTTTATTTTAACGATCAGATTATCGGCGCAGTCGTTTCAGAAACGGATATCACAAATCAAGTCGTACTGAATGAAAAATTGTTCAACATGTCCAATGAAGTACACCGTTTAGAACAAGAAGTAGCAAAATATAAAGATTCTTCTGATTCCTTTCATTCTATTAAAGGAAAGAGTGCTGCCCTGCAAAGAACAGTGGATTTAGCTAGAAGGGTATGTTCTGTTAAATCTACTGTTCTCATATTAGGTGAAAGCGGTGTCGGAAAAGAGGTATTTGCGAAAGCGATTCATGAAGCGAGCGAAAAACCGAAAGCACCTTTTATTTCAATTAACTGCGGTGCGATACCAGCAGCTTTATTTGAAAGTGAACTATTCGGATATGAGCGGGGCGCCTTCTCCGGTGCTGACAGCAAAGGAAAAAAAGGAAAAATAGAACTGGCAAAAGGAGGTACATTATTTCTTGATGAAGTAGGTGAAATGCCCCTCGAAATGCAGGTAAAACTTCTACGCGTGCTGCAGGAGCGAAAATATTATCGCGTTGGTGGAGAAAAAGAAATTAATATCGACTTCCGTATCATCGCTGCCACAAATCGTGATTTACAAGAATTAATGAAAAAAGGACAGTTCCGTGAAGATTTGTATTACCGATTGAACGTAGTCAGTCTACACATTCCTCCTTTAAGAGAACGGCAAGAAGATATTATTGAATTAACCCATTATTTTTTACATGACTTTTCTTTGAATTATCAACGGCCGATTCATGAATTTCCTCCAGAAGTCATGCATGAACTGCTTCGGTATGATTGGCCTGGCAATATTCGCGAACTTCGCAACGTCATGGAACGGCTTATCGTATTCGCAACAGATGGCGTAATAAAAAGAGATTATTTACCCTTTCATACCAATAGTATCAGCTTTGAAAACAAACCAAAGACTGTATCTAATGTACTTCAAGAAAGTGACTTTACCATCTTATCGTTACAAGAAGAAATGAATCAACACGAGAGAAAAGTAATCGAAAGAGCACTACAAATCTTAGATGGAAATAAATTGGAGTGTGCGAAACAACTCGGTATCACAAGAGCCACTTTATACAATCGCTTGAAGCGGCTTGGCTTACAGTAACCCTCTTCCTCCTCTACATTGGCACATTTTTTGCATAATATCTTTATGAAAGACTGTCGAGGAGGAATTCAAATGGTTAACAAAGAGAGCATTGTGATTTGCCGCTGTGAAGAAGTTACTTACGGACAACTCCAGTCAACAGCAGATCAACATAAATGCACAGCAAGAGAATTAAAATTAAGAACACGAGCAGGAATGGGCTTTTGTGGAGGCCGCACATGCAGGCCGACATTAGATAGAATTATTGAAAGTGTTATCCCTAATGTGTCACCTGGTGAAATTCCGTTAAAATACCAGCCCCCAATTCGGCCGGTGACATTTGGAACAGTAGGTGAAAATCAATGACTAGAATCATGAAGCATCCTATTTTAGGGAATTTAGAGGATAGAGAACGTATTTCCTTTCAATTTGATGGAATGGAATATGAAGCATATGAAAATGAAACAATTGCTGCTGCTCTTTTGGCAAATGGAATAAGAAAACTGCGCGTTCACGAAGATAGCGGGACACCTAGGGGTATTTATTGCAACATCGGTCATTGCTTAGAGTGCCGCGTAACTGTCAATGATCAAGCAAACGTAAGAGCCTGCTTAACAGTTGTAGAGAAGGATATGATTGTTGAAAGCGGCAAACAGCATCCGAATATTGTAAGAAGGATGGTGGAAAAGCGATGATTGATGTAATTGTAATTGGAGGAGGCCCAGCAGGATTAGCAGGAGCTATTGCCTGTGCGAGCTTTGGTCTCAAAGTGACTGTTCTTGATGAATTTATAAAACCAGGCGGCAGGTTACTCGGACAACTTCATCAAGAGCCTTCCGGTGAATGGTGGAATGGAATAAAAGAATCAGAGCGCCTTCATCAAGAAGCGAAAAAATTATCGGTCGATATTCGCTGCGGGGTGTCTGTTTACAATTTAGAAAAAGAAAATCACCTATGGAATGTACATACGAGCCTAGGTACGCTAGAAGTACCATTTGTACTAGTGGCTACTGGAGCTGCCGAATACTCTATCCCACTGCCTGGTTGGACCCTTCCTGGCGTAATGTCCATTGGCGCGGCTCAAGTAATGACAAATGTTCACCGCGTCCAAGTCGGCAAAAAAGGAATTCTTATCGGAGCAAATATTTTAGCATTTGCGATTTTAAATGAATTACAACTAGCTGGCATAACGGTTGATCGAATTGTACTCCCAGAAAAAAGTGCCCTTAGTCAAAAAGCAGGTGAACCTGAAGAGGTTATGAAATCGCTCTTGAACGCAGCTCATCTCGCACCATCACCATTATTACGTATCGGGAGCCGTTTCATGAAAAATGACTGGATGAGGAAAGTTGCTTTAAACTTTTATCCGAAAAACGGTATGAAAGTGAATGGTACTCCCCTCCAACTTCGGAAAGCAGCACTCGAAATTATCGGTAAAGATCAAGTGGAAGGAGTACGCGTCGCCGATATTGATGTGAATGGCAAGATTGTTACGGGGTCTGAAACAATTTACGAAGCAGATTTTGTCTGTATAGCAGGCGGCTTGTATCCACTGGCAGAGCTTGCCGCCGTTGCCGGATGTCCATTTCAATACATTCCTGAACTTGGCGGTCACGTGCCCCACCATTCAGAGACGATGGAAACTCCTCTTGATGGACTATTTGTAGCCGGGAATATCACTGGGATTGAAAGTGGCAAAATTGCCATGGCTCAAGGAACAACAGCGGGATTGTCAATCGTCAAACATGCAGGAAAAGAATCGAACACAATTGACCAAAAACTACAACAAGCAGTACAACATGTCCGTACTGTTCGCAGGCAAGCTGCAATTCAGTTCAATCCTGAAATTAATAACGGCAGAAGCAAAATGAACGAGCTTTGGGAACGCCTCTATTCAAATGACAGCACTGAGAAGCCCCCGAAGATTGTGTAATGATATTAACCATAGATAGGAAAGAGAGAATGCTTTTACTTTAAGATACAATCATTCCCTCTTTCTCCTCTATCCCAAATGTACTGTGCAATTATATAGCTCGGAATCCCAACCATTCTTTGCTTTTATAAGATTAGTTAGAGACGTGTTTCTCGGAAATTCTACCATATTTAAATGCGGTACTAGTTCCTTTAGAAGATGTCTAATGAATGCACCATGACTAACAATTAATATATTCTTGTTATCATGTTTAGATGCAATCTCCTCAATTACCGAAAGACCTCTTGTGATTACACTATCAGCACTTTCAATTCCTAAATCTAGCTCTCTCCAATTCTTTCCCCATTTTAAAACTCGCTCTTCTTCCGTTGTTCCTTCAATCTGTCCTCCCCCTGCTTCACGAAGCCTAGGTTCCAAGTAAATTGGTATATTCGCAATTTTTTCCCCTATAATTTCGGCAGTTTGCTTCGCTCTTAATAGATCACTAGAATATATGAAATTCCAATTCTCCTTACGCAAGCGCTCTGCAAGTTTATGCGCATCTAATATTCCATCTTGATCAAGGGAAATATCTGAACTCCCTTGTGCTCTGCCTTCTTTATTCCACGGTGTACTTCCGTGACGGATTATACCTATTTTAGTCATAGTAAAACCTCCATCAGTTTCTCCCTGAAAATATAATATTCAGTCCACTATTCTCACATAGGGACTTCCTTTTAAAAGTAATTCCATAAACTTTTCTTTCTCTTTTGGCATTGTAATCATATGTACTTCAAAATTACTACCGTACGTGATTTCTAAGTTTCTCTTATTTTTTCCAACAAATCGCATAACACGAATACTTACAATTGGAATTTTCTTCTTTGTTAACCAATGCCCTGTTACAAGTTCACCATCAACGACTTTATGCTGAAACACAAACATTTCAGAAATCGGAATAATATTTGCAGCTAGAAATAAGATTCCTGCTGCAAGTCCCGTCAGCCAACCTTTCTCGTGCAACATAAATGATATAATGGGAGAGATTACGACAAGTAATAGCATAATCACAGTAAGCAGCATCATAATTGGATTTTTTTCACGTAAAATTCCATCTTTATCCCTCCTTATCCATATTATACCATTAGTTGTTGATAAATTCAGAAAAAAGAAGCGTCATTTTAAACGCTTCTCTCCTTCCATTCTCTCGCTAACATACTATACACCGCAATGTCATGGAAATGATTATATAACCATTCTCCATCACGAATAATTCCATCTAAGTTAAAGCCGAGTCGTTCTGGAATTGCACGGCTCTTTTGATTTTTTACTCCGCAATGAATTTCAACTTTATTTAATTTTAATTCTTCAAAAGCATAACGGAGCGCAGCCTTTACACTTCGTGTCATAATTCCTTTTCCACTTGCTTCTTCTGCAAGATAGTATCCAAGAGTTGTCGCCTTCTTCGCCCAATCCACCGGATGAATCCCAACCATCCCAACGAGATTTCCTTTATAGCGTATACCTGCTTCAAAACCATTTCCATCTGCAAAGTTATGCAGCCACATTGGAAAGATTTCATTGTATCCTTCAGCTGATTTCGAGCGATCCACCCACGGAAGCCATTCTCGCAAATATTCTCGGTTGCTATCCACTAATTCGTACAGTTCATCTTTATGATGTCTTTCTAATAATTGTAATTCGATTTCTTTATCGATTCTTAGTGTAAACATTTCCCTCTCCCCTTTTTTCTAACTATTCTAACATTTGTACTTAGAAATTGTTAATAAAAAATGACGTGCGTATTGCACGTCATTTCTCCCTTACTTTTTCTCCGCTACTTGTACTTCCTTCGCATAAGCAGCTTCAAATTTTTGAATATCACCAGCGCCCATAAAAATAAGTACGCCGTTTTTATGTTTCTTTAATGTTTCTGTTGTCATAACCGTAATAAGCTCTGCACCATCAATGCGTTGCTGCAGGTCTTGAATTGTAAGTTCTCCTCTATTTTCACGAGCAGAACCAAAAATATCACATAAATATACTTGATCTGCCTTACGTAAACTCTCTGCAAATTCATCTAAGAATTTTTGTGTTCGAGAGAATGTATGCGGCTGAAATACTGCTACAATTTCACGTTCTGGGTATTTCTGACGGGCAGCTTCAATTGTCGCATTGATTTCTGTTGGATGATGTGCGTAATCATCAATAATCACTTGCTCGCCCATTTTCTTTTCATTGAAGCGTCGCTTTACACCACCGAATGTTGTTAACTGATGTTTCACAACTTCGACATCAATGTCTTCATAATCACAAAGAGCAATAACCGCCAATGCATTTAGCACGCTATGATTGCCGTAACCTGTAATTTGGAACGTTCCATAATACGTATTACGAACAAAGACATCAAACACTGTACCATCTGTTCTTTTTTGAATGTTACGTGCTTGGAAATCATTATCTTCACCAAATCCATAGAAAATAACTGGTACTTTCGCATGAATTTTTTGAAGTTCTTCATCATCACCACACGCAATAATACCTTTCTTCACTTGCAGTGCCATCTCTTGGAACGCACTGAATACATCATTAATGTCTGCAAAATAATCTGGATGATCAAAATCAATATTTGTCATAATTGCATAGTCTGGATGATATGACAAGAAATGGCGACGATATTCACACGCTTCAAATACAAAATACTTACTATCCTCTACTCCAAGTCCTGTTCCATCACCAATTAAACAAGATGTAGGGTTTGCTCCTTGCATCACGTGAGATAACAAACCTGTCGTTGATGTTTTTCCGTGAGCACCAGTTACAGCGACACTCGTATACTTACTCATAAAATCGCCTAAAAAATGATGATAACGATAAATAGGTAAATTTAATTCCTTTGCAGCTTCAATTTCCTCATGCGTATCTGGGAATGCATTTCCTGCGATAATCACTTGTCCCTCTTCAACATTATTCTTATCAAAAGGCAGGATGGAAATCCCACGATTTTCCAAAGCTGTTTGCGTAAAAAAACGTTTGTCTACATCAGAACCTTGAACAGTATGCTTCATATCATGTAAAATTTGCGCTAAAGCACTCATCCCTGTCCCTTTAATTCCTACAAAATGGTAAACTGTCATCTTAAAGAACCTCCAACATTTCGAACTATTCCAACGGTCTATCTATAAGACAGTATATGATTTTCTTTTTATTTTGGTAATCATCTCGATTTTCTTATAATCACGTTCATGCTCTCTTTTAAATCCACAACAAACTTATTATAGCAAAAAACAATCCGTTATACTATGATAACAGAAAAACTGATAGGGTCAATTCCCTATCAGTTTTTCCTCTTATTCCTCATTTTCTCTTGCTTGCAACTGAACACGCTCTAAGCGTGGATTTGGACGATATTTACGTCCTGCTTTCGCTTCCGGTTTTTCGTTCAATTCTACGTTATCACCTGTGAAGCCAATATTCATTTTTAATAAGCTGCTGCCAACGCCATAAATATCAACAGGAACATTTTGTGCTTCAAACTCACGGATACGTTTTTCATCAAATCCGCCGCTCACTACGATATTTACATGCTGGAATCCTTCGTCATCTAATGCTTTACGAAGTGCAAAGATAAGAGACGGATTCACACCGCGCGGATCAAATGTACCAAGCACTTCCGGATGACGAATGAAGTATTGATCAATCATCGTACGAGATGTATCTACACGTACTCCTTTTAGCTCTGATCCAAATTCACGTGCCACGCGAAGCGCATCTGTAATCACATCGTTATTGTAATCAATTAGTACAACTAACTCATCTTCTGGGAACTTTTTATGGTATGCTTTTGCCGCTTCCACAACATCACCGTTAAACATTTGAATTAAAGCATGAGGCATTGTTCCCATGCCGCTTCTACCCCACCATTCATTCATCGCATGCGTTGCTTGCGCGCTCATGCCACCGATATAAGCCGCATAACCATCACCAGCTTGTTGCGTATAATGATCATCACGATCACCCATGAAAATAACAGGCTTCTCTTTCTCACCGCTGCGCGCAGCTTGCACAACGTTATACACATTTGTTGCAACAGAAGTACGGCGTCCTAAAATGCCATCTATTACACCTTCTAAATAGCCAAAATACTCATACGGTCCGCGAATCGTTAATACTGTTTCAAACGGATTAACCTGATCCCCATCTTTTAAAGAATAAATTTCAAGCTTTTCAGGATGCTCTGCAAATGTTTGTAATAAAGCAAGTGCTTCATCTGTTCCGCATAATACAGCATGTTCCTTTTGGAAAAACTGCATTGTTACAACGCTTCCTGGTCGAAATTCTTTAATAATATCACGAGTTTTTAAGAAATAAACCGCAGAAAACCATCCTTCACCAACGCGCTCATCAAATTTGAACGTCTTGTTTGTCAGTCGATTTATTTCACCTTGTAATTTTAATTCGATTTCTTTCATGTCGCTATACTCCCTACTTTACTATCCAGCGTTTTCTCTTAGTATACAGCAAAACCTTTTCTTATACATGTATATCCTGCATCGCAGCAAATTCATCTTCTGTAATGAGGACGTCTCTTGGTTTTGTTCCGCGTGCTTCTGAAATGATCCCTTGCGCTTCCATGTCTTCAATAAGACGAGCTGCACGGTTATACCCAATGCGGAATCTTCTCTGCACAGAAGACGTGGATGCTCCCCCTTGTTCTACAACAAATTGACATGCCTCAAAGAACAACTCATCTTCAGATTCTTGCTGTTCCGTTTTTGCCAATAAGTCTTCTTGATGGAATAAATAATTTGGCTTCATTTGACGTTTCGCATGCGCAACAGACTTTTCAATTTCTTCATCTGAAACGTATACCCCTTGCACACGAACCGGTTTTGATGTTCCATTATCTAAAAATAGCATATCACCACGGCCAAGTAATTTCTCAGCTCCGCCAATATCAATAATTGTACGTGAGTCTACTTGCGATGAAACTGTAAAAGCAATTCGCGTTGGAATGTTCGATTTAATCAATCCTGTAATAACATCTACAGATGGACGCTGCGTCGCTACTAATAAATGAATTCCACACGCTCTTGCTTTTTGGGCAATCCGGCAAATCGCTTCTTCCACATCACCCGGTGCAACCATCATTAAATCAGCCAGCTCATCAATAACAATAACGATATACGGTAACGTCTCGCCTGGAATTTCTTGTTCGTTCATAATCGTATTGTAACGCGTTAAATCACGCGCACCTGCATGTGCAAACAATTCATAACGACGTTCCATTTCATCTACTGCCCACTTTAAAGCTGCCGTCGCCGCTTTTACATCCGTAATAACCGGCGCAACAAGGTGCGGTACAGAATTGTACGGCGCAAGTTCAACCATCTTCGGATCAATTAGCATCAACTTTACTTCGTGTGGCTTCGCTTTATATAAAATACTTGTTAAAATTGCATTAATACATACGCTTTTTCCTGATCCTGTTGCCCCCGCAATTAAACCGTGCGGCATTTTTCGAATATCCGTCACAATCGGTGTTCCTGAAATATCTAGACCAAGTGCGACTGTAAGCGGTGATTCACTTTTCGTAAACACTGGGCTTCGTAAAATTTCACGAAGAAATACAGCTTTGCTCTCTTTATTCGGCACTTCAATTCCAACTGCACTTTTCCCTGGAATTGGCGCCTCAATTCGAATATCACGAGCAGCTAAATTTAATTTAATATCGTCACTTAAATTCGTAATTTTATTTACTTTCACACCAGGTTCTGGCTGCACTTCAAAACGAGTTACAGCTGGCCCTTGCGTCACATTCACCACTTTTGCACCGACATGGAAATTATGGAATGTCGTATTTAACAGCTCTTTTTGTTCCTCTAACCACTCAGCATCATGTGCCGCCGGATGACTTGGGATATTTAAAAGTGCTAATGGTGGGAACTCATACGCTGGCGGTGCCTGTAAAACGTTACGAATATCTTGTTTTGTTTCTACAACAACTCGGTGCGTCATCTCTTCTTGCACTGGTTGTTTCACTGCTGGCGATTCAATATTTTGTTTTTTTTGCTCAGTCACATTTTGTGAAGGAGCCGGTTGCGACAGCATTGCTACACGGCGCTTTTCTGCTAACATCTGTTTATCTTGCTTTAACATCACTACATTAAACGGAACGAAACGTTTCTTCTCACGTTTTGGTTCTTGCGTTGCATCTACTTTGGGCTGCCCTGTTTTTACTTTAGTCTGCTCAGCAATTGCATTTTGTTTTTCCTCTGTTTCTTCTATTAATACATTTGCAAAGGCTTGTACAGCTTGCTGTGTTTGTTCATCAGCTTTAACAGGTTCTTCACTTTGTTCATGAACGAAATTTTCAGTTACTATTGCTTCCGCTTCAAGTACTTCTTCTTGTGTATTAGACTCTTTCATTTCTGAAGATAACTCTACTGCTTCCACTTCCTTAGCTTCAAGCGGTTCTTCTGTTATTGAAGCTTCAAGTACTTCCTCTTGTATATTGGACTCTTCCATTTCTGAAGATAACTCTACTGCTTCCACTTCCTTAACTTCAAGCGGTTCTTCTGTTATTGAGGCTTCAAGTACTTCCTCTTGTATATTGGACTCTTCCATTTCTGAAGATTCTTCAACTTCTTCTGTTTCTTCTTGTACATCCGATTCTTCCATCTCTAAAGATAACTCGATTTCTTCTATTTCCTGAGACACTTCTGCTTCTTCTGTTTCTTCTTGTACATTCGATTCTTCCGTCTCTGAAGATAACTTGATTTCTTCTATTTCCTGAGACACTTCAACTTCTTCTGTTTCTTCCTGTACATCCAATTCTTCCGTCTCTAAAGATAACTCGATTTCTCCTGTTTCCTTAGATTCTTCAGCTTCAAATGTTTCTTCTTGCATAACAGCTTCTTCTATCTCTAAAAATACTTCTACTACTGCTATTTCCTCAGGCGCTTCTGCTTCTTGTGCTTCTTCTTGTACATCCAATTCTTCTGTCTCTGAAGATAACTCTACTACTTCTATTTCCTGAGGCTCTTCAACTTCTTCTGTTTCTTCTTGTACATTCGATTCTTCCGTCTCCGAAGATAACTCGATTTCTTCTATTTCCTTAGATTCTTCAGCTTCAAATGTTTCTTCTTGCATAACAGCTTCTTCTATCTCTGAAGATACTTCCACTACTTCTATTTCCTGAGACGCTTCAGCTTCTTGTGCTTCTTCTTGTATAGCAGACTCTTCCATCTCTGAAGATAACTCTACTACTTCTATTTCCTCAGGCGCTTCTGCTTGTCTTGCATAACAGACTCTTCTATTCTCTCAACTTCTTCTTTCATTTCAAATTCTGACTCTACAGCAATAGGTTCATGTAATTCATTTTCACCTTGAGCCGCAACTGCATCACGATTATGTAGCACCGTTTCATGGAATGTTGCATCATTTTGCACAGATGTAAGTTCTGCTTCATTTTTCTCTAACCATGTATCAACAACAGACTTCTTAACTTCCGCTTCAATTCGTGTAGACTCTACTTGATTTTGTTCTGGTAGAACATCTTGTGATGAATCATAAAACGCATAGCCATTCTTCTCAAACCATACATCAACAACTGCTTTTCCTTCTATTGATATCTCAATATCTTCTCGTTGTTGTTTCTTACTTTCAGTATGTTCTTGTCCCACTACTTCCGGGCGTTTATACCCAAAAATCGGAGAAACTATTTCTGTTGGACGAAACGGTCTTCGGTGACTTTCTTCTACAGAAGTAGGCTTTGCTTCCGTTACCTCTTGAATAATCGGTTCAATCTGTGTCTCTTTTTGTATTTCTTCTACTCGTCTTGATTGGCGTCTTTCTCGAATTGGTATTTCTTGTATAGCACGCTCCTCTATACGAGGCGATTTCATTGTGTTCTCCTCAAATCCTCCGTCAGGAATTAATGGAAAACGAAAATTCCTGCTCGCATGCGGCTTAGACACTTGCAGCTCATCTTCTCGTTTATTAGAGTAGTAGTTTACACGAGGAGTGTGCGAAGTAACCTTTTTCTCTACAGGAGTCTCTATTTCTCTCAATGCTGTCGCTTCATTTTCTTCCTCTTTTTTAAAAAACTTTTTCATCCAATCTAGCATGCTTACCACTCTTTCTACTAAATAGTAACACCCTTTATTGTATCAGCATTCGGCAAAAAGTGCAGATGAAATTAATTTCAAATTATTTACAGAAAAATGAAAAAGATTACAACATGAAAACGCTTTTATGTGATATGGATCGAAAAAAGTTTATCCCGCATTAACGGGCAGTAAAGGATGGAGAAAAGCTTGGAAGATAACTGCCCGTAAAAGCCCGATTGGTTCAACTAACCATCAGTGAGAAAAACGTCACTGATGGAAGTTTCACTTTATCCTTTACTTACTCGGTAACTTTCAACACTATCTGCCACACTTTGCAGTAAAGAACGTAAATAATTTACGTCTGATAGTTTTTGGTCTTCTTCTGGGTTAGACATAAATCCTAATTCTAATAAAACTCCCGGTACTTCCGCCCAATTAAATCCAGACAAATCATCACGAAATTTAATTCCGTTTACTTGTACGTTACTGTTTTCCTTCACTTTATTCACAATGAACTCAGAAGCCGTTAAACTCTCTTGATAAATGTTTTTTGTAAAAGTATTTTCTTTTGACGGCGTTAACACTGCAAAGCCTTTTTGCGCTTCATTTTCCGAACCATCTGCATGAATTCGCAAAAATAAATTCGCATGATGTTCATTGGCGATTGCCGCTCTTTCTTTATTACTCATGTTCACATCATGTGTTGTTCTTGTCATGACCACTTCAATGCCTTTTGCTTCTAACATCTCTTTTAACAGAAAAGAGGCTTCTAAATTCAATTCGTATTCTCTTTTTTTCGTCACAACACCTGTTGTTCCATCTGTTACTTTATATTTTTGTGTCGTTGCACCTGGACCAATCGGCTCTAACTCTAGGTTTGCTTTTCGCTGATGACCAGGATCAATACACACAATAAATTTTGGTTTCTCTGGTACAGGTGCCAGTGCAGGCTCTTCTTTCACTTGCTGCTCTTTCGTTTCATTGTTTTGGACAGGAGTAGATGAATGCGTTTCATCTACTTCTCTTCCTTCCTGAGGAGATTGTTCAGCTTCTTTCTTAGGTGATGTTTTTACAGTCTCCTTTGTGCACCCTATCATAGAGAATATAGCTATCATGATTACAGAAGCAATCCTTATGTACTTCATACTATCCTCCTTATCTATTGAAACAATCTTTTATTTTCCCCATAATTTCATCTATATAATTCGCAATACAAAAACCCATACCACGCGCGCTCTGCAGCATATACATTCAAGTTTTGGATATCTACGATCACCAAGATTCGGCTCATACCCAATCATACTCCAAAGAGAACAGTTCCCCCTATCATCCAGATAAAAGGCGTAAAAAAGAGTACAGTATTTAATATTAATCCAATTTTTGACCATCCATTTTTGTCTGCTTTAAAAGAAATAAATGCTAAAATAATTCCGATTGGACAAAAAAATAAAGGTAAGAAAATAGTGAGTCCTTGAAAGGTAGTTGGGATAATCTTATATACAAAATTAATAATAAGCAAAGTTAATAATATGGGTATTAAAATAGATATAACCGTTCCTATCTTGTTTACTTTCATCACAACACCGCCTTTTGTAAAAAGTTGTAATATATTCATTATTATATATTATTTAGTAATTTTTAAAAAAACTCATACATAAAAAAAATCCGTCTGCCGGACCACTTCAATACATTTTTATACAAGTTCTCTCCATATGCTTACGTTTAGAATTAAATTCAACCTCCCATGTTCCTGTATCGTGATTATAATATTCACAGTGTTGTAAAATACGATTGTCTTTCCGATGCTTAACGTATATATATGTTACGTTCTGCTCATCCTTAAATACAACCTTCGCAATGGTTCCTTCAATACGATCAGTATTCCGTTTCATGTTATATGTTGATTCTATAGAAAGAATCTCATCTTTTTTATATCCCTTCTTTTCTAAATACAACCTTGTATCTCTCTCCATTACATATTTACTAATAGGATTACCGTTAAAAGCAACGTAAAACAAAACAGCGATAGCAGCAACGATACTAAGAAGTGATATGACAATTATTTTTTTCATGCAACCCCTACCCTTAAAGTGTAATTTTACACTTTATAATATTATACAGAGGATATGTATATTCCTTTTTTAATGAAATTCTTTACGAAGAAAATATATACCCATAAAAAAATAGCCTCATTAACAATGAGACTATTTTTCATCCCGCTCTAACGGGCCATATACTTAAAATTTAAACTCTTGTCCAACTTCATAGCTATCTTCAAGTACAAGAATTCCTTTTTCTTGCGGAGCATCTGGAAGCTCTAATTCACGTGCTGAGCAAATCATACCTGAAGATGGGATACCGCGAAGCTCTGCTGGTTTAATTAACATACCGCTTGGCATTACCGCACCGATTTTCGCAACAACTACTTTTTGACCTGCGTCAACGTTTGGCGCACCGCATACGATTTGTAATGTTTCTGTATCAACTTCCACTTTACATACATTTAATTTATCCGCATTTGGATGCTTTTCTTTTTCTGCTACGTAACCAACAACAAATTTTGGTGAAAGATCTGCTTCTACTTTTTCTGTAAAATCGTTCTTCGCTAAAATTTCATTGATCTTTTCCACAAGCTCTTTCGTTAATGTAAGATTTCCTGTTTCTGTTACTTCCATATAAGAAGAAGCATTAAAAATGTTGAAGCCTGCTGTTACATTGCTTTCACGATCGAAAACGCGTGCTACATCTCCTTTACGTTCAAATGTACGGTTTTCTAATGTAATATCTTGCAGGGCAACAATTAATGTATCCCCAATACCTTCAAGGTTATAAAAAACGTTCACTTTGTTCATCCTTTCTCTTTTTCACTTCGTTCCTTCCGATTTTTCGCCAAAATAAAGATTGGTTCGAAATTACCATCTTCATATACGAATGAAAGTGATGTAATCGGAACATGACCTTCTGCAAAAAACTTCATTGTCATTTGTGCAATAATATCATAACCGATTTTGTTCACGATATCAGCAACAATTAATACATCTTGATGTGGAACTGCAACAACCATATCACCTGAAATTTGTTTACGCATCTCTCGTAATAATGAATCGTTTAAAATACGACTCGCATCATACCCATCATTTGTATTTAAGAAATAAAACGTATTTCCAGCGACTTCATCTCGCTTAAAATCAGCACTTAAAGAACGAACGTTGAACAATGCCATTTCACGTACTTGTTCTTCTGTCATCCCAAGTTTTTGCAGCAAACGCTGATCAATAAGGCGATATGTTTTATCTGAATCTAATGCATAGTAAATACGCGTTTCTGCTGTATGCTCTGTCATGACAAACGGATTTCCTTCTTCCGCTTCTTTCGGAAAGGACGTCGAACGAATAACAGGCAAAATTTTCGCCGTACTTTTTACTTCTTTATGCATCGCAACGAGCGCTTCTTCTACGTAATATACAACTTCGTCAATTGCCTTCTCTTTCTTTACCTCCCACTTCGCTACGATACCTGGAAGAGAAACAGTAATTCCCTTTTTCGTATCTGTCTGCTCAATGCGAAGTGTCTCCTTTTCACTATCGTACTGAAAATTCCACTCTGCTCTTTCAAGACGCTTCATAAGCTCGTCTTTTATCTTTTTACTCGTCATTTTCATATGATGTACCTCCCTTCCGAAAAAAACAACCTCCACATGTGAAGACAGAGGTTGTTTTTCGCATTGTAATTGGCTGGAAACGTCTTACTTTAACCCTTCAATAAACTCTTCAATTTGCTCTTGTGTTTTACGATCTTTGTTTACGTAACGACCAATTTCTTCTCCCTTATTGTAAGCGACAAAGCTTGGAATACCAAATACGTCTAATTTGATGCATAGATCGATATATTCATCACGGTCTACATAATAGAAAGAGAACTCGCTATATTTTTCTTCTACTTCCGGCATAAATGGATCGATAAAACGGCAATCCGGGCACCAGTCTGCTGAGAATAAAAAGATCACTTTCTCCTCGTTTTTCAATTCTTGAAATTGCTCCATGCTTTCTAATGATTTCATCTATAATTCCTCCCTAAAAAGAAGTATGTATTTACTAATTTAATCTTACTTTATATATAAATCCATTTTGATTTATCAACATATAAATCGCTGCCATGCAGATCAAAACATGACCTGCACTCGCTTTCTACCTTTGTTTTAACCCTTGCACGTGGCAGGAAAAGGCCCTGACCGCTTCTATGCATGGCCAGATGCTCTCGCTCATCTAAAAAGAAAGAGGGTTTTTAGGTCGTTTTTTTAATTTGTATTTATATACTACCATACATGAAGTACGGTGCAAGGTTTATGCTTCGTTTCTGTCATACATATATTGTCCAACTAATAGCTTCACAACATGCACAAACAAATCCGTTCGATCTACATAATTGTTTGTAAAAATGCCGATTGCTCCTTCATGGCTGCGAATGTCATGCCGCTTTGTATAGTCTTCCATTACTTCACTTAATTCTTTTCCTTCTTCAAGAGGTTGAATAAACTCATCTGGCAGTTTTATACGTGCTCCGCCTGCGGTAAATAGCTTGCCTTCTTTCGTTGCTAAAGCACCCCAGTTACACATAAACAAGCCGTGTTCTGTATGCATCACACCGCCTTCTAAACCAACTCCAATATCTGCTTTTCCTTCTGCTAGTGCTAATTTTGCCCGGTTACTTGCTCCTTGCAGCGTTTCTTCATCAGAAAACGGCTGCACTGACACATGAGATGGTACAGACAATGAAATCATTTCAGCATCTGGTAACACTTGCTGAACAGCATTTACTTTTGTTTTATTTTTTGATCCGACTGCTACTTTCACTGTTAAACCTCCTACTTAAAAAGAAAAGGCCGCATTTGGCCTTTTCCATATTAAACATTTTGTTTAATTGTTTCAAATGTTGTTTTATCTGTTGCTTTTACTAAATGAATCAACAATTCTTTCGCAGCTGCGTAGTCATCGATATGTAAAATTGACGCATGTGTATGAATGTAACGAGCACATACACCAATAACAGCTGATGGTACACCAGAGTTACTTGTGTGTACACGTCCTGCATCTGTACCACCTTGTGATACGAAGTATTGATACGGAATGTTATGCGTTTCTGCTGTATCTAAAATAAACTCACGAATTCCACGGTGCGTCACCATAGAACGATCATACAGACGAAGCACAGCACCTTTTCCGATTTGACCAAACTGTGTTTTATCTCCTGATGCATCGTTTGCTGGGCCTGCATCTAACGCATAAAAAATATCTGGCTGAATCATATTCGCTGCTGTTTGTGCACCGCGAAGACCGACTTCTTCTTGTACAGTTGCACCGGAATATAGCGTGTTTGGTAATTTTTCATCTTTTAACTCTTTTAACAATTCAATCGCAAGGCCGCAGCCATAACGGTTATCCCAAGCCTTCGCCATAATTTTCTTTGGATTTGCCATTGGTGTAAACGGACAAATTGGCACAATTTGTTGACCAGGTTTCACGCCAATTTCATGTGCTTCCTCTGGGCTATCTGCACCGATATCAATTAACATATTTTTTATATCCATTGGTCTCGCGCGTTGTTCGTCACTTAATAAATGAGGAGGAACAGAACCTACTACACCGATAATTGGTCCATTGTCTGTCATAATTTGTACGCGCTGCGCTAGTAACACTTGACTCCACCAGCCACCTAATGTTTGAAAACGGACCATTCCGTTTTTCGTAATTTGCGTTACCATAAAGCCAACTTCATCCATATGACCAGCTACAAGAACGCGCGGTCCATTTTCGTCACCCTTTTTTAAGCCGAAGATACTTCCTAAACGATCTTGTACAATCTCATCTGAGTATTTGCTTAGTTCTTGCTTCATAAAACGACGCACATCATGCTCAAATCCAGAAGCTCCTTGCAGCTCTGTTAACGTACGAAATAGCTCCATTGTCTCTTTATTCATCACGTTATCCTTCCTTCAATCCAATAATAGAATCACTCTTTTTATTGTAACGAAATTTTCGAAATCTTTCTAGTTTCTTCTTTTTTCATGTAAATTGATTTATAATTATGAAGATGAACTTTTTATAGAATAGAGGTGAATATATGAATTGGAAAAGCTTACTAGCTGGTGTTGGTATAGGATTTGCGGCTGGATATGTTGTTGCAAATAAAGTACAAGAACAAGCACACATTTCTTCTGAAAAAGCATTAAAAATGGTGAAACAAGCATTAAGTCATAAAGGTGAAATTACAGGTTCTTGGGTCCATATGGTCCCAGAGACGTTTGAAAAATATGATGTTACTTATGATGTATACCGCGGTGGTATTACAACGTTATTACACGATGTACAAGAACGATTTGAATTTTTAGTAGATGCAAAAACAGGTACAATTTTAGAAGTAAAAGTTGCTTAATCAAAAGGGTGCAGATTCATTTCTGCACCCTTTTAATTATCACATCAATATATCGGCGAGCCGACAATATATGACTTAAATTTACTGTTATATTCTTTCAATAATTGTTGCCGTTGACATCCCGTGTCCAATACAAATCGTAAGCAACCCGTATCTTCCATTTCTTCTTTCCAGTTCATGAAGAAGGGAAGTCATCAATTTCACACCTGTTGCTCCAAGCGGATGCCCTAATGCAATAGCACCGCCATTGACATTTACCTTATGTAAATCTGCTTCCATTTCTTTTTGCCATGCAAGAACAACGGAAGCGAATGCTTCATTAATTTCTACTAAGTCCATATCATGAATCGTTAAGTTTGATTTTTGCAGTACTTTTTTCGTTGCTGGAATAACTCCAGTAAGTCCCATTGTAGGATCTGAGCCAACAACAACTTGATTCACAATTCGCGCGCGTGCTTTATATCCTAGCTCTTTCGCTTTTTCACTGTCCATTAAAAGAATCGCTGCTGCTCCGTCACTAATTTGACTTGCATTTCCTGCTGTAATCGATCCGTTCTCCTTGAACACAGCCTTTAAATTTGCTAGTGCTTCAGGAGAAGTATTCGCCCGCGGCCCTTCATCATTTGTAACTAGTATTGCATTTCCTTCCTTATCTATTCCATTTACAGGTACAATTTCTCGCTTAAAATGACCTGCTTCTATCGCATGTAGTGCGCGTTGATGACTTTCAAAGGCATAGCTATCTAGTTGCTCTCTTGTAATTCCATATTTTTCAGCAATCATTTCTGCTGATACACCTTGATGTACAATTTCATATTTTGCATGAAGACTACTCGGAATTGTATTTGCATTGCCATCGCTTAAAATTGGCACTTTCGTCATATGCTCAACACCAGCAGCAATGGTAATATCCATATCACCAGATTTAATTTCTTGCGCCGCAAAATGGATCGCTTGTTGTCCCGAACCGCAAAGACGGTTAATCGTTACGGCAGGAACTGTAATCGGAAAGTTCGCTTCTAGCGCGGCAAGTCTACCAATATTAAAGCCTTGCTCCGCAATCGGCGTTACACATCCCATTACAATATCTTCTACGATTCCTTTTTCGATATTTGCACGTTTTGTTACTTCATTCAGTGCAACTGCTCCAAGTTGTACTGGATGAAGTTCACGAAAAGCACCGTTTCTTTTTCCAACTGGAGTACGTACCGCTTCAACAATAACGACTTCTCGATTCATATTTTCTCTCCCACTTTCCCTTTTTGATAATCATAGAACCCTTTTCCCGTTTTCCGGCCAAGATGTCCTGCCTCTACAAGTTTTACAAGTGTTTGCGGAGCGCGGAATCTATCACCAAACGCTTCGCTTAAGCCTTGACTTGCAAATAACATCGTATCTAATCCAACATAATCTGCTAACTCAAATGGACCCATTGGATAATTCAAGCCAAGTTTAATTGCTTTATCAATTTCCTCTTTACTACCTACTCCTTCTTCGTACATACGCATACACTCTAACAAATGCACCGCAATTGCTCTTGAAGTGACAAATCCTTGCACATCTTTCACAACAACTGTTTCTTTTCCAATCTCTTCTGCTAATTCTTTCACTGCTTGTATTGTATGTTCCTCTGTATCAACCCCTTTCACAATTTCAATGAGTTTCATAACAGGTGCTGGATTAAACCAATGCATCCCCACCACTTTCTCAGAGCGGTTTGTCGCGCTTGCAATCGCCGTTACACTTAATTCAGATGTATTTGTTGCAAGAATAGTAGCCTGAGAAGCATAGCTATCTAGCTGTTTAAAAATCTCTTTTTTCAACTGCAAATTTTCAGGTGCAGCTTCAATAACAAGTTCTACATCTTTACATGTTTCCTCTAACGTAATCGTAGAAACAATATTAGCTAGAATCTGCTCTTTCTCTTCTTCGTTCATACGCCCGGCTTTCACAAAGCGATCCAAACTTGTGGTAATCCCCTTATATGCCTTTTGTAAACTTTCTTCCGATACATCATACATTTTCACACACTTTCCGCCCATCGCTAATGCTTGGACAATACCGCTTCCCATAATTCCGGCACCAATTACTGCAATATTTTGAATCATCTTTTCTCCTCCCATTCCTCTTTCATTACAATCCCATACTTTTCGCGATAATACTTTTCATAATTTCGTTTGTTCCGGCATAGATCGCACTTACTGGAATATCGCGGTACCGCCTTGCAATCTCGTATTCTTCCATGTATCCATACCCGCCGTGTAGTTGCATGCACTCTGCCGCTACTTTCTTCGCAAGGTCTGTTACCCACCACTTTGCCATCGATACTTTGGTAACGATGTTTTCCCCATGCATATGTGCCCTAATACATTCATCAATAAATGTGCGGCCAATTTCAATTTCTGTATACATTTCTGCAAGTCTGAATTGAACAGTTTGAAAATCACTTATACTCTTTCCGAATGCTTTTCGCCCTTTTACATATTCCTTTGTTAAACGCAGCATCACTTCTGCTGCAGTTATGGCAGCAATCGCGACAACGAGGCGCTCTTGCTGCAATTTGTCCATTAAATAATAAAAACCTTTTCCTTCTTCTCCTAACAAATTAGAGGCAGGAACTTTCACATCTTCAAAAATAAGTTCTGCTGTATCTTGGCTATGTAATCCAACCTTTTCTAATTTTTTCCCTCTTTTAAATCCTTCCATTCCTCTCTCTAAAACAAGCAAACTCATTCCTTTATGAGCTGGCTTTACAGTAGAATCCGTCTTACAAACAACAACGACTAAATCTGCATGAATACCATTTGTAATGAATGTTTTTTCTCCGTTTACAACATAATGATCCCCTTCTTTGCGCGCCGTTGTGCGAATACTAGCTAAATCAGAACCTGCTCCCGGCTCTGTCATCGCAATTGCGGTAATGTATTCACCGCTCACACATTTTGGAAGCCAACGTTTCTTTTGTTCTTCTGTTCCATATGCTGTTAAATAAGGAACGACAATATCATTATGGAGACTAATTCCTACTAAACTAGAACCAACCTTTTCTAACTCTTCATTTATCACAGCTGAATATCCAAAATCAGCGCCGGCTCCGCCGTATTTCTCCTCTACCATCGAACAAAGAAAGCCATTTTGGCCCATCTTTTTCCATAAGGAACGCGGAATAATGCCGTCTTTCTCCCATTGGTTATAGTGCGGATACGCTTCCTTTTCTAAAAATTTACGGAAGGCATCACGGAAAATGTGATGCTCCTCCTCCAAATATGCATGCTTCATCGTATTCTCTCCTTATTTTTTCACCTCTGCTCCTTCACTACGTATAATAAACTTTTGAATTTTCCCGCTCGCATTTCTCGGTAACTGCTCGGTAAATACATACTTGCGCGGGCGTTTATAATCAGCGAGTTTATCGCTCTGTTTACAATATTCATCTAACATTTCTTCTGTAAGAGACCCGTCCTTCGAAACAACATACGCAACGACACGCTGCCCCCATAACTCATCCTTCTCTCCTAGCACCGCAACATCTAAAACACCGTCATGCGTATACAAAAAATCCTCTACTTCACGCGGATAAATATTCTCACCGCCGCTCACGACCATATCATCGACGCGGTCTGCAACGTATAAATACCCATCGCTATCTACATACCCTAAATCGCCTGAATGATACCACCCTTTATATAAAGCCTTTTCTGTCGCTTCTTTATTGTTGTAATACCCTGCCATTACACACGAACCTCTTATAATAATTTCTCCAATTTCATATGGAAGTAATACATCATCCGGTTCAGACGGTCCATCGTCGTTCGGACGGACAATGCGAATTTCATGATTATACCCAGCCTTTCCTGCCGAACCAACTTTCGAAAGCTGCTCATGCTCACGTAAAAACGTAACGGCTGGTCCCATCTCTGTCATTCCGTAAGCTTGTACTAATGAAACATTCAATTTTGCATCGCAAGCTTTCACAAGTGCAGGTGCCATCGACGCCGCTCCATATAAACCGTATTGAAGTGAGGATAAATCATACTGTGACAAATCTTCTTGCAGTATCATATTCCACATTGTCGGTGCCGCAAACATAACAGTCACCTTTTCACTTTGAACTGTCTCTAAGACAAGCTTTGCATCAAAGTGATGAAGAATGATATTTGTTGCACCGCTATGTACTCTCGGAATAAAGCAGCAATGCAGCTCCGCGCAATGAAACATCGGCGCTGTTACAAGGCCGCGGCTATTTTCCGTGTAATGTAAATAGGCAACGCCCATCAAGCTTTGATCAATAATCTCTCGGTGACGATGAAGCACACCTTTTGGATAACCCGTTGTTCCGCTTGTATACATAATGGAACAAATATCATCTTCTTTTACTTCTATTTTTTCAAAATGTGGCGTGGCACTTGATATTTTTTCTTCATAAGAAATAGAAAACGTTGGCTGATCTTGATCAATGTACCAAAACTGAATGTGAGGAAATTGTGTATGAATGCTTTGTACTTGGGAGGATAATTGCTGTTCAAAAAGTACGATTTTAGGAGAAGCGTCTTCTAATATATAAGCAAGTTCTTGCGGCTTTAACCGAAAATTAATTGGATTGAATACAGCCCCAATTTTTGCACAGGCAAAACATGTCGTTGCCAGCGCACTACTATTAAAAAGAAATGTCGAAACGCGGTCACCCTTTCGTATCCCGCTTTGTTGAAGTGCATGGGCAAGTTTGTTTACCTGCTCGTTCCACTCTGCATACGTCCAGCGAACCTGTTTTTCCGGCTCAACAATTGCTTCCTTATTCGGATAACTTCCAACCGTTAATTCCAGCAGCTTCCCAATCGTCATATACACGATACATTTCCCCTCCTTATTCATTAAAACGCTTTCATTTTTTCGTTATCTTCTTTTAAAAAATGGACTAGCTTGGGGTTATTATAACAATTTTCAGAATGTTTTAGAAACGAACATTTCGACAAATAGTTACAACAAAATCGTTGGACAGCTACTTCCAAAGAAAAAGGAGAGCATTCTTTGCTCTCCTTTTTCTACACCTATTCGTATTAGTAGAATAATCCACACTATTAGTTTAACCGAACAACTTTATCTTCCGCTAATCGTCTTTCTTTTTTAGGAGAATAACTAATCCCCACAAACACTAGAAAAATTCCGAGAATCTGATAGACATCAGGATGGTAATTCAAAATAGTAACATCCAGTAAGATTGCAACAATCGGATCAATAAAGACTAAAATAGCAATGGTTTGAGCCTTTAATTCTCGCAAACTACTGAAAAACAAATAAAATACGAATCCTGTATGAATAAATCCTGTAACAAGGATATAGAACCAATTTTCAGTGGTAAGATGCATAAACTTTGACCAATCTACGAATGGAATCAGCATTACAACACCAAGGCTCGTTTGCATGAAAGTTGCTAACAGCGGGCTAAGTGTTTGAATTCCCTTTCCCGTGATGGAAGTAAGCGCATAGAAAAATGCTGCCGCGAATGCCCACAAAACACCTGTGGACAAAAATTCAGCAACAGTTGTATGTTGATGAATCCCTCCAACTAATAATGTGCCAACAAAGCAAATAAAGAAAAAAAGTAAACCTGTTCCTGTTATTTTTTCTTTAAAAATCATAGAACCTAATAAAAGCACAATAACAGGTGCTAAATGATAAATCGATATCGCTACAGTAATGGGCATAACTTCAATGGACCGAAAGAAAAAGATCCAGTTTACGATAAGAAACACACCGCATAGTAAGGCAAGTAAGTACTCCCGGCGCGGAATAGAATTGTTCTGCTGCTGTTTCGTTGTTAATGTGCGAAATCCCCATATTGCTCCTAACATCATACTTGCACAGAGACACCGTACAAAAACCAATTCAATCGATGGAAGACCCGTTTTTATCGAAAATAGACCGATGGAACCAAATAGAGCCATCGAGACGGCAAACTTTAATTTTGCATACATCTAATTCCCCTCCAAAGTCGTTATAATGATAACGACTCTTGTTTTATGATAAAAAACAGCTCTATACTAAGCTGTTTTTTCCTGTCATGACATGAATTAAATCTTCCCTCGTCTTCCATAGCCCCTCTAGCTTTTCAGGACCGTATGCAGTTGTAATCTCTTCTACCATAATGTCGTGCCTAATATATTCAGTAGCAATCAAAACGAGAGCTGGGTCAGTTGACTTCACAGCCCATTCTGAACCCCTATCGCTAAACTTAGCAATTAAAGCTTCTTCTTCATCTCGAATAAGAATCGTTAAATACCCGCCCATACGTTTACTCACAATGTCTGGTGCCATGTAGTTGTGATGATACGTGTGCCCCAGCGTCTTATCTTCAGCTCCAAACAAAACTGTAAAAATGGGGATCGTTCCTTCTTTCTCTCGAACAGCTTTTTCAATGTCTTTCACAATAGGAGACCAAATGGATAACCAGAGTTCTTTGTTTGCATCTCGAATCATCGAAAGCATTTCTTGAACAATATGTTCATACTGAACAATTCTAGTCACAACGTCCACTTTCTGATCACTTTCTAACGTTGTGAGGGACGATTCTAGCACTTCTAATGATGTATTCATCTCTTCTTTCAGACGAGCGAGCAACTGTTTCGGTTCAACAGGTTTATAGACAATGGGATCAGAAGGAACAGTTTGAATCGCTCCTTTATCAAGCAGCTTTCCCAATACCTCATAAATCATTGAGCGCGGGACGCCAGAACGCTTACTTAATTCATAGCCAGTGATGGCGGGTGATTTCAATAAACCTATATATGCCTTACACTCGTATTTTGAGAATCCATGTTTTTGCAATTCGATAATTGCTTTCTCTTCCATAAGCCCTCCTGATAGTAGTTATTGTATTAACTACTATAAAACATCCATGATTAAATGTCTATATTTTCAGAATTATCATTCAAAATACAAAAGTACCGGTTAGCAAAGACCGATACTTTTCGTTTACTCATATGGGTTATCTTTTCATTCGCTTCATGTTTGCTTATTCAAATTTTACTCCATTACACTTCGCTCGGTACTTCTACTTCTTCACGTTCTAATTTTTCTACCATGCGCCCCTCTTCGTCCCATTTCACCGCACGGTAATATGCATCGTGATAGAAAGTAAACCACGCTTTCTGCTCTGCGCCATATTTCATCCATTTTTGTTTATTCTCAATTGACGTCATTGGATAATCATCATACGCCATGACCCACAATACATTTTGATGCGCATGCGTTGGCATTAGGTCTGCTAAATGCAGTAATGTTTCATTTTGACTTTGTGCAACGACAACCGCATGTCCATCGCTATGTCCGCCTGTATGAACCATTCGAATTTCATCTGTAACGTTTACTTCTTCCATAAACAGATGTACTTGATGTACAATTGGCTCCCAATTTTCTTTCCAATATGTATTGCGTGAGCGGATATTCGGATTTCTCATTTCGTCCCATTCTGTTTGTGATACATATATTTTTGCATTTGGAAACGTCGGGACAAGCTTTTCCCCTTCCCATTTCGTTAAACCAGATGCATGATCAAAATGAAGATGCGTCATAAGAATATACTGAATATCTTCCGCTTTCAAACCAAGTTGAGCGAGCGATTGTTCAACAGATGACTCTTCAGTCACCCCTTGATTTCGCTTCATTTTCTCATTCATTTTATTGTTGCCTATCCCGGAATCTATGAGCATATTTCCATCTTTCGTTTGCAGCAGTAATGGATCTGTTCGTAAATAAATTTGATTTTTATCGTTATGGCTATATTTTCGTGACCAAAGGGATTTCGGCACAACACCAAACATCGCCCCGCCGTCTAAATGCGTATTTCCTCCCTGCAACCATGTCACTTGTATATCTCCAATTTGTAAATGTTCCATTTTTTGTATGCCCCCTTTCATTCCATATTATCACACAATTCAGAAAAGGTGGTTTACTAGAAGGAAATGAAGTAAAATTTATGGAACAAGAGCAGTCGAAAAGACTGCTCTTGTTTTTTGAAATAGGAAATATTGAGTTTTTAGAATTCCTAAACATACAAAGCTATTAAAATGTTTATATTTCTGTTTCTATAAGGGCATTTCAAACCTTTTTACATAATAGTTTTTATATCAGATCCTCATAGCAAGCTGATTCACTCCCTTAACATAAGTTATATAAAAGTCATAATAATAGATGTACATTCCATTTCTAAAAGGAATGATTAGTCCTAACGAAGATGCCTTGTTCACCTAACAGCACTGAACCTGTCATTCCTTTTTCCCTCATTGGCTTATGAAATTCTTAACTATTTGTTTTCTCCTACTAGCTATATCAATTAACCCTTTTTATATGCAAAAAAAGAATCGAGACGTAATCGAGGATAAAAAAGCTCATTCACTAACGAGCTGTTATGCGCAAGAAATAAGATGAATGGGGAATTATAATATCGTTTCCTAATATTTCACTATACATCTAAAGGAGAGTTAATCTATGCATAAGTGGAAATATATTATAATTACTTTTTTAGTTGCTGTTATAATTTATAATTTTACTTCAGCCCCCTCAATTCAAGCGACGGCGAACTCTTCTTCTCCGAATTACAATCATTCAACAAATCATTTACCGCAGCAAGTAAACTGGAAACTAGTTGAGAAAGCAATGGGACAATCAGGTGTGATGAAGCCAGGTGAAGTCTTTTATATCAGCCTTCCACGTAATGATTTACAAGTAAATGTCCAAGGAATACCAATCCGGCCTAGTTTAGCCTTGGGAGGCTGGACAGCTTTTAAACAAATGGGTAATCAAACGATGGTTATGGGTGATTTAGTTCTTACGGAAAATGAAGTTCAACCTGTCATGAATCAACTTTTTCATCAAGGAATTCAAGTTTCTGCTCTACATAATCATTTGCTGGGAGAGTCACCGCGTATTATGTACTTGCACGTTAAGGGATATGGTGATCCAGTTCAATTAGCTAAAGCGATTAGATCGGCAATGGAACTAACAACAATACCATGGGACAATAAATTACCGAATGATTCGCATGCCTTTTCCATTGATAAGCAGAAGCTTGATAAAATATTTAGACATAAAGGTACAGTTAGTGGTGGTGTTTATCACGTAAGTATTCCCCGGTTGGAAAAAATCATGGAAAATGGCATGGAAATCCCTCCTGCTATGGGGGTAGCAACAGCAATCCATTTTCAGCCGACGAAAAATGGTAAAGCAGCCATAACTGGTGATTTTGTACTTACTGCTGAAGAAGTAAATCCTGTTGCGAGTACGTTACGTAAGCATGGTATTGAAGTAACTGCTTTACATAATCACATGTTAACCGAGAATCCCCGACTGTTTTTTATGCATTTTTGGGCAAATGACAATCCAATCAAATTAGCTAAAGCACTGCGTGAAGCTATAAACAAAACTCATAGTATGTAGACTGTTTAGTTCAAATGCTAAATGGGATTTCAATTAGAAAAACAGATAAAGTGAAACTTCCATCAGTGGGGGTTTTCTTCATCCCCCACTGATGGTTAGTTGAACTAATCGGGCTTTTACGGGCAGTTATCCCTCACCTATCCATCCTCTTAATCTTGAGGTGGGGGGGCTTACTGCCCGTTAATGCGGGATAAATTCATAAAAACCGCTATTCTCTCTGTATGTTCCACAAAAGAATAGCGTTTTTTTATGATAAATACAAACTCGTTTTAATCTACTAAATTAAAGTATGCCCGCCTTCAACATGAAGAACCGTTCCTGTAACAAAACCATTCTGCATTGCATATAGTACAGCTTGTGCTACATCTTCAGCTTGACCTACTCGCCTTGCAGGAAGTTTATTTCCTAAGTCAGTGTAGAATTTGTTGCGCGCTTCTTTTGGCATTTTACTACGTGACGGCGTATCAATAATTCCAGGAGAGACAACATTTACACGAATAGGAGCAAGCTCTAACGCTAACGTTTGGCCAAGGTTAGAAACGGCTGCATTGACTGCACCGAGCGTTGCCGACCCAATCATAGATTTATAAGCGACAACTCCGGAAAATAAAGTGATGGATCCATTCTCAGCAACCTTTGGTGCACCATATTTCGCTGAATAAAATTGTCCCCAAAATTTGTTTTCAAACAACTGACGTGCTTCGGCTGCATCTGTTTCAATAAAAGAACCCCCGGATGTTTCTGCCGCTGTAACAACTAAATGATTAATTGTACCTACTTGTTCAAAAAAGGACTGAACTTGCTGTTCTTGTGTCGTATCAAGCTTATAAGCAGTCACGCTTCTTCCTAACTGATCCGTCGCTCTCTGCAACTTTTCCTCTGAACGACTAGCAATGATAACTTCAGCTCCTTGCAAGAGTGCAAGTCTCGCTGTTTCTAAACCAATACCAGAACTTCCACCAATAATTACAATCTTTTTATTACTTAACATGTTCATTTCCCCCAGTTTTTCTTGTTTTGTTTTGCTGAGATTATTGTATTTTCAAAACTTTCTTTTTGGAAGTAGTGATATTTAATTCACATAGTTACATTTTAGAAAGTTTCTTTTTTGGCAAGAAATGTACGCATAGAAAAATTATCTTCCATAATAAAAAAAGACCATGGAGGTCTTTTTTATCTACTTTTAAATCATTTTATAAAGTTAATCCAAATCGCTTTAATTCAATGAAAATATGTTCTAAACGTTTTCCTTTGTCCGTTAATGTGTATTCGACACGCGGTGGAACCTCTGGGTATACCGTTCTTTTCACAATTCCTTGCACTTCAAGTTCCTTCAAACGAAGTGAGAGGGTTTTCGGGCTAATTCCATCCATCGATTTTTGTAAATCGCTAAATCGCATCGTTCCTTCAATAAGAAGATCTCGAATGATTAAAAAAGTCCACTTTGTTCCGATCACGTCGAGTGTTTTCGCAATGGGACAAATTTGCCCTGGTGTTCCTTTTGTTAATTCAATTGGATCCATGCTACTCATAGAAACACACTCCTAAAAATTTTTTGACTGATTTCCTTCATGCTATCACAATTCTATCCTTACGGTAACTATATGAAATAAATATCACTACTTTCCAAAAGAAATCAACTATACATACAATATCAATAGCGACTAAACGCTATTTCTAAACTAAGGGGGATAAATAAAATGAAAAATATACTAATTATCAATGGTCATCAAACATACAGATCAGCAGAAGGAAAACTAAACAAAACATTAACAGACAACATGGTGAATATATTAAGTCCCGAGAATCATGTACAAACAACAGTGATTCAAAACGGATATGATATCGAAGAAGAACAAAACAAGTTTTTATGGGCGGATATTGTAATCTACCAAACACCTATTTATTGGTTCAATGTGCCAGGATCACTGAAAACATATATGGATGAAGTGTATGCTTACGGATTATTTTTCAAAGGATCCGAGCAATACGGCAGAGGTGGATTATTAACCGATAAACACTATATGTTTTCGACTACATGGAACGCTCCCGAAAAAACATTTAACGATCCAGCACAATTCTTTGGAGGAAAAAGCTTAGAAGAAGCACTGAGTCATTTGCATCGAACACAAGAATTTATCGGTATGAAACCGTTAAAGAGCTTCGCTTGCTATAATGTAATAAAGAACCCTGATGTTGATAAATTTGTATCTGAACTAAATACACATCTAGAAGAAGTATTACCACTTTAATTTACTTTCACATTAGAAAAGCCCCCTTCAGATCTTCTGAAGGGGGCTTGCAAATCATAATCCCAGTTGAAACTCTTATCCCGCTACTTTAGGGCAGTAAGACTCCCACCTCAAGGTTCTGAGAAAACAAAGAAGATAGGTGGAAGACAACTGCCCGTAAGAGCCCGATTGGTTCAACTAACCATGAGTGGGGAATGAAGCCCCCCACTCATGGAAGTTTCACTTTATTACTTAATCGTTCCCATCGCACCAACTTTTACACTTACTTTGACATTTACATCCCCCTTTGCCAATGCCTTACCCCATTGATTTTGGACTTTTTTCCACTCTGGATATGTATAAGTTCTCGCATATGTACCAAGTCCAATAGGGTCGATTTCGGCAGCTTGTATTTTCTTTATTAAATCCTTAAAATCAGCTTCCAGCTTAGTTTCAATAGCTTTTTGCAGCTTTGCTGCGTCCTTTCTTGTATTGAATGGAAAAAGCCGTTCTGTAATGGCGATTCTCATCTTTACATCTATATTAAATATAAAATGACTGTCATATTTTACTTTTGTCTTTACCTTGATATTTTGAGCAGCAAAGCTTATCCAATCTTTATTACGGTCATCCGATTTCGGCTTGATTGCAAGTGTAAATAGAAACTCACCTTTATTTTCGTGCTGTAAAATGCGTGATAATCTGTTTTCATCCGGTGTTAGCGTTAATTTATATCTGCCTTTTTCGTCCAACAGGGCTGTTCCTGTCACCCATACTCTATTCTTTTTTTTCATCTCGGTAATACTCGCTGTCATCCCTTTATCTTTCGTTTGTTGATGCAATTTTTGAAGAGTTGTTTTTACCGTGACATTTCTCATATAGGCGGTATCAACTAGTTTTGCTAAATACAAAGGGAGCCGAGGCTTATCTTTTGGATTATAAAAAATTACGTCCGAAACAGGTCCATCTACAGCGACAATTCGTGCAGTAACCGTATTTTTTGGATCACGGTAAAATGGGTCAAGATAATCTTCCCAGTTTTTTCGTTTCAGCAGCCGTTTCCCAACTAAGAGGACTTGCGTTTTGCTTCCCGATGTGAGCGCTATAACCGTAGCATCGAATTTCTCTCTAGAATTTCGAACCGTAACAGATTTCACACCAGTATTTTCTTCTTTCATCTTTGCTTCTTTATTAAACACAGGACTTGACATGTATACCAATAAATTATTATCGCGATCTAAATCCATACCAAGTATAAGAGTAAGGGAAACATCTTCAACATTTGTTTGATCAAAGCATCCAGTCATCGTGAACGTCAATAATAAAATGCAACATAATACCTTCCTTTTCAATGTATTCCCCTCCGGCTATACTTCTCATATACCCAGCTGTACATCCATAAAATCACGGGTGATATATACGTCAATCCTAATCCAGCATTTGAGATTGCCTGTTGCCAAGCCTCAGATTCATTCCAAGTAGGATGAGTTAAAAATACAAAACCGATAATGCACAATAATAGAACAATGACGTGAGAGCTATGATCTTCTTTTCCAAGTAATTGACTAGAACAAAATACAGCGCAGTATATGCAAGGGATCCAGGCTGTGGAAACAACAATTAGGTAAGCAGCCAATAAAACCATGTCAAAACGCTCCAAAAAACGAAATTCAATTACTTTAAATAAGTTTAGTACTGGTTGATTAAATTCTGTAATGCCATCAGGGCTAAAGTAAGCAAAACAAACAAGAGTAACAAACAAATAGAATAACATCGTCAAAGTATTTGCAATAACAAATCCATGGACCGCGTACTGCTTTTTTTGTAAAAAAGGATACAAAAAGAACGTAATATCAAATCCTAAATAGGCAAAAATAGTAGTTGGCACAGCTGTCAATATCGGATTCCATCCATCCTTCAACAATGGAAAGAAAGGCAGCCAACTCCAGCCACCTCTTAGCGGTATCAAAAAAAACACCGGAATCCAAATCATCATATAAAAAGCAAGTTCGCAGTATCGTCCTATAATACGAAGACCGTTGCGTACAACAAGAAAAATAGGAATTGAAAACAAAGATATAATGATATAGTCAGGCGTTTTCGGAAGAAGCCACGCCTTAAGATAAAGCATAGCGTTCACAAGAACGATACCGGAATAACAAGCGAAGTATATCGTGTAAATAACAACTAGTGCTTTCCCAACTATTTTTCCAAACAATCGTATAAGAATGTCATAAAGCGTGTCTTCTGGATATCTTGCAGATGTTTTAACGATAAAAATACCAGATATTGTGGAGAATACCCAGCCAATAAGTATAGCTATCCATCCATCTGTTCCAGCTTTTTCTGCAAGCACTCGTGGGAGAGCTAAAACTCCAGTTGCCACCTGCATTCCATTAATTAAAAAAATATACTGCATAAGAGTGATGTCATTATAGGCATACTTTTTCATAGTTTCACCTTTTATTGTGGTTTTTTCCTTGGCGAATAGATTGAATAGCTCCCGTACCTTTAGAGCGGCTTCTCATTGCCCATAGAGGAAAGCGTACAAAAGCATCCTTCATATCCGCAAAGCGAAACGGTGCTAACGGAGTCCCATAAGGGGTACCTAGCGATTCAAGACTTATGAGATGTGCAATTAATGTCATCCACCCGATAACAAGTCCTACAATTCCAAACAAGGCAGCTGATATCATCATAGGAAATCGTAAAAACCTGATTGCTGCCCCCATATCATAATTCGGAATGATAAAAGAAGCGATGGCTGTAACAGCAACAACAATAATCATAATGTTACTTACAATTCCGGCTTGAACGGCCGCCTGTCCAATGATAATCCCGCCTACAATTCCAACTGTTTGACCAATCGGAGTGGGTAGCCGCAAAGCTCCTTCCCTCATCATTTCTAAAGTCATTTCCATAAGCAGTGCTTCCATAACTGGAGAAAATGGTACGCGCGTTCTTGATTCCGCAATAGATAAAAAAAGCTCCACAGGAATGACTTCAAAATTAAAGGAAATAAACGCAACATAACTCGCAGGCAAAAATAGAGCAATCATAAAAGCGAAGAAACGAAGTATCCGAATAGACGAGGCAACTAACCAACGTGTCCCGTAATCATCAACTCCTTGAAAAAAGGATATAAAATTTGTCGGAGCAATCAATACATTTGGAGAATGATCCACAACAACTACAAACCTTCCCTGGAGAATGTGAGATACAGCTAAATCGGGTCTTTCAGTTAATATAAATTGAGGAAACGGTGAATACGGATTATCTTCAATGAACTCGATAAGTTCACCCGTACTAATGACAGCGTCCACCATAATATCTTGAATCCGTGTTTCCAATTCTTCCAGCACTTCTTCGGAAGCTACATCTTTCAAATATAAAATGGAAATCCTCGTTTTGCCCCGCATACCAATTGTAATCTCTTTTAACATTAATTCTCGATGAGGAATGTATCTTCGAATCAATGCGATATTTTGACTTCCAGTTTCTACAAACCCTTGATGAGCACCTTTTAGTGAGATTTCATTCCTAGAATCTTCAATATTTCTTTGCGGCCATCCTTTCGTATCTAATTGATGCGCTGTAGTTTGGCCATTGATAAATAAAACGCTATCTCCTCCCAGAATAGCAGTTTCAATCTGGCCCCACGTATCGACAATTCCAACCTGGCCTAATGTAATTGGTAGTTCCGTATTTGGATTATGGGCACTATCCATCAAAGGACTTAAAACATGATTTTGAATCGATTGCTTGTCTGTTAATCCAGACAAATAAACTAAAGCTGCTTCTAATCCATCTACTGTAATTTGCAACCGACGAATGACCAAATCAGGAGATTGACAGAAGAATTGCTGAAGTTGAGCTATGTTCTTAGATAAATGAACGTCCAAGGGAGAATCTTCTATGTTTTTTTCCTGAAAATGAGTATTATTGTTTATTTGAAGAGACTTTGAATTGCGTCTACCTTTTAATGGTTTCAGAAAATTAAACATAAACTCCATCCCTTTCTGCATTTCATAACTATTTTTTTATTATGTATTCTTTAAGGGAAAATATTCTAATTCTTATCTCCATTCATTATTCGCGAACTAACAGTACTCTTAGCCAAATCCCCAAAACCAAAAGCATTTCTTTCTGTATGTATAATAGAAAGAAATGCTTTTTGTTTTAGGGATAAAATAAATATTTTTAATTATTTTCGATTTTTATCTTTTTATTTCGTTCTAATTGAGCTGTAATACCAGTGCGGTCAATTTGAATCCAGTACTCTACAATTTTCCCGTCTTCTACCCGATACACCGCGCTCGCTAATTCAATAATAGGAAGACCAGTTGGTTGAAATCCATCAACCTCACCAATATGAGTACCTGTTTGTTTCCAACGAACATATACACGATCTTGCTGAGATACTAACAGCTCTTGAATTTCTAAAGTAAACGTACCATAAGCATCCAACATCTCTTGTACATGATCCGCATAATCCATAGGAGATCTTTCAACTGTTACTTCATCTTCAGCTTGAACTTGATGAGCCAACACTTTTTCTGCCATAAACTCTGTGACTAAATGTAGATTACGCCCTGAACGTATTTCTTCAAAGAATCTTCTAACTACAATCTCAGGCATCATTTCACAATCGCTTCCTCTCAGTATTATTTTCTATGAAAATAGCAAAAAACACCCCATTTTGCAAATGAGGTGTTTTTGTATGTTGAATATCGTCGAGCGGTCTTTATCCCGCATTAACGGGCAGTAAAGGCTGGAGAAGAGCGGGGAAAAAACTGCCCGTAAAAGCCCGATTGGTGAGAGCTTTCCATCAGTGAGAAAAGCGTCACTGATGGAAGTTTCACTTTATACTGTGTCGAAGCGCCGTTATATTGTAAAAAGCGTCGATAAATGATGCACTTACGCCGATATATTTGTCCTACGCTACTTATTCTATTTTCCACTATACACCTTCGGACAGTCATTTCCAGTCGGTTCGTAAAAACAATGATTCTTATATTGTCCTGCATGAGGTTGATCCCACCACGTAGGAGGACAACTGCCAACTGGACGAAAGAACCAAAGAGAATATACACCTGGCCATATACGAGCATAATTCAAACATTTTCTTGCCATTTCTTTGTCGCTCTCTCTTGCTCGTTGATAAAAATACCCTTTCGTCACTGCTTCAAATCCACCTGGCTGCTGATACACCATTTGTTGAATATTTGTAATCTGTTTAAAGTCCAAACAATCACACATCACACGATTCACACCAACTGTCCCTACTGCCATCATACCCTGTTGCCCTTCACCTTCTGCTTCCGCTCGCATAAGACGAGCAAGTAAATCGACATCACTTTCTGTATAGGCAATTCTCGTCACTATTATCCCTCCGTTCTCCCTATAACTATATGCAGCAAGGAGCATTTGTTTAAAAAAGACATGTTCTAAATAACAAATAACCCGAATAGGTTAGCTTGTCTGCTACTCGGGTTACAGTTAATAACTAATATAATTATTTAACTCTTTGACGCAAGAATAGGATTCCACCTAAAACAACCAATATGAAAATTTAACTGTTTGCTGGGACTCATAATGTCTATATTCAACTACGAGTTCCAGCAAATTGTTTGTTATTCGCAATTTTTATTTTTTAATCCCTTTCATATACGCCGAAATATCAACGTTTAATGCTTGCGCTAAACGCATACCATACTCTCGATCTGCGCGGAAGAAGTTACAAATTGCAAGCAATTTTGTTTGTTCATGTACATCTTTTAAATCATTTGTTAGGTTCGCAATTAAGTTATCTTTTTCTTCTTGAGAGAATGAACGATAACGCTCACCAGCTTGTTGGAAATCATTTGGTTTCTCAATTTTTTCACGAGTTACATAACCTGTAAGTTTCATAGTTGAATCTCGATACGCTGGATCTTCAGTTGGATTTTCAGTATGACGACTTGGTTCATAATTGATTGTAGACGGTTGTTGATTTACTTGCATGAAACCATCACGTTGTTGGTTGTGTACAGCTGCATATGGACAGTTTACAGGTATTTGTAAATAATTTGCACCTAAGCGATAGCGCTGTGTATCCGGATAAGAGAATAATCGTCCTTGTAATAATTTATCCTCAGATGGTTCAATACCAGGCACAGTTGCACTCGGTGAAAATGCCGCTTGCTCTACTTCTGCAAAGAAATTTTGCGGATTACGATTTAACGTCATTGTACCCACTTCAATTAATGGAAAACGGTCTTCTGGCCACATTTTTGTTGGATCTAGGGGATCAAACTCTAAAGAATCCATTTCATCTAGTTCCATGACTTGTACGTGAAGATCCCATTTTGGATAATTGCCACGCTCAATCGCATCAAATAAATCACGAGTTGCATGGTTAAAATCTTTTCCTTGCATTTGTTCTGCTTCTTTCGCATTAAAGTTACGTACATCTTGTTGTGGCTTCCAATGATATTTTACGTACACAATCTTGCCATCTTCGTTCACCCATTTAAATGCATGAACACCGAAGCCCTCCATTTGACGGTAGTTTGCAGGTGTACCGTAATCAGAGAAGACCCATGTTAGCATATGAGTTGATTCTGGTGATAACGTCATGAAATCCCAGTAGCGATCTGGTGTTTGAACATTTGTATTAGGTGCTGGTTTTAAAGAATGAACCATATCAGGGAATTTGATTGCATCACGAATAAAAAATACAGGTAAATGATTACCAACAAGATCATAGTTCCCTTCCTCTGTATAGAACTTCACCGCAAAGCCTCTTGGATCGCGAGCTGTTTCTGGAGAACCTTGGCCATGGATAACAGTTGAAAAGCGAACAAACACAGGAGTTTCTGTTTGTTCTTTCTGTAAAAATGCTGCTTTTGTATATTCTTTCATACTATTTTTTGTTACGAAAATACCATGGGCACCCGCACCACGCGCATGTACAACACGCTCAGGAATACGTTCACGATCAAAATGAGCTAACTTTTCTACTAAATGATAATCCTCTAACAATACTGGCCCGCGTCGACCTGCTGTACGAGAATTTTGGTTATCTCCTACAGGAGCACCTTGGTTTGTTGTTAAACGATTATTAAGATTCATTTTTGAAATCCTCCTTTTAAATAATAATTATTTATTTAAAATTATTATAATCTAATTATTATTAAAAAGTGACTCCGTTGTCAATTATTTATATGAAAATTTTTTCACTTTTTTTAAACTATTGCTGCTAAATAATTAATACATACATCTTAGTCATCTCGCATATCTACTCTATAATGTAAAAAAGGCAAAGGAAGAATAGCAAACATACATAACAACGCGAATTATACTGAATTTTCTGTCTTTTAATTTTAAAAAGGGAGGGTTTTAGCTACTCTCTCTTTATGATTATTAGTTTAGCACCAAAAATACAACGCATTAACAAAAAAAGTAAAATTCCTGATAAATCCGACATTTATTGCGAGTTATCATTACATATCTGTATCGATTAAGAGGCGTTAAGAGAAATTAAAACGATACTTGGAATCATTGAACTATCCCCACCTATCATGCTCATTTCTATTTAAAAAAGCTGTCTCAAAAAGTCGTTATTCAACGGCCTTTTGAGACAGCTTACATATACAACTTTATTTTGTTTTCATCGATACAACGCAGTTTGCTTACCGGTCTTCCTACCTGTTGATAAACCATTTCATTTTCTAAAACTCCGATTTCAATTAAAAATAGGACATACTTTCGAATAGATACTCTTGAAATTCCAACTAATTGTGCCATTTCATCTGTTGTAAATTCTTTTCCATGAAGCGATTCTATTTGTTTCCAAACTAACTGCAATGTTTGTTTTGTTAATCCTTTTGGAAGTTCTTTACTTACAGGAGGTTCTACTTTTTCTTTTTGTAAAATCAATGCATCTAATTCAGATTGGTTAATATTTTGTTGCTTCCTCATAAATCTAAATTTCTCACGATAAGCAGATAACGCTTCTTTAAAACGTTCAAATGTAAATGGTTTAATTAAATAATCGACAACTCCATATTGTAGTGCTTTTTTAATACTTGCCATATCATGTACCGCTGAAATCATCATAACATCAGTTTCTTTTTCTTTATTGCGGATATGCAATAACAATTCAAACCCTGTGTCACCAGGCATAAAAATATCAAGCAGTATAAAATCTATATGAGATTCCTCTAATATTTGTACTGCTTCGTTTACGGATTTAGCTATATGAACAAGTTCAAATCCTCCAACTTGTTCTAAATAATGCTTATTTAGCATCGCCACCATTGGGTCATCTTCTACAATTAAAACTTTGATCATTTTCCTATCTCATCCCTACTTTTATATGGTATTTCAATTGTAATGGTCGTTCCCTTCCCTAAGACGGAATCGATATATATATTCCCTTTTATGCGCCTTATACTTTCATTTACAAGATATAAACCAAACCCTCGATTTTCACCTTTTGTGGAATATCCTTTGACGAATATTTTATCCACTTCTTCTTTCGGAATTCCATTTCCTGTATCGGTAACTTTAATAATTAATTTATCATGATATTGGACGGAAACATGTACTTGCTTATATTCACAACTCGCCACCGCATCTAGTGCATTATCAATTAAATTTCCTCCAATTGTAATGAGTTCATGAATCAATCTCTCATCATCTGGATCTGGTAGATACGAATCCTCACTTATAGTCAGTTCTATCCCCTTTTCTCTCGCATAGCTAAGCTTGCCAAGCATAAACCCTGCAAACACGGGATTTTTTATTTTCCTCATCACACCGCCAATTTCATATTGATGCTCTGATACCATGCTACTAACATACGTCTCTAATTCTTCATAATTTTTCATATGTGTTAGCCCTAATACAACGTGCATCTTATTCATAAATTCATGAGATTGTGCTCGTAAAGCCTCTGCATATAGTCGAATACCCGTTAACTGCTCTGCTAATTTTCTCATTTCCGTTTTATCACGAAATGTTGCAATGACACCAACAATTTCACCCTTTACGTATAGCGGAACTCGATTCGTAACAATTGTAATCCCATGTAGACTTTGTTCCTCATCGAACTGCGCTGCTCCCGTTTGTAATACTTCTTTTATCCTTGTGTTCGGCATATACTGCTCAATGTCTTTACCAATACATTCTTCTTTAATTCCGCTTTTCTCAATTAACCGTTTCGCTTCGTTATTAATTAAAGTAATCCTCGCATCTTTATCAATCGCAATAATTCCTTCTTTGACGGATTGTAGCATCGTATTCCGCTCTTCTAAAATTTTTGAGATTTCACTAGGTTCGAGGCCAAATAAAATTTTCTTAATATGTCTAGCTAATAAAATAGCACCTATAATACCAACTAAAATTCCAACACTAACACCGATGTAAATAATATGTCTACTCTCCTTAACCCTTTCTTCCACATTATCAGCTGAAATTCCAACAGCAACAACCCCGATTTGTTCTTTCGCTTCAGAAAAAATGGGTACAAATACCCGCATAGATCTCCCTAATGTTCCTTCTGCTTTTGATACATGTTCTTTTCCTTTCATGGCTAAGCCTTCATCGCCCCCAACAAAATGTTGGCCGATTTTCTTAGGATCTGGATGAGATTTTCTTATTCCATTCATATCCATGACTACAATGAATTGAACATCTGTATTTTTTAAAAGTCTATTCGTATACGCTTGAATTTCAGATACATCTTTTCTTCCCGCTAAAGCATCGATTACGAGCGGTGAATTTGCTGTAATACGTGCAACTGCTTTAGCTTTTTCCATTTGGCTCTCTTCTGTCATACGCTCAACATGATGACTAATTAAAATATCTGTTACAAGCAAAGACAATATGACAACCGTACACACCAGCAATGTAATCGTTGGCCATAAACCTAACAAGTTTTTTCTTTTTCTCATCTCTCTATTTTCTCCCTTATTTCTTCTATACCGCATGAAAAATCTATATTTACTTATTCTCTTTAATAAAAACAACACTTTTTATAAGTAAAATCATCTACATTACTTTACTAGTTTTAATACAAATATACTATAGTTCCAAAAGGTCCATACAGACTTCTAGATTTTGGTACAAAAATAGAAAAAGGAGCATAAAAATTTACTGAAAAGCTACTTGACACCTGAGTGAATTATTTTTAAAATAGTGCAAAATTACACTTTAGGAGATTTGAAACTATGAAGCAAAAAAACATGTATAGATTATCTCTCATACAATTACTTGTTTTCGTACTTAACCTATTTATCTTCTCCTCAACCATACGATTTTTACCCTGGTTTGTTGAAGATGCTGTAGGTTGGTTTGGGGTCCTTATTACTGCTCCCTTACTATTAATTATCGCTGTAATGATGATATATCTTCAGGAAAGTAAAGGGTATGTGATATCAAGAACGAAAAAAATCATTCCTTTTATTGCATCAATTTTTTCAATCTGTATCGTATTATTAAATATCACAGACTTATCTGTTATAACAGCTCTTATATTTAACTTGGGAATGATCATTATAACTGTTATATTTTTGTTACAAGATTTCTTCACACTTAATAAAAGTTAAGACTTTGAGCATAGATTCAAAAGAGTGTGAATTAGAACACTCTATTTCCAAAGATTATACTAGTGGTGATTTTAAACAAACAAAAAAGATATCCATGAGTAGCAATGGATACCTATTTAATTTAACAAGCCAAAAGAACAACAAATTATAAAGTGAAACTTCCATTCGGAGATGTCTTTCCTCCGAATGGTTAGTTGAACCAATCGGGCTTTTACGGGCAGTTATCTCCCACCTATCTTCCTCGCTTCTCTCTCAATCTTGAGGTGGGGGTCTTACTACCCGTTAATGCGGGATAAAGTGAAACTTCCATTCAAAGTTTCACTTTATTGTTCCGCAGAATAGTTTGGCATCATTGTGATTTGCGCCACTCCTGATTGAATAGCTGCTTTTGCTACCGCAGCCGCTACGCTTGGTACAACTCTTTTATCCAGTGGATTTGGAATAATGTAATTTGCATTTCGTTCTTCATCTGTAATAATGTTAGCAATTCCGTACGCCGCAGCTAATTTCATTTCCTCTGTAACATCTGTTGCGCGGACATCTAATGCACCGCGGAATATACCTGGAAATGCCAATACATTGTTCACTTGGTTTGGATAATCAGAGCGTCCTGTTCCAACAACAGCTGCCCCAGCTTCCAGCGCATCCTCTGGGAATATTTCTGGCACGGGATTCGCCATTGCAAACACGATTGGATTTGTATTCATTGTCTTTACAAGTTCCTTTTTTAATACGTTAGGAGCAGATACACCGATAAAAATGTCTGCGCCGTGAATCGCTTCTTTTAATGTTCCACGTACATGTTCACGGTTTGTTTCTTTAGCAATCTCGATTTGTGCTGGGTTCATCCATGACTCTCCTTCACAAACAACCCCTTCTAAACTTACTAATGTCATATGCTGTGCGCCTGCTTTTAATAACAATTTACCAATCGCAATCCCTGCAGAACCAGCACCATTAATGACGATCTTTACTTCATTCATCGTTTTATTTACCACTTTTAACGCGTTAAGCACCGCAGCTAAAACAACAATTGCTGTTCCGTGCTGATCATCATGGAACACTGGAATATTCGTTTCTTCTTTTAAACGCTTTTCAATTTCAAAACAACGCGGAGCTGCAATATCTTCTAAATTAATACCTGCAAATGTAGGCTCTAAATTTTTAACAATGGTTACGATTTCATCTACATCCGTCGTTCCAAGACAAAGCGGAAATGCATCGACATTCGCAAACGTTTTAAATAAAATACTTTTTCCTTCCATAACAGGCATAGCTGCTTTCGGCCCAATATCGCCTAATCCAAGCACTGCCGTTCCATCTGAAATAACCGCAACCATATTACCGCGTGCCGTATAATCGTAAGCTGTTTCTTCATCTGCAGCAATCGCCTTACAAGATTCAGCTACACCTGGTGTATATGTCAAACTTAAATCATCTGCTGAATTCACTTCTACTTTACTTGTAATTTCAATTTTTCCTACTAACTCTTTATGAAGCAATAATGAACGTTCCTTAATTTGACTCTCTAACATAGAAATAATCTCCTCCTAATTTGACAAGCTAGCTACGTCTTTACATAGCTAGCTTGTCTGCATACATTACGAAAACATTTTTAATAAAATTGATGCTGTTACAACCATCGCTGCTCCGCCTAAACGTGTTGAAATTTGTGCAAATGGCATTAATTCCATACGGTTTGAAGCTGATAAAATGGCAACGTCTCCTGTTCCACCTAATCCGCTATGACACCCTGTTACAATCGCAGATTCAACTGGGTACATTTTCATGACTTTTCCAACAAGAAAACCAGACGCTATCATTGTTACTACTACTGATGCACACACCGCAACATATCCAACTGAAAGAACAGCTGCTACATCTTTTAACGGAATGTATAGCAATCCTAAACCAACCATTAATGGCCACGTTAAGCTTGTCGAAATAAATTTATATAAGTGATATGCACCTTGCTCCATTTTTGCTGGCATTAATTTGAAGTATTTTACAAGTGCTGCTGAAAAGATCATAATGATTGCCCCTGGAATACCAATAAATTTAGAAGCCAACCCACCGAAAATAAAGAACGTACATGCAATTAATAAACCTGCTCCCATTAATGAGAAGTCAATTGGTTTTTCTGTATTTTGTTCTTTTAATAATTCATCTTGATCACCTGTTTTTACCAACATACCATTACCGCTAAGCTCTGGTTTTTTCTCACCTAATCGCTTCATATATCCAGCACCTACAATCGCAAACATATTTCCGATAACCGCTGCTGGAATAAGCTGAGATACAAATGTTGCTGATGATTGATGTAAAATGTCACTGTAAGCTAAGGAAAGTGGTAAAATCCCTTCTCCGATACCACCGCTCACAATTGGTACAATGATAAAGAAGAATGTTCGCTTCATTTCAAATCCAAATAATGATCCAACTAATAATCCAACTGCAATAGAAGCGAGTGTTCCTACAACTAACGGAATAAACATGCGAATAAAGCCTTGCACTAACACTTTACGGCTCATTCCTAAAACACTTCCGATTACTAAACAAGAAATATATAAATATAAAAAGTTCGATTTTTTCATTAACATATTCACAGCATCCATTGAAGCTGGGTTCATCCAATTAAAGAACACAAGTAATGAAGGAATAAATAATGAAAGAATTGCTGGTCCACCAATGTTCTTTAAAATTGGAATTCTCATTCCGATATCGCCTAAGAAAATTCCCATAATCATAATAACTGCAAATCCACCAATCATATCAGCAGGCAACTTATTATATACAGATGCTCCGTAAATAACAGCCGCTAGCACGATATATAAAGGCAACGGTATAACACCAATTTTTATATTCATGATTTTTGAAACGAGTGATTCCTGTTTTGTTTCTACTTCACCTACAGGTGACACCGTTTCCATTTTATTTTGAATCCCCATAGAGGCACCCCCTTATGTTGTTACTCACAATATTAAAACGCTTTCAATAGTAAAAACAGATTTTGTAAGTTTTGTAATTGGTTTTGTAATTAAAAAAACGAGATTGGTAAAAAAACGCTATCCTTTTTATATTTCTACAAAAAGAATAGCGTTTTTTTCTACATAAATACGGACTGCTTTTTTTATATATTATTTCACACCTAACTTTTCTTTTGCCTTCATAGGTAATTCATTCATTGTTACCTCTTCATAAGTTTGAATTGATTTCGTTTTGTCATCATATTCGCCCTCTACATACACACGAAGAAATGCATGTAATTTCAAATTTTTATTTGCAGAAAATTTAACAGTTACCTCCTTCCCTTTATCATCAAATGCTTTCATTGTATACCAATACAGCGTATACATTTCCCCATCTTCACCTTTCGTGGATTCTTCTTTTCCGTTCTCTGTGATTTGAACATAATACTCTTTTGTTCCCCATTTTTTAATATCTAGTACATCATTCTTTTCAGCAACAGCCAAAACTGCTACTGAAGATAGTAAAAATAATAGAACACATGTCATAACACCTACTACATATTTCTTCAAATCGTTCACGCCTTTTCTATGAATTTGCAATGTATTATCTTTTTGTATCGTAAAGGTTTTGTGCGTGATTTGTTATCGATTTAGGTTACGTAAACATTACATTTCTGTAATGGTTGAATCTTTATCACAGATATTATCCAAAAATCATAATTGTCGAATTAATAGGAAAATTGTCTATTTTTTGTTGATTTATTTTATTTTTAGTGTTACACTTACAATCACAAAGAGAGAGTAACGAAAACCCTCTGTATTCCAAGAAGTATAAATATTCATTTTTTCGCTTATTTACTCTATTTCCACTTGTTTGACATGTATGTGCAGTTACCACTCTTTCTTTGCTGTCCTGTCATATCAAACCAAATACCTTAAACTTTTTGAGGTTATTTGGTTTGGTATGTATTTTATCTATTATTTAACTAGATTATTAACACAAAGACGTGTATGTTTTTTCAATATCAAAAATCCCTTTAGATTTTTTCTGAAGGGATTTTTTTATGTCTCTTATTAGATTAAAAATGCACGTATTTTTCGCTCTAGATAGGTATAACTCTAATCGCAAATGCTATGAACAATCAAAAGCTCAAAATACGAACTGTTTTTTGCGTTGCATTTAATTCAATAGTTGCTCCAATTGGCATTGTTACAATAGGATGTGTATGGCAGCAATCAAAATCCGCTAAAATAGGTATATCAACGTCCCCGATTACTTCGAGTAAAATGTCATATGGCGCTAACCCTGTTCCTTGATCGTCAAACTGTTCATGCTTTCCTAAGATTACGCCGCTAACCTTGTCGAACACACCATTTATTTTTAGGAAACTAAAATGCTTTTCAACGATCGCCGCTGTTTTTTTACAGTCTTCAATCATGAAAATATCCCCCTTATTAATAGCAGGCATATAAGGACTTCCCCATATACTTAACATTGTCGTCAAATTTCCAGCTATTAACCGACCTGTTGCTACACCTTCTTTTACACAAATCCATTCATTCGGATAACTTTTTTTTGGCCGATTTTGTGTCTGCCAATTTAATTGCTCATCGGTCCAAAAAGGATATACAGGATACTCATATGGAAGTGCTTCACTTTTTATTAGCACATCTTCAAATGATAAAAATGTATCATTTACATACGGAGGAAATTCTCCCAATGAAGAAATCAAGGAAGGTCCATAAAATGTTTGAATACCTGTTTTAGCATAAATACCTAATAAAATTGCTGTAACATCTGAATATCCAACAAAAATTTTAGGGTGTTGTTTTATTGCTTCGTAATCTAAATAGGGAAGTAAAGAATTTGAATTACTCCCTCCAACAGACGACATAATACACTTAATCGCTGGATTTCGAATGAGTTCATTCAACTCTTGAGCACGATCCTTTATACTTCCAGATCGATATCCATCATGTTTCCCAGTAAGACTTCCATCAACTATACGAAATCCTTTACTTTCCATAAACTGTTTGGAGCGTTTGAATCTATTAGGCGATGTATATGTACCTGGCAGTGATGGTGAAAAAATACCTATTTGATCTCCTTTGTTTAACTGAAACAATCCTTTTCACTCCTATATATGTATTACCATGTGATATCCACTTATTTAATATAGCCCAATATTAGTTTAAATGCTTCTGATGTAAAGTGAAACTTCCATCAGCGGGGGGGTTTTTCATCCCCCACTGATGGTTAGTTGAACCAATCGGGCGCATGCCAGCAGTTATCCCCCACTCCTCGCTCCTCTCTCAATATCGAGGTGGGGGTCTTACTGCCCGCGAATAGCGGGATAAATCTCAAATTCGATCAAAAGATGTAATTCCAACAATATATTCATGTGCCTAGCTTTCCAGCTTTAGTAACTATATTAAATTCTTATAAGTAATCTTATATCAGTCTGTAAAATTGTCGAATTATAAAGAAAATTGTCTATTTTTTGTTGATTTATTTTATTTTTAGTGATAAACTCATAATCATAAAGAAAGAGTAGAAAAAAAACACCCTATAAGCTTTATATTTTTCTGAAAATTAAGTTTTTAAACCATTTCACTTTCATTGACATTCTTGTGCTTCTCTAACTCTTTCTTTTTTCCAAGAAGCTGTCACAAAGCTAGTACTTTGGGGCGGCTTCTTTATTTTATGCAATTAGCTCCTTAAAAAAGAAAAAACCTGCGCATTATTGCGCAGGTTCTGTACGATATTTTGCTTCAACGCGGTAAATACGATTTCCCTTGCTTGAGAATTTTTCTTCGTATTCCGTCATAATGTTGCCTTCAAAATCACTATTGTGAAGGTCTAAGCTAATATACGGCAGCAGCATGCCATATTCCGCCATACTTGTAAGAGAGTATTCGAATAGAGCTTGGTTATCTGTTTTGAAGTGAATTTCTCCGCCCTTTACAAGTACTGTTTCATAGTTACGTAAAAACGTTTTATACGTTAAACGGCGTTTTTCATGACGATTCTTTGGCCATGGATCAGAAAAGTTTAAATAAACGCGATCAATTTCATTCTCCGCAAAAAATACTGTTAAATCTTCTGCGTCTTTATTAATTAATTTTAAATTCGGCACTGCTTCTTCAATTAGTTTATCAAGTGCATCTACAACCACACTTGTAAACTTCTCAATTCCAATATAGTTTACATCGGGATTTGCTTTTGCCATTTCGTACATGAAGCGGCCACGTCCTGTTCCAACTTCAATATGAATTGGGTTGTCGTTACCAAACAACTCTTTCCATTTCCCGTTATGTTCTTCCGGATTTCCAATTACAAACTGCGAATATTCTTTCGTTCGGTCCATTGCATATGGTTTATGTCTTAAGCGCATAGTTCTCTCCCTCTCTGCATTTCAAGATGTGTGTATCAAATAAAAAACCAAGTACGTACGAGCACTCGGTCCGTTTGTTTCTAGTATAAGATTTGCTATTTTGATGGAAACTACAAAGTGTATTACATACAACTTCCATCAGCTCTTCGCTGGCGGTTCATTACGCTCGTTTCATTGTTACGATAACAACTGAAAAGGATGTGTCAAAAATGCCACTTAATCATGAACATCAAATGGCAATCTTAAAGGACATCTTAGTCAATCATCAAAGTGATTGCTGTGGAACAGTTTCTGAGTGTGAACAATTAGAACGTCTCATTCAATCATTACTCGTAAATGACAGTGTGAGCAATGAGGTCAAAACGATGTTAAACGATGTATATTACTATAGTCAATCGGGTAAATTGTCTCCTGATTTAGACGGCCATATTTCTGGTCATCAAGAACAACTGTCACAATGGATTACAGGAATGGATAGTTTTTCTTAAATTATTCTGAAGCGAGTAGTTGTATTAAATATTGAAGCCAATATTCTGCTTCTACTTGCTTATTTTTTGCTGTGTACCATTGTACGAAAATCATACATTGCAGTGTAACATACCATTTCATACGGCTTAGCAAAGAATCAGTCAGTTCTAATCCATAATGCTCAAGCCACTCGTGCCATTCATCCCTTGGAATATACCAATGGAGTAGCATTCCAATATCAAGAGCTGGGTCTGCAATAACTGCTCCGTCCCAATCAATCAAGAACAATTCATCATCATCTGTTAATAACCAATTGTTATGATTCACATCGCAATGACAAACAGCAAGATTATCAAATTCTACATGCTGAAGGGACTTTTGTAAATACTGAAGTCCTTTTTGAATGATTTCATTTTGCTTTACATCCTCTTGCAAAGTGAGAAGCACTTCTTCTAATATATCTTGCGCATGCAAGGGCTGTTTACCAAGCTTTTGAATCATATGCACTAACGCTTCAGAAGAATGAATTTTTTTCAGCAATGCTGCAACTCGCTTAGATTTCATATCTTCTGGCTCTAACCTTTGTCCTGGCAGCCACCTTTGTGCCGAAATGACATCGCCATTTGTTAATCGCCTTGTCCAAAGTAGCTTCGGAACAATCCCTTCTGCTGACAATACCGCAAGAAAGGGCGATGAATTGCGCTTTAAAAATAGTTTATGTTGTTCATTGTGCGCAATGTAGGCATCTCCTGTCGCCCCTCCGGCTGGTATTACTTTCCACTCTTCTCCTAACAATTGTTCCAACCATTCCATGTTCATTACCCGTTAACAATTCCTTATCTTTTATAGTTATGAAAAGAAACAAACAAGCTGTTCACTCTTTTACTTTATTTTACAAAAACAATAATATATATGGCAACTTATCTGAATAGCCACCTTTGTCAATTCTACATTTATTATATTCGCATCGTCAAGGGTCGATTCGTCACATTTTCGCCAATATATAGGTACTAATCGGTGCAATAACAAATGTATCTCCATCAAATGAAGAAATTGGACTCTCTGCTGCATTTTTATCGTTCGCAAGTACATGCCATACACCGCTATTTGGCAATGAAACAGTTTGCTCTTCTATTCCGTTATGAAAGAACACAACAATTTCTTTCCACTTCCCAAACTGCTGTACATCCTGTAAGTAATACGCGATAACAGAAGGAACCGTATTTAAGAAGGACATATACCGCTTAATCAACTCAGACGACGCAAAACGAAATGCTCCGTGTGATTTTCGAATACGAATCATTCCTTTTATATAGGAAATATTTTCTTCTTCTCGCTCTTTTTGATCCCAGTCCATCTGATTGATGCAATCCGGGGCATTATAACTATTTTCATTTCCTTGTTTTGTACGGTAAAATTCTTGACCAGCATGTAAGAACGGAATACCTTGTGCTAATAATGTCATTGTCGTTGCGAGGCGGTGACGACGTTTTTGCAATTGTTCCTCTTCTTTACTGTTGCTTGCAATCTTATCCCACATTGTCATGTTATCGTGACATTCTACATAATTAATGCTTTGCACAGGCTCTTGAAATAAACTAGACGACTTTAAATAAGGAACACTTCCTGTAAGTAAATATTGGATATGCTCTTTATTTGTTGTTTCACCAAGAGCGTAGCCGCTTTTTTGGACATCAAATGTACTTCCCTTGATTCCATCTCGAAATTGATCATTAAACTGAGCAATATATGGTATTTGGATTGCATTTTGTAACGTTGCTTTCTTATTAGCAGCAAGCGGTGTTTGCAAATCCCATCCTTCACCTAGTAATACTACATGTTCTTTCACTGTATTTGTTTTTTCACGAATTTCGTTCATTGTATCAACATCTAAAATACCCATTAAGTCGAAACGAAATCCGTCCACATTGTATTCTGTTAACCAATATAATACCGAATCGACAATAAATTTACGGACCATATTACGCTCTGATGCAATATCATTTCCAACACCCGTCCCATTTGATGGCATCCCATTTTCATCGTGCCGAAAGTAATATCCTGGTACAAGCCTCTCAAAAGAAGATGTTTCTCTTTCGTATATATGATTATAAACAACATCTATAATAACGCGTAGACCATTTCGATGAAGTGCTTGAATCATTTGTTTACATTCAACAATTCGATTGTACGGATCAATCGGATTTGTTGCATAACTGCCATTTGGAACGTTGTAATATAACGGATTATATCCCCAGTTATACGTTGTGAACGGCTGCTCCTCATCTACTCCAGCATAATGATGAATGGGCAATAGTTCGATATGTGTAACTCCTAATTCCTTTATATAAGAAAGAGCTGTGAACGTCCCATCTTTTCCTACTGTTCCTTCTTCCGTTAAACCGAGGTACTTTCCTTTATTACTCGCACCGCTATTAGGATGAATCGTCATATCACGAATGTGTGTCTCATAAATAATGGCATCCGTCATAGAAGTCATTGGCGGTAACGGTTCATGGTCTTGTACATACGTTTTCGCAAGATTTACGACGATTCCATATGTGCCGTTTAAAGAAACTGATTTTGCATATGGATCAACTGCTTCTCGCCAAATAAGATTAATACAGACAAGAAATGTATATTGAGCACCATCCCAGTCTCCCGACAACTCATAGCACCAAACGCCTTTTTCTTGTCCATTCATTTCATAATCTGTATATACATCGGCGCTTTCATAAATACGAACTTTTGCTTTAGTGGCTGTTGGTGCCCACACTTTAAACTTAGTTTGTTCCTTTGAATAAGAAGCTCCTAAATCGCTTCCCTCGTACATATATAACTCATCAAACTTCGCTGTTCGAATGACAGCACCCATCTGCAAATCTGTTTCTACGCCGCGCTCATCACATATGATATAACACTGATTCAGTGTAATTGGTTCACTCACTTTACATTCATATTTTATTGCATGTGGAAGAGAGATGATACGTTCGATTGAGAGCTCCCATTCATTTGCATCTTGTTTTAAATGGAAGATGCTACTCGTTCCGTACGCATGCGGAAGTAAAATTGTGATTTTATCCATTTCATCTAAATATGCTTCAAACGTACGCTGTATGTTTAACATATGTACTCACATCCTCCCAAGAGACATTCCATTTTCTATAGTATATTCAAAAAATCGGAAAACGTTTTCAAGCTTGTGTCTTCTGTAAAGATATTTCATGGATTACCTCATACTTCGGTACCTGGTCTACATGAGTTTCATATAAGGTTACTGTTTCGACTTCAAATGTACGCCGCGGTACTACTGAAAGCTGCTTCTCATCAAATTTTTCTTCACCTTTCCATTTACGAGCTATCGTAATGTGAGGGTGATACGGGCGTGTTTCTAATTGAAAACCATTCTGTTCACATATTGTATATACTTGTTTTTGTAAGTCAAACAAAGCCCTTTCTTCTTCCACTCCCACCCAAAAAACACGCGGCTGTTCTTTTCTTCCAAATGTATGACATCCTTGCAATGTAAGTGAAAAACGTGAAATTTTAGCTAGCTGCTGCAAGTCTTGTTTCAGTTTTTCAAGCTGCGTTTCCTCAGCACTTCCTAAAAACGACAGTGTAATATGATAGTCCTCTTTATGCACCCAAGAACGAAACAGGGCGGCTTCTTCTATCGTTTCTTTCCACTCTGCCAACGCGTTCTTTATCTCATTTGGTAATTTCACTGCAATAAAATAATGTCTCGCCATCTTCTCTATCTCCTTTTCCCGGCATTAAACTGTCTAACAAAATACATCCAAGCAGGACTTTTCACTATTATTAGTGTGAAACGTCTTCTTATTCTCCATACATACAAAAGAAGCCGCTCTCCTTGTAGAGAGCGGTTCATGTATTGCTGCTACTATTTCGCTAATTCATAAATAGCATGCGCATAGATAGCTGTCGCTTTTAATAAATCCTCAATTTCAATATACTCATCTTTTTGATGCGCTAATTCTTCTTTTCCTGGGAATAGAGGACCAAACGCAACACCAGCTTCCAATGAACGTGCATATGTACCGCCGCCGATTGCTAATAACTCTGCTTTTTCGCCTGTTTGCTCTTCGTATACACGCTGAAGTGTACGAATTAACACATGATTTTTATCTACGTGATGCGGACGAGAGTCTGACACAATTGTTATAGCAAAGTCCTGTGCACCCACATAATTCGTTAATGTTTGCAGCGTTCCTTCTAAGTTTGTTGTAACTGGATAACGAATATTTAATCCCAGTTTACCGCCCTCTTCTTTCGTATAAGAAAGAAGACCAACGTTTACTGTTAATGGTCCGGTAATCTCATCTGCATAAGCAATGCCAGCTTTTTTCCCAAGCGTATCATTTGTGAATGTTTCTGCCGCTAGGCTAGCAAATGCTGCGCCTTGCTCATCTAAAGAGATTGTCGTTAAGAAGTTCACAAGTGTTAATCCTGCATTTTCTCCTTGTTCAGGCGTAGAGCCGTGTGCAGAAATGCCTTTTACTTGCAATTTAACTGTATTTCCTTCCACAATTGCTTTTCCGTTTTTCTTTGCTTCTTCTACATATTGTTCATACTGACTTGCAAGTTCTGCTGCTTTTTCGCTCGTTACAACAGCTTCTGCAAAATCAGGAACCATATTTAAACGACGTCCAGATGAAAATGATACTAATACATTCTCTCCTGCTGCGTGTTCTTTTTTATTTTGAACAACATATAAATCGCAAATCCCTTTTTCAGCATTAATAATCGGGAAATCTGCATCCGGTGCAAATCCCATCGTTGGCATTTCTTCATGTTTGAAGTAATGATCCACGCATTTCCAATTACTTTCTTCATCTGTTCCTAAAATCATTCGAACACGTTTAGAAAGCGGCAATCCTAATTCTTTTACAATTTTCATTGCATAGTAAGCTGCCATTGTTGGCCCTTTATCATCAATTGCACCGCGTGCAAAAATTTTACCATCGCGAATATCCGCACTATATGCAGGAGTTGTCCAGCCGTCTCCTTCTGGTACAACATCAACATGACATAAAATACCAAGAAGTTCTTCTCCTTGTCCCATCTCTAAATGACCTGCGTATCCTTCTAAATTTTTAGAAAGAAATCCGTCAGCTTCTCCCTTATCTAGCATGAAAGATAATGCCTTTGCTACACCCTCTCCAAATGGTGCGCCTTCTTTTGCCGTCTCTTCTTCCCATACACTTTTAATTTGTAAAAATTGCTGTACATCGTGAATAAGAGTATCTTTTCGTTTCTCTACTTCTTGCATCCAATTTATGTTTGTCATACCTTCACCTTCTTCTCTATTCTCTCTTTTATCATAGCAAACGATTTCTTATTATGCTAGCAAGGAAAGGATTAATACCGAACAATTTAAATATTTCAGATAATTAAAATTGGTTTTTTCTTATTTTTCTCAAAATTTTTTGCAGGAATTTGACGTTTTCCGTAGAAATTTAGTAAGATAGTTGATAAAGAGAAACAAAATGTCAACAACTTTCTTTCTACAAACTCTATTACATGTTAAAATTTTGTAAAATTTGAGCAAGTTAGAGCATGATTTTTTTCATATGGAGTACAATGGAAGTAAAGACCTTCTTTCCTGAATGGGTCAAAAAACTTGTAGAGGAGTGGTTTTTTGATAAAACCTACAACTACTCGTATGCTAACACGCATTAAATCTATCTATATGTACATTAATGAGAAAGGCACCGTAACGACGCAAGACCTTGTAGATGAGTTCGGGATCACACCGCGAACGATACAGCGCGATCTGAATGTGTTGCAATTTAATGAACTCGTGTATAGCCCTTGCCGCGGCAAGTGGACAACAACAGGAAAGAAAGTGAGAATGACCTCGTGACAAATTTAACTTGATTTACAATATATATCCCCTTTCTATACAGAGAAAGGGGATTCTTTTTCGTTTTCGGAATCGGTCTCAGGGTAATATATTAATTATCTAAACCCTCTGTTTGAGAATGATATGACTTCAGCATTTCTACTTCTTCATCTGTTAACTCACGATATTGCCCAAGTTCTAATTCCTCATCTAATACTAAAGGCCCCATCTCTGTACGTTTTAAATACACAACCTTTTTTCCAACTGCTTCAAACATGCGCTTTACTTGATGAAACTTACCTTCTGTAATGACAAGTTCAATTTCAGACACATCATCGCTTTGTAAAATCGTAAGCTCTCCTGGCTTCGTTTCATATCCGTCATCTAAAATAACACCTTTTTTGAACGCAGCAATATCCTCTTCTGTAACTTTCCCAGCTACTCTCGCAAAATATTTTTTCGGCACGTGCTTTTTCGGAGAAAGTAATTGATGCGCTAGCTTTCCGTCATTCGTTAATAAAAGAAAACCTTCTGTATCAATATCAAGTCTTCCTACTGGAAATGGATCAAAAATAGCATCTTCTAGTTCTAATAAGTCAACAACCGTTTCATGATTATCATCTTCTGTTGCAGAAATGACGCCTTGAGGTTTATGCATCATTAAATACACAAATTCTTTATACTCCACTACTTCTCCGTGAATCATAACCTCTTGTTCTTCCACATTCACATGATATTTTGCATCTTTCACCGGTACGCCATCTATTTTTACGATGCCGTCTTTTAATAGCTTCTTCACTTCTTTACGGCTACCATAGCCCATATTTGCTAATAATTTATCTAATCTCATCGTTTCACACCTTCTTTTTATACTCAGAAAAAGAGAGGCGTACGATTACGCCCCTTTAGTTTTCACTTTAATTTTCAATCTACTACCAAGTTTACGCTGAATCTTCTCTAAAAATTCACCGCCAAGTACTCGTTCTATTACGCCTGTACGAAGTGCTAAATAGCCATATACAGCCGCTCCTCCCATTGCGCAAATACCTACTGTAACCAATGCCGCAAAACGGCTTGTCTCATATGGAAGCATAAAGGAAAGGATCCATAATAATAGCTTTACAACAATCACCATCGCTGCTGTTAACATTGCAATTTGGAACGTTCGTTTATATACAAGTTCAAATGAGAAATGGGCATGTTTTCGAATTTGTTTATTTGTATACCAAATGGATGCGAAGAACCCTACACCTGTTGCTACGACCGCACCAATTGTTCCAAAATAACGAATGAATAGCACGTTACATAAGAATTTTAAAATAATCCCCATTCCAAGTGCAATGATTGCATACTTTTGTTGATTTATCCCTTGTAAAATGGCTGCTGTTACTGTAAATAGTGCAAATAATAATGCGACTGGTGCATACCACATTAATACTTTTCCGCCAAGTGGATCAGCTTCGTAAAATGCTGTATAAATTGGATAAGCTAAAGCTGAAATTCCAATTACAGCTGGCAATGTTAAAAACATATTCACTTGAAACGTTTGTGTAATTTGCTGGTTTAAATAACGGAACTGCCCTTCTGTAAACGACTTTGTAATCGCTGGTACAAGCGTTAAACTGAACGCCGTTGCAAGCGATACTGGAATCATAATTAACTTATGTGTCCACATCGTAAAAATACCAAGAGCACGCTCTGCAATATCGCCTTGTCCAATTGCTTGCATAATCGAGTTAAATGTTAGCGCGTCAATTTGCTGATAAAGCGGAATCGTTAATCCAACTACAACATAAGGAATCGCATAAGCAAACAGCTCTTTAAATAGGTCAAATGTACGAACTGTTGATTCTGGTACAGTTTGATTGATGATGTATTGATTTAAATGATGCTTTCTCTTCATCCAATACCAAATGAGCACAGCTAGCGCTCCAACTGCGGAAACAAACGCTGCAAATGTCGCCACACCAACTGCTGTTGCGACAGAACCCTTCAATACTTTTATTACGATAAAACTACCTGCAAGTAAAAATACGATACGAATAATTTGTTCAATAATTTGCGACACTGTTGTAGGTCCCATTGATTGGTGACCTTGGAAGTAGCCGCGAATTAAACTCGCTGCTGGTACAACAATAAGCGCAAAGCTGACCAGGCGAATAATCATTGTTACATCTTCTAAGCTGCTATGTAAACTCTGTTTCCCTAGCATTGCCTCAGCAAATAATGGCGCTGACATATACAATACTAAAAAGGAAAGAATTCCACTCACGATCATCATGATCATACCTGAGCGAAACATTCTTCGGCTCGTTTTATAATCTCCAAGCGCATTATACTTCGAAACAAACTTTGAAACTGCAAGCGGCACTCCTGCCGTTGCGATACTTAAAAAGATTGTATATGGAATATATCCATATGTATACAGCGTCCCGCCTTCTGTGCCAACTAACGCATGAAACGGAAAGACATAAATCATACCGAGGAACTTTACTAAAAATGTCCCAAGCGTCACAATAAGCGTTCCGCGTAAAAATTTTGAATCGGACATAAAAATCCTCCTCCATTATTCAAAACGCTGAACTCAACTTTTGTATTGTACCACAATTTCTCATGTAAACAGTACCTTCCCTCATTTTTCTTTTCTACAAAAACGTGATATTCTTGAATGCAGCAAAATAAGAAAATGAGGTCGATTTATATGCATTATGATGTAATTGTCATCGGAGGAGGCCCTTCTGGATTAATGGCAGCAATCGGAGCTGCGGAAGAAGGTGCACGTGTCTTACTTCTTGATAAAGGCGATAAATTAGGAAGAAAGCTTGCGATTTCTGGCGGCGGACGCTGCAACGTGACAAACCGTCTCCCGCTTGATGAAATTGTAAAACATATTCCTGGAAATGGTCGTTTCTTATATAGCGCCTTTTCTATTTTTAATAATGAAGATATTATTCAGTTTTTCGAAAATCTTGGTGTGAAATTAAAAGAGGAAGATCACGGCCGCATGTTCCCAGTATCCAATAAAGCACAGTCAGTAGTCGATGCTTTGTTAACACGCTTAAAGGAACTGCGCGTTACGATTCGTACCAATCTTCCTGTTAAAACAGTAGAGTATGAAAATGGACAAACAAAAGCGGTTATTCTACAAAACGGAGAAGTTCTTGAAACAAATCATGTTGTAATCGCTGTTGGCGGTAAATCTGTACCGCATACCGGCTCAACTGGTGATGGCTATGCTTGGGCTGAAAAAGCAGGACATACAATTACAGAACTATTCCCAACTGAAGTACCGATCCTTTCTAACGAACCATTTATTCGTGACCGTACATTACAAGGCTTAGCACTTCGCGATGTAGAACTAAGCGTATTAAATCCAAAAGGAAAAGCTGTTATCTCTCATAAAATGGACATGCTCTTTACTCATTTTGGCGTTTCTGGTCCCGCTGCCCTTCGCTGCAGTCAGTTTGTTGTGAAAACGATGAAAAAGTTCAAAACAAACACAGTACAAATGAGCATTGATGCATTGCCAGATGAACATAGTGAACAACTCTTCCAGCGCATGATGAAGCAAATAAAAGAAGAGCCGAAAAAGGGATTAAAAAATGTACTGAAAGGTTATGTACCTGAACGTTATTTCTTATTCCTATTAGAAAAAAATGAAATTGACGGCAGTCAGCAATGTGGACAAATTTCTCATGAAAAAATCCGGGCTCTTGCTGCAGACTTCAAAGGATTTTCCTTTACCGTAAATGGAACGCAGTCTCTTGAAAAAGCATTTGTAACAGGCGGCGGTGTGTCTGTCAAAGAAATTAATCCGAAAGAAATGTCATCAAAACTCATGAACGGCTTATATTTCTGCGGCGAAGTTCTTGATATTCACGGCTATACAGGCGGATATAATATTACTTCTGCACTTGTTACAGGCCGAATTGCTGGAATGACTGCGGGGCAAAATGCTACCATGTAATAGTAAAAAAGGAGCCTAGGTCTCCTTTTTGTAAAATCACCGATATATCAGTATAAAGAAACAAAGGGGAAAACAGATGAGAAAAAAAGTAATGATATCTTTAATGTTAATGACGTTTCTCTCCGCTGTTGAAGGAACGATTGTTAGCACAGCAGTGCCTCGCATTACAAGCGAACTGTCAGGCGTAGAACTTGTAAGTTGGGTATATGCGATTTATATGTTAGCAACCGCTGTATCAACTCCGATCTACGGAAAGCTAGCAGACTTATTTGGGCGTAAAAAAGTACTATTAATTGGTGCAACCATCTTTTTAATCGGCTCTACATTATGTGGCCTTGCAACGACAATGGAACAATTAATTCTTTTCCGTGCTCTGCAAGGGTTAGGTGCAGGAGCTGTCATGCCAATTACAATGACAATTATTGGCGACTTATACAGCGAGGCAAAAGATAGAGCAAAAGCACAAGGATGGATGAGTGCTGTTTGGGGTGTATCCGGTGTTATTGGACCGTTAGTTGGCGGTTTTTTAGTAGATTCACTATCTTGGCGTTATATCTTTTTCATAAACATTCCATTTGGAATCATTGCTTGTACGATGATCGCCATTTCTTATAAAGAATCCATCACGCCAGCAAAACATCATATCGATTATCCAGGTGCTGTTATTTTCTCACTTAGTACAATTGCTTTACTTTATGCACTATTAACAGGAAGTCAGCATCAAAATTGGGGAGATATCACAATTATTGGCCTGCTGCTATTTGCGATTGTCGCATTTATCATTTTCTTACTCGTAGAAAAAAAATCACCAGAACCACTAATTCCATTAGATCTTTTCTCAAATCGGGCTGTATCTATTGTTAACGCATTAACGTTAATTGCTGGTGGTATGATTATTAGTATTACGATGTACCTCCCAATTTGGACCCAAGGCGTATTAGGAAAAAATGCAACAGAAGCCGGTTTGATTCTTATGCCAATTCCAGTCCTTTGGACAGTTGGGGCCATGCTATCTGGTAACTTAGTTGGCCGGTTACAAACAAAACAAATTATTTTACTTGGCGGCAGCATTTTATCCGTTTCTACATTCCTGTTGTTCACATTGTCTACTCACTCGCATCCAGCTCTCATTTACATCGCAATGGGTATGTTCGGTTTAGGAATGGGACTTGTGACACCAATCTATATGGTCACAATTCAAGCTTCTGTCCCTGCAAATAAACGTGGAACAGCGGTCGGTTTAAATACATTTATTAATACATTCAGCCAAACGCTAGGATCAGCTGTATTTGGAACGATCTTCAATACAATGATTCACAGTGCAGGTGAGGGAAATGTAAACTTAGTAACTTCGGAACACGGAAGTACTGCTACAGGATCGCAAGAAGTCTTGGCTTCTAGTGTTCATATTATCTTTAGCGGCACGTTTATATTAGCTGTGATCAGTTTACTTATTGCATGGTTCTTCTTAAAACAAAACCAAGAGGGTGCAACAGTACCCCAGCAAAAGGCTGCAAATAAGTAAAAATTTATATTAGAAAGGCTAGCGAAACGCTAGCCTTTTTTGTTTATCCCGCATTAACGGGCAGTAAGACCCCCACTGATGGAAGTTTCACTTTATTTTCAGAACCTATTCCTGTCGTGTGTTGTTGAACGGTCTTTATATCGTGTCCAGTGGTCGATATATTGGAAAAAGCGCCGATAAATTTAAAAAACAACGAAAAAGGACGACTTCTCGTCATCCTTTTTCGTTGTTTTTATTTAAGACCGATATACAACCATCGCTGAAAAACAATAAATTTGACTCTCTTCATCATTATTTGAAACCGACACTTGGTATTTAATATCTACAATTTGCTCTTCATCCATCTTCTTTAAAAAGACATTGATAGCCTCTTCTAAATCCTTTTCATGACTTTCATCAAATATCTTCACTCGAATCACATTAACACCATCCTAAGTCACAACCTTCTACGGCTGAACTGTTATCTCGGCGCGTATCAATGATGCGATAAAACTTACCATCTTCATACAAATAACCATCTTCTAATACATACTGCTTCTCTTCAGTATAGACATAAAATTTACCAATCATAAATTTATTAGAGTATAATTCCAAATAATCTGTCTTGAATTTCGCCACTACCTTGTCTGTAATATCAATTTTAATTGTGCGGCTCATCTCCCACCCCTCCTTTCGAAAAAGAACGGATTTGGTTTATTGTATTAAGGATTTTTTATTTTATGAATGAAATTTAAGGGGATATGCTAAGTAGAAAAGAAGAAGCTCGAGGTAAACCTAAAAACTATGAACAAAATAATCGTTCTCCGTTTTACTAACAATAAAATTTATAAATTTTATTGTTAGTAAAATCTCTGCTCCGTTAATGAGCTTGCATCTTTAATCGCGAGAGCGCAATCCCTCTGTATTCATGAGTACAATTCTCCATCCATCAGGATCTTCTATTGTAATTCCTTTTTCTTTCCAATAAGGATTTTCTGGCTCAACTTCATAATATTCCATTGTATTTAGTCTATGATGTATTTTTTCGATTTTACTTTTATCAGGAAAATAAAATACAAGTAAGTTATCTTTTGTTGGAGCAGGACATGGACTTCCATTTATATGCCTTGTAAATTCTAAATGATATTCTACACCAGGTAATCCAAACATTACCCCATCATAGTCTTCATGATTGTGAAACTCGCCTATGCGTTTTAACCCCAATCCTTCTTCGTAAAACTTAATTACTTCTTCAAGTTTGTCTGTTGGTCTTGCTATTCTAAACTGAACCCATTTTTTCATATAAATTCCTCCCTCTATGAATTCAAGAGCACTTACATCTCCTACTATAAAATAGCGATATGCTTCTTAAAATCCCCCATTAGAGTTAGAACGAGGTACGAAAATAGGAGTATAAAACAATCTTTAAGAAATCAGCCTTCTTTTCAAAACAATATACACACTTAACAGCAACATATATCCAAAACTAGTAATCATAATGATAACTGGTATAGGGTAAAATTTAGCTGCATATATAAAAAAATCGATTTGCAAAATGTCATTGGAATCTGAAACAGGCCCTTTGAAATAATTCGTAAACTTAGCGGAGTACTTCCAGTCAAATGAATCCTCGATTAAATTACTTCCTTCATACCAACTGATAATAGTTGAAACGATGAAGAATATAAGAGCTACTCCGAATTGAACCATGTATCTTATTCTCACAGAACTCTCCTCTTTCTATGTATTGAGACGATAAGTGTTGTTACAATGTAAATAACAGCACCTGTAGTTTTGTAAAAAAGTTTGATAAAAAGGGCGAAACTAATTATTATTAGACACCAAACAAAAAGAATACAAAAAAAAAGATCGAACAAAATGGATTCTACAGTTTTGAATACAGATGGAATTTTTATAAAAGAGTTAGATCAATCTTTACTTGTAATTCTGTTAATTTCTTTAGCAATTGAAGCCTTTTTTCCCCTTCCTTTTTTGTAATTTGTTAATTGAATATGAAAGTAGTTAATATACTCAATTATAGCAAATGCATAAATGAATAATGTTAGTAAAAATACAGGAAATGACATCCGTTCCATCATAGTTATATCAATAAGAAATATAATAGGTGCTATACATATGAGTATAAGATTTATTTTTTTTAGTATGCTAAGTAACTTGTGAAAATTAGGAAGGAGAGGTCTTTTTGTTTTTAATCGTTTCCACTTTACAAACCAGTAAAAACTCCCTTGTAGTAAGACGAAATTTAATATAAAGAATACATATATTAGAGCATAACTACCGTTAGGGTTTAAAGGATAAAAAAAGTACAGAAAAATAAAGGTAATCACTGCGAAGAGTTCTCCTGTAAATAAATACACAAGTCTTTTTTTAAAACTCTTATTCATTCCGTAAATCCTCCCTATCCCATCGAACCTTGTTATAAATTCCCAATCCTTATTTTAAAAGCTACACAACATCTCTTTAGACAAAAATATTCCGAGGGGTTAAACAGTACAACTTTTTTATAAATGATTAATCTATATTTCAAATCCACCCCAATATAAAAATACATAATATCCCATTTTATAATGGGATATTGAATCATACCCATCAAGCCAACATCGATGATTTGAAATTTCATAAAATGAAACTTCCATCAGTGGGGTATCTTACTGCTCGCGAATAGCGGGATAAAGTGAAACTTCCGTCAGTGGGGGTTTTCTTCATCCCCCACTGACGGTTAGTTGAACCAATCGGGCTTTTACGGGCAGTTATCCCCACCTATCTTCCTTGCTTCTCTCTGAATCTTGAGGTGGGGGTCTTACTGCCCGTTAATGCGGGATAAAAAAAGAGCTTATAGTAATATAAGCTCTTTTTTTGGTATTTAATTCTCTTAGATTGATAGCAATATGATGATATCTCATAATTTTAAGATAGAAGTCCGAGATCTCCTCTATTATTGCTTAGATTGTGATTTAACGCTTGTAAGATGAGCATCAAACATATCAATTATTTCAAGGAATCTATCAGCTTCACGGAAAACATGGTCTGCTAATAGTGGGTGAATGATACTCTTTATTTTACATTGCTCAATTAAATCACGTGCCGTTTTCTTAAAATCCCGAAGAGCTGTGACTGACACACGATTTTGATCCAGGAATTGATCTAAAAGAGGAACTGTTTGAGATTGTGGTTTCATAGATTCTAAGTCAATTGCTTGATACATCAATTGATCAAAATCATTGCTGAAATTCCGAGCCATATCTACAAGCTTTCTTTCCGATGGATCAAGAAGATGACCAATAAATTTAGCATGGTCTGCCATAATCCTTAAAAAGAAAACATTTTCTTTAATAATAGCATCAGGAAGAGCATCCAATTTACCTTCATTTAATTCAATTAAACGATTTCTAAAATAATTAGCTTCCCTACTTGTATGATCAACTAACAGTGGAAAATTATTTTGCCCTGGCAATTTACATGTGAGAATTAATCCTAGAATTTTTCGTTTAAATGCGAAAATATTAGTTGCAGCTTGTTGTACTTCTGAATTAAATCTTTTTATTTGCTCAGGATCTGTTTGATTTGTATAGGAATGTGCAATTTGTTCGATATGTTCAAACAATCGGTAAAATTGATTAGCCTCTTGGATTAGTTGAGTATCCTCACATCTAAACCCCAATCGCAGAAATAAAGAATGCTCTTTCATAATTCTAGACCAAAAACGAATTTCATTTAATGATCGTTCAACAAACATTACAGATGTAACACCCGTATCAGGATGTATCCTATTCATTTTCAATCCCTCCAGTAAATACTATGCTAGTTCTATTCTTATGAATAGATATATATAAATACCATCAATAAAAGGTCAGTCTGGCTATAAAAATAATCTTATTTTTTTCTATTCATCACAACATAAATAATAATTCTAATTTATTTACCAAACAGACGACTCCAAAGTGATTTCTTCTGTTCTGAAGCTGCTATTAGGCGCTTGCGTTTTAATAATTAAAAACAAACATAAGACAAAAAAACTACTATTTAACAGCAAGAGGGGTTTTCGTATTAACTTTATTTATCACCCGGGGCGGGCTGATCTACGCCCTTAACACGATGTTTATGCCCATCATCTTCCGTCGTATAAAAATCGTAATAATGAACATGCATCCCATTTCCAACTGGAATTGCTGGTCCTGAGTACGCCTTGTAATAGTGTGTATGTCCATCTTCGAACAAAACATATCCTTCTGTATAATGTATATGCCCACCCTCTTGTGTCTTAATGGGCGGGGATGTTACATCTAGACATTGATGTACATGCCCATCATTAACAGATGTATAATCCACTGACCCATGGTTATGATGTGGTACAAATCCAGAAACAAAATCATTTTTTCCTACCTTGTTCATTCTATTCATTATCCCCATTCCCCTTATGCATAAAGATGAATTCTATAAACTAATATGCTTATACTATCAAGATAATTCCTCTCTCCTTTATTTACGTAACCTTATGAGGTGAAACCTCAATCAGTGCAGTTTTTTCATCCCCTACTGATTGAAATTTCTCATCAAGCAATCTCTGAACAGCCATCCTTAAAAAGTAAAAAGGTGTCTCCAAAATCACCACTTAGGAGACACCCTCTTTTCCTATCTATGCTGTAACATCGCAAGTAACTTTTCTTGACTATACATCCACACTGTAATAATTAAACAAGCAAGTGCTACTTCTGATAATGCCATAAAGCCAATTGCATAGTGGCCTGTAAATTGGAATAATATCGTTAAGATTAATGGCGGGAAGAAACCGCCAAGTCCCCCAAGTGCCGATACAAGACCGTTTACGATACCAGCTTGTTTCGAGAAATACATTGGTACAAGTTTAAAGATCGTTCCATTTCCAATACCAGCGCAAAATGCAACTAATAAACAGCCAAATGTATATACGTGCATGCTTGGCATAAAGGATAAAATAATGCCTGATAATGTTAATCCAATAAACACAAAGATTAAAATTTTAAATGGATTAAATTTGTCACCAAGCCAACCCCCAATTGGACGCATGATTGTTGCTAGCACGATAAAACCAGCTGTGCGTAATCCAGCATCTACTTTAGCTAAGCCAAAGTGAGATACAAGAAAGTTCGGTAAATATACTGTAAATGCAACGAATGAACCAAACGTTAAGAAATAGAAAATACATAAGAACCAAAGTTTTTCATTTTTATATACACCTTTAATTTGTTCCATTAATGGTGTGTTCACCTTTTTCTCGTTACGATCCCCTAACAGGAAATTGAGCAGTGCAAATGCAGCAAGTAAAATTAAGTACATTTGTACAGTCGTTCTCCAGCCAAATGAAGTTGCAAGTACTGGTGCAAGAAACGATGTAACCGCTGTTCCTGCATTTCCTACTCCATAAATTCCGTTTACAAAACCATGCTTTTCTTTCGGATAATATTTTGGAAGAGCTGTTACCCCAACAGAGAATACCGCACCGCCAACTCCGGCAAATAAACCGCCAATAATTAAATCTAGCATCGATGTTGCTTTACTAATATAGAAAACAGGGAATAATAGAATAATAAAACTAATAAAGAATAATTTTCTTGCTCCGAAACGATTTGTCCAGTAACCAATTGGAATGCGAAGAATAGATCCTAAAATAACTGGTACTGCTGTGACAAGAGAAATCTGTCCTGCTGTTAACGCAATGTCTGCTTTAATAAATGGCATTAAAGAAGATAAAATAACCCATACCATAAAGCCCATTACAAGATTTGAAGTTTGTAATCCTAACTGAAAATTCGGACTTTTCATCAGTCTCTCCTCCAATTTTGTTCAATATTTCACAATTTCTATTGCTTCCCTCCTGCCTAATCACGATAGAGCGTGATTAGGCAGGAAAGAATCAGCCTCCACTTACCGGTGGAATCAATGCGACAACATCACCATCTTGAATGATATCATCTTCATTCGCATATTCTTCATTAATTGCTACCATTGTGTGCTGTGAAAGGGATACATTGTAGTCTTTCGTCACAAGTTCCTTTAATTCTGATACGGCAAGATTTTGTACATCAATTTGTAATTGATGTGTTCCAGCTTCTTCTTGTAAATGAGAAAATAATAATACTGTAATCATTCCGCATTCCCCTTTCCTGGTTCCCCTTTTGGATACGATGTTTTCTCCAATTGATCGCCAATCCATTTCTCACCGTCTTCCCAAAACTCTTTCTTCCAAATTGGAACAATTTGTTTAATACGCTCCATAATGTACTCATTTGCCTCGTATGCCGCTTTTCGGTGCGGCGTCGATACAGCAACAACTACGGCAATATCAGAAATTTGCAGTGTGCCGATGCGGTGCGTAATTGCCACATGTGTTCCTGGCCATTTTTCTTTCGTTTCCTCACCAATTTTGGCAAGCATCTTTTCAGCCATCGAATGATATGCAGCATATTCTAAGTAAAGTGTACGGCGTCCTTTCGTAAACTCGCGCACTGTACCAGTGAATGTCGTCACAGCACCGCATTCACGGCGAATCACTTTCTTTGTTACTTCTTCAATGGAAATTGGTGTATCCACTACTTCAAAATACGTATTTGTCATTTTGCATCCCTCATTCTTTGTACGAGCCACTTTATATACTCTGCCTCTTCTGTTATACGAAAAACTTTATAGTTCTCGTGCCATGTTTCCGGAGCCTCATTCCATGTAATGACAGCGATCACATTTTCTACACTTTCTAATAAAGAGGCATCTTCATCTGACCTAAGTAAAACTACTTTCGGGTATTGTTCTTTTTTATATCCTTCAACAATAACAACTTCTGCTTCAAAACATGTATACAAACGAATGATTTTTTCTAAAGACCAGTGGCTCGTAGCAGATAAAGACAATAATCCGTCACCTTCCACTGCACTGACAATTGCTCCCGCTTCGCGATGACGCTCGCTATCTTTTTGCAGCGGCAACTCTGGATATCCTCCGTGCCCATGATGCTTAATTGTCCCTACTCGCACGCCCTCATTCGTTAAAGCTCTAATCAGCTTCTCTGCCAATGTCGTTTTTCCGCTATTTTGATACCCTACGACTTGTAAGACTGGAACGGCTCTTTCCATGGCCACTCACTTCCTTGCTCTGCTTCTAATAAAAGGACAGTAACAGTCATACCTGCTTCAAAACCGCGCGTACCACCTGGTAAGACGATAAAAGCATTCGCATCGGCAAGTGAAGACACAGCACTTGATTTATCAAGCCCAACTGGCACTGCTTGCAGTTGTCCGTTTACTATTTCTACTTTCCCTCTAACAAAACGTGTAAATGGATTCGCTTTCGGAAACCCCTTCGTTAAAATGGCATCACCGCGGTACATATGAGGCTGCTTCCGATGTAGAAATGTCTGAACAATAGGACGTACAAACAATTCAAATCCAACATAGCAAGCAGACGGATTACCTGATAATCCAAATAATAATTTTCCGTTTACTTCTGCTACCGTCGTTACACTTCCTGGCCGCATCGCTACTTTATTGAACAGTACATGCGCTCCAAGCTTTTCGTAAATAGCCGGTAAGTAATCATAATCTCCAACTGACACACCGCCTGTTGTAATGAGAATATCGACTTCTTCCATTGTCTTTTTTACCATTTCATAGCAAGTATCGAAGTCATCTGCAAATTGTCCATAATACCGAACCGTGCCGCCCGCTCGCATAATTTGCGCAGCAATCATATAAGAGTTACTGTTACGAATTTTTCCTGGTTCAAGCGGTTCATGCACCTCTAGCAATTCACTTCCCGTAGTTACAATTCCAATAACAGGACGCTTTGCGACAGCTACTTCACTATAACCAAACGTTGCAAGAAGCGCTGCCACTCCTGGATTAATCACTGTTCCCTTTTCCACAAGTACATCATGTTGCTTTACATCTTCACCTTTAAATGAAATATTATCGCCTGATTGAAACGGACGCTTCAGTTTCATATATGTCTTCCCGTTTTTTTGGAAGCCTTCTGTAAGCTCTAGCATGACAACCGCGTCACAACCTGTTGGAATCGCTGCACCTGTCATAATCCGCACCGCTTGAAATGCCTTCACTTCTTCTGTAAAAACAAAACCAGCACCAATTTCTCCAACGACTTCAAATTCAACTGGCTGCTCCTGACTTGCTTTTTTTGTATCTTCTGCACGTATCGCAAAACCATCGTACGGAGAGCGATCGAAATGAGGAACATCATGATCCGCTACTACGTCTTCCCCAAGAATTCGTCCATAACTTTCTGTAAGCGGTACTCGCTCTGCGTCGCCATGTTTTGCATATTTCATCACATGTGCCACTGCATCGCTAACTGCAATTGGTATTCGTTTTTCTAGCATCATTTTCACCCCACATTTGCAAAATATCACATCTTCATTACAATTTTTGTTGTACAATGCTAATCATAATAGCAATTACTTCAAGGAGGAATTCCATGTCTTCATTTACTCATTTTAACGAACAAGGCCGTGCCAAAATGGTCGATATTAGCGATAAGAAGATTACCGTGCGAACAGCTATCGCTCGTTCTAGCATCATCGTGACGAAAGAAATTTATGATAAAATTACCCATAATGAAATCGGAAAAGGCGATGTCCTAGCGGTTGCACAAATCGCTGGTATTATGGCAGCAAAGCGTACTTCTGATATCATTCCGATGTGTCATCCACTCCTTCTAAAAGGTGTTGATATTTCCTTTGACTGGAATATTGCAGATGAACAATATCGTTTACTTATTGAAGTAAAAGTGAAAACAGAGGGCAGCACCGGCGTTGAAATGGAAGCTTTAACTGCAGCTTCCGCTACCGCTCTTACCGTATATGACATGTGCAAAGCTGTCGATAAAGGCATGATCATCGGTGAAACATACTTACTTGAAAAAACAGGCGGCAAAAGCGGCGATTATACAAGAAATCAATCTTAAACTCCTTCATCGAATCCAAGGGGGGCGTCCCCCTGGATTCACCCTATATAACGAGCGTATAATCGCTTTGCCACTTGTATATCATTTGTACCATGAACAAAGGCTCGCCCATCTTGGAATAAAACAAAGCGATATTCATCTACATGAAATGATAATAAGTACGGTGTCCTCTGCATCGTTACGCTCTTTTGTAAGCGCTTTTCTATTTCTTCTAAGTTAAGAAGCTGATTTTTGCCTGGGCGAATCTGAACTGTATTTCGACCGCACAGCACTTCTGTTTTCATTTGTGCCTCAAATGTTAAGCTTGGATATGTACGCAATTTACCGCAAGACAAGCAATTCTCTTTTTTCTGCCTGTTTACTTTAAATGCCATATACTGATTGTTCCAAAGATCGAATGTTACCATCGTTTCTCGTAATGCTTCAAAATCTCCAACTAGTATTTTTAAAGCTTCTGCAACTTGATAAGCAACGACCATTTGCACAGCTGGTTGAATAATCCCCGCCGTATCACACGTTGCTCCGCTCGTTGGATGCTCCATTAAACATCGAAAACATGGTGTTTTCCCTGGAATAATCGTATACGTTACACCATAACTGCCTACACAACCACCGTATATCCACGGAACGTTATACTTCTGTGAAATATCGTTAATAAGAAGACGCGTATCGAAATTATCTGTTGCATCTATTATTACATCCACGTTCTTAACAAGCTGTTCCATTTCTTGCACCGTTACATCTGTTACAACTGGCTCGATATCCACTTCAGAGTTAATTCGCCTTAAATGCTGCGCCGCTGCAACTGCTTTCGGTACATAACGATTCGCATCTTCTTCTGTATATAATTGCTGCCTTTGTAAATTGCTCCACTCGACGTAATCACGATCCGCAATCGTCAGCTTGCCAATCCCTGCCCGGACAAGCGCCTCAGCATTTGCCGTACCAAGTGCACCAGCGCCAATGATTAATACGTGTTTTTCACCTAAATCTCGCTGGCCAGTTTCACCAATCTCTGAGAATAGTATTTGCCGTGAGTACCGCTCTTGCATCTTGACCCCTTCTCTCTTATCCGCCAATATATGACATTTCAATTTTCGGGCGGTTATTTGCACTTTCTTCCGTTCGTTCATCTGAATAACGATCACTACGCCTAGTCCACACATCTTGTACGACTCGGAATAATTCCTCATCATCTATCCCCTCGCGAAGCAGCGTTCGTAAATCCGTTCCTGCTGTTGCAAATAAACATGTATACAACTTACCTTCTGCTGAAATGCGTGCTCTCGTACAAGAAGAACAAAACGATTCAGAAACAGATGTGATAAAGCCGACTTCTGCCTCAGTTTCAACATATCGATACCGCTTTGCCACTTCACCAAAATAATGCGGATCTACCGGCTCAATTGGATACACACGTCCAATCATATCGATTAATTCTTTCTTCGTAATCACTTGTTCAAAATTCCAGCCGTTCGTACTCCCAACATCCATAAATTCAATAAAGCGAAGAGGGATGCACTGCTCTTTACAATAAGCGGCCATCTTCAAGATTTGGTTATCGTTCATTCCTTTTTTTACGACCATATTGATTTTTACTTCTAATCCGGCTGCCCTTGCTACTTCAATTCCTCGTAATATAGGCTTCGTGCTTACATTGCGGCCGTTAATGCTTCGAAATACATCATCATCTAGTGCATCTAAACTGACGTTTACTCGTTGTAAACCAGCTTCTTTTAAAGCTTTCGCTTGCTTCGTTAAATGAATACCGTTCGTCGTTAGCCCAATATCTGTTAGACCTTCTAATTTCACAAGACGTTCTATGAGCTTTGGTAAATCTTTACGCAGTAACGGTTCGCCGCCAGTTAATCGAATTTTCTTGACGCCCATGCGAACAAAAAGTTTAGCTAATCTCTCAATCTCATCAAATGTAAGCAAAAACTCATCTTTTAAAAACGCATAATCTGGACCAAACACTTCAGCCGGCATACAATATGTGCATCGAAAATTACAACGATCAATAACAGAAATGCGTAAATCTTGAAGCGGACGCTGCCATGCATCTAAAATCTTCTCAGTCATCTTCACCCCTCCTTCTTGCTGTCTCTATATACCTTCATTCTATTATAATATATTTTTAAACTAGGGTGTTTTTGCTCTTGCGCTTTATCTTTTTTTTGGCTGTCTTTCATTTGTCTTCATCATAAAAAAGAACAACAATCTATGTTGTGATATTTCTCACATCGATTTTCTCATTCAAAAATTCTTCACAATTCTGTTCAAAAACTGTTCACAATTAGCCACGGGAAAAAAACTGCTTGCATTTGCACTATATTTACATTCAAAATAAGAAATAGACTGTTCTGAAAAGAAAGGTGATTGCTGTGGCAAACAGTACGGCATTATCAAATGATTTAAAAGAATTGCTCGCATCTGTGGAATATAAAATGAAAGTGGGCAAAGCTAATTATATTTTCCAAGAAGGTATGGTGGCAAAAGAACTATACATTATTCACTCTGGAAAAGTTCAAATTAGTAAAATTAGTGCCGATGGTCAAGAATTGACACTGCGCATTTGTTCGCAGCATGATATTATCGGAGAACTCACATTATTTACAGAGGATGCCAAATATTTGTTAAATGCAAAAGTGCTTGAACATGCAGAAATCGGCGTCATTAAACGAGATGCATTAGAAAAAGCATTGCTGGAAAAACCAGCTCTTGCGTTTGAATTTATGAAGTGGGTTAGTGAGCATTTACGAAGAATGCAAACGAAGTTTCGTGATTTAGTATTGCATGGCAAAAAGGGAGCTCTCTATTCGACTCTCATTCGCATGACGAATAGTTACGGGATTTTAAAAGAAGAGGGTATTCTCATTGATCTTCCATTAACGAATCAAGATCTTGCAAACTTCTGTGCAACCTCTCGGGAAAGTGTCAATCGCATGTTAAATGATTTAAAAAAACAAGGCATTATTTCCATTCATAAAGGAAAGATTACCATTCATAATTTACACTTTTTAAAATGTGCAATCGCTTGTGAAGATTGCCCTACCTCTATTTGTAGTATTGAGTAGCATCTCATTTAGATGCTGCTTTTTTTATTCTACATCCTAAACATGTTTTGTAATGTGCAAAATGTCACACCTTCTCTATTTTTTCCTTACACACTCATGAATTTTTGACAATCTGTTGAACTGTGATAGATATCACATCTCTATTTTGCACGCCCTCTTATAGTGAAAGTAAGCAAGAGAGACGCAATAAAGGAGTGAACAGTATGAAAAAGAAACTATCACCATTCATGCAACGTTTAAAATATTTTTCTCCAATAGATCGTTATAACGATAATCATACACAAGAAACATACGAAGACCGCGAATGGGAAAACGCTTATAGAAAGCGATGGCAGCATGATAAAGTAATCCGCTCCACACATGGCGTAAACTGCACCGGTTCTTGCAGCTGGAACATTTACGTAAAAGATGGAATTGTAACTTGGGAAGGACAAGAGCTAAATTATCCGACTACTGGTCCGGATATGCCAGACTTTGAGCCACGCGGATGCCCGCGCGGAGCAAGCTTTTCTTGGTACATTTATAGTCCGCTTCGTGTGAAATACCCATATGTACGCGGCGTTCTTTGGAATATGTGGCAAGAGGAACTACAAAAACATGAATCACCGTTAGACGCTTGGAAAAGCATTGTTGAAAATCCAGAAAAAGCACGTACATATAAGCAAGCACGCGGAAAAGGCGGCTTTATTCGTGCAAATTGGGATGAGGTATTACAGATTGTTGCTGCTTCCTTATTATATACAGTAATCAAATACGGTCCAGATCGAAATGTTGGCTTCTCGCCAATTCCTGCGATGTCAATGTTAAGCCACGCAGCTGGAAGCCGCTTTATGCAGCTTATGGGCGGGCCGATGCTCAGCTTCTACGATTGGTACGCTGACTTACCGCCAGCTTCACCGCAAATTTGGGGTGATCAAACAGATGTGCCAGAAAGTAGTGATTGGTACAACGCTGGCTACATTATGACATGGGGCTCCAACGTACCGCTAACGCGGACACCAGATGCCCACTTCTTAGCGGAAGTGCGCTATAAAGGAACAAAAGTCGTTTCTGTTAGCCCTGATTTTGCCGAATCAACAAAATTTGCTGATGACTGGATCAGTGTAAAACAAGGAACAGACGGTGCACTTGCAATGGCAATGGGGCACGTCATTTTACAAGAATTTTACGTGGACAAACAAGTGGACTACTTCATAAATTATGCAAAACAATATACAGATTTCCCATTCCTTGTCACGTTAAAGCAGCAAGGAGATCAATTTGTTGCAGATCGCTTCTTAAATGCGGCTGATATTGGTCGTGAAACGAAGCTTGGCGAATGGAAGCCCGTTCTTTGGAACGATAACTGTCATGATTTCGCAACGCCGCACGGTACAATGGGATCACGCTGGGATAACGAGAAGAAGTGGAACTTACGTTTAGAAGATGAACAAACAGGTGAAAAAATTGAGCCGCGTCTTTCTTTACTTGGTATGGAGGATGCAATTGGAACTGTACAAATTCCGTACTTTTCTGATGACGGAAATGAAGTATTAGAACGTACCATTCCAGTGAAAAAGATTACAACACCAAACGGAGATCTTTTCGTAACAACTGTCTATGATTTAACATTAGCAAACTACGGCGTAGACCGCGGTCTTGGCGGCCAAGAACCGAAGAGCTTTGATGAAGATGTTCCGTTTACGCCAGCATGGCAAGAAAAAATGACAGGTGTAAAACGAGAACTTATTATTCAAATCGCTCGTGAATTTGCTCAAAATGCAGTTGATACAAATGGACGCTCGATGATTATTGTCGGCGCTGGTATTAACCATTGGTTTAACTCTGATACGATTTACCGCGCTGTGTTAAACCTTGTTCTTCTTGTTGGTGCACAAGGTGTAAATGGCGGCGGCTGGGCTCATTATGTCGGTCAAGAAAAGTTACGCCCAGCAGAAGGTTGGCAAACCATCGCAACAGCAAAAGATTGGCAAGGTCCGCCGAAACTGCAAAACGGTACATCCTTCTTCTATTTCGTTACAGATCAGTGGCGCTATGAAGATACACCTGTTGGACATTTAGCATCGCCAGTTGTCGGCAACTCACGTTATCAGCATCATGGTGATTACAATGTGTTGGCCGCTCGCCTTGGCTGGCTACCTTCTTATCCAACTTTCGAAAAGAATGGCATTGAGCTATATAAAGAAGCGGTCGCTAGTGGCGCAACAACCCAAGAGGAAATCGGGAAATATGTTGCGCAGAAACTAAAAGACAAAGAGCTCAAATTTGCGATTGAAGACCCGGATAACAAAAATAACTTCCCGCGCAACTTATTCGTATGGCGCGCGAATTTAATCTCAAGTTCCGGTAAAGGACACGAATATTTCTTAAAACATTTACTAGGTACGACAAATGGATTAATGAACGATGATCATGATTCATTACGACCAGAGGAAATAAAGTGGCATGAAGAAGCACCTGAAGGAAAGCTAGATCTACTAATCAATTTAGATTTCCGTATGGCTGGAACAGCACTATACTCTGACATCGTTCTTCCTGCTTCCACATGGTATGAAAAGCATGATTTAAGCAGTACAGATATGCATCCGTTCGTGCATCCATTTAACCCAGCAATCGGTTCACCGTGGGAAGCACGCTCTGACTGGGATATTTTCTGCTCCCTTTCAAAAGCAGTCTCTGATCTAGCACAAAAGTTAGACCTTGAGCCAATGAAAGAGGTGGTTGCAACGCCGCTTCTTCACGATACACCGCAAGAATTAGCGCAGCCGCTCGGACAAATTAAAGATTGGAGCAAAGGGGAATGTGAGCCAATCCCAGGCAAAACAATGCCGCAAATTCATGTTGTAGAACGTGACTATAAAACGCTATATGACAAAATGACTGCACTCGGACCAAACGTTGGAAAACAACCGATTGGTACAAAAGGCATCTCTTGGTCTGCGGAAAAAGAATACGAACAACTAAAGAGTAAATTAGGTGTAATTCGCGCTGATTCTATCGCGAAAGGATGCCCTGACATAACAGAAGCAATCAATGCCGCTGAAGCTGTGTTAACCCTTTCTTCAACAACAAACGGTCATATGGCAGTAAAAGCATGGGAAGCGCTTGAAAAACAAACGGACTTACAACTCCGTGATTTAGCAGCAGAGCGTGAAGAAGAATGTTTCACATTCGAACAAATTACAGCACAGCCAAAAACGGTTATTACCTCCCCTGCTTTTAGTGGTTCAGAAAAAGGAGGACGCCGTTACTCACCGTTTACAACAAACGTAGAACGGCTTATTCCTTGGAGAACAATAACAGGGCGTCAATCTTTCTACTTAGATCACGACATGATGAAAGAATTTGGCGAAACAATGGCAACGTTCAAACCAATTTTACAGCATAAACCGTTCCGTAAATCTCGCCCTGAAGTAGAAGGAAAAGAAATTACGCTGAACTATTTAACACCGCATAACAAGTGGTCCATTCATAGTATGTACTTTGATGCACTGCCAATGTTAACACTGTTCCGCGGTGGACCAACAGTATGGATGAATAAAGATGACGCCGCTGAAGCCGGTGTTGCTGATAATGACTGGATTGAATGCTTTAACCGAAACGGTGTCGTTGTTGCACGTGCTGTCGTAACACACCGCATGCCGCGGGGAATGGCCTTTATGCATCATGCACAAGATCGCCACATTAACGTGCCTGGTACGAATTTAACAAGTAACCGCGGAGGAACACATAATAGTCCGACGCGTATTCACGTAAAACCAACACATATGATTGGCGGATACGGTCAATTAAGCTACGGCTTTAACTACTATGGCCCAACCGGAAACCAACGCGACTTAAACGTCGTCATCCGCAAACTGAAGGAGGTAGATTGGCTTGAAGATTAAAGCACAAGTCGGAATGGTAATGAATCTTGATAAATGCATCGGCTGCCACACTTGTAGCGTAACATGCAAAAACACCTGGACGAATCGTCCAGGTGCTGAATACATGTACTTTAACAACGTGGAGACAAAACCGGGCATTGGCTATCCAAAACAATGGGAAGATCAAGAAAGATATAAAGGCGGCTGGGAGCTGAAGAACGGAGACCTTCAGTTGAAATCCGGTTCAAAAATGAAACGTCTCATGAACATTTTCCATAACCCAGATCAACCAACAATTGATGATTACTTTGAGCCTTGGAACTACGACTATGAAACATTAACAAACAGTCCGCAGCGAAAGCACCAACCGGTTGCTCGTCCAAAATCAGCCATTACAGGTGAATTTATCGATAAAATTGAATGGGGACCAAACTGGGAAGATGATTTAGCCGGCGGGCATGTAACAGGCTTACAAGATCCAAACGTCAAGAAAATGGAAGAAGAAATTAAAACGGATTTCGAAAATGTGTTCATGATGTACTTACCGCGTATTTGCGAACATTGCATCAATCCGCCGTGCGTATCTTCTTGTCCATCTGGCTCTATGTATAAGCGCGATGAAGATGGAATTGTCCTAGTTGATCAAAACGCATGCCGCGCTTGGAGATTTTGTGTCTCTTCTTGTCCGTACAAAAAAGTGTATTTCAACTGGCAAACGAATAAAGCTGAAAAATGTACGATGTGTTTCCCGCGTATTGAAGCTGGTATGCCGACAATTTGTTCGGAAACATGCGTCGGACGCATTCGTTACATCGGAGTTATGTTATATGACGCTGATAAAGTAAAAGAAGCAGCATCTGTAGAAGATGAAAAAGACTTATACCATTCTCAGCTTAACGTATTCCTAGATCCAAACGATCCAGAAATAGCCGCTGAAGCAAAGAAACAAGGTATTCCGGAAGAATGGATCAAAGCTGCTCAGCAATCACCTATTTATAAAATGATTATCGATTGGAAAATTGCTCTTCCACTTCATCCAGAGTATCGTACATTGCCAATGGTTTGGTACATCCCGCCTTTAAGCCCGATTATGAACATGGTCGAAGGAAAAGGAAGCAACTGGCAAGCAGAAGAAATTTTCCCTGCTATTGATAATATGCGTATTCCGATTCAATATTTAGCAAACTTATTAACTGCAGGCGATGAATCTCATATTCGTCTTACATTGAAAAAAATGGCTGTCATGCGTACTCATATGAGAGCATTGCAAATAAATAAAGAACCAAATGAAGATGTATTAACAGAACTGAGCTTAACAAAAGAAGACATTGAAGATATGTACCGTCTTCTTGCGATTGCGAAATATAAAGATCGTTTCGTCATTCCAACTTCTCACCGTGAGCAAGTGGCAGACCTTTATAACGAGCAAGGAAGCTGCGGTCTTTCCTTTGCTGGCGGCCCCGGCTCTTGTATGACAATCTCTTAAAATAAAGGAGGTAACAACTATGAAACAAAGTTTACAAACTGCTTTTTCTTGTTCTTCCTTTCTTCTCTCCTATCCTGAACAGGGATGGAGAGAAGCACTTCCTCATTTACAAAGTGATATTCAAAGCATCGAACATGAGGAAATTCGCACTACCCTTACAACATTTATCGAACAAGCAAAGCAAAAAACAAACGATGAATTAATTGAATCATATGTATATACATTTGATTTTGGCAAAAAAACAAATATGTATCTCACTTATATGAATACCGGTGAACAACGAGAACGAGGAATTGAACTACTAGAATTAAAACAACACTATCAAAAAGCAGGCTTCGCTGTAACGGATAAAGAACTGCCTGATTATTTACCACTTATGTTAGAGTTTCTCGCAAATGCAGAGGAAGAAGATAGTGAGCCGATTATGAAAAAATACACAAGCAATATCGAGGCATTGCATCAACAATTAAAAGACGCAAACAATATGTACGAACCAATTGTCCGATGCATCCTTACTGCTATTGGTGCATGGCAGTATGAAATAGAATAGAAAGGAGTACGGCAAAGATGATCGATCAATTTTTATGGGTACTCTTTCCATATATTATTTTAGTCATTTTCATTGGTGGGCATATTTTTAGATACAACTACGATCAATTTGGCTGGACATCAAAATCTAGTGAACTATTAGAGAAGAAAATGCTCCGAATCGGAAGTTTATTGTTTCATTTTGGTATTATGTTCGTAATTGGCGGACATGTCATGGGAATTTTAATCCCCGAACCCGTCTACAGTTCTCTCGGCATTTCTGAACATACGTATCATATAATGGCAATCGGTTTCGGCCTTCCGGCAGGTATTGCTTCTATAATTGGATTATTCATTTTAACGTATCGCCGCTTTACCGTAAAACGTATTATCGCAACAAGTACAAAAGGAGACTACATTGCCCTCATCTTGTTGCTCATTGTAATGCTCGCAGGACTTTCTTCTACATTTTTAAATATCGATTCAAGCGGTTTTGATTATCGAACAACGATTGGCCCGTGGTTCCGCAGCCTCTTTATTTTCCAACCTAAAGCCGAGTATATGGCGGAGGTGCCAATTTGGTTTAAAATTCACATCGTTGCAGCAATGGGACTGTTTGCAGCATGGCCATTTACAAGACTCGTTCATGTCTTTAGCGTTCCCGTGAAATATTTACGACGCAGCTATGTTATTTATCGAAAAAGAAAACCGATAGAGTCTAACGAAATGAAACTTTAATTAGGGAATTTTTCACGAAATAAATATTTTATAAAAATAGAAAAGCATTCCTTTCATCGGAATGCTTTTTTCTTATTCTACTATACAATCTGTACGCTCCACATTCGGAGCTCCCTGTGAAGCACCGGTCATCCCACTGCTATTCTGAGATCCCTGTGAAACACCGGTCATCCCGCTGCTATTCTGAGCTACCTGTGAAGCACCGGTCATCCCATTGCTATTCAGAGCTCCCTGTGAAGCATTGGTCATCCCACTGCTATTCTGAGCTCCCGGTAAAGTATCTGTCATCCCGCTACTACTTGCAGCATTTACCAAGGTGCTACCTCGTGTAATAGTTGTTGTAATTGTGTCTCCAGGTTTCAGACAAACTTCATTTGTATTTCCGATAACGACTACAACATCCATACATGTTGGTCCTGTTGATCCGGTAAATGTTTTCGTTGCAACAAACGAAGTATCCCGCAAATTATCTCCTGTGAAAATATTCCCAGAATTATTTATAATAACAAACTCCTTAATACAAGCTCCCATTTTTATACAACCTTTCTATTACACTCCTGCTGTTATACTTATTTCCGCCGGAGTAAATTCAGTATTACCTCGTGGTGCTGTAACTGGCGTTAACTTCCCATTTAACAATCTAGCAGAGCTTGATCCACCAGCTCCACTAAAACTCTTCACCGCAATAAACGGAGAAAGATCATAACAATTCCCCATATTGATTGGTCCTGTATTATTTATAATTTTAATTTTTCGAATAAGTGGATTCACCCGTAAACCACCTTCCTTAACAATATCTCTTTCTTTCTACACTGTATGCAAAAGAAAAAAACTTGAAACGGACGCGTTTCAAGTTTTAAAAAATTATTCCTAGCAGAGATCCCACTGATGGAAGTTTCACTTTATTTAATTTCGCCTTCATACTGCATCATGCCGCCAACCATGTTTACTGTTTTATAACCTAGTTCATTTAAATAATGACAAACATTTTCACTGCGCACACCTGATCTACAAATAAAAATGTATTCATTTTCTTTATCAAAGAAGTCTACTTTATTCGGAATATCGCCCATTTTAATATGAACTGCTTCTGGAATTTTTCCGTATTCCACTTCTTCATCTTCACGCACATCTACTAAAAACAATGTTTCCCCTTTTTCTAAACGCTCTTGTACTTCTTGTGCCATAATTGTTTTAATTTCGGACATAGAACTGCCTCCTTCTTTCGATTCATTCTCAATTTTAGCATGCAATAGCTAGAAAACAAGCTATGTGCCCAAGTCTCATTAGAGAACATTTGAAGTTCGCTGATTTATGAATTGATGTACTTTGCTAGCAAACAAATGTGTCTCTAACACCCCTGCCATATGTCCATGTATACTTTCAATCTCATACACTTCTGCAAATTTTCTATTCTTCCTCAATAACTCAACCATTTCATAATTATAACGAGAAGGCTGTAGTATATCTTGCTTACAAGGAATCATAAGGACGCTTGCTTCTACTTGTCGAAGCGCTTCTTCTAATGAAGAAAAACCGCGGGCAATGTCATGTAATAACGTTGCTTTTGCTGTATACATCCATGAATTTGCATCGACAAATGCAATATTCTGTAATGTTACTTCATGAATTTCTTCTTCAAATGAAGTTAAAGTAAAGAAATCTTGATAAGGTGCAGATTCTGTATGGCTCCGCGAAAATGTCGTCTCATAATAATGCGCATCAAATGCGTTTATAAACATCATTTTAGCGGCCATATGCAGTCCTTTCACGGGCTGCTTCTCTCCGTAATTTCCATTATTCCAAGCTGGATCTAATTGAATGGCATCTATTGCATTTTGCAAAACATTAACAGCCGTCACTATTGGATTTTGCGGATTTGTAATGACGCCAATCACTCGCTCCATCATATGCGGGTAATGAACCGCCCATTGCTGAGCAATCATCCCACCAGCAGATGGCCCAATCACAGTATGTAACCTCGCAATCCCCATATGTCGTATTAATTCGTATTGAATACGAGCCATATCAAGAAACGTAAAGACGGGAAAAGTCATCCCATACTCTGCACCTGTTTCTGGATTTATCATCTTTGGCCCGGTTGTCACAACATACGGATTTTTCACTTGAACGTTACACAAATTGTCCGTGCAAATAACAAAATATTTATTTGTATCGATTGCTTTTCCTGGTCCAATTAATTCATCCCACCATCCAGGAAGAGAATCATGCTCTGTATACTGTCCTGCCGCATGGCTCGTTGCACTAAAATAATGACATACTAAAATCGCATTGGACTTCTCACGGTTTAATGTACCGTATGTCTCATAACCAATTTGAATCGGGATTGACGCACCGTTTTCAAATGTGAATTTCTTCAATCTAAATTCTTGTTTTTCTACATATAATACCATTTCGTCCTCCTTACGTAACACTTTTTCTCATTTCTACTAGTACAAACAAAGTGTGATACTGAAGACAAAGCGAAAAAAGCCGCTGCAAATATATCCTTTGTTACAAGAACGCGCATACACCATAATCAATTATATTTATTCGTACGATAGGGCATGATTTCCTTCTACCATAGCCCAGCCATTTGTTTCGCTTTTTTCAAATACAAATATGTGCATAATATATAAAAATTCCCACAGACTAAAGTTATCTTATTTGGATAAAGAGGGAATACATATGTTTTTTAAATGGTTTAGTAGAAAAAAGAACAGTACAGATACAACAAAGAAGGAACAAATGAAAGGCACGCAACAAACTAAGCAAACGGAGCAACAACCGGAACAGCAACAAGCTCAAGCAAGTAAACAACAGCCGGAACAGCAACAAGCTCAAGCAAGTAAGCAACGGCCGAAACAACATCAAGCTCAAACAAATAAGCAACAGCCGGAACAGCAACAAGCTCAAGCAAACAAGCAACAACCGGAACAGCAACAAGCTCAAGCAAGTAAGCAACAGCCAGAACAGCAACAAGCTCAAGCAAGTAAGCAACAGCCGGAACAGCAACAAGCTCAAGCAAATAAGCAACAGCCAAAACAACAACAAGCTGATACAAACCAGCAACAGCCAAAACAACAACAAGCTGATACAAACCAGCAACAGCCAAAACAACAATATTCCAAGCAAAGTAAAAACGGCATTTTCGATTTTAGTAAGCCAGAGCATGAAGCAGCTCATTCACTGCAAGAACTTCTGCAAAAATTACAAGAATCAAGCGATTTTGTTCGCTATCATACTTCTGAAGACCCAGCTAAGCCTTATTGGATTTCGTATTTTCGTGCGTCAATGGATGGTATGAGATTACAAAATTATTTAATGCCTGCTTTATTACATCATACTGCGCCAACACTAGAAGAAATAAAAGAAATGGTTCCAATAAGCGGCCTTACCATTACAAGTGACGTAAAAAAAATTGAAGAAATGGTCTTAAAAGGGCATGCCATTGTTCAACTGCAGGAGCATGATACTGAATGCCTACTTGCAAACATCGCAATTGAGAAATACAGATTACCCGGTATACCATTAAACGAATCAACAGTTATTGGGCCACAAGAAGGATTTGTAGAGGATATCGATACAAACATTAATCTTGTTCGTAAGCGTTTACCAGTCCTGGAACTAAAAACAAAAGAAATGTTGATTGGGGAATTTTCAAAAACAAAAGTCGTTATGATGTATTTGAGTAATTTAGCAGAAGAAGAAAACATCACATATTTAGAAGATCTCCTGAACAAAATTCAATATGAGCAAATTAATGATAGCTATTATATTCCCCATTTAATGGGCGATACATCTATTTTTCCAACCTTTATTAATACAGAACGCTCTGATCGTGTGAGCAACGGGCTCGTTGACGGAAAAATTGCTATATTTGTCGATGGTTCACCAAATGTTTTATTAGCGCCTGTATCTCTACTGGATTTCTTCATCTCTCCTGAGGATTATAGTGTGTCATGGTTTTATGCAACATTTTCCCGTTTATTACGTTTTTTAGCAGTTACTTTTTCAATTTGTGCAACGCCTCTATATGTAGCGGCGCTTAGTTATCACTACGAATTGATTCCAAGTGATTTGCTGGAGACATTGATTTTATCGCGGGCACAAGTGCCATTTCCACCTTTAATAGAGGCTATTTTTCTAGAGTTAGCCATTGACCTTCTCCGTGAAGCAGGGGCACGTTTACCAATGAAGGTTGGACAAACACTCGGTATTGTAGGCGGTATCGTTATTGGGCAAGCATCTGTACAAGCGGGATTAACAAGTAATATTTTATTGATTATCGTCGCCTTATCTGCGCTTGCATCGTTTATTACACCGATTTATAAAATGGGCAATGCCATTCGTTTACTTCGTTTTCCATTTCTAATACTTGCAGAATTATGGGGACTATTAGGAATTTCGCTAGGATTTATCTTTCTTTTAACGCGACTTTTTCAATTATCCTCACTTCGAAAACCGTACGGGCTTTTTTATCCATTTCGAAAACAGTCGATAAAAGACTCACTCATACGAATGCCCTTATCTAAAATAGATACACGCAATGTTCAAGCAAGACCACAACATGTCGGTCGTTATGTAAAAGAAGTGTTTCAAAAACGTATGACAGATTTTGATGAGTAAGAAACGAGGAGAGCATATGAGTACAGTTAAAACAAACTATAAAGTATCTCCCATTTTTGTTTTTTTCTTAATCCATAGTGCTCAATTCGGTGTTGGTGTTCTTGGATTTGCACGTATTATTGCAAAAGCTGCCGGATATGATGCATGGATGGGTGTGATTATTGCAGGTGCGGGCATTCACATTCTTATGTGGATGCTGTACCGTTTATTAGAAAGTGTAAACGGAAACCTGATTACATTGCATCAAAATATATTTGGAAAATGGATAGGAAATGCCTTCACTCTAATCTTTCTTGTATATTTCTTTCTTGTTAGCATATCCGTTATGCGCACGTACGTAGAAATTGTTCAAGTTTGGATGTTCCCAACAGCAGCTACATGGAAATTAACAATCTTTTTATGCATACTTTGTTATTACATTATCTCGTCTGGCTTTCGAGTTATGACTGGTATTTGTGTTGTTTCTGTTGTCGCTACATGCGGATATATCATGATGTTATTTTTAGCAATGAAATACAGTAACTTTTCAAACCTACTACCTATATTCTCTCATTCTTTTGGGGATATTTTAAAATCAGCTCAAGCATCTGTTTATACAATGATTAGTTTCGAAATTATTTTGATGATATATCCGTTTATCAAAACCCCGGAGAAATCTCATAAATTTGCACAATATGCTGTTTTATTTTCTAACTTTTTATATTTACTAAGTACAATTCTTGCTTTTGCGTTCTTTAGCGAAAAACAATTATCAAAAACAATTTGGTCACAACTATCCATCACACAAGTAATTCGTCTTCCTTTTATTGAGCGTCTAGAATATATTGCTATCTCCGGCTATGCACTCATTGTAATTACAAGTGTTATCCTCCCCTTATGGGGTGCAACAAGGGGATTACATGAACTATTTCGCGTAAAACAAAAATACATATTAATTTCCTTATTATTCGTAACCGTCATTATTTCACAATTTCTAACAGAACGACATGATATTAATAATTTTACTAGTCAGGTCTCAAAAGCAAGTTTTTGGATTGTTTACGTGTACATCCCGGTTTTATTTCTTATAATGTGGGTGAAAAAGAAATGGAAAACATCAAAAAGCAAGTAGTATTCCTTTTTAGTTTATGCTTATTTTTTACAACGGCATGTGTACCTAAAAACATTGTTGATGATCTTAGCCTCATTCAAGGTGCTGTTTTTGATGTCGCCTCAGATACAGACTCAAATAAAAAAAGAGTAAAAGTGACTTACGTTTGTCCTATTCAAAGAAAAGGGAATAAAGTACAAGTGCTTGAAGGGTATGGGAATACAGTCAAACAAATTAAAGTAACAACTTCTTTAGAATCTGGACAACCTCTTGTCAGCGGACAAATGCGCGTTAATCTTTTCACAGAAAAACTAGCTAAAAAAGGACTCTCTAGTATACTTGATACGCTTATTCGCGATGTAACTATCGGTAACTTATTATATGTTGGCATCCTTGAAGGTGGCGGAAATGGAGAAGGGGAAAAACTGCTCTCAGGCAAATATAACACATCTGCCAACGTAGCAATCTACATAAAAAAAATGTTAGAACATAATATGAAAACGGGTGTATTACCAACAGATAATTTACACCTTCAGGCTGCTCGATATTATCGTGAAGGGCAAGATACGTATATGCCTATTTTAAAAAAGAAAAATAAAAGTATTAAAATTACAAGTATGGCTCTTTTCAAAACAGGTAAGTATATAGGCAAAGTAGAAGAAAAAGATATGTTTCTTTTTAAATCGCTGCTCGAGAAAAGTCAGATGGATTCACATGAATTTAAAACAAAATTAGGCTATACGATCATTAACAATATTCGTTCTTCGCCTTCTTATCGTGTATATGTAAAGGGCGGCAAGCCTTCCTTTTTCATTCATGTAAAAATGACAGCTCGCATTCAAGAGCTGTCAAAGCATACTAACCTAGAAAACAAAAAAAATGTAGAAAAAATACGAAAAGACGTTGAAAAGAGCTTAAATGAAGATGGAGTAAAATTAATTAAAAAATTTCAATCTCTTGGTACAGACCCCCTTGCTTTAGGTGCCAGATTTAAACAACACTATAGACATTATAAATTAAAAGAATGGAAAAAAATGTACAAAGATGTTCCTGTGAAAGTAAAGTATGAAGTTGATCTAACAAATTCAGGGGTTATTGAGTAAAATATTTGATCCTCTTTCCTAAAGTTAAATTAGAAAGAGGATCTTTTTTGTAAAAACAGAATTTAGACCTCCCTAACGTAAATCATGTTACAATAAAAATCGGCAAAGAACGAGAAAGGATGAAACAACATGACAAACGAAAAAGGTTTAGATAAAGGATATGAACTTGTTGCGAAAATGCATGAAGTATTCGGTCACCCTGTTGCTGATACTCCAACAAAATTAACAGAAGAGCGTGCAAAAATTCGTGCAAGCTTTATGCAGGAAGAACTAGAAGAGTTCTTAGAAGCAAATACAGTAGAAGATCAATACGATGCATTAATTGACTTAATTTACTTTGCATTTGGAACGTTTGCAGAAATGGGTGTACGTCCTGATAAAGGTTTTGAGATCGTGAACAATGCAAACATGGCAAAATTATTCCCAGACGGTAAACCACGCTTCCGCGAAGGTGACGGCAAGATTTTAAAGCCTGAAGGATGGGAAGCACCGGAACCACAACTTCGTGCGGAAATTGAGCGTCAGCGTCAAGAAGCAAAAAAATAATATATGATTTCCATTTGAAAAGGAGCCATCTGTTAAATGGCTCCTTTTCTCTATTTCTTCTTCGAATCTCCCATCTGAGGTTGCTTTCCTTTCGAAGCATTTGCATCGAAATTAGGCTGTCTTTGGCCAGTATTGTTACTTCTTCCTTTACCCATATGTATACACCCCCTTTTTCTTTATCATTCCCAAATAAAAAAATCTCCTTGCATAGAAGGAGATTTTCTTTAAGGCACTAACGCCCTATTCCATAGTTGTTTAATCTTACATGCCTTGATATGGCGTGACATAAGGATGGCCGTGATGATAACCATGGTGATGAGGATGATAAATAACATGTTGATAGCCATGATGATGATATGGATAATGTGGATGATACCCCACATGATGATATGGATAATGTGGATGATATCCCACATGATGATAGCCATAAGGATATCCTCCATGTGGATATCCTACTTGTGTTGTAGGAACTCCACCCATGCCAGATGGACTAATCATTTGTCGTTGTTCATTATAATTCATTTCGTTCACCTCTTCCTCACAATTTAATGTGTCGATGTTATCATATTGCCAAAAGAGAAATAGGTGTTTGTCTGCACTCAAATTCTGCTCTTCCATCCCGTTCAAAACATAAAAAGAGCACCTAAATAGGTGCTCTTTTCCATTAATTCGCTACGATATTCACAAGTTTTCCAGGAACAACAATTACTTTACGAACTGTCTTCCCTTCAATTTGCTCTTTAATTGCCTCAAGTGCAAGTTGTTCCATTTCTTCTTTTGATGCATCTTTTTTCATTGTTAGCTTCGCACGTACTTTGCCCATGACTTGAACAACGATTTCAACTTCATCTTCTACAAGTTTAGACTCATCAAATGTTGGCCAGCTTACATATGTGATTGTTTCGTTATGTCCAAGCTTGCTCCAAAGCTCTTCCGCTACGTGCGGTGCAACTGGTGCTAACAATTTCACAAAACCTTCTACATATTCTTTTGGAAGTGTTTCTGCTTTATATGCATCATTTACAAACATCATCATTTGAGAAATCGCAGTGTTAAAGCGAAGTTCTGCATAGTCTTCTGTTACTTTCTTCACTGTTTGATGATATGCTTTTTCAAGATTTTTGTTTGCTGCATCTGTAATTTTCTCGCTTAGTTCACCATTATCTTGAACAAGTAGACGCCATACGCGATCTAAGAAACGACGAGCTCCGTCAAGACCATTTTCAGACCAAGCAATAGAAGCATCTAATGGTCCCATAAACATTTCGTATAGACGAAGTGTATCTGCACCGTGGCTTGCTACGATATCATCAGGGTTTACAACGTTACCTTTTGATTTACTCATTTTCTCGTTGTTTTCACCTAGAATCATACCTTGGTTAAATAGTTGTTGGAATGGCTCTTTCGTTGGAACCACACCTACATCGTATAATACTTTATGCCAGAAGCGTGCATATAGTAAGTGAAGTACCGCATGCTCTGCACCGCCGATGTAAATATCGACTGGAAGCCATTGTTTAATTTTTTCTGGATCAGCAAGTGCTTCGCTGTTTTTCGGATCGATATAACGTAGGTAATACCAGCAGCTGCCTGCCCATTGCGGCATTGTGTTTGTCTCGCGGCGACCTTTCTTACCAGTCACTGGATCAACAACATTTACCCACTCATCAATGTTTGCAAGTGGTGATTCACCTGTACCAGATGGACGAATGTTCTCTGTTTTTGGAAGAATTAATGGTAATTCTTCTTCTTTTACAGCTGACATTGTGCCATCTTCCCAATGGATAATTGGAATCGGCTCACCCCAGTAACGTTGACGGCTAAATAACCAGTCACGAAGACGGTATGTTACTTTTTGATTTCCTGCACTTGTTACTTCAAGCCATTCAATCATTTTCGCAATTGCTTCTTCTTTATTTAATCCATCTAGGAATGCAGAGTTAACGTGAGCACCATCACCTGTATGTGCTTCTTTCGTAATGTCTCCGCCTTCTACAACTTCTTTCATTGGAAGCCCGAATGTTTGCGCAAACTCGTAATCACGCTCATCGTGTGCTGGAACTGCCATTACTGCACCTGTTCCGTAGCTAGCAAGCACATAGTCAGCGATCCAGATTGGTAATTTCTCACCGTTTACTGGGTTAATCGCATAAGCACCTGTGAATACGCCTGTTTTTTCTTTCGCAAGCTCTGTACGCTCTAAATCACTTTTCGCTTTTACAGAATCAATGTACGCTTCCACTGCTTCTTTTTGATCCGCAGTTGTAATTTCTGCAACAAGCGCATGCTCTGGAGCAAGTACACAGTAAGTTGCACCAAATAGTGTATCAGGACGCGTTGTAAACACTGTAAACTTCTCATCTGTACCGTCGATGTTGAAGTGTACTTCTGCACCTTCAGAACGGCCGATCCAGTTGCGCTGCATATCTTTTAAGCTTTCTGGCCAATCAAGTTCATTTAAGTCTTCAAGTAAACGATCTGCATAAGCTGTAATCTTAAGCATCCATTGTCTCATCGGACGACGTTCAACAGGATGTCCGCCGCGCTCACTCACACCATCAATTACTTCTTCGTTCGCAAGTACAGTACCAAGTGCCGGGCACCAGTTTACTGGTACTTCATCCACGTAAGCTAAGCCTTTTTCAAATAATTTTAGGAAGATCCATTGTGTCCATTTGTAATAGCCTGGATCTGTCGTATTTACTTCACGATCCCAATCATAAGAGAAACCTAATGATTTAATTTGGTTGCGGAACGTGTTAATGTTTTTCTCTGTAAATTCAGCTGGGCTGTTTCCAGTATCAAGTGCGTATTGCTCTGCTGGAAGACCGAACGCATCCCATCCCATTGGATGAAGTACGTTATAGCCTTGCATACGTTTCATACGAGATAAAATGTCCGTTGCTGTATATCCTTCTGGATGTCCTACGTGCAGTCCTGCACCTGATGGATATGGGAACATATCTAGTGCGTAAAATTTCGGTTTATCTGTTTCATCTGGCGTACGGAATGTTTTATTCTCTTCCCAATACGCTTGCCACTTCTTCTCAATTTCTTGATGATTGAAGCTCATTAAACACCCTCCATTCAAATTCTATATATTTTCACCGCCAAAAATACAAAAAACCCCTCATCCCAGAAAAGGGACGAGAGGTTATATTCCCGCGGTACCACCCTAAATTAATGTCATACATACATTCGCTTAGATCCGTAACGTGGATAGACGGCAAATCGCTACTTTCTTTCACGACCGCAACTCCAAGGCGAGTTCATAACGAAACATGGATTGACTTGCACCGACCGTCAACTCTCTAAACCAGCTTCTATTACTACTACTCCTTATCACTGTTATTACATATGAGTTATTTAAAATATATTCTAAAACAAGTTACATGTTCCGTCAAACTAAACTGCAATTTTTTCTTCTACTGTTTCTTCAACCCGTACTCTCTTATCATAAATACTCGTTGCGATAAGTGCTACTACAAGCATTACCATTATCGCTATGAACAATACTTCCATATTATATATATCAACGATTGCTCCACCGACAACTGGTCCAAACATTTTACCAACAGTTGCTGCACTATTTACAACACCTTGATAAAAACCGAGCTTATCATTTGGCGCAAGGATATTCGCAATCGTTGGAATAGCTGGCCAAACAAATAATTCACCAATTGTTAATGTCACCATTGCGACAAGGAACATTGTAAATTGCTGCGCTTGACTCAGTATAATGAAGGATACTGCGAAAATACCAATCCCGATCATAATCTGTTGTTTTAAAGAACGCTTCATCGCTCGAATAATCATACTTATTAATGGCTGGGCACAAACAATCATCGCCCCATTTATCGTCCATAATAAACTATACTGACGAAGACTAATATTCAACTCCTGTATATACGTTGCAATCGCTCCTTGCCACTGTACATATGTAACCCAGCATAAAGCATATGCTACACATACAATAAGAAGCGCCTTAAATCCCGGTGTAAGTGACCAACCTTTTTTCGTTTTTTCTTTTCCTTCTACACGTTTATCTTTCTTATCTTCCATACCACGGAACCCAATAAACGCAATTAAAAAGAAGACAAAATATAAAACAAAATTTGCTAAGAAAATATAATCAAAACGATAAGAAGCAACTAAACCACCGCAAGCTGTTCCAATCGCAATTCCAACGTTTTGCCCTACATACATCGCATTAAATGCTCTTCGTCCGCCTTCTGGCCAAACCGTTCCGACCATCGCATACATCGACGGGAAGACCATTCCAGAACCAAATCCAATTAACGCAAGCCAAACAACATAAAATGGCCAACCGTGGAAGAATACCAGTCCTAAAATCGCGAATAGTGTAATAACAATACCAACTAAAATGGACTTATATCCGCCCCATTTATCAAATAAAACACCGCCGAGTAAATTACCAATTACTCCTGTTAAAGAGTTAATCATTAATACCATTCCAGCTACAGATAATGACTTCCCTAAATGATCATGTAAATAAATCGTATTAAAAGGCCATAAAAAAGAAGCACCCGTGACGTTAATAATCATCCCGGCTACTAATAGCCATACTTTCCTTGGCATACCCCTTCCCTCCTATTCTATTATTTTTTCGATCTTCAATAACAGTAAAATTGTAGTCGTTTTTGAATAGGAAGGCAAATGATTAATAGTTGGTGAAATTCTGATAATGAGATGTAAACTATATAAACACAAATTAAAAAATCGATATAAAAACCTCTTTTTTTTAAGCAGGCGAGAGCATCTGGCCACGCATAGAAACGGTCAGGGGCTTTTCCTGCCACGTGCAAGGTTTAAAACAAAAGGAGGATACAAGTAGCGGTCATGGTGTATTCTGCACGGCAGTGACTTATATGTCGAAAAATTAAAATGAATATATATAAAACCCACATCTACATAAAGAGGTGGGTTTTAGTTCACGCTTTACAGCATTGGGAGAATACACTGAAGTTTTATCCCCCTTATAAATCACGTGATTTAAATGTACGAATCGCTATAAAAATAGCTGCTAACACATATAAAACAGCATAAACAATCATCATATTACTCGGTGTCGAAACACTCCCGAACACTCCTTGTGAGGCTATTGATAAAGGATTGTCTGATGAATCAAATAAATAGATTGTCATTTTACGATACATTGTATCAATTGGGAATAAAAGGCTTGCAATTATGCCCATGTTTACAAGTGCTGTTTTTTGTGCCAATGTACCGATTTGCTCAACAAATCCGCCAATAAACCCAGTTCCGTACAAAATAATTAACACAATGCCAGCATTTAATGTCGCCATACGTGTGCTTAGTAATATCGCGATGCTAATTAAAATAACGGGCTGTATTAAAAAAAGAGCCAATGCTTTTATAATCTGCGTCGCCGTGAAATCTAAATGAAACGTATTCCCTCCCATTGTTTGATGAATAAGCACGATACTTATAAATAGAAAGGCTGCGTACGCAATCAGTAAGCAACATAAGCCGATCCATTTTCCCATTAAAAAGGAAAAGCGCGAAATCGGTCTCGTCAACCATGTATCAATTTGATGACTTTCAATTTCATTGGCAATGCTGCCAACACTACTTAAAATAGCTAGCAACGCTGTGATAAACGAAGAAAAGTATAACCCCACCCCAAGAAGTTGTGTAGAAAAGAAACTCTTGCTCATAAAATCTTGAGCTGTCGAAAGACCACTAGATTCTCCTGGAATGATTTCACTGACGGCGTAATGAATGGCCACTCCATAAAATATTAAAAAGGCAAAAGTCATACATAATGTAATGGTAAAAATACGCTTTAAAAGGATTTCTTTAAATGATAACTTGGCGATTGTCCACATGCTGCGTCCCCTCTTTCTTATTCACCCAGTACATAAACACATCTTCCAAATGCGGGTGAACCGGATTTAGCTGATACACAGGAATATGTAGTGATACAAATGCTTCTAACAATCTAGGAATGTCGTCTTCTTGTTGCAGCGTGATAATCCAACGTTTACGATTTTGCTGTTCTTCTATCTTCCTTACATTTTTAATAAACGGAGGCAGTTGTTTAAAAAACAATTCGCTCTTTTCGCCAAGTGTTATTTCAACTTCTGTTTGAATCATCATTAATGAGCGCCAATCTCCTTGTACAATTAGCTCTCCCTTATTAATAATCGCCACGTGATCACATAGATGTTCAATTTCATTTAATAGATGGCTATTTAAAAATACTGTCTTCCCTTGGTCCCGAAGCTCTTCCATTAAATGACGCACTTCTTTTCGCCCGATTGGATCAAGCGCGGATGTTGGCTCATCTAAAAAAATCAATTCCGGATCAGAAAGCAGGGCACAGGCCAGTCCAATACGCTGCTGCATTCCTTTTGAATAACCGCGAATTTTTTCTTTCTCCCTTCCCTTTAGACCTACTTTTTCAATAACCTCATTCATTTTTGCTTTCCGCTCTCGAAAAGGCAGATCGCATAATTTCGCATGCGTTTCAAGTAACTGCCAACCAGTCAGCCAATCAGGATAGCGAAACAGTTCAGGTAAATAGCCAATGCGCCGTTTTGATTCAATTGTCCCAATCGGCTGTCCTAGCATTTGCGCTGTTCCAGAATCCGCATGAATCAATCCAAGCATCGTTCGCACAAACGTACTTTTCCCTGCACCGTTAGGACCTATAAACCCGAATACAGTACCGCGCGGAACGTCTAATGAAATGTTGCGGATACCGCCTTTTCCGTTATATTGTTTTGTTAAATTCTTTGTTTGTATAATCCAGTCTTCGTTCATGTTTTACCTCCGCCTTATACAGGAACAGAGCCGCCCCTTTTTGCGGAGCCGCTCTTGTTCAATCATTATTTTAATTCATTTGCAAGTTTAATAAGATCACTTGCATTCATATCTTTTCCTTGCTCTTTATGTTGCTCGATCATATGCAATTTCCCATCTTTCTCCCAAATAAGCACGTTTTCATATTCAGCACTATATAAAACGGCCTTTACTCCTTGAACCTTTGTCTCTGATACTTTTGCATCTTTTGCTACATAAGGAATTGGCAATGTATGTGTCCAATCTTGAATACCTGCAAGTTGTGTTTTCACATTCCCAGGAATAATCGGAAGCTCTAAAACTGTTTTTTGTAATTTCGCAACATCTACACCTTCTGGAACAGAAATTTTTGGCGCATCAATCACATTATAAGAAAAAACGCTTGATGTTCGATTGCCCTCAGCTTCTATTTGTGTACGTACTGATTCCGGAACTGTGATTGAAAACTGCTTGCCATTCAAAGTACTTTCAAACTGAGTATTACTTTGTAGTTGTTTTAACAATTTATTTGCTTTTTCTGTATCAAGTTCAAACTGCATAATAAATGACGGATTCGCATCCACACTCGTTACACGGTACCCATTTGGCACTTTTGGAACAACATATCCAGCTTCTCTTGCTTGCTGTTCCGACTGAAAATGAGCATCTTTTTTGCTTCCATTATCTTTGATTCCTATTTTCCCAATTCCTTTAATGGACTTCTCTCCTTCTTCCGTTTTAGAGATCCATCCTTCAATTTCACGTAAGTCCGAATCAGTAAGTTGAACGAGTTGCACATCCTTTACTCGAAAAATCGATAACAAGTTACTTGCTCCTGCCCGTACTTCTGGAACTGTTAAAGACACACACACAATTGCCGCAGCCGCTGTTGCAGCAATCCAACGTTTAGATGATTTCTTCATATTCTCCCATCTTCCCTTCTTTTTAATTTCCTCACTGTTTGTTTCTTCCGTTTTATGAATTTGTATATTTTGTTCAAAGGTTTCCCAAGCTTTATCAACATCGATATCAATATCTTGACTAAAGTTTGCGAACTCATCATCCAATATCACTTGTTCCCATTGATTAAGTTTGCTCATTTCTTCTAACGTCTTTTGACATGCTTTACATTGGTCAAGATGCTGAATATATCGCTTTCTTTCATCGCGGTTTAATTCTCCATCTAAATATGCCTGAATAAATCCAATATCTTGGCATTTCATTTGTCACTCCTCCTTTACCCCTCTATACATCTTCCGAAATTTTGCCTTTGCTCTTGCTAGCATTGTTCCAACCGAGGAAACTTCCATATGAGTTGCCTCCGCTATTTCTTTATATTGAAATCCCGAAAACTTCATTAATAAGAGGGTACGTTCACGCTCATCCATTTCTTTTAATGTACTTTGTACACAAGTAATTTCTTCTTTTTGAATACATTGTTCTTCCGATGACAGACAGCTAATTGACTGTTTATTATTGGCTTCTTTTTCGATTCTTGCTTGATGCCTTTTTTCAGATCGCAAATAGTTATATGCTGCATAAATGGATGCTTTTGCAAGCCATGCTGATAAACTTTCAATCTGTTTCCATTCTGTATGATATAATTGCAAAAATACTTCTTGCGCTAAATCTTCAGCAATTACTTGATCTCGCACAATCCGCATAATTTGTCTAACAACGTGAGCATAATATTGTTTAAATACATCTTGAAACTGTATATGTGAAACTGAATCTTGTTCATATATATTTAGCAATGAAGCTTTCACCTCCACTCGTTTCTTCCTCCTTATTAGCCGCTTTCACTATAAAGAAACCATAAATTAACTATTTGTGACAGAAAAATAAAAAATATTTTCTTGTAATCGTTTAATCTTGTATTGAAACCAGCTTTAATCCCTTACCCTCTAAGAGATTTTATTGGGAGGCACGTACAAAGCATAAATCTATAAAGTGAAAATTTCATCAGTATTTTTTCATTACCACTAATAGAAAGTCCGCTTTTGGTAGTTAGGCGAGAGCACCTAGCCACACATGGAATTTATCCATAAAATGGTATACAATACATATAACCATTTTTAAGGGAGAAGCAAATGGATACAAAAAAAGCACAAAAAGAAATTAAGAAAACGAAAAGAAAAGTAGTAATTGTATTACTTTCTATGTTTATCATTGGAGCAAGTTCTGTATATTGGAAGTTTTTTAGTTTACAAGGTGTTCCAAAAGGTGAATTGATTCAGGAGGTGAAATCTCCAAATGGTACATATACGTTAAATGCCTATATTACAAATGGTGGAGCAACTACAAGCTTTGCCGTGAGAGGTGAACTTATTTTTAACAAACGTAAGATATTTAAAACAAAAAATATTTATTGGAATTACAAAGAAGACCAAGCCAATATTGAATGGAAAGGTGAAGATACTGTTATTATCAATGGCCATACGTTACACGTACCAGATGAAACATATGACTTTAGAAAAGATTAGAAATATACTTCATTTTTACCTTTGATAGCTATAAAGATGAAAGGGTGGACAAAAGCGTCCAGTGAAGGGGAAATGACTATATTTACAAAAGGGGATCGAACTGTGAGTGTCATACATCCTCCTGGTGAAAATGCTTTTTATCTTTACGAAGTCAAATAGTAACTGTACTATGAAAAAAGCTAAGGTAACATTCATGCATTTTATTGAATGCTCCCTAGCTTTTTATAGAACCACTTCATATAACTTTGTTATTAACAAAGTTATAACACTATATCCCCTTCTACAATCTTTAAAAATCGGTTATTCCAAATGTTCTCATGATGTTTAATAATGGTTTGCGCTTCTAATACTGTACTCGTTATCGTACTGTGTGTATTTTTATAAAGAATGTTATTTTGATAACCTAAGCTATACGCAGCTCGAATTGTAGTATCTAAACAAAATTCAGTTTGCGCTCCCGCAAAAATAATTTGTTCAATTTCTTTCTCTTTTAAGTAGTTTAATAGTTCTGTTTGATAGAATGAATCCCATTTCATTTTTTGAATAACTTTATCTGAAGAAGTTTTCACTAGCCCCTTATGTAATTGCCAGCCATCTTTCCCTTCAAACATTTCATTTGTTTCCTCTGTGCTCGTATGTTGAATGAAGATAACCGGGATATTTTTCTCATGAGCTTTTGTGATTAATTCGTTTATATTTGCAACTACATGTTCCTTGTCGTACAAAAAATTTTGCGGTTCATTAAAAAAGATTTCTTGCATGTCAATAACAACTAAAGCTTGCTTCATTATCGTTTCACATCCTATTGGTTTCTTTTTCATTATAGCACGGCACTATCAAGCTAAGTTTCGACAGCTAAAAACCGTTGCTCCTTTTACCCATTCTGTATATCAAATCATTATTTTTTCCATACCAAATAACCTCTTGTAATTATGTTTGAAAAAGTAAACTATCTGTCCCCGACTGAGTATCGAGAACAGATAGCCTTTTTGTTTTTCATGAATGTATTTCTTTTAAAATTTTAGATATATTAGTCGTGAACAATATGTAATTTTGTTTTTTCGTTTTAATTAAAATCCGATTCGTTGTACCATATGGTGCACCTATTCGAATTGCATCAGCTTTTTCGCCACCGTAAGTATCATCTTCGGTAATTTCAATAATTTCTTCCAATGGAATATTGACCGTTGCAAGCTGCCACTTAATAATTAATTCTTTTTCTGTTTTTTTCACATCAATCCCTACCGTAAACATATTATCAGAACCTTCCTATAATTTCTTTTCAATTTCATTATAAAGAGAATTCCTTTATTTATTATTACATGTTTTTATTTCCAATAGTTGTACAATGGAAAAATCCAATTACCTTTAACATGGAAATTGCTCATACAGAATTAATAATTAGAATAATAGAAATGAATATAGGAGCAGCATTTATGCGTTATAACATAAAAAATACCGAGCATCCTATGCTCGGTATTTTCCAAATCCTATTCTTCTTTCGGCAAAACAATCCCTTTATACAATTGAACGGTAATGAAATAATAAATCGCGTAAATGACTACGAAAATGACAATTGGAAGCCAAATCCGGAAGTACGGATCAAGTAAAATAAAACCGAACATTTTCATCCCAATTAACACGTGTACAATTCCTACAATTGCCGGGAATAAGAACACTAAGAATAACTCTTTATAAATGGACTTCGTTAATAGCTCACGGCGCACGCCGATTTTACGAAGCATGTTATAACGTGTAATATCTTTTGATGCACCAGAAAGGATCTTAAACATTAAACAACTTGCCATCATTGCTAAGAACGCAATACCCAGGAAGAAGCCCATAAATACGGTTCCGCTCGCAATACTGTAAAACCCTGTATACATCGCATATTTCGTTGCTAAATCATCAGCTTTTACATCTTTATATTTCGCTAACTCTAATTCATCAAGTTTTTTCCATTCATCTTTATGTGCTATAAAATCATCTGTTTTTCCAATAAAGGAAATTCCTTCTTTTCCTTGTACTTCATTGTACATCTTTTGATCAACAATTTTCATAGTGTGGTCACGGTATAGGTAGAATGGCTGAATATTTCTTAAAGCCTCGTCCCATTCTTCTGGAATTGCCACTACTTGTTCTGCTTTTTCTTGACCATAGCTAGAAATAGCACCTACAGGAAGCTCTCCTGAAACGCGTTTAAATTTACCAAAGCTTTCTTTCCCTTTACCTTCATGTACTAACGGGGGATTTTTTTCTAAATCCTCTTTTAAATAGTAAACAAATTTATCATCAACTTTATATCGATATTCGTTTTTCTCATTGAATGTAATACCGTCTAAAATTTTCTTCTCTTCTGCTGTTGGATTATGAATGGCTGTATCATAAATCGCAAAACCATCTACAGTAAGCATAACGTTATTTTTAAAAGCCATACCGCCGGAAATGGCACCCGCACCAAGTGCTACTAACATCGCTACTGTTGCCAGTACTCTCGTTAAGCTGTTAATACGGAAGTTTAGCTGTGCAAATGTAAAGGCGTTAAGCCCTTTTTCGCTTCGTTTTTTATTACTTTTCAGCTTTTTAATAATAAGCGGAAGAACAGAAGCAAATAACATATACGTTCCTGATGTTATTGTAATGAGCGCAATGATGATACCAAATTGTTGTAACTTGTCCATATAAATCATAGAAGCATAGCCGATTGCTAATAAAATAATCGCAAGAAATGCTACGATACCAGTCATTTTTCCTTTTACAGCAACGCGCTCTGTTTGCGCATCTGCATGCACAAGCTGCAATACTGAAATACGTGATAGTTTAATACTATTCATAATTGCTGATAACACAAATAATGCAAAGAAGAAAATACCCGTAACAGTCATCGATGGAACATAAAATCCATGATAACCACCTGCAGTAAACTCAAGCTGCTTCATAAGCAGATGCCCAACTCCTTGCGCCAGCCCGACACCGACTGCAATCCCGATCACAAGAGACGCTGCTCCTATTACAATTGTTTCTATAAACATAAGCAATGTAATCTTATGTTTTTTTGCTCCTAACATCATATACATCCCGAACTCTTTTTGGCGAAGAGATAATAAGAAAGAGTTTGCATATAAAATATAGAAGAACGTTATAATGGCTAATAAAAATGAACCAGCTTGAAAGACAAACCCAATCGCTGCAATAACAGAGTTCGATTCAAGAAACGCTTTATTCATTGCAAGCGTTTGAAACATATAAAAAATAGAAATAGACATAACAAGACCAACAAGTAAGACGATATAGTCTTTTAACTTACTTTTCAGTCCTGACATAGAAAGCTTAAATAACATGCTTGAACCTCCTTTCTTACGCTTTTTGTGTGCCTAAATCAGCAAGCACATCTAAAATTTCTTTATAAAATTCTTCACGTGTACCCTTGCGATGAATTTCTTTATATAACTCTCCGTCTTGAATAAATAAAATACGTCGGCAATAACTTGCACTATACGGATCATGTGTAACCATCATGATCGAAACACCTTGTTCTTCATTTAAGTTTGTCATCGCATCTAAAAGGCTTGTTGCGTTTTTCGAATCAAGCGCTCCTGTTGGCTCATCCCCTAAAATAATTGCTGGTTCATGTACAAGCGCACGCGCTGCTGCTGAACGCTGTTTTTGCCCACCCGAAACTTCTGAAGGGTATTTTTGAAGAATTGCTGAAATCCCTAACATCTCCGCTACTTTTTCTACTTTTGGGCCAATCTTTTTAGAAGAAACGCCTTGCAGAGAAAGCGGCAGGGCAATATTTTCATAGATTGATAGATTCTCTAGTAAATTAAAGTCTTGGAAAATGAATCCTAGTTTTTGTGAGCGGAAATCAGATAGTTCCCCTTGCTTCATTTTCGTAATATCCGTACCTGCAATTTCAACAATGCCATCCGTCGCTTTATCTAACGTTGAAATGACATTTAATAAAGTGGTTTTACCAGAACCAGATGGTCCCATAATCCCAACAAATTCCCCCTCTTGAATGGAGAATGATACGCCTTTTAATGCATGTGATTGGCTTTCACCTTTTTTACCGTATACTTTTTGAACATTTTTTACGTCTACAACTGGTGCTTTCATATATACCCTCCTGTACTTTGTTTTCCTGTTCCTATTTTGCTCTTTTTGGACACCCTCTGCCATTGATTAAACTTACATTTAACTTACATTTTTGTAAGATATAAAAACGACTCCATATGTTACATGTAAACACGTAGCATATGGAGCCGCTTGTTATTTTAAAATATATATTTTCACTTCACGTAATAAGGTCACATTACAACTGTGTGATCTTTCCAACGCTCGCACTTGGATCTACACGTAATGTACCGCTATATTTAACCTCATCTACATTGCAGTCTGGACCGATTTTTATATGACGACCAGACACAATTGATACATCTGTTTTACTTAAAGTGATGTCGTTCCCTTTTATCGTTTTACAAGCAATTCTTTTCTTTATGCCTGGGATAAAACTTGTAAGAGATATAAATTTACGAGATGGCGCTAATGTGATTATATCCCCTTCAACATTTTGCAATTCACTAGGTGCTATAAATTCTATTTCAATCTTTTTTGCTTGCAAATTTCCATTTACTCGAACAGCCCCTTGCACTGTAAGTGTTTCAGCACATACATCTTCCTTTATCGATAAAGTACCCGATGAGTGTATATGTTTTGCCTGTATTTTTCCTAATTTACAACTACCGGTGTTTTTTATTTCGTTAATTTGAGATTCCCCTTCAATCTTGCATGTACCAGAATTACTAAAACTTTCAGCAATTAAGCTTCCCCGAATTGTGCAGTCCCCGATTATACTAAATTCATTAGCTTGTACATCCTTTTGAAAAGATGCAACACCTTTCACACGGACACTTTCGGCAATAACTGGTTGTGAAAAAGATTTACTTCCAAATACATTGAGTTTCTCCTGTACATTATTAGTTCTTGTCTCTATAGTATTTTTCATCTCTATTTCCTTCCCTTTATTTTCTCCGTCGTGTTGTATAAAAACTCAAGAATGTCAATATATCTCTCCAAACTAAATATACCACATATTACCATGCGGAATATAAAAAAGCTGAGCTCATGTAAGCTCAGCTTTTTTCATTTTATCCTTTTAAAATAAAAGCCACTCTAACAATGATATGCTCTCCTTACGAGAGCTTTGTTTTTTCTGTGTATGAGCTGCAATACAAAAAGGCAGCTGAGATCAGCCGCCCTTTTGTTCAAATTCATCTTATTTGTTAGCATCAATTTCTTGTTGTAATTTCTGATTAGAATTTTGTAATTGTTGATCAAATTTTTCTAATGCAGCATTAATAGCTGTTTTGTCTTTCTTTTGAACAGCTGCTTTCAATTCTTTTTGAATACCACGTTCGCCTTGTTCTTTACCTTTATCATGATCTTTATCTTCGTGTTTTCCAAATATCGCTTCTAATTGCTTATGCGCTTGTTCTTTTGTTAATTTCCCATCTTTTACTTGTTGTTTAATAGAATCAATTTCTTGTTTATGAGCTTCGTAAAAAGCTTTTCGTTGTGCCTTCTCTTGTGCCTCTTGTTTTTGGAAACCAGCTGTTTTGTGCAATTGTTGCTCTAAGTTTTTATGTGTTGCTAAATCTTGTGTAAGTTTAGTTTTCAAATCAGAAGAAGCGTATTGATTAATGATATTCGTAAGCTCCTTCTCATGGTTACCTTTATGGTGATGTTCCGCTGTTTCATGTGTAGCTGATTTGTTAGATGTATTGGAATGATTCATCACTGCACTTCCAGATGCTGGAGTCAATATTGTCGCTGCTAAAATAGGTGCAATCAAACTTGATCTTAGTTTCATTTGAAGTTCCTCCTAAAATACGTAATGGCGTTACAAGTGGAATTATCGGACATGTTCCTTAACTTTTAAAAAGTACAAAAAAATAATAGGGGTCCTGACACAATACAAGATGCAATAAAGTGAAACTTCCATCAATGGGGGTTACTTCATCCTCCACTGATGGTTAGCCCGCCCAATTAGGCACATGCTCGCAGTTATTCCTCACCTATCTTCTTCGCTTTTCTCTCAATCTTGAGGTGGGGATCTCACTGCCCTGAAATAGCGGGATAAAAAATAAAAACCAGGTCATACTTCGACCTGGCTTACTCTGATTGCTTTGATTTTTGTGGTTGCCCTTTTTTACGATTTCTTTGCTTCGCTTGCACCACTGGATCTAATTCATTTGAAAACTCGGCATTATGTCCGTTTTGCGTTTTTTGCTCTGGGTTATTTTGATCAGAACGTTTTGCCATTTATCTTTCACTCCTTATTAGTGCGGTGTAGTGATCATTTGATGCCGCAGTTGTTGAACTGCAAGACGAGCACGATATAATTGATCGCGTTGCTCAGCAGTTGCAAAGTGCTCCATTGTTTCAATTTCTGTATAAGCTTTTTCCAGTTGGAGCTGTGCATCTGAATAATTCATCTTATTGTAATGTTCTTGTCTCATGCCACATTCTAGTTGTTGTTTTGCGTATTCCATCGCTTGTTCTGCTTCATTCATGCATCGTTCAATTGCGCTACGCTCTGCCATCATGTTTCCTCCTTGCCTTTCATTTCTCCATTAGTCTATCCCTTCCATCTGAAGCTTATGAGTATGTTATAATGATTTTTGCTCATACCATTGAGGAGGCATAATATGAAAGCTCAAAATCCTTTCCCATATTCAAATGACAATAAACGTTATCATACATGGAACTATCACTTGCGCGGACATTTTGGCGAGAAAATCTTTAAAGTTTCCTTAGATGCTGGCTTCGATTGTCCAAACCGTGATGGCACAGTCGCATACGGCGGCTGTACATTTTGTAGTGCGGCTGGTTCTGGCGATTTTGCTGGTGACCGCCGTGATGATGTTGTTACGCAATATCATGAAATGAAAGAGAAAATGCATACAAAATGGAAAGATGGCAAATGTATTGCATATTTCCAAGCATATACGAATACACACGCTCCTGTTGAAGTGCTAAAAGAAAAATTCGAACCTCTTTTAAAGGAAGAAGGGGTTGTCGGTCTTTCTATCGCAACTCGTCCAGACTGCTTACCAGACGATGTTGTCGAATATTTAGCTGACTTAAATAAACGGACGTACCTTTGGGTTGAGCTTGGCTTACAAACTGTGCATGAACGTACAGCACTTCTTATTAACCGTGCTCATGATTATCCATCTTACGTAGAAGGTGTAAATAAACTTCGTAAGCATAACATTAACGTATGTTCACATATCATTAACGGTCTTCCGCTTGAAGACTATGACATGATGATGGAAACAGCGCGCGAAGTCGCAAAGCTTGATATTCAAGGTATTAAAATTCATTTGCTTCATTTATTGAAGGGAACGCCGATGGTAAAACAATATGAAAAAGGACAATTAGAATTCCTTTCTCTTGAAGATTACGTAAACCTTGTTGTTAATCAGCTTGAAATCATTCCATCTGACGTCATCGTACACCGCATTACAGGTGACGGTCCGCCCGACTTAATGATCGGTCCGATGTGGAGCTTGAACAAGTGGGAAGTATTAAATGCAATCGATGCTGAATTTGTACGCCGCGGCAGTTGGCAAGGCAAATATGCAAATGAGGTGACGGAAGTATGAAATTAGAACGCATCTTACCTTTTGCACGCACACTGCTAGAGCGAGCAGTGAAAGAGGGAGATTATGCCATTGATGCAACGCTTGGCAACGGTCATGATACATGTTTTTTAGCAGAACTTGTTGGAGAAAACGGAAAAGTATTTGGCTTCGATATTCAAGAAGAGGCAATCACAAATTCAGTAATACGGCTAAAAGAAAAAGGACTAGCTGAGCGTGCCGTTCTTATTCATGATAGCCACGATACATTAGCAGACGTATTACCAGAGGATGCAAAAGGAAAAGTAACAGGAGCTATCTTTAACTTAGGTTATCTTCCTGGCGGTGATAAAAGCATCGTCACAAAACCGAACTCAACTCTTTCTGCCATCCAGCAGTTATTAGAAGTAATGGCACCGGAAGGAATCATCGTTCTCGTCATTTATCACGGACATCCAGAAGGACAAGTTGAACGCGATGCTGTTGTGAATTTTGCACAAGAGCTGGATCAAAAAGAAGCGCATGTACTGAAGTACGAATTTATGAACCAACAAAATAACCCGCCGTTTATTATTGCAATTGAAAAACGATAAAGCGTCTCGTCAATATATCGGCGCTTTTGAAATATATCGACCGTTTCTCATTATATATCGGCGCTTCGACACAATATAAAGTGAAACTTCCATCAGTGACGCTTTTCTCACTAATGGTTAGTTGAACCAATCTGACTTTTACGGGCAGTTTTCTTCCCCGCTCTTCTCCAGCCTTTACTGCCCGTTAATGCGGGATAAAGACCGCTCTACAAAATTCGACGTGAATACCCCACAAAAATACGTGCAGTACGCACGTATAAAGAAGCAAAAAAGCCACGTTTTATACAACAGTATAAAACGTGGCTTTTTTCATCACTGCGCCATTTTCTTTCGATACATCTTCCCATTCCAATAGAAAAAGCGCGAAGTAAGACCCCCATATTTCACAATACGCCGTGCCATTTGCTGCATTTCTTTTTGTTGCGACACTTTTTGGTCTGATAAATATATACCAAGTAGCCCACGGCTGATGAGGCGATGAAACTTCATATGCGGCAATTGTTCCAAACTTTTTTCCGCTTCTAACACAAAATGTTTCAATCTCTCAAGAGTTGCTTCTTTATTCTCATAATAACTACAAAAATTTAAATCCCCGCCAATGCGATCTTCTTCTTGGTCAATGAAATAATCAAGTAAAATATGCAATCCTTGTACATATGGAAAATATCCTTGCTTAATTTTCATAATATCTTCGTCTGTTAATTCATCGTGGAACGCATACGCTACAAGACAGAAAATACCGAGCGTTGAGCCTGCGCATGCGGAAAATTCAAACCAACTCATCGGTGGTACATTTTCACGATGCGTTGCAAACCACGTTTTTAAGCGCTCTTCTCTCTCTTCTAGCTTTACATGTTTATGAATTTGCAAGTCACAGTAATAACAAGCAAGCTCATGAAGAATTGGTTCAATCTTGTTATAATGCTTCGTTTTTGTAAGCACGTCCTGACACGTTTCTACAAGTTCATCTAAATAACCGCCATCATCTTGATCATCACGGTATCGATAATAATTGCTTCCTTCACTTCCTGGCGTTAGCGCCGCAAGCATCGATTCATGAAGCGCCGCAAAATCATTCGGATCAAGCGATGTGCTGCGATCACATAAATTATCTAAGTAATCACTAATCGTTTGATACGCTACAATAAATCGAATACATTCCTCACGATGTTCATGGGCAAGCAGTGCTAAAATCCCACCGCCTTCACAATGAAACGTTTTATGCTCAATACTCGCTAACGCTTGGTTATGAAGCTCATCATTTGGAATATGATAGGCGCGTTCTTTCCAATTTGCGAGCTCATGGTGTACGACCGGAAACACATCTCGGTATACTTTCGCCATGAGCGTTATGGGGTTACTCGGTACTTTCACTTCTTTCTTCATCTCCTCTAATGAATATGGTCAAACATGTTCTAAATGTATTACGAATTTCATCTGTTTATTTGTCTTTCTGAATTAAATGTGTTTCTACAAATGATTTTGCATATGCGAAAACGTCATCTTTTTCATACTCATTAAATAGCTCATGATAACAATTTGGCCATTCCTTGTATGCTTTGTCACTAATTTTCAGACTATCAAACCATTTGCGGACACGTGTTTTATCTACAAGTTTATCCTCACATGCCTGCATTAGCAAGAGTGGTACATCTGGAAATTCATCGCGTTTTTCATGGGCGACTTCTACAGCTTTAATTAACTCACTATACCAACGAACTGATACTTTGCGCAAGAACAATGAATCATTTTCCATCGCATCACGAATTTCATGATTACGCGTTGCCATTTCAACTGTAATAGTTGACTGAAACTGCATTTTCGGCGCAATAACATTCAGCACTTTTACAATGGTACGAAGCGGTACTTTAGGCGTCGATACGACCCCTAAACACGGTGAAGTTAAAATTACTCCTTGCACATCCATTTTCGTTTCTTGCAGCACACGAATGACCGTTAAGCCCCCCATACTATGTCCATATAGGAAAATAGGCAAGTAATATTTTCTCGCTTCTTTAATCCATGCCTTTACTTCTTCTATGTATTCATCAAATGAAGTAATATGTCCTCTATTTCTTGAAGTTGTTCCGTGCGCTGGTAAATCACCCATCACAACATGAAAACCAATATAGCGCCACATTTCTGCAAGTGCCTCGTAACGACCATGATGCTCCATCGCACCATGTACCATAACGATAACAGCTTTCGCCTCTTCTGCTTCATAATTCCACATAAAACTCCTCCGTTTCACTTTGCTTCACAATTTGCTACACTAATATTAGTTTCTAGGAGAGGAAGATTACTTATATGATTTATCCCTACAAAGACAAAAATCCGAAAATTGCTAATAGCGCGTTTATCGCTGACTATGTCACAATTACAGGTGATGTCACAATTGGTGAAGAATCAAGCATTTGGTTTAACACTGTCATTCGCGGAGATGTTTCTCCAACCATTATCGGAGACCGGGTCAATGTACAAGATCAATGTACACTTCATCAAAGCCCAGCATACCCGCTTATTTTAGAAGACGATGTAACAATTGGACATCAAGTTATTTTACATAGCTGTACAGTGAAAAAAGACGCTTTAATCGGCATGGGGTCCATTATTTTAGACGGAGCTGAAATTGGTGAAGGTGCGTTTATTGGTGCCGGCAGTTTAGTACCACAAGGAAAGAAAATCCCGCCAAATACACTTGCATTCGGTCGCCCTGCCAAAGTTATTCGTGAGTTAACGGATGAAGACTGTAAAGATATGGCTCGCATCCGTCGTCAATACGTCGAAAAAGGACAATATTATAAAAGTTTACAAACAAAATAATTTTTTAGCTGCCACTATACAGGCAGCTTTTTCTTTGTAAAATTCTACGTTTTCTTTACAAAACCTTATTATTTCCTCAATAAAATCTTATTAAAATAAAAGTAAATCTTTAAATATATATGTAGTGAGGAGGAGAATTTTCATGAAAACTCGTTCCAGCAACTCCTTATATAAAATAGAGTGCTACATCTTCAAAGGAATTAATCGCTATTTTGAACGCAAAACATTAAACATCTTTTTTCGAACCATTACACATATGGGCGGTGCTACCGTTACAATTTCCCTCGTTCTATTCTTACTTTTTTTCACAACTGGCTCTTTACACAATGCATCAATTGCAAGTGCTATTTCCCTTGCGATTAGCCATATACCTGTGCAAATTCTAAAAAAGTTTTATCCAAGAAAACGGCCTTATTTAACAATTCTTAATGCAAAGTATCCAACAAATCCATTAGTAGACCATTCTTTTCCATCTGGACACACGACTGCTATCTTTTCTGTTATTATTCCTTTTTTATTATATGAACCAAGTATGACATTCTTGCTGCTTCCAATAGCGATTAGCGTGGGCATTTCACGCATTTATCTTGGCCTGCACTATCCATCTGATGTACTTGTTGGCATGTGCCTCGGAACAATGTCCAGCATTGTTTCTTATTATCAATTCATTCCACTTTTCATATAAAGTGAAACTTCCATCATTGAGGGGGTTCTTCATCCCTCAATGATGGTTAGTTGAACCAATCGGGCTCTTATGGGCAGTTATCCCCCACCTAGCTTCTTCGCTTTCTCTGAATTTTGGTGAGGGCTTACTGCCCGTTAGTGCGGGATAAAGTGAAACTTCTGAACCTTGAGGTGGGGGTCTTACTTCCTGTTAATAGCGGGATAGAAGAAGGAGGGGATTTGATGAAAATTGCCATCTTTACAGATACGTTTGCACCGCAAGTGAACGGCGTTGCGAAAACACTCGATCGCTTTACACAGTATTTGCAAAAGCAAAATATCTCTTACTCAGTATTTGCACCGCAGCATACAACGGAAGATAACTTTGTTACCAACGTCAATAAAATAAAAAGTATTCCACTTAAACTCTTGTATCCAGAGTGCCGATTTGCCTTTCCAAATCCACGTTTCATCAAAAAAGAACTCTTTCAATTTCAACCAGATATAATACATGTCGCAACACCATTTAATATGGGACTTTGCGGCATGTATTACGCCAAAAAACTAAACATCCCTCTTGTCGGTTCCTATCACACAGATTTTGATGCGTATTTACAATATTATAAAATTGAATTCTTCTCCAATATGTTATGGAACTATTTAAAATGGTTTCATAGCTCCCTGCAAAAAACGTTCGTACCTTCGTTTGAAACAATGCATCAATTACAGAAAAAAGGCTTCCAAGACTTATACTTATGGAGCCGCGGGGTAGACTGTAATTTATTCCATCCTCATTATAATCAGGACGTATTTCGAAAAAAATATAACATTACATCACCATATATCCTCTCTTACGTTGGACGTTTAGCTCCTGAAAAAGATATAGAAACATTGCTGGCATTAATCCAAAAAACAACGAAAGAACGAAAAAACGATATTCATTGGCTAATTGTGGGTGATGGCCCTCTCGCTAGTGAAGTAAAAGAAACAAAGACAGAAAACATAACATTTACTGGCTATTTAAAAGGAGAAGAGTTAGCTGAAGCATATGCTTGTTCAGATGTTATGGTATTCCCTTCTTCAACAGAAACATTCGGAAATGTCGTCTTAGAATCCCTCGCATGTGGCACACCAGTGATTGGCGCAAACTCAGGTGGTGTGAAAAGCATTATTACGCACGGAACAACAGGATTTCTTTGTAAGCCGAAACAAACGGAATCTTTTTTATCTCCTATTTACACATTGCTTGATCAGAAAGAGCAACGCGAATACATGGGTCAACAAAGTAGAAACTATGCTTTAACACAAAGCTGGGATGAAATTTTCAGTGACCTCGTGATGCATTATGAAGATGTCATTCAAAATCGAAAAGCGGAAATGCTAGCTTAAAGTGAAACTTCTATATTGTACAAAATATAGGAAAAGAGGTCCTACTTCATAGTAGGACCTCTCTTTGTCTTGCATTTTTACAAATAAAATTTGAACTTATTTTTCTTTACCTTTTGTTTGAGCCGCATCGAACGTCCAGTTCAATTTCAATGAATCTCCTTGGAATACGTTTTGATCTTCTCCATTATCTACAAATGTGAATTTCACATAGAACGTGTCATCACTGCCTGGAGCAAGTCCATTTCCTTCCCAGTTTACGACACCTTTTTGTACAAGATCAGGAACGTTACCATCAGCAGTAGCCTTTTTCAATTCAGACAAAGTAGTTTCCCATACAGGAACTGTGTTCTTGTCTATGTTCCATAAGAACTCCACTTTGATGTGATCACCGAAATCAGCATCTCCGTTATCACCTTTTGCATCTGTTACAGCGTAGTCAGTAAGAAGATGAACATCCTTAATTTTCAAAGTACCGTTATTGATTAAGTGGAAATCGCGCTCTATTTGGTCACCTGGTTTAATGTTGTCAACATCGATGATAACTTGCGGGTCAATGTTCAAATCTAAAGTACCAGCCGCAAACGTGTTTTCTGATACTTCTTTATCACTGAAGTACGCAAACGTTCCGCCTCCAATTAAAGATAAACCAAGAACTGCAGATGCAACACCCATACCAAGTTTTTTCTTAAGACTCATTTTAATAATCCCCCTATTTTTATAATTTTTAAATTATTTAAAAACCGATAAGTCCATATGAAGTAAAACCAAATCAAATAGCTTGTTCTCTTCAAGTTCTTAATAAAGAATCTTCAGTGTTATTCAAGAGCGACTATCGATATTTGCAGAAGATGAAATTTCTCCTCTTTTATCAACAGTCACTCTTGAGACACCTTCTTTTATATTTATTTCTTCGGCTCTAGACCGATAAGGCTCAGGAAGTATTTCAGATCTTTCTTGCCGATTGTTTCTTTTGGCTTAACCGCTTCTGGAACACCGACTTCTTTTTGTAAGAAGTTTTTCTCAACGAACCGGACATCTGTCTCGTCTACGACACCATCTTGATTGATGTCTTGCGGCACGATGGATGCATCCTTCTTACCGTATACATCGACTACACTTTGCATATCGCGAATATCAATCAATCTGTCACCATTTACGTCTCCAGCAAGACCTTTTAGAGAAGCAAGTCTAAAACTTTGCCCACGCTGTTCACCGTTTACAGAATATCCTGGAATAAACTTCTTCATTGATTTGAGGTGTCCCGGAACCTCAGCGACAACTGTGAATACTTCACCAGAAGCTGGGATGCCGTCGATACGGTATTCTCCTCTTTTATCAATGGTTCCCTTATATTTTTTACCGCTCGGAGACAGCGCATATACTTGGGCACCGATTTTTGTATAATCTCCTGGTTTCAAATAACCGCCTGCTGTCAAAAATGCTTCCGGTCCAATATAGCCTGTCACACTTGAATGCTTCGAAATGATATTCACATTTTGCGTGTTATAAAAAGGAACGGCAGTAGCTGCTGTTTGTCCCGCTTTCATATAAGATGCCTGTTTTACTTTCATAAAGATATCGCCAAAATACCATTCATCGTGTACGACTTTGAACGTGACATCAAGGAAAGGCAGATCTCCGTCCATACCGCTGAATGCATTCCCTGTCATAGATGCGCCAACTTTTACCGTACTATAGTAATCGCCATCCGTCACCACAGGCTCTTGCAGCGATACCTCCAAGCCCTTTTCCTTTGCATACTGATTTGCCGCATTGTTCAGTTTCGCATTTTCAAACTTGAACAAATCTTTCATGAACTCTACCTGGAATTCTCCAGATACAAGCTGCTTCACATTATTCAAGCTGAGTGTCATCGTAACAGTATCACCGACTTTTACGTCTTTCTTATCGTAACTGGAAGTCGTATACTCTGTACCTTCTTTCATGAAGATATAGTTTTGTCTACCAATTGCCGTTGCCATATCAAACGTAGCCAACTTCAAATTTAAAGGTTTTGTTGCAATGTCGCTTTCCTCAATACCGAATTTTACATCTCCGTTTGCTTGTATCGGAAAGAATCCACTTATAAATCCAGAATCATCTGCATAGTAAGCCATTGCGTTGGAAGATTGATCATAGTTTAAGCCTTTCGATTTTAATACATCTACTGTGGAATCTTTAGCTGTTCCATGCAGCCATACCGCTTTTTGTCCATCCTCTACTGTAAACATGGAGTCATTAATCTCGATTACCCCCGGTTTTTTATCCATGTTTACTTCCGGTGCTGTATTATCTACGATCATCGTATTGCCTACCACATATGATTTTCCTTCCTCATCATGCCCGATCATTTCAATTGTATAGTCTCCTTCTGGAAGTTTCACAGGAACATCTCCGATTGGCTTAGAAGGATCATTCGTAAATGGATAGACATAGCTACTGAATAATATTCCAGCATAATCTCTATCTGTCATCATGTTGCTGGCGTCTATCGTTCCGGTCAATCCTACGGCTTTCCCCGATTTGCTGTCCTTGACAACCATATCGATTGTTTTCATTGGGCTGTTCAACTTCATGATTCCAAAGACGAGTGGATTCATGTATTGCCAGAAAGGCGTATTATTTGTCACCGCTGGTGTGCTCGTTTTCATATAGGCAAATCCCTTTTCCGTCACCATGACAGCGAATGGAATTTGATACGTTTCGGTCGGATTGCTCACATTCGTCACATGAATATATCCTTCATATCTGCCTGCCGCTGCGCTGGAAGGAACCGTGATTTTCGGCTGTAGCTCCTGTGATTGTCCGCTTGCTACTGTAAGAGATGAAGGCACGTCAACTTTTACGCCGTTCTTCCCTGCATCTTGAATGCCTGTACGCTCGCCGTGATACTCCACTTCCACTTTAAATGACTTTTCTTCCTTACTGTGGTTTTGAACAGCCATTTTTTTGCTCGCTTCAATTGGTTTATCACCTTGCTTATAATATCTGCCGAACACAATGGACCCCGTTTGTTCATCAATATCGACAACATTTCCGTTCTCTACATTTTGTGTTTTATCTAATACCTTGATGGATGTGTCTGTATGAACAGCTTGATATGCATCAATACGCCCAGCACCTGCTTCGTATACGGAATAGTCCCCATTCAAATCATCAGATGTATTCATGAGAGCCGCTTTTACATCAAATGGTGTATATTCTGGATTCTGCTGCAAAATTAATGCTGCTGTACCAGTCACGTGAGGAGTCGCCATGGATGTACCAGACAATCGTACATACGCATTACTGTAATTAATGCCATCCTGCGGATCATTGATGTATTCCGGTGCAGTAGAGAAAATCGACACACCAGGAGCGACTACATCCGGTTTAATATCATAATTTCCATTTACCGGTCCACGTGAGCTGAAATCAGCTAAGTGATCACCTTCTGTTTTTGTATTGCTCAGCGTTTCGAATTTGAAAGATACTTCACCTAACGCCTTTAACCGTTCGCCATCCGCTTTTGATAGGCGGAAAGATGGAATATATCCTACTCCCTCACCTAAGTAGGCTGGTATTTGTCCGTCGACATTGTTATACACGATGACCGCTTTTGCCCCGGCTTTTTTGGCGTTTTTGATTTTTTCATCAAACGCAATTTCTCCGCGCTGAATTAACGCAATTTTTCCATTGAGGTCTTTCCCGGTAAAATCAGCTGGTTTACCAAGTCCCGCAAATACGATTGGTAAGGATTGTCCTTGGAAATCTTCTAACTTATCAGGGAAATCTTTACCTAATAACTGCATGTTTTCAAACTTTTCGCTCGCTGCACTTGCGCTGAATGTAGGAATGGACATAGAAACATCACTTGCCCCTACTGAAATGCCAAGAGCTGCTGCTCCCGGAGAACCGAGTGTTTTTTCGTTCGGTCCAGCGTTACCTGCGGCAACAACTGTTACTACACCTGAAAGCATGGCATTATTTGTCGCAACAGAAGTGGCATATAACGGATCGTTAGTCTGCGCACCAAGCGACATATTGATAACGTCCATGCCATCTTCAATCGCTTTATCTATTCCAGCAAGGACTCCTTCTGTATATCCTGCTCCCCATGGTCCCAATACTCTGTAAGCATATAAATCTACCTCAGGTGCCACACCTGTAACAGCGTAATCGACATTGTTTTTCTTTTGCGCTGCAATCGTTCCCGCCACATGTGTACCATGGTTTGTATAATAGGTATAGCCAGGAGTTGTTGGCTTACCAGCTTTTATCCAATCCTCATATGTCGTCTCCATCGGATCTGTATCGTTATCTACAAAATCATATCCGCCTTTATAAGCACCTTTTAAATCAGGATGATTATAGTCAACACCTGTATCAATAACGCCGACTTTAACCCCTTTACCCGTAATATTTTCCGCATGAAGCTTGTCCACGCCAATTTGCGGAATGCTATCCGCCATTTTTGGCTGGATTTCTTTTTGCGTTTCTACCGGAGGTTCCACTTTTATCTCGTAATCTTTAAAAACACGTTTTACTACTCCAGATTGCAGCAATTCCTGCACTGCAACACCAGGTAACGTCATGGCTACGCCGTTGATCGCATTTTTATATTCGTGTGTGATCTTCACTTTTTTCGTATCGTACGTGCCGGCATCCTTCTTCGATTTCAAGGATTCGACATGTTGTTTGAACACTTTATGTTCTTCATCCACTTTTGCTTGCGCAGTAGAAGCAGCTATTTTCTTTCCTTTTGCTGCTTGTTTCATCACTTCAATTTTAGCCGGAGCCTGATTGAATTCCACGATAACTTTGACTAATTCAGGACTATTAGCATCAATGTCAGGTGAAATCGTAAAGTTAGGATTTACATCTAATTGCTCTAAAGCCTTTCTTTGATCCGCCGACATGTTCGTCAAGACTTGCTCTACATTATCAACTGGATTCAATTTAACCGGGCTTTCTGCCAATACGTTATACGGAATACCTTGTGACAATAGCACGCCTACAGCTAACGTTCCTATAAGAAGCTTCCCTTTTTTTCTTCTCTTCATAGCGCATCCCCTTTTCCTCATATAATTGTTTTACAAACAATCCGTGAAGCTAGTAAACTAAGATGCCATTCTGAAAATCAAACAAAAGAAGTAACCTTTAAAGATGTTGGCCTCACTTTGTGTAAAAATATAGTGAATAAAATCTATCATTAGATGAAGTGAGAAATCATTAGTGGAGGATGAAGAAAATCCTCCACTAATAGAAGTTTCACTTTATTACTTTGATTTCGGCTCTAGACCAATCTGACGCAGGAAGTCTGCCAGACCTTTTTTACCGATTGTTTCTTTTGGCTTAACTACTTCTGGAACGCCGACTTCTTTTTGCAAGAAGTTTTTCTCAATGAAGCGGACATCTGTCTCGTCTACAACACCGTCTTGATTAATGTCTTGCGGCACGATAGATGCATCCTTCTTGCCGTATGCCTCAACTACACTTTGCAGATCGCGAATATCAATCAATCTGTCACCATTCACGTCCCCTGCAAGATTTTTAACACCTAATCTAATATGTTGCCCGCGCATCTCACCATTTACAGAATATCCAGGAATGAATTTCTTCATCGCTTTGAGATGTCCCGGAACATCAATAACAACTGTGTATGCTTCATTAGAAGCTGGGATACCATGAATGGTGTAAGCTCCTTTATTATCAATTGTTCCCTGATATTTTTTACCTTTTGGAGACATCGCATATACTTGGGCACCGATTTTTGTATAATCTGCTTTTCTCAAATACTGAGAGCCCTCATTCCCAATCAAAAATGCTTCCGGTCCGATAGAACCCTGCACTCTCGAATGCGTTGGAATAAGATTAAAGTTTTCTATATTGTAAAAAGGAATGGCAGTAGCTGCTGTTTGTCCCGCTTTCATATAAGATCCCTGTTTTACATCAAATCTAATAACATTATCGAAATACGCATCACTTACTACTTTGAACGTGACATCAAGGAAAGGCATATCTCCGTCCATACCGCTGAATGCATTCCCTTTCATAGATGCGCCAACTTTCACCGTATTATTGTAAGTTCCTTCCTTCACGACAGGTTCTTGCAGCGATACCTCCAAGCCTTTTTCCTTTGCATACTGATTCACCGCATTGTTTAGTTTCACGTTCTCAAACTTGAACAGATCGTTCATGAATTCGACCTGGAATTCCCCGGATACAAGCTGTTTTACATTATTCAAGCTCAGTGTCATCGTAACTGTATCGTCAACTTTCACATCTTTCTTATCGTAACTAGAAGTCGTATATTCCGTACCTTCTTTTACGAAGACATAGAGTTGTTTACCCATTGCTGTTGCCATATCAAACGTAGTCAAAGTCAAATTTAAAGGTCCTTTTGCAATATCACTTGCCTCAATTCCGAATTTTACATCTCCATTCGCTTGGATCGGGAAGAATCCATCTATGAACGGAGAGTTTGCAGAGTAACCCATTTGGTTAGACGATTGATCATAGTTTAAACCTTTCGATTTCAATAGATCTACTGTGGAATCTTTAGCTGTTCCATGCAGCCATACTGCTTTTTGTCCATCCTCTTCCGTAAACATAGAGTCATTAATCTCGATTACACCCGGTTTTTTGTCCATGTTTACTTCCGGTGCTGTATTGTCCACAATAAGCGGGTTATCTGCAACATATGATTTCCCTTCCTCATCGTGCGCAATCATTTCCAATATATAATCGCCTGTTGGAAGCTTCACAGGAAGATCGCCAATCGGCTTGGAAGGATCATTTGTAAATGGATAGACAGTACCGCTGAATGCTCCTATAAGAAAAGTTTCTACGTCTGTCAGTAATTTACTAGTGTTCGCTGTTCCGATAAAACCTACAGCTTTCCCTGTTTTACTGTCCTTAACAAGCACATCGATTGTTTGCATCGGACTATTCAACTTCATGATTCCGTGAACCACAGGTTCTAAATAATACCAGAAGGGTGTCGTATTTGTTACAGATGGTTTCGTCGTTTTTATATATTCAAACCCTTTTTCCGTCACCATGACAGCGAATGGAATTTGATACGTTTCGGCTGGATTGTTCGCATTCGTTACATGAATATATCCTTCGTATCTGCCTTTCGCTGCGCTAGCAGGAATGGTAATTTTCGGCTGCAGCTCCTGTGATTGTCCGCTTGCCACTGTAAGAGATTCAGGCACCTCAACTTTTACACCGTTCTTCACTGCATCTTGAATACCTGTACGCTCGCCGTGATACTCCACTTCTACTTTAAAGGATTTTTCTTCTTTGCCGTTGTTTTGAACAGTCACTTTTGTGCTCGCCTCAATTGGTTTATCATCTTGCTTAACATGTCTGCCGAACATAATAGAGCCTGTTTGTTCGGCAATTTCGACAACATTTCCATTCTCGATATTTTTTGTTTTGTCCCATACTTTGATGGATGTGTCCGTATGAACAGCTTGATACGCATCGATGCGTCCTGAACCCACTTCGTATACGGAATACTTCCCTTTCAAATCATCAGATGTATTCATAAGAGCCGCTTTTACATCGAAAGGTGTGTATTCTGGATGCTGCTGCAGGATCAATGCCGCTGTACCTGTCACGTGAGGAGTCGCCATAGAAGTACCAGACAAGCGTACATACGCATTACTGTAATTAATGCCATCCTGCGGATCATTGATGTATTCCGGTGCAGTAGAGAAAATCGACACACCAGGAGCGACTACATCCGGTTTAATATCATAATTTCCATTTACCGGTCCACGTGAGCTGAAATCAGCTAAGTGATCACCTTCTGTTTTTGTATTGCTCAGCGTTTCGAATTTGAAAGATACTTCACCTAGCCCCTTTAACCGTTCACCATCCGCTTTTGACAGACGGAAAGATGGAATGGAACCTACACTCTCACCTAAATAGGCAGGTATTTGTCCGTCGACATTGTTATACACAATAACAGCTTTTGCTCCAGCATTTTTTGCATTTTTGATTTTTTCATCAAACGTAATTTCTCCGCGCTGAATCAATGCAATTTTTCCGTTTAAATCTTTCCCTGTAAAATCAGCTGGTTTACCAAGTCCCGCAAATACAATTGGTAAGGATTGCCCTTGAAAATCTTCTAACTTATCAGAAAAATCTTTAGCTAATAACTGCATGTTTTCAAACTTTTCGTTCGCTGCACTTGCACTGAATGTAGGAATGGACATAGAAACATCGCTTGCCCCTACTGAAATGCCAAGAGCTGCTGCTCCCGGAGAACCGAGCGTTTTTTCATTTGGCCCAGCGTTACCTGCGGCAACAACTGTCACCACACCTGAAAGCATGGCATTATTTGTCGCAACAGAAGTGGCATATAACGGATCGTTAGTCTGCGCACCTAGCGACATATTGATAACGTCCATACCATCTGCAATCGCTTTATCTATTCCAGCAAGGATTCCTGCTGTATTTCCTCCGCCCCATGGTCCTAGTACTCTGTAGGCATATAAATCTACGTCAGGTGCCACACCTGTAACAGCGTAATCGACATTGTTTTTCTTTTGTGCTGCAATCGTTCCTGCTACATGTGTACCATGATTTGTGTAATATACATAGCCTGGAGATTCCGGCTTACCAGCATGTATCCAATCCTCGTATGTTGTTTCCATTGGATCTGCATCGTTATCTACGAAATCATATCCGCCTTTATAAGCATCTTTTAAATCAGGATGATTATAGTCAACACCTGTATCAAGAACGCCGACTTTGATCCCTTTACCTTTAATGTTTTCTGCATGAAGCTTGTCCACGCCAATTTGCGGGATGCTGTCCGCCATTTTCGGATCGATTGTTTCTTTTGTTTCTACCGGAGGTTCCACTTTTACCTCGTAATCTTTAAAAACACGTTTTACTACTCCGGATTGAATCAAATCCTCCACTGCAACGCCAGGTAAAGTCATGGCTACACCGTTAATCGCATTCTTGTATTCGCGTGTGATCTTCATTTTTTGCGTATCGTACGTGCCGGCTTTTTTCTGCGATTTCAAGGATTCAACGTGTTGCTTGAACACTTTATGTTCTTCATCTACTTTTGCGCTCGCAGCAGAAGAAGATATTTTCTTTCCTTTCGCCGCTTGTTTCATCTCTTCAATTTTTGCTGGAGCCTGATTGAATTCTACGATAACGTTGACTAACTCAGGGCTATTCGAATCAATGTCAGGAGAAATCGTAAAATTAGGCTTTACATCTAACTGTTCCAACGCTTGTCTTTGTTCTGCAGACAAATTCGTCAACACCTGTTCCGCATTATCAACTGCATTCAAGTTAACCGGACTTTCTGCCAATACGTTATACGGAATACCTTGTGACAATAACATGCCTACAGCTAACGTTCCTATAAGAAGCTTCCCTTTTTTTCTTCTCTTCATAGCGCATCTCCTTTTCCTCATATAATTGTTTTACAAACAATCCGTGAAACTAGTAAACTAAGATGCCATTCTGAAAATCAAACAAAAGAAGTAACCTTTAAAGCTATTGATCTCACTTCGTGTAAAAATATGGTGGATAAAATCTATCATTAGATTAAGTAAGAAATCATAAGTGAGGGATGAAGAAAATCCCCCACTTATGAAAGTTTTACTTTATTACTTTGATTTTGGCTCTAAACCGATTTGACGTAGGAAGTCTGCCAGACCTTTTTTGCCGATTGTTTCTTTTGGCTTAACCGCTTCTGGAACGCCGACTTCTTTTTGCAAAAAGTTTTTCTCAATGAAGCGGACATCTGTCTCGTCTACAACACCGTCTTGATTGATGTCTTGCGGCAAGATGGATGCATCCTTCTTGCCGTATGCCTCAACTACACTTTGCATATCGCGAATATCAATCAATCTATCACCATTCACGTCCCCTGCAAGGTTTTTAACCCCTAATCTAATATGTTGCCCGCGCATCTCACCGTTTACAGAATATCCAGGAATGAATTTCTTCATCGCTTTGAGATGTCCCGGAACATCGACAACAACTGTGTATGCTTCATTAGAAGCTGGGATACCAAGAATAGTGTAGTTTCCTTTATTATCAATTGTTCCCTGATATTTTTTACCTTTTGGGGACATCGCATATACTTGAGCACCGATTTTTGTATAATCCGCTTTTCTCAAGCCACTTCCCTCACTCCAAAATGCTTCCGGTAAGATGGAACCCTGCACTCTTGTATGCGTTGGGATGATGTTAAAACTTTCCGTGCTGAAATAAGGAATGGCAGTAGCTGCTGTTTGTCCTGCTTTCATATAAGACGCCTGCTTTACATTAAATAGAGTAGCAACATCGAAATATGCATCACTTACTAATTTGAACGTTACATCAAGGAAAGGCATATCTCCGTCCATACCGCTGAATCCATTTCCTGTCATAGAAGCGCCGGCTTTCACCGTATTCTTGTAAGTTCCTTCTGTTATCACAGGTTCTTGCACTGATACTTCTAAGCCTCTTTCCTTCGCGTACTCGTTTGCCGCATTGTTCAGTTTCACATTCTCAAACTTAAACAAATCTTTCGTGAACTCTACTTGGAATTCCCCGGATACAAGCTGCTTCACATTATTGAGACTGAGTGTCATTGTAACATTATCCCCAACTTTCACATCTTTCTTATCGTAACTAGAAGTCGTATATTCCGTACCTTCTTTTACGAAGACATATTTTTGTGTATCAAATGCCGTTGCAATATCAAACGTAGTCAACTTCAATTGTAACGGTTTTGTTGCAATATCACTTTCCTCAATTCCGAATTTTACATCTCCATTCGCTTGGATCGGAAAATACCCATCATCTATGAACGTAGGGTTTACAGAGTAAGCCATGCTGTTGGAAGACTGATCATAGTTTAAACCTTTTGATTTCAATAGATCCACTGTGGAATCTTTAGCTGTTCCATGCAGCCATACCGCTTTTTGTCCATCCTCTACTGTAAACATGGAGTCATTAACCTCAATTACACCCGGTTTTTTATCCATGTTCACTTCCGGTGCTGTATTGTCCACGATAAGCGGATTATCTGCAACATATGATTTCCCTTCCTCATCGTGCGCAATCATTTCCAGTATATAATCGCCTGCTGGAAGCTTTACAGGAACATCACCAATCGGCTTGGAAGGATCATTTGTAAATGGATAGACAGTACCGTTGAATGCTCCCATAAGAAAAGTTTCTACGTCTGTCAGTAATTTACTAGTGTTCGCTGTTCCTACAAAACCTACAGCTTTCCCTGTTTTACTATCCTTAACAAGCACATCGATTGTTTTCATTGGGCTATTCAGCTTCATTATTCCGTGAACCACAGGGGGGGCTAAATATAGCCAGAAAGGTGTATTATTTGTTACGGATGGTGAAGTCGTTTTTACATATTCAAATCCCTTTTCCGTTACCATGACAGCGAATGGAATTTGATACGTTTCGGCCGGATTGTTCGCATTCGTCACATGGATATATCCTTCATATCTACCTTTCGCTGCGCTAGAAGGGATCGTAATTTTTGGCTCCAGCTCCTGCGCTTGTCCGCTTGCCACTGTAATGGATGCAGGTACCTCAACTTGTACACCGTTCTTCACCGCATCTTGAATACCTTTACGCTCGCCGTGATACTCCACTTCCACGTTAAAGGATTTTTCTTCCTTGCTGTGGTTTTGAATAGCTACTTTTTTGCTCGCTTCAATTGGTTTATCATCTTGCTTAACATGTCTGCCGAACACGATAGAACCCGTTTGTTCGTCAATTTCAACAACATTTCCGTTCTCTACATTTTTTGTTTTATCTAATACTTTGATGGATGTGTCTGTATGAACAGCTTGATATGCGTCAATGCGCCCCGCACCTACTTCGTATACAGAATACTTCCCGTTCAAATCATCAGATGTATTCATAAGAGCTGCTTTTACATCAAATGGTGTATATTCCGGGTGCTCCTGCAAAATCAACGCTGCTGTACCTGTCACGTGAGGAGTCGCCATGGATGTTCCTGATAGGCGTATATACGCATTGCTGTAATTCACGCCGTCCTGCGGATCATTGATGTATTCCGGTGCGGTAGAGAAAATTGACACCCCAGGAGCGACTACATCTGGCTTAATATCATAGTTTCCGTTTACCGGCCCACGTGAGCTAAAATCAGCTAAGTGATCGCCTTCCGTTTTTGTATTGCTCAGCGTTTCAAATTTGAAAGATGCTTCGCCTAGTCCCTTTAACCGTTCACCATCCGCTTTTGACAGGCGGAAAGATGGAATAAGCCCTACTCCCTCACCTAAGTAGGCAGGTATTTGTCCGTCGACATTGTTATACACAATAACAGCTTTTGCTCCGGCCTTTTTAGCGTTTTTGATTTTTTCATCAAACGTAATTTCTCCGCGCTGAATTAACGCAATTTTTCCGTTTAAATCTTTCCCTGTAAAATCAGCTGGTTTACCAAGTCCCGCAAATACAATTGGTAAGGATTGTCCTTGGAAATCTTCTAACTTATCAGGGAAATCTTTACCTAATAACTGCATATTTTCAAACTTTTCGCTCGCTGCACTTGCGCTGAATGTAGGGATGGACATAGAAACATCGCTTGCCCCTACTGAAATGCCAAGAGCTGCCGATCCCGGAGAACCGAGTGTTTTTTCGTTCGGTCCAGCGTTACCTGCGGCAACAACTGTTACCACACCTGAAAGCATGGCGTTATTTGTCGCAACCGAAGTAGCATATAACGGATCGTTCTTCTGTGCACCTAGCGACATATTGATAACGTCCATACCATCTGTAATTGCTTTATCTATTCCAGCAAGGATTCCCGCTGTATTTCCTCCGCCCCAAGGGCCTAATACTCTGTAAGCATATAAATCTACATCAGGTGCTACACCTTTCACCGCATAATCCGCATTGTTTTTCTTTTGGGCTGCAATCGTCCCCGCTACATGCGTACCATGCTCTGTGTAGTACACTAAGCCAGGATATTCCGGTTTACCAGCTTTTATCCAATCCTCGTATGTTGTTTCCATCGGATCTGCATCGTTATCTATAAAATCATATCCGCCTTTATAAGCGCCTTTTAAATCAGGATGATTATAGTCAATACCTGTATCAAGAACACCAACCTTAATCCCTTTACCTGTAATGTTTTCTGCATGGAGCTTGTCCACGCCAATTTGCGGAATGCTGTCCGCCATTTTTGGCTGAATTGTTTCCTTTGTTTCTTTCGTTTCTACCGGAGGTTCTACTTTTACCTCGTAATCTTTAAAGACACGTTTTACTACTCCGGATTGAATTAAATCCTGCACCGCCACGCCAGGTAAAGTCATCGCTACACCGTTGATCGCGTTCTTGTATTCACGTGTAACCTTCATTTTTTGCGTATCGTACGTGCCAGCATCCTTTTTCGATTTCAAGGATTCGACATGTTGCTTAAACACTTTATGTTCTTCATCCACTTTTGCTTGCGCAGTAGTAGAAGCTATTTTCTTACCTTTCGCCGCTTGTTTCATCACTTCAATTTTCGCTGGAGCCTGATTGAATTCTACGATAACGTTGACTAATTCAGGACTATTCGAATCAATATCAGGTGAAATCGTAAAATTAGAATTTGTATCTAACTGTTCCAACGCTTGTCTTTGTTCTGGAGACAGATTCGTCAACACCTGTTCCGCATTATCAACTGGCTTCAGTTCAACCGCGCTTTCTGCCAATACGTTATACGGAATACCTTGTGACAATAGCATACCAGCAACTAACGTTCCTGTAAGAACCCTCCCAAATTTCCCTCTCTTCATACAAGTTCCCCCATCATTTGTTTTTATTTGTAGTCATTGTATAACATAAATTTCCGAAGCTATTAGACTACGATTCTACTTCCTTATCTTAATAAATTTAAACTTTTCTGAAAATTATCAAAAAGGAATATTTTTTATAGGTATTAGTTCTATACCGTATAGTACAAAAGAACTACTTTATGATTGAAAAGAAAATGAAAAAGTAGAAGTAGTATGTCCTTTTTGTAATGGCACAACGCGACAAACAAGAAAAGACCCAAGAGAATAATCCTCACTTGGGTCTTTATTTAGTCATGTTAGCGAGTTTATCCCGCTATTCACGGACAGTAAGATCCCCCTCTAGATTTAGAGAAAACGAAGAAGATAGGTTGAGGATAACTCGATTGGGTGAGCTTTCCATTAGTGGGGGATGAAGCCCACCACTGATGGAAGTTTCACTTTATTCGCCGATAGGAAAGTATATACCTTTCCTATCGTAACTACACCTCTGTCCTCGCTCTTAGGGGCTCGCCAATCGGCGAGTTTTCTCTATGATTGTTGACGAACCGTGACTTGCTTAGGTTCTGTTGTAACTTTAAAACCGTCTTTTGTAGCCACATCAGCTGAGATCGTATACGTTCCATTTGGAAGATCCGCATTAGGTACCCATTGTGTTTTCAGTGTATGTTCATTTTTCACTTCAAACGAATCGACTATCTTTCCGCTTGCATCTTTAACATTAATCGTCCAGTCTACTCTAGCATAAGCCCAGGCACTAATATTTGCAGGTTTGCTTTTGTTAATATTTGCAGTCGGAGTTATATGGATCGTTTGAACAGCCATAGTATATTTAATATAGCTCGGATCTCCCCAAACTTTGTACGATTGATTTCCTGCATAATCAATGGCTAGAATAATAATACTTTTCGGTTCTGTATTGACTAAGAAAGATTTTTGCTCAAGACCTAATGAATAATGTTGTCCATTCACCCATACAACAGCAGAATTAAAGTCACTTGCATTGTCTTGCGGATTGAAGGAAATTTCATATTTTCCGTTCTTTGGCGTTACTGTAATATCTGAAACGGTCGGAGCGATGGAATCTACCGTAATTGGCATTTTAACAATCTGTGGCTTTGCGTTTGGATAATCTAATGTTGTTTTGATAACATATTGATAAACACCATCAGGCACATATTGTCCGGATGAGTCTTTCATATCCCATTTATATCCGTCATACTTTGTATCCCCATATGACATTATATTTTTTCTAAATTTCCATGGAGTACCAGTATATTCACTAAAGTCGCCTAAATTTTTAATGAGATTTCCAGATTGATCTTCAATATACATTTCAACTTTGTCTAAATTACGTAAGGCTTGGAATGACGGATAGATACCATCGAGTATATAGTTTTTCGAGAATGCAATATGGTTAGGACTAAACCTTCCAGTATATGGGTTATATCCTAATGGATATCTTTCTGAATTCTCATCCCAAAGGGCCGTATATCCTACAAACGCATCCTTCTCCCATGCAGGTGCGTCGATATTTCGTGGTTCATCCCAGTTCCCATAGAAGCCCATATATGGAACAGTTAAAGGAACTGCTTTATCCTGGTCTTTAGCAACCGGAACGAGACGAACAAATCCTTCTACAAAACTATTTTTCTTTAAGGAATCTGGTAAAGTTACATTAACAGTCAGCATTTTTGTTTGACCTGGTTTGATTTTAACTAATGCTCCTTCTGTTTCTGTAACTGTATTATCATTGACAGTGACTGTCGCACCATTAATACGTTCACTAGTTAATGTTAAATACTCTTTTAAATCCAAGTGCCCATCACTATCTAAATCAAATTCCTTCATTTCCGTCTTATCTTTTAATACATCTACATAAACTTTATATTCAATATCATCACTACTATTTTTACCTTTAGGAGCGTCGAATGCTTCCATGTTTAATTTGAAACTTGTATTTTGACCTATTTCCTTTAAAGCAACCGCTCCCGCTTGTTCTAAAGGCGCATTTCTATTTGTCACAATGACTGGTGTATTAATGGCATTTTGAATTTGCATTAGACCTGACCCTTGTACACGTGGTGAATATGGAACTTCTCCATCGGTCCTTGGATCCATGGCAATATTAGCTGTATTCATTAAAGCAAGTTTTGCTTTTAAAACTGTATCTTCTGAATGGGTTAATCCTTTTTGATAAAGGGCCTGCAATAACAATGCTGAACCGCCTGCAACATGAGGTGCTGCCATGGATGTACCACTCATCATTTCATAATCATTACCTGGTATAGTAGAATAAATATTTCCACCAGGGGCAGAAATTTCTGGTTTAAAATCTAATGTATGTGGAGTACCCATCGATGAAAAACTAGACATACTATCTTTTGCTGGGTTATCAACGAAAGCACCGCCTGCGAATTTCATACTTAAATATTGACCGCTTGGCAGACTATTCATTTTGCTCAGTAATGCTTCACCTGCAGCTTTACTTGTTGTGGCCGTTGGTGCTGCAGTTGGACTTAATTTTAGAGTAGGATAATCTGGCAAAACAGTAGGCGGTATCATAATAACTGCCTTTGCTCCAGCTCTCTTAGCTGCCCATTGAGCGGATGAATAATCGCTATATACATTTAATAGTTTAACTACTGCAATATAGTCAGTTTTTCCTTTAGGATAATCTGATGCATTCTTTCCTTCCCCAACATATACCAAATCATAAGGTACATCTGGTGAAAGAACCTTAGAGACTTTAAAATTATACGATGCTGGAAATTGCGTTTGATCTTTGAACGGCACCGAAAAACCACTTGCATCTGCTAATGCATTTAAATGAAGTTTAGTATTTTCATAGGAAGCAACCGATAACGCATATGGACTTACACCCGGTGCACCAACTGTTCCAATATCAGGATTTTCTGCATATGGTCTTAATGAAGAGGGAATGATATTATTTTTCGTACTGTAGGCTGAATTACCAGCTGCCACTACAACAAGGGTGCCTTGTTCTGTCGCAACTCGAATTGCTTTTTGGATCGGATCAAATTCTTCATCTACATAGCCTGCATCGGCACCTAAGCTCATGTTTATTACATCTGCATCCAATGTAATGGCATGCTCGATACCCGCTATAATATCATCCTCATAGGCACCACCGCCATTATCAGAAAATACCTTCTCAGCTAATAGTTGAACACCTGGTGCAATACCCTCGACACCGCCATTCGTTTCATCGCCATTTGCTCCAATTGTACCAGCCACGTGTGTACCATGCGGGCTGCCTTTTGTTCCCGGAATGACATTGGTATCATTGTCTGCCCAATCATATCCTGTTGGAATTTTATCGGAATACCAAATTTCGTTTACATCTGTCTCAACAAATTTTTGATTAACTTTATCTTGAGTCCATTTTTCTTTCGCTTTGGCTGTGTCAGATAGTTTCATATCTTTGTGCGTATAATCAATCCCGGAGTCTACGACCGCTACTACTAATCCTTCACCTTTATAACCATATTGTTCCCATACTTTTTGAGCTTGTACTAATTCTTTACTTGCTCCCATCGTTTCCTGGTATGTTCTAGCAACATGGACATTCATAACCCCTGGAATAGACTTGATATCTTTAATATTTTGAAACTCTGTTTCTACACTGAATCCGTTAAACCCTTCGAAAAAACGATGCTTCACTTTAATAGAAGCATTTGATTTAGAATTTTTTTCTTTTGAGATTTGTTCGATTACTTTGTCTTGCTTTTGTTTATATAAAGCTTTTTTGCTTTTGGCTGTTTGCTCAATTTCTGTTGGTTGTTCAACTTCTACAATTAAGCGAACAGTATCATTTGGTTTATATGCTGTAGCCAAACCTTCTTTTTTAACGTCTTTATATAGTGAATCATCTTGACCTGTTTCGATCTTATCCTTATCAAAAAATAATTGTCCTCTTTGTTCCACAATTTCTTCAACCATTTGCGACTCAGCAGGCGTAACATCACCTTCTGCAAAAACTGTAAGTGATGAAAAGAATAATGATGTTATAGCTGCTGTGGCCATTACTTTAAATGCCTTCATTTTTCTTTTTTTCATTAACATATCTCCTTTTTTAGATTCTTAATCTACTAGTAAACTATGCTTCTGTCCTTATTATCTAAAATTTTGATTTTTCTGGAAATTATACAGAAGAAGTAATTTTATAGCCATTGGTTCTAAACCAAAATAAAACAAAAGAACTATTCCGCACCTTACTATTTAAGTATAGTAAGGCGCAGAACAGTTCTTTTAAGCGCGTCTATTCAAGAAAACGGAACAAGCTGATTTCGAACGGCATATATGACTGCTTGTGAACGGCTTTTCACATTTAGTTTTTTGAAAATCTTATTAATGTGAATTTTAACTGTTTTATCACTGATATATAGGGCTTCAGCAATCTCTTTATTGCTAAGACCTTTGACCAATTCAAACAGTATTTCTTTTTCACGCTCTGTCAGTTCATTTTCATTTGATTCTGATTTCGTTTGCTGATGGTATGTAATCAACTTTTTAGTCATGCGCGGGTGAATCACAGAATCTCCTTGTAATACCATCCGGATTGCCGCCACCACTTCCTCGGATGATGAATCCTTTAATAAGTAGCCATCTGCACCTGCCCGAAGAGCAGACATCAAGTATTCATCATGTTCATACATCGTTAATACGAGAATACGGCAGTTCGGATACTGATCTTTCACGAGTGATGTAGCCTCGATACCATTTTTCCCTGGTAAATTGATATCCATTAAGATACAATCAGGTTGGCATTCTTCCACTTTCTTTAATACCTCATCCCCGGAAACAGCTTCTCCAACTACTCGCATATCAGATTCGAGCTCCAATATACTTCGAATTCCATCACGCAAAACAGTATGATCATCCACTACTAATATTCGAATCATGATACTCCTCCCCCATCTCTGAATCTGGAATTAACAATGTAATTTCTGTACCTTTTCCTGCTGAACTATCAATCTGAAGGGCAGCCCCTAGCTGTTCAGCCTGTTCATTCATATGTAATATACCATAATGCGGCTCATGCTTTGCTTTAATCATAGATTCAAAAAGGGAAAAGCCAATTCCATTATCCTTTACCTTCAAAAGTACATGTTCCCTTTGATAACTTAGTAAAATGTCAACTTTGTCTGCCTTCGCATGCTTTACGGTGTTCTGCAAGCTTTCCTGCAAAGTATCAAAGATGACTCGTTCTTTCGTAAAACTAAGTTTTCGAGAACGGCCTCTTTCATGATATGTAATGGCTAGATCATATTCTTTTTTTAAGGATTGAATTTTATTTGTAATTGCTTGTTTTAGCCCTAGCCTTTGTGTTGGATATGGCTTTAAGGCATAAATAGAATAACGAACTTCACTTAAACTCTTCCGTAATTTTTTTATGCTTGTATCTACCACTTGCTGCATGTCCTTTGGTCGATCTGCGTACTTTTTCTGAGCTGACTCCATTTGGAATATCACCCCTGCCAATGCTTGTGCAATTCCATCATGAATTTCACGGGCAATTCGATTTCTTTCTTCTAAAATCGTTCGTTTTTCCTGTTCAGAGACGAGTGTCCGTGTTTTAAGTAAGCTGCCCAATTGATTGGCAAACGTAGCTAAAGTCTGTACATCTTCGGTAATAAAACTTGCACTTCTGCTTTTCCCTGCCACAAACATTCCAACTAATTCATGATTTACTTTAAGAGGTAAATATACAAGAGAGCGCATAGCATTTTCAAACACTTCATCTCCTGGAGCCATACCTGTTTTCCAATCAGTAACAACAATCGTTTCGGATATTTCTTCAAACTTCGCATGAACATCAGAATAATTCGAAATATCAGAACGAACTTCCCCATCCTTTAGTAAAAGTGTCCAGGTTCCCTCATCTTTTGCCCATAAAACATATGCCTGTATTCCTAGGAATCCTTTCAGTGATTGTTTCATCTGCTGTAAGTTTCCGGCAGATAACCCACGACTTAATTCCGTCGTAATAGAAAAAAGCTTATATAAGCGTTCTTTTTCCACCCGTATTTGCCTAACGAAAGAGCTGATGATACAGATTGCCACAAGCGGAAAAAAGAAGAACAAAACCATAATTTCATCCATCACTCCGCGATATCGGTAATCTAAAATATGTATAAGTGAGGAATAAAATAAACAGATACTCACACTCAAGAGTACTAATATATTTTTTTTACGCCACTCTTCTAGCGGATATGGCTGAGGAAGAAGTATGATTAAAAGATCGTAAAACAGACTGTTAAAAAGGCAAAGAAACACGCTAAATAAAAACAAGCTTATGAATTTTTCATATAAAACTGAGAGATTCATCCCAGAAATAAAAAGAGAGAAACATTCACTGGAAAGCCATTCTGCTAATACGATACTAAGAGCAAGCTGTGCACAATTAAATACTGTCCTTTGCATAGGTAAGCGGCGAAGCAAATGGATACATAACATCGCACATACACAAGAAATAACAGTTATATGTATCCCAAACTGCCAATTCATTGTATAAATGAGCGTAAGACTGAGTGTGATTCCCCCTCTCCAAATACGGATAGGAAAATACTCAGTAATCCCCATAAACATAATTAATAACAAAAGCAGTATAAGATGAGAAGGCATTTTACTTAAAAATAAAGAAATGATAACAGCAATCAAACCAAGAAAAGAAATAGAATAAATATAAAAACTAGCTACTTGTTCTCTCATAGAAGTAAAATCTATCTTTTTCAAAATGATCCCTCCCTCAAAAAATCTATTATTATCATTATCTAACAAAAAACCGGCACTGGCAAAATGAGAATGTTCCCATTAGCCAATCACCGGGCGTGCGCTGTCTCTTAGGAAGGGCGGCACACTATTAGTATAAAATGGAATCCCCCCCTTCACCATCCACCAAATGTTATAATTGTAAATATATTCTATTCTAATCATATAGAACTAAAGATGTATAGGAATCAACTTCATAATTGTTTCTTTACCACTAAAAAAAATCTATTTTGTTCATATAATTCGTACTGCTAAGAATAAATTGGGCTATAAATAAGCTTCATATAAGAATCACACAACATACTCATATTTTAAGTGCGCATTAAAAAAAATGAGGTGATTTTTTCATGAATAACCAGCCAACGTACTTTCCGTATGTAAATTATAATCAACAGCAGTATTATCAACATCCAGGTTATCAACATCCGAGTTATCAACCATCCGAGGATACAAGGGAAATCGACGATGATGTCTATCGTCCCGACGATGCTGAAGATGCTCCAACAACCCCACCACCGGCACAAGCACCAGCAGCACCAGCAGCATTTTCTTCTCCTATACAAACGTTTCAAATACGATCAGCGATGTGTAATTGTTTAGGGAGATGGGGATTTATTGGTTTAAGAACACCAGGACCTTTTGGAAGAGATTTTTGGTTTTATCCAACTGAAGTTAGACAAAACGGGGTAGTCGGATATATTTGGCAAGGAGGACGCCGCCGAAAAGTAAGCTATCGATATTCACAAATTAGAAACTTTATGTGTATGTCTTAACGTGAATAACAGACCAACTATTTAAAAAGAAGAGGAGGAGTCCTCTTCTTTTTATATTTCCTATAAAACTTAAGGAATTTTATAGCATCCCAAAACAAGCTTCATAATTATTTCCGAGACTCAATTACAGCTATTAAATTTTTCAAATTAATATTATGATTAATGTAACTAATTCGAAAGAAGTTGAGAGATATGAAAAACATACGTTTAAGAAACGGAAAAGAAGTAATTATAAGAGAAGCTTTACAAGAAGACGCTCAATCTATGATTGATTTTTATAATGTAGTCGGCGGCGAAACTGATTTTCTTTCATTCGGGAAAAATGAGTTCAGTATGTCTTTACATGATTATGAAAAATTCATAGAATCTACTGGAGCAGATAATAGTTCCATCATCTTACTGGCAACAATGGATGATGAAATCATAAGCATCGCATCCATTACCTCTAGCCCAAAAGCTAGAACGAAACATGTAGGAACACTAGGAATCGTAATTGCGGAAGAGCACTGCGGATTCGGTTTAGGTAGAATACTGATGGACGAGCTTATCGAGTGGGCAAAATTAAATGGGACTACGAAGAGAATACATCTCGTAACGAGAGAAGATAATGCTAAAGCAATAGAATTATATAAGAAAGTTGGCTTTAAAGAAGAAGGATTATTACAACAAGATACGTATATAAATGGTGTTTATTATAATACTCTTATTATGGGCTTGATGATTTAACTACTATAAACACGGGCAGGAGGTTAACAAAAAACCTCCTATCCATACAAAAATTATTTGGTCATTCGCTTTACGCTTCAGTACTCCCTAACGATTTCATATTCTCTCTCATCAACCTTATAATGCTCTCATAATACGAATGTTCATGCTGAACAAATTTACTTTTATCTACGGTCTTATGGATTAAAACTTTTTCCCCAGCTTCATTCATTTCGAATCCTTCCACTGTAATTTCATCCATTTCTCCTAACCAAAGTTCAGAAAAACTGTTAAATTCAGCTTTAACAATGCCTGATACTTCTTCTATTTGCAGCTTATATTCATCCATTGGTTTTTTATTTTCATATAAAAAAACGTGAGCTAATTCTTTATCAATAAAATCATCTATTGCACCACAATCATCGATAATACCTAATGACACGAGTTCATCAAACGAGACATCGATTCCTACTTCTTCCTTCACCTCTCGGATTCCATCATATACTGTTTCATGTGCCAAAATATGTCCAGCAGCTGTAATGTCTAACAGATTCGGATAGTCCTTTTTTGTCTCACTACGAATTTGAAAATGAATATAATCTACTCCGTTTTCTCTACTTATAAACCAGCAATGAAACGTCTCATGCCAATGCCCAAGTTTATGTACTTCTTCGCGAGTTGCTACCCCAATTGGATTTCTATGGTTATCAAATATTTTCAGTAATTCGTTCTCCATGATAGCTTCTCCCCTTCCCCATTCACTTCCTATTCTGTAATTGGCTATATTCTTCTTTTGTATTCACATTAAGAAATAACTCTTTCGACAGCTGCGATTCTTCCGCTGTCACATACTGGACATTACACTGAGATAATAGCCCTTGCATACTTCTCTTACCTTCCTTTAATAACTGTTCTATTTTTTCTTTTACCTTGTGATGATATAGCGCTAAAAGTGGTTGCTTCCGTCCTTCAACTAGTGGAACAATTGCTTCATATGTTTCGTCTGCTCGTTCGATGAATGTCATCGCCCATGCTTTCGAAATATTTGGTGTGTCACACGGTGCAACAATATACCAATCTGCATCTACAAATTCCATGCCTGTTACTAAACCGGCAAGCGGACCGTTTCCTTTATACAGCGCAATATCTTCTACAACTGGTACATGCAGTATATGCGAGAGCTCATTTGTAATCGCTGGATGGCTAATCACAACAATGTCTGTAACAACTTCTTTCAATGCTTCTATACTATGTTCAATAAATGTTTTTCCGCACCAAGTTACTAATGCTTTCGGTTCTCCAAAACGACTGGACTGTCCGCCGGCTAATACAATTCCTGCAATTTTCACTGGCGATGCAACTCAAATGTAATGTGTCCAAGCTCTGGTAAAATTAATTTCTTCATCGCAAGGCGAACCGCACCTGTTGATCCTGGCATAGAAAAGACAACTTTCCGTCCAATTGTCCCGCCAATTGCCCTGCTTAACATCGCCGCGCTTCCGATATCTTCTAAATAGCTAATCATCCGAAATAGTTCTCCAAAGCCTACAATTTCTTTATCAAGCAACGCTTCAACTGCTTCGATTGTAACATCACGTTTTGTAATTCCTGTACCGCCGTTTGTTAACACAACATCTACATCTTCTTGTTGGCAGCCTGTTAACACAGCTTGCTGAATGCTTTCTTTATCATCTTTCACAATTTCATAAGCTGTTACTTGATGATTTGCTTCTATTAATAACTCTTTTAATAACTGGCCGCTTTTATCTGTTTCTTCTGTACGTGTATCCGAAATCGTTATGATTTTACAACGAACCTGTGCCGGTGCTTGTTTTTTATGTTCTGTGACGCTCATTGTCATTCGCTCCTTCTTCTGAACTATCTAAATTTTATCATATATGATGCAGCAACAAAAAAATGTGCGGCCTGTCACACATTTTTATAGAAAAAACATCTCGCTTCCGTATTTTTCCTTATAATAGAAATATAGGGATTTTCAAAAGGGAGGAAATGAATATGGATACAATGAAAAAATTAACGACCTTATTTATTTTACTTTTCGTCGCTTCCATTAGCGCCGGCATGGTACTAAAAGACGCTGTGCCTTACGCAGCCATCGGTGGTTTTGGATGTGCCACAATCTTTTTACTTTGTAGTGCATACTGCTTTGGAAAATCCCGTTCACAGAGGGGGCAATAATTGATGTTCGGTAAAAAATCAACCGCGTGTACATCATGCGGAAAGGAAATTGCGGTACACGAACGTTCTTGGATTTACATGCAATATCCGCCAAGCGGTATAACAAATATTCAGAAATATATTGAGCTGGGCGGAGAAGTGTATTGTACTTCCTGCGTTGGAAAGTTAGAAAAACAGGAAAGTAATTAAATAAAAAAAGCCTTGCGCGTGTGCGCAAAGCTTTTTTCTTCCTATATTATAGACCAGCTTGCTCTTTTAAAGCTTCAGCTTTGTCTGTACGCTCCCAAGAAAGATCTACATCAGTACGTCCGAAGTGGCCGTATGCTGCTGTTTGTTTGTAAATTGGGCGACGTAAGTCTAACATTTTGATGATACCAGCTGGACGAAGATCGAAGTTGCTGCGAATTAGTTCTACTAATACTTCTTCAGATACTTTTCCAGTGCCGAATGTATCAACAGAGATAGATACTGGTTTCGCTACGCCGATTGCGTATGCAAGTTGTACTTCTGCTTTGTCAGCAAGACCTGCTGCTACGATGTTTTTCGCAACGTAACGAGCTGCGTATGCTGCAGAACGGTCAACTTTTGTTGCATCCTTACCAGAGAATGCACCGCCGCCGTGACGAGCGTATCCACCGTAAGTATCTACGATAATTTTACGACCTGTTAAACCAGCATCCCCTTGTGGTCCACCGATAACGAAGCGGCCAGTTGGGTTAATGAAGAATTTTGTTTCTTCATCGATTAATTCAGCTGGTACAACTGGTTTAATTACGAATTCTTTTAAGTTGCGATCGATTTGTTCCCAAGAAATCTCTGGGTGATGTTGCGTAGAGATTACAATTGTATCAACGCGAACTGGTTTACCGTTTTCATCATACTCAACTGTTACTTGTGTTTTACCGTCTGGACGTAAGTATGGTAATGTATCATCTTTACGAACTTCAGTTAAACGACGAGCTAATTTATGAGCAAGAGAGATTGGAAGTGGCATTAATTCTTTTGTTTCATTACATGCGAAACCAAACATTAAACCTTGGTCGCCTGCACCGATTGCTTCGATCTCTTCGTCAGTCATTTGACCTTCGCGTGCTTCTAACGCTTTGTCAACACCCATTGCGATGTCAGCAGACTGCTCATCGATAGATGTTAAAACTGCACAAGTTTCTGAATCGAAACCGTATTTTGCACGAGTATAACCAATTCCTTTAATTGTTTCACGAACGATTTTTGGAATATCTACATAAGTAGAAGTCGTAATTTCTCCCGCTACCAATACTAAACCAGTTGTTACTGTTGTTTCACAAGCTACACGTGCGTTTGCATCTTTTGCTAAGATTGCATCTAAAATTGAATCAGAAATTTGGTCACTAATTTTATCTGGATGTCCTTCAGTTACAGACTCAGATGTGAACAGATGACGTTTTTTTGTCATGTGGTAAACCTCCCGACAGTAAATGTATATATTGTACGGAACTCATCCTTAATTTGCCACAAACTGCGACATTCATGTATTCTCCCACAAGCGCAAAAGAAAAACCTTTCCTATATATAGAGGAAAGGTTGTATTCGCTACTTGCATACTGCTTTTTGCCCTTCGCTCTTATCGCTCGAGACATTACATCTCGCACAGGTTTAAGCACCTATTCACTTGCGCTTGTCGTACATACAAGTGAGGTTGCCGGGCTTCATCGGGCCTGTCCCTCCGCCAGCTCGGGATAAGAGAGTATCCGTCCTCAACTATACTAAAGAAATGCTTTTCATTTGTCAATCCATATACACATATTCCTATAAGTTTTTAACGGCAGAAATTTATGGAAAAAAATAATATAATAACACAAACAAAAATAAATAAATAGTATACATTATTTATATCATTGTGTTATACTTTTAGTGGGAATTACGAGGAATATTCATAAATCAAACAAAGGATGGTAAATAAATATGAGTACTGTGAATGTCCAAATTGGATTACATGAGTTATTAAACGGAAGCAATGCACAGGTTCAATTGAGCGTTCCACAATTAACTGAAAAAGTATTAATGAGAAAAGAAGGACGATTAACTTCTACTGGCGCTGTTTCTGTTTCAACAGGAAAATATACAGGACGTTCTCCGAAAGATAAATTTATTGTAGACGAAGCATCTGTTACGGATAAAATCGCTTGGGGTTCGGTAAACCAACCGATTTCTGAAGAGCATTTTAATAAATTATATACAAAAGTATTAGAATACTTAAAAGAAAAAGAAGAACTATTCGTATTCAAAGGATTTGCAGGAGCAGACCGCAACTATCGTCTTCCTCTTCAAGTTATTAATGAATATGCATGGCATAACTTATTCGCACATCAATTATTCATTCGTCCAACTGAGGAAGAATTAAAAAATCATGATTCACAGTTCACAATTGTATCTGCACCAAACTTTAAAGCAGATCCAGAAATCGACGGCACGAACTCAGAAACATTTATTATCGTTTCATTTGAAAAGCGTATCGTGTTAATCGGCGGTACAGAATACGCTGGTGAAATGAAAAAATCAATCTTCTCTATCATGAACTACTTACTTCCAGAACAAGATATTTTTTCTATGCACTGCTCTGCAAACGTAGGTGAAGAAGGCGATGTTGCTTTATTCTTCGGTTTATCTGGAACAGGTAAAACAACATTATCTGCTGATCCAAACCGCAAATTAATTGGTGATGACGAGCATGGTTGGTCTGATAACGGCGTATTCAATATTGAAGGCGGTTGCTATGCAAAATGTGTGAACTTATCTCGCGAGAAAGAGCCACAAATCTTTGATGCGATTAAATTCGGCTCTGTTTTAGAAAACGTTGTGCTTGATGATCATACACGCATTGCAAATTATGATGACACTGCATTAACAGAAAATACACGTGCAGCTTATCCAATTGATGCAATTGATAACATCGTATTACCTAGCGTTGCAGGTCATCCAAATACAATCATTTTCTTAACTGCTGATGCATTTGGCGTATTGCCTCCAATCAGCAAATTAACGAAAGAGCAAGCTATGTACCATTTCTTAAGTGGTTACACGAGTAAATTAGCAGGAACTGAGCGCGGTATTACTTCACCGCAAGCAACATTCTCAACATGCTTCGGTTCTCCATTCTTACCGCTTGATGCATCTCGCTATGCAGAAATGCTTGGAGAAAAAGTCGAGAAGCACGATGCTAAAGTATTCTTAGTGAACACTGGCTGGACTGGCGGCGAATACGGTGTTGGAAAACGTATGAACTTAGGTCATACACGCGCAATGGTGCAAGCTGCATTAAACGGCGAGTTAGATAGCGCTGAAACAGCGAAACATGATATCTTTGGTCTTGAAGTACCACTTCATGTTCCTGGTGTACCTGATGAAGTATTAATGCCAGAACAAACATGGACTGATAAAGAAGCTTACAAAGCAAAAGCAACTGAGCTTGCGAATAAGTTTAAAGAAAACTTCAAGAAATTTGATAACGTTTCTGAAACAATTGTAAAACTTGGCGGTCCAATCGCTTAAACCCGACTTTACTTTGAAATATCCTAAATCATGTGAATAAGTATGTTGTTATTGCAAGAAAACAAGTACTCACCGACAAAGCCCACGTTTTCTTGTGATAGCACATGCTTACATATAAAAGAGGCCTACGATTCATTTCGTAAGCCTCTTTCCTATTTGCAAACATTTTTGACGATTTCTAAAAAATCAGCTATCAACCTTACAAAATATGGATATAATATATAAGTACACGGTAAAGGAGGGACTTCCATTGCTCTTCTTTTTAATCGCTCTTATTCATTTTGTTATCCCAGCTCTTGTTGGCTTAACATTATATTGGTACACACCTAAGCATAGTATTTTTTATGCGGTCCTCAGCGTTCTTCTCACAGGTATGATTCTTATTAGCTTTTTCCGCTTACCTTTTCTCAACTGGATTCCATTTATTACAGCTATTTTGTATCTTATTTTCTTACCTAAAATAAAAAAATAAGAAAGCAGATTTGATCTGCTTTCTTATTTTGATATATTTTCTTTTACGAGTAATGTTTGATTAGCTTTTTTAGATTTTACAAGCCACAAACCAACAAAAATAACAATTCCACCTATCATTTGTTGTAAAGATAGCTGCTCTCTCGCCCATATTGCCGCAAATAAAACTGCTACAAACGGTGTAACGTACATATACACCATCGTATGAGATGCACCAATTTTTTGAATCCCAACGTACCACATAACAAGCCCAAATACAGTAACGAAAAAAATCGAATATAATAACGAAAACCATGTACTGCCGTGCTGAATCTCAAAAGGCAGCTGAACAATTCGCCAACCGCTTAATACTACAAGCGGTACTGCACCAATTGCTGCTGACCAGGCCGTTACGCGCAGGGCTGAATATCTCTTCATAAGCGGCCCTGCTAAGACAGGATACAATCCCCAGCAAATCGAAGTAATGAGTCCAATTGCATTGCCATAAAAAGAGTCCACAAGTGAATGCCCCGCAAGTAATACAAGTGCTGCTCCTATACACGCAATGACCGATCCAATGAGTTTACGTGCTGAAAGCTGTTCTTCTTTCAAGAATACGGCAAACATCGTTGTAAAAATGGGAGAAATCGAAATTAATAGTGACGCATTAGTTGCAGACGTATGTTGAATCGTCTCCATGAACAGCGTTTGATACAGCGTGATCCCCACCATACTAACGAAAATAAGCCTGACAACATCTTTCCATGCAATATAAAGCGATTTTTCTATGTAAAACGCCAACAATAATAACAGCGGTGCAGCAGTAACCATGCGCATTGCTGTAAATTGGATTGCTGTTAATTCTACAAGACCGTATTTTCCGATTGTATAATTGATTCCCCATATGATAACGACACAGAAAAGCAGTAATTCAATTCCCCATCTTTTCATACATTTCCCCCACTATGTCTAATCCTTTACCTCATTAAATTTCAAGAAACATGTTAAAATTCCTTCTTTCCTTCAAACATCCTACTTATCCTTTCTATATGCATAAGGTTTTGCATACATAATAAAGGAAGAATATGTATGAACACAGAAAAAACACTAGGGCAGATGGAATAACAATCCTCAAGGTATGCATAAGGTTTTATCATACGAAAGGGGGAATATATATGAGTACAGACAAACGACTAGAACATGTAGAACAACAACTCGAAAAGATAGAAAATCTACTATCCCAGCGACAGCATAGGAAGCGAAGAACCATTACTTATTATACTCTTTTTATTTCTCGTTGTTCTTGGAGGCCTTTCTTTCTACCTCTTTGGAAACGGTGATTCCTCAACCGAAACCGAGACAATTATTCAAGAGCAAGAAATTCCTTAATACGTACGGGCTTATATCGTTAGATGAATACTCCCCCACTTAGCAAAGCTGGAAGTGGGGGTTTCTAACGTTTCGACCTAACGGACGATTAACGTCAGTGGAGTTAACACACTAGCGAGCTGTTTCAC